>JBMYTN010000007.1:68835-145854 GCA_049604415.1 Rhodospirillaceae bacterium | reverse complement strand
CCCATTGCGGGCGCGGCCAAGCGGGCTACGCCCGCGCCCGGCGAGGGCAGAACAAAACTCGGCAGAACAACTCAGGGCTCTAGAGCGAGCGGACCATTTTCAGAAAGCCATCCACTTCCTCGGTCAGATTGCCGCTGTCTTCGGATAAGCCACCTGACAGGGTCAGGATTTCTGTCGCGACCTCATGGGTCTGGTGGCTGGCCCCATTGACGTCACTGATGTTGCGGCTGACTTCCGAGGTCGCAGCGGATTGCTCCTCGACCGATGAGGAGATGCTGGTGGCGATCTGATTGAGATCTTCGATGATGCCCAGGATGGTTTTGATCGAACCAACGGACTCCTGGGTCGCCTGCTGCACATCCCCGATCTGTTCGGCGATTTGCTGGGTCGCCTTTTCGGTCTGAGCGGCCAGGGATTTGACCTCGGAGGCCACTACGGCAAAGCCTTTGCCCGCAGACCCGGCCCGGGCCGCTTCGATGGTGGCATTCAACGCCAGCAGCTTGGTCTGGGTGGCAATGTCGCTGATCAGCTTGACCACCACGCCAATATCATCGGACAGCACCGCCAGCTTGGCGACCTTTTCCGAGGAGGCCTGGGCCTCGCCCACCGCTTCGGAGGACCGGGCCGCCGACATCGCAACCTGGCTGGAGATTTCCTGGATCGAGGCTGACAGCTCCTCGACGGCGACCGCCACCGCATTGGCGAGACTGGAGGAATGGTCGGCATTGGCCGACAAATTTTCTGAAGAGCTGCTCATCCGCCCGGAGGCCTCGGCGATCCGCCCGACCATGGACTTCACCTGGGTTTCAAAGGTGTGGGCCAGCTCCGCCTGCTGGGTGATCACCGCCCAATTCAGCATCGCCCCAACATAGTCGCCCGCCGGGTTGCGGATCGCCGCGACCTTCAGACTTAGAGTCTCATCGCCCAGCTTGATGCGGGCATTATGCGGCAAATTGTTTGGGTCCGAGAGGATGCCATGCTGATGCTCGGGCCGCTTGTGGAACACATCGATCGAGGAGCCGACCAGATCATCGGCCTTGATCGAGATCAGATGTTCCAGGCTGCGCAGGGTTTCGATGGTGGTGCGGTTGGCATAGGTGATCTTAAAGGTCTTCGGATCCGCCATCATCACATTAAGCGGCATCTCATCGAGCATGTTGAGCAGGGAGGCATTGTAATCCTCCTGCTGAACCTGCTTGGTCACCAGAGACCAGCACAACATCGCCGCCACATAGCGGGAATTGCCGTCATAAACGGCGGAGACCTGCAGATCCAACACCTCGCCGCCAATGGTGATCCGGGTGGAGTGGGGCAGGTTTTTCGGGTCAGAGAGCATCTTGCGTTGATGCTCGGGCTTTTTGTGGAACACATCAATGGAGGAGCCAACCAGCGCGCTGGCCTTGACCGGCAAGGCATGCTCAATGGTTTTCAAGGTCGTTAATGTCGCCTTATTGGCATAGACAATGCGGAAGGTCTTGATATCGCAGACCATGACATTGACCGGCATGGTCTCGACCATGCCCGAGAGCATATTGATGTCCAAAACGCCTTTTGGGCCGGACCCGTCTTGCCGTCCGACATCGCGGATGAATCCTGCGAACATGCCCCAACCTCCCTTTTTTGTTGTTCGGCGACTCTGCCTATAAACCAAATGCGATCGGCCAAAATACCAGACTAAATTGGTAGGGAAAACAACATTTCGCCTATGGGGCGGATATTCTTATGGGCGCACTACTTTTTGGATAAATACCAAACCACTTCGCTGCGGCCTTCAAGAAATCTTAACCAGACCGTCACATTGCGCCCGCCCCGGGCTCGGCTATGGTCCGCCGGTGCCAAAACGGGCCCGAGCGGCGGACAGACCGCGCCGGGTGCTGGCATGGGGCTTTAAACAGCAGAGAGATAAAGGAACGGGCGAGGATGGCTGACGCAGCGCTCAAGGACTCCAAAAAACGTCTGGGGGATGCGGTGCACCGCTCCCATGCCGCCTCTAAGGACGGCTTCCTGGAGCGCATGTTCACCTTCGCTTTCAAGGGCATGGTCTATCCGCAAATCTGGGAAGACCCGGATGTGGATATGCGCGCCCTGCGCCTGTCCCAGGGTGACCGGCTGATCACCATTGCCTCTGGCGGCTGCAACATGCTGTCCTATTTGATCGCTGATCCGAAAGAGATCATCGCGGTGGACCTGAACCGGGCCCATGTGGCACTGGGGCGGCTGAAACTGGCCGCAGCTCAGCATCTGCCGACCTATGACAGCTTCTATCGCTTCTTTGGCGAAGCCGATGAAAAGGCCAATATCGCGGCCTATGAGCGTTTCCTGCGCGACCAAATCGATCCGACCACCCGTACCTATTGGGAAGGCCGCGATCTGGCCAATTGGGGTCGGCGGCGCATCACCTTGTTCTCCCGGGATCTGTACCGCAATGGCCTGCTGGGCTGGTTCATCGGGGCCGCCCACCGCTTCGCCCGGCTCTATGGCGTCGATCCGAAGGACTTCTGCGAGGCCCGGACCCTGGAAGAGCAACGCAGCTATTTTGATACGGTCCTGGCCCCGCTGTTCGACAAGCGGATGGTGCGCTGGGTGACCTCGAAAAAAATGTCGCTCTATGGTTTGGGCATTCCGCCGGCGCAATATGAAGCCCTGGCCTCGGCCCATAATGGCGATATGGCTGCGGTGCTGCGCGAGCGTCTGGAAAAGCTGGCCTGCGCCTTCCCGCTGAAGGAAAACTATTTTGCTTGGCAGGCCTTCTCGCGCGGCTATGCCCCGATGGGTGCCCTGACCGGCGGTGAGAGCAGCGGCGAAAGCACCGGCGAATCCGGTCCGCTGCCGCCTTATTTGCGCGCTGAGCATTTTGACACCATCCGCGCACGCGCCGATCGGGTCCAAGTTCACAATAAGAACTTTGTTGAGCATCTGAATGGCGAGGATGACCAGTCCATGGACGCCTATGTACTTCTGGATGCCCAGGATTGGATGACCGACGAGCAACTGAATACGTTGTGGGCCGAGGTCACCCGCACCGCCCGCCCCGGTGCGCGTGTGGTGTTCCGCACCGCTGCGGAGCCGAGCCTGCTGCCGGGTCGGGTCGCCGATGAGATCCTGGATCATTGGACCTACGAGGCCGAGGAAAGCCTGGCCTTGGGGGCCCAAGACCGGTCCTCGATCTATGGCGGCTTCCACCTTTACATCCGCAAGGACGCGTGAAACCGGTGTCGGACTCCCAAGGATCCGGAGCGGAGCCTCCCCATCACTCCGCCTTGCCCCACCACTCGGCCCTGATGGACACGGTCTATCGCAATCAGCGCCATTTCTACGACCTGACGCGGAAATACTATCTGCTGGGTCGGGACCGCCTGATTGCCGAGCTTGATCCGCCGCCAGGTGGGCTGGTGCTGGAAATTGGCTGTGGCACCGGGCGCAATTTGATCACGGCGGCCCGCACCCATCCCCAGGCTCAGTTCTATGGCTTGGACATATCGGCAGAAATGTTGCTGACCGCCGAAAAGGCGATCCGCAAAGCTGGTCTGTCGGACCGGATCCATCTGGCCCAGGGCGATGCGGCGGATTTTGATCCCCAAGCCCTGTTCGGGCCAGAGGTCACCGCTTTTGACCGGGTGTTCTTGTCTTATTGCTTGTCCATGATCCCGCCCTGGGAGCAGGCCTTAGCCGCCGGGCTGGGGGTGCTGCGCCGTGACCCGGAAACGGGGGCGTTGTTGGGACAGCTCTCCTGCGTGGATTTTGGCACCCAGGCCCGGTTGCCGCGCCTGTTCCGCTCCGCCCTGCGGGTCTGGCTGCGCCGCTTCCATGTCACCCCCCGGGACAGCATGCCCGATGTGCTGGCCAATTTGGCTGCCACCACCACCGGGGCTGCGCCCAGAAGCACGGCCCTGTTTCGGGATTATGCCTGGCTCTGTGCGATCACGCCGGACCAGGACCAGGACACCCTAGCCCTCGGCCTCCCGGCGTAGCAGGGCGACCAGCGAGCAGCCCTGGTGGAACTGGGGCTTGTCGCTGTCCAACGTCTTCAGCAACACTTCGCCTTCCCCGCCAAAAATCTTGGCCAACAGCGCATTGGCCGGGGCCGGCGGGATGCCAAAATCGGTGCCGTCTTTGCCGTAGGAAAACTTGAACTTATTGCCCAACCACCGGGCCAGATAGATCAACGGATACAGCCGCGAATTAAAGTGGGAGAACAGCCGCACGGAGACCGGCTGATCGGACCACAAGGCCGCCAGACTATCGCGCTCATAGCGGCGCTGATGCAGGGCGGTCACGTCATGCTGGCTCCACAGCCGGGGGTCCGCAGGCACGGTCACCAGGATATGGCTGCCCACCCGGGCCTTGCTGATCACATCGCCTAAGAAGGTTTTGTCGTCTTCGATATGTTCCAACACATCCAGCAGCAACCACAGCGAGGCATCCGCTGAGAGCGGTTCCAGATCTTGCGGCACATAGCCAACGCGAAAATCGCACTCCGGATAGAGCGCTTTGGCCATGCCGATGGCTTCATCGGAGGCATCAACGCCGATCATCGGCCAGCGTTTGTGCAGCATGGCGACCATGCCGCCGGTGCCGCAGCCAACATCGACAATAGAGCCGGTATTCGGGGCCTCTTGGGCCACTTTCATCAAGCCATCCAGGGCCTGCCTGCGGCCGACAAACCACCAATGATCGGCTTCGACACGGCGATGGGCGTCGAACATCTCGCTTTGCATGCGACACACTTCTCAGTCAAAGTTTTTGTGAGTTCCCATGCAAGTATTGCAGTCTGGCGGGGGTGTCAATGAAATCAACAGGCCTAAGAGACAACCTGCTGCTCTTCAGTTGTCGATCCGGGCTTTGTTGGCTAGGATCGCCCCGCCTTTCATTGCTGGAGTTTCCCGTGGGATGACCGAGCTTGCCGATACGCCAAGCCCAAAAACCGTAAGCGAAATCGAACCAGAAACCGTCACGGTGTTAACCACCACGCTCAATGACTGGCAGTCCATCGCAACTCTGATCCCGGATATCGATGCAGAGCTGGCGCGGCTGAATTTGATCGGCCGCGTGGTGATCGTCGATGACGGCTCGAGCCGGTTTCACGGTCGCGAGGAGTTGGCGGCCTATGAGCCCAAAGCCATCACCCATATCGATGTGATCGATTTGGCGACCAATCAAGGCAACCAGCGCGCCCAAGCGGTCGGCATCGGCTATATCGCCTCCCATGTCAAAACCGACTATTTGATTATGATGGACGGCGATCACGAAGATAAGCCGGAATATATCGAACAGCTGATCCAGACCTGCCGCGACACGGACCCGCATCACATCGTTTTTGCCGCCCGGACCCGACGTCAGGAAGGCCTGATGTTCAAAATGTTTTATTGGGGTTATCAGCGGCTTTACCGGCTGCTGGTGGGCAATCAGATCGAAGTCGGCAATTACAGCGTCTGCCCAGGACCACTGGTGCCTCGGCTGGCCCATATTTCAGCGCTGTGGAGCCACTATCCGGCGGCGATCATGCGCTCCCGCCTGCCCTATACCAGCATTGAGGCTGAGCGCGGTGTGCGCAAATTCGGCAAGTCGAAGATGAACCTGTATTCGATGACCGTGCATGCCTTTAGCGCCTTTGCGGTTCATGCGGATATTCTCTCGGCACGGTTGATGATGGGCATAGTCGGCTTGGGCATTTTGATCCTAACCACCATGGTCACGGCGGTATCTCTGCGCCTGGCCACGGATGTGCCGCTCAGTGGCTGGACCTCGATCATCATCTTGCAGCTGGCGATCATTCTGGTCCTGGCGATCAGCGCGGCGGTCACCATCATCCTGATCTTCCTATCGATGAAAATGCAGGCCCCAATGATCCCCTATTGGGACTATCGCAAGTTTGTTTTGACCGTCATGCGCCTCTATGGCTCTGGCACCCCAGAGGACGACCAGATGGGCACGCAAGATCAGAAGGCCAACAGCGCGTGAGCAGCCCCCGAGACAGCTGGCGGGAACGCCGCATCCCAATGGAACAGGACCGGGACCGGGTCTCCATCGCCGGACCCCGCCGCCATAATTTCCTGACCGATATTGAACCGCTGACCAGTGCGGTGATCCAGGCCAGTGGCCTCAAAAACCGGGGCATTCGCAATGCCCTGGATGTGCAACTGCGCCATCAGGACCTGACCGTGCCGCGTCTGCCCGAGGCTCTAGAAGGGTTCACCATCCTGCATCTCTCCGACCTGCATTTTGGCACCCTGCCGGGTTTGGAAGAGAAGGCCTTAAGCTTGTTAGCGGGGGTGGAAGTCGATCTGGTGGCCCTCACCGGCGATGTGCAGACCTATGGCAAGCCCACCCCGCCGGAAATCACGCCCTGGCTAGGCGCTCTGAAAGCGGGCATCCAAAGCCGCTTTGGCTGGTTTGCGGTGTTGGGCAACCATGATGGTCATGACATGGTCCCGGCTTTGGAACAGCTGGGCATGACCGTGCTGGTCAATGAGCAGACCACCCTGCGCGATGGGGATCACAGCATCGCCCTTACCGGTGTGGATGACGTCAATCGCTTCTACACCCCAGAGGCCGAAACCGCCCTGCGCGCCTTGCCCGAGGGCGATCTGCGCATCGCCCTGGTCCATACCCCGGATATGGCCACCATGGCCGCTGAGATCGGGGCCGAGGTTTACCTCTGTGGCCACACCCATGGCGGTCAAATCTGCCTGCCCGGCGGCAAACCGGTGTTTGTCTCCCTGGACACCCATAAGGAGCTGGCTGTCGGTCCTTGGACCAAAGGCAGCATGGCGGGCCACACCAGCAGCGGCCTCGGGGTCGGCGTGCCCCCGGTGCGCTTCAATTGCCGGGGCGAAGCTGTGGTGATCCGCTTAACCCGTAGGCCGCCACCAGGGGCCGACGCATAAAAAAGCGCTTCGGTTTATTTTGGCCCGCCGCCTTAAAAGCAAAGCGGGTCCCTTGATCCCACCGGTTTCAGCCCTGATCTGACAGAATGCACAGCCCGTGCCATCACTCAGGGAGATCCCCCATGCATCCGTCCCGCAAGACCGTCGCGCGCGCCAAAGCCGCCGATCCCTCGCAGTCCCTGCGTTTTGGCTGGGGGGTGTTGCTGGCCCTGGCGCTGCTGGCCTTTGCAGCTGCGACCGCGCTGCCAGCCAAAGCCCACCATGGCTGGGCCTGGACCACCGGCGGCAATATTGAGGTTTCCGGGCGGATCACCGCAGCCGAGCTGGGCCTGCCCCATGGGGTGCTGACCTTGCAGGTCAACCAAGAGGTCTGGACCATCGAGGTCGGCCAGCCCTGGCGCAATGAGCGCGCCGGGCTGAAGGACGGGGACCTCGCCCCGGGGACCGAGATCAAAGTGCTGGGCCAGCCCTCAGCCGACATTGAAGACAAGCTGGTCAAGGCCGAGCGGCTGTGGATCAAAGGCACACTCTACGACCTGTATCCGAACCGCGATTAGAGCGATTTCCGATCTAAGGTTAGACGCGGACGAAGGCGATCCAGCGCCCGACATAGATTAGGGTGATCCAAAACCCGGCAGACAGGATCAGGCAAACCCGCCGCCCCCGGGGTCCAGCGATCCGGTAATAGACAAACACATTGGTCAAAGCGGCGCTGATCAGGATCAGCTTGATCTGCAGCGCCGGATTGGCGGCGTATTCACTGGCCCGGGTGGCAAACAGAACCGCGCCACTGCCCAAGGCCAGCAGCAGGCCTGCCACCGCGACCCAAAGCGGTCGCGTTGGGGCCGGGACACCGGTCCAGACGCTGACATGGTGGGACAGCACGCCCCCGACCAACAAGGCGATGCCCAGAATGTGGCTGCCATTGACCAGGGCATAGAGCGTGCCGGAGAACCGCAGGGCAGCGATGGGCGGCAAGGCCTCCAGGGCGGCAAACACAGCGTCCATGGCCGAGCCTTTCCCAAGACCTCCCGATCCCTAAACCAACCCGCTGGAGCCATCCAGCCGGACGGATCGGTAGAAGGCACCAAACAGCACACCCAGCGCCCCGCCCGCCAAATGGGCGAACTGGCTGACCTGGTCCGGGTTCAGGGAGGCTAAGATCTCCTTACCCAGGAACAAGGCGGCAATAAGCAGGAAGGTCAGCGGAATGCCGCCGCCCCGGGCCGAGGAATAGGCCACCAGCATCACCGCCATGAACACCACCCCGCTGGCTCCAATCAGGCCACCGGGAAACAACAAGCCATGCAGAGCCGCCACCACCGCTCCGGTGACCAGAAACATCAGAAGGACCCGCTTGGACCCAAAACGGTTTTCGAGCACCGGGCCAAGCAACAGCAAAAAGGCAAAATTGCCAAACAAATGGGTCAGGTCTCCATGGACCAGAGGGGAGCCGAGCAAGCGCAGGCCATATTCAACCGTCAGCCGTGGCGGGCCAAAGGCTGCCAAAGGGCCGGTCAGATCCATGACCATATCGGCGCAGGTCACGGCCAAGGCCAAAAAGAAATAGAGAATGGTGACAGGTGCGTTCAGGCGG
The DNA here is from genome assembly GCA_049604415.1 of Rhodospirillaceae bacterium. Taxonomy (GTDB): domain Bacteria; phylum Pseudomonadota; class Alphaproteobacteria; order Rhodospirillales; family Rhodospirillaceae; genus JBMYTN01. The sequence goes on along the minus strand of JBMYTN010000007.1, from coordinate 137,370 downwards.
ATGCTGGGCAAAGCCATGGGGTCCCCTTTGGGAAAGGCTGCGGCAGGGCACCCGTTATAGGATCAAGCGGCCTCAGCCCGCCACCAGTTTTCCTCGCGCGGCACCCACCATTGCGCCCCGGCCTGAACCCGGGCCGGGAAGTCGTCTTGCTCGGGGAAAATCAAGGGCAACCCAACCTCTTCGGCAGCGATGGCCTTCAGGAGCGGCCAATCCAGGCTCGGGCTGTCGCTGTTTTGCCGCCGACAGGCATAGCGGACCAACTCCATCTCCTGGCCCCAGACATAGACTTGATCGGCTTGGACATTGTCCTGCATTCGCCGGGCTTGGGCGAATTTGCCATCCTCGACAATACTGAGCCAAATGTCCGCCTGCAGGCTGTCCACCGCCCCATCGGGCTTCCAGGTCAGGGCGTCCGCATTGATGATGGTGACCTTGGCTTGGACGTCTTCAGGCAATTGCTCAAAGACCTTTTGCTCGCCGATCAGGGCCAGGATGGAGGGGTCCCGCTCAACGATGGTCAGCCGCTCCACCTCAGGCCGCATGGCGACATTGGCGGCCAACCAGCCCATCCCCATGCCAAAGACAACCGTATGGCCACAGGCGGCCCGCAACCCGATTTCCTGGCTCTCCAGCTCAACGGGCAGCATGGACATCCAAGATTGTTTGCCCTGGTTGTCTGTTGGGCCGGATAAAATGATCGCCCCATTCATCGGGAACATGTCCCCGTAATAGCCCCGGGCGGTGAACATGTTGATGACTTTGACCGTCCATGCCCCGGACACACCATTGCGGTATTTCGGGTAATATAAATCGGGCAAAAAGCCTTGCAGGCAGTCACGGGGATCAAACCATCCCTGCGGATCGGCGGGGCGTAACAGCTCTGGCATCATGAGAGGTTGTCCATTTCGGGCTTATCGCGCGCTATGCGCGAAGTCATAAGCTCATTTGGACATGAGTGAGATTTTATCAACCCTAGTGCGCAAAACTGGGGGTTCCCGCAGCTGCGTTATAGGGCTGCGCGTTCTACCCTGAAAGATCGGCCCGACGCACGGCCGGATGGCCGATTTGGAATTGGAAGGCATAGCCCGCCGGGTCTTCCCGATCAAACGGACGCCCGTCCAAAAACCGGTCCGGGGCCATGGCAAAGGCCCGTCCCGAAGCCCCCGGGATGTCATAGGGGATGGCATTATAGCCCACCATGCGGGGCTCTTCGGCGGGCAGGTCGACACTGTCGGCCACCGCCTCCCGATACAGATCAGGCCGATAGACCGCCTCGGTCACTGCCAGCAAATCGGCCCCCCGGGTGATCTGGCCCCACCGCACCATTTGCGAGAGCAACCACGCCCCATGGGCGCGCCAAGGATAGGTCGCCCCATGGCGGAAGAAGGTGTAGCGCTTTTCGCTCAAGGCCTGGGCGATGATCGCCTCATCGGCATCAACATAGTCCGTGCGCGCCAGCAGTTGGGCCAAGGTCTTGGCATTGCTCGGGTCATCGGCCCATTCCGCCGCATCGACCAGGGCATCCACCAAGCGGGCGGTTTGATCGGGATTGCGCAGGGTCCATTCCTCGCTCAAGCCCAAGACTTTTTCCGGACCGGTCGGCCAAATGTCATCCTTGGTGGCGACAATCCGCCCGGCCCCACCGGCCACCGAGCGCAAATTCCAGGGCTCGCCGACACAATAGCCGTCAATCCAGCCCGACCGCAGGGCATCGGCCATCCGGGGCGGTGCGACAATGCCAAGATTGAGATCCCGGTCCGGGTCAATCCCCGCCGAGGCCAACCAATAGCGCAGCTCATAATTATGGGTCGAAAACGGAAACACCGTGGCGAATTGATAGGGATCGGCACCCCGGCTGCGGTCTGCAGCGATCACCTTGGCCAAGGCCCGGGCCGTTCCCGCACCTTGCACCGCCATGGCTTCCGGATCGGCTTCGGCCATGCGCTCATAAAGCGCTTTGGAGACGGTGACCGCATTGCCGCCATAGCCAAGCGCCATCGGGGCGACCATCCGGGCTTTGACCCCGCCAAGCCCCAAACGGGTGGCGAGTGGAATGCCCGCCAGCATATGGGCCCCGTCATAGAGCCCGAAGGTGACCTTGTCCCGGATCGCCGCCCAGGACATGTCCTTGTGCAGTTCCAGGGTCAGGCCACGCTGATCGGCGAAGCCCATTTCCCGGGCCACAACCAGGGAGGCGCAGTCGATCAGAGGCACAAAGCCCAAACGCACGACATTTGCTGATCTGGGGGCTGCCATGGCGTCAGAATTCCATTTCAAAGGCCGTGATCACACTTTGTGCGATCTCGACGATCCGCCGATTGGTGCGCATCGCGTTGCGTCTTAGGGCGTTATAGGCCTCGTCTTCGCTCAAGCCTTTGGTCCGCATCAGTATCCCCTTGGCCCGATCCACCACTTTGCGTTCCGCCAAGGCATTCACCGCCTCGTCACGCTCCCGCCGGAGCTTATCGAACGCACGGAACCGGCTGATCGCCGTTTCCATAATCGGATGGACCCGTTCTTTGCGCAGGCCATCCACCACATAGGCACTCACCCCGGCTTCCATCGCCTTGCCAATGGCGTCCCGGTCCGACTGATCGACGAACATCGCGATGGGACGCGCAATGGCCCGGGTGACTTGGAACATTTGTTCCAGGGTGTCCCGGTCCGGGTTCTCCAGATCGATGATGATCACATCGGGTTCCAGAGCCTCGATCCGGGCGACAAGATTGTGGGTCGCATGGACCGTCACAACCCGGGTATGTCCAGCCGCCGCCAGCCCCGCCTCCACCACCGCAGCGCGGTCGGGATTGGCATCAATCACCAGAATCGACAGATCCGGATCAGATGCACTGTCTGGCGGGAGGTCGGGTATGGGTGCTGTCATCGGCAATCAATCCTGGGGGAAGCCGGTGTCGGAAAGCTCGATCCAGGGATCAAGCCTCACCTTAGGGTCGGGTTCAAGACTTTAAATTCGCCTGGACCCAACCCCTCAGGCTTCCCCCGGGGCTATCACGCCGCTTTGGCCAGCTTCTCCTTGTCCTTGCTTTGGTCCTTCTTGGAGGTCGCACCATGCTCATATTCTTCCAAGAAGCCGAGCAGCTCAGCGCGATAGTCGTAATAGCGCGGATGCTCCAGCAAGGCCCGCCGGGTCCGAGGCCGGGGCAGATCCACTTCCATAATGTTGCCGATCCGGGCATTGGGACCATTGGTCATCATCACAACCCGGTCCGCCAGCAAGATGGCTTCGTCCACATCATGGGTCACACAGATGGCGGTGACCTGGGTGCGTTGCCAGACCTCCATCAAAACATCTTGCAGATCCCAGCGGGTCAGACTGTCGAGCATGCCAAAGGGCTCATCGAGCAGCAGCAGCTTCGGCGAGAGCGAGAACGCCCGGGCGATCCCGACCCGCTGACGCATGCCGTTGGACATGTCCTTGGCCAGGCGGTTCATGGCATCGCCCAAACCAACCCGTTGCAGATAATATTCCACCACATCAAGGCGCTCGGCCTTGCTGGCCTGCGGGAACACCCGCTCCACACCCAACAGCACATTGTCTTTGGCCGACAGCCAGGGGAACAGGCTTGGGGCCTGGAACACCACTGCGCGGTCCGGACCGGCCTGATAGACTTCCCGGCCATCCAAGATGATCCCGCCTGCGGTGATCTCGGTCAAACCGGCCGTCATAGACAACACGGTGGACTTGCCGCAGCCGGAATGGCCAATCAGGGAGATGAACTCGCCCTTGGCCATTTTCAGGTCAAAGCCATCGACCACGGTCAACGGACCCTTGGGCGTCGGATAGACCTTCTTGACCCGGGAAAACTCCACAAAGCGCTCGCTCTCGGTGCCCTTGGCGGCATCGAGCCAGGCTTGCGGCGGCGGACGGCCTTGGGCTCCAGGCAGTTGCGGGATCAGATCGGGCAGGATCACATTGTTGCCGGAAATCCCGGCCTTGGCGGTCTTGGAGACCCCGATCAGATAATTGGTGACATCGGCGCGCAGGCGTTTGAATTCGGGATTGTTGTTGACCTCGGTCCGGTCCCGGGGGCGGGCGAGGTTCACGTCAAAAGCCGGACCCAACGTGGCCCCGGGGCCCGGGTTCAGCGGAATGATCCGGTCGGCCAGCAAAATGGCTTCGTCCACATCATTGGTGATCAGAACCACGGTCTTGCGATCATTTTCCCAGATCGCTTCGATCTCGTCTTGCAGCTTGGCCCGGGTCAACGCATCCAGGGCCGAGAGCGGCTCGTCCAGCAACAGGATTTCCGGGTTCATCGCCAGGGTCCGGGCCACGGCAACCCGTTGCCGCATCCCGCCTGACAATTCCGCCGGACGGCGGTCCACCGCGTGGGACAGACCGACCATGCCAACATATTTGTCCACCAAGGCGGCCCGCTCCGCCTTGGATTTGGACTTGTAGATCGTATCGACCGCCAGGGCGACATTGCCCCGAACCGTCAGCCACGGCATCAGAGAGTAGGACTGGAACACCAGCCCCCGGTCTGGGCCCGGGCCTTCGACGGGCTTGCCCCGAACCTCAATGGAGCCCTCATCGGCTTCCATCAAGCCGGAAATCAGGTTCATCAAGGTGGTTTTGCCCGAGCCGGAGAACCCGACGATGGCCACGAACTCGCCCTCTTTGATGGACAGGTTGATGTCACGCAGGACAGAGGTCCGTTCGGCACCGTCGCCAAAGCTCTTGGACACGTTCTTCAATTCAAGGATTGGCATGATCGGCAGTCCTTCTTTTTAGAGCCCAAGGGGGTTAGCGGGTTTCCCCGAAGGTGAAGGTGGATTGCAGGGTCAGCATCACCCGGTCGAGCAGGAAGCCGATGATCCCGATGGTGAACACGGCGACCATGATCTTGGCCAGGGACTGAGAGGAGCCGTTCTGGAATTCATCCCAGACGAATTTGCCCAGACCCGGGTTCTGCGCCAGCATTTCAGCGGCGATCAGCACCATCCAGCCCACGCCCAGGGACAGCCGCAGACCGGTAAAGATGAACGGCAGGGCAGAGGGCAGCACCAGCTTGGTGATCTTGGTGGTGGTGTTCAGGCGCAGCACCTTGCCCACATTGAGCAGGTCCTTGTCGATGGAGGCCACACCGACGGCGGTGTTGATCAAAGTCGGCCACAGCGAACACAAGGTCACCGTGATCGCCGATGTTAAGAAGGACTTCTCGAACATCGGATCGTCGGAGACATAGAGCGCGGAGACCACCATGGTCACCAGCGGCAACCAGGCCAGAGGCGACACCGGCTTAAAGATCTGGATCAGCGGGTTAAACGCAGCGTTCACGGTGGTCGACAGACCGCAAAGCACGCCCAGCGGCACAGCAATGATCGAGCCGATCATAAAGCCCATGAACACGGTCTGCAGGCTGGTGAAGATCTGATCGTAATAGGTCGGCGCGCCGGTATAGGGGCGGATCTTGACCTCAGCATTCGGATCGGCTGCGAGCTTTTTCTCGTTCAGCGTTTCCTGCATCGCATAGAATTTCTCGATTTTCTCCTGGGTACGGAGATGGTCCTGGTGCAGGCTGACGGCCTGCTCATAAACCTGAACCGGGCCCGGAATTTCACCCAGGCTGGTTTGAACCTGCGGTGCCAGAGCGCCCCACAGGAGCAAAAAGGCCAGAATGGCGCACAGCGGCACACCAAGCTGTTTGCCCAATTCCCGGAAATTGCCCTTGATGTCATCACCGGTGACGATGCCGATCATGGGGGTCATCCACCCAAGCCCAATCAGCTTCAGGGTTCTCGTGGCAGCAGCAGCAGTCATCTCTTCGTTCCTTTCTGCCTGTATGCCGGTCCGGAAGGAGATCCCCCCGGACCGGTACACAGGGACACGGTCTCTTGCTGTTGGATTAGCAGACCTTAGTTCTCAAGAACCTCGGCCCCGACCACCTTCTGATGGTCTTTCAGACCGATCGGGAATTTGCTGAGGTAGTCGTTCGGCTTGCGACCATCATAGGTGATGTCGTCAATGAACTCGGTTTGCGGTTCACGATAGCCATCGGTATCCCAGGGGAAGTCCGCTTCATTGGCCATGCCGTCATCCACCAGCAGACGGGCTGCCTTCAGGTAGAGGTCCGGACGATAGACCTTGCGGGCGATCTCGTCATACCAAGCATCGGGCTTGTATTCGGTGATCTGGCCCCAACGACGCATTTGGGTCAGGTACCACACGGCGTCGGAGTAGTAGGGATAGGTGGCGAAATAGCGGAAGAAGACGTTGAAGTCAGGCACTTCGCGCACGTCACCCTTTTCATATTCAAAGGTGCCGGTCATGGAGTTGGCGATCACTTCCGCATCGGCACCGACATATTCCGGACGGGCCAGGATTTCCACGGCTTCCATGCGGTTGGCGTTGTCGTTTTCATCCAACCAGATCGCCGCACGGATCAGGGCCTTGGTCACCGCCAGGGTGGTGTTCGGATACTTTTCGGCAAATTCATTGGTGATGCCGAAGACTTTTTCCGGGTTGTTCTTCCAGATTTCGTAATCGGTGATCACCGGCACGCCGATGCCTTTGAACACGGCTTGCTGGTTCCAGGGCTCACCCACGCAATATCCGTAGATGGTGCCGGCTTCCAAGGTGGCGGGCATTTGCGGCGGCGGGGTCACGGACAGCAGAGCGTCGCCCATGATCTGACCGGAAATATCAGTTTCGGAGTAGAACCCCGGATGGATATCACCGGCGGCCAGCCAGTAGCGCAGTTCGTAATTGTGGGTGGAGACCGGGAACACCATGCCCATGTTGAAGGGCTTGCCCTCGGACTTATACTTTTCCACCACCGGCTTCAGGGCATCGGCCTTGATCGGGTGCACCGGCTTGCCGTCCGCCTGCATTTCAATATGCGGCTTCATTTCTTCCCAGATCTGGTTGGACACCGTGATGGCGTTGCCGTTCAGATCCATGGAGAACGGGGTGATGATGTGGGCCTGGGTGCCAAAGCCGATGGTCGCGCCCAGCGGCTGACCGGCCAGCATGTGGGCTCCGTCCAGCTCGCCGGAGATCACGCGGTCCAGCAGCACTTTCCAGTTCGCCTGGGGCTCCAGGGTCACGAACAGGCCTTCTTCCAGGAAGTAGCCATTTTCATAGGCCACGGCCAACGGGGCCATGTCGGTCAGCTTGATAAAGCCAAACTTCAGTTCCGGTTTTTCGACGTCCAGCGGCTCGGCGAGCGGAGCGGTCATCGGCGCGGCAACAACGGCCATGGCCGCAGCCATCAGGCCGAGGGTCACACGGCGACCGATCTTTAGGGCGGAAAAAGTGGGCATCCAAAATCTCCCCTTTGGGACTGGGTTGGAGCGAACAAACACAAAAAAACGCTGCAAAGACCCTCCCGAATCCCACAGATCCGGTCCGACCTTCGGCAGCGTTGCCAACGGATCCTCCATCGGACCCGATATAGTGGATTGCTAGACGCCGTCTTTGGCGCCTTGGCCCCCTCTCTGCAGATCCCGTGCCAATTCCATCGGATCCCCCGATAAAACCAGACTTAAAGTAGGGTTTTGGCGCGATAGACCCTGAGTCACAAGGACATAACGATCAAAGACTGGGCAATTCTATGCTGCAGCGCAGCTATTGCTCTGATATTTAGCACTCTTCGCATGTGCAATATAAATGCCTCATTTTTGCCCACATTCCACTTCCGTGTTTATTTTCAGTGCGTTACCCTCGGGTTTATGCCGCAGCGCACCACTGGACATAGCTTGGACACATTTCCAAGCCTCTGAATATATTGATTTTTTTGATATGCCAAAAAATAGGCATAACGACTATTTTTTGTGCATATTTTTGCGGCAAAGCACTCCAAATCCGCCCTCTCCCCATCATGTTGCAGCGCCCCCTCGGGAAAGGTCACAGCGGCAAAAAAGTTTCAGTCAGAAATATACATTTTAATTCAATGACTTATAGACGGTTTTCCGCAACCCATTTTGTGCTCATTTCCTATGCAGTCGAAAACAACTGCTTGACCCTTCATCACACCCATGGCACAGCAGTTGCTTAAGAGTTCAGCAGGGCAAGGATGCCCCCTCCTTCCATATCGCATTCCAACGACTGGAATGCCGGGACAGCGACGTCCGCACAGGCTTCTTTCTACGATGAAAGCTGCTTGGCGGGCTTTTTTGTGTTTCGCGTCTTTCGCGAAGGCCGACCGGATCGCAGCCAAGATGGGCTCTCCGGAGAGATGAGAGGCAGATCAATGAGTGACGACCACGCAAAATCTTCTGCAGCCCAACCGACCAAACAAAGCCTTGTCGTTATCGGCAATGGCATGGCCGGTTTGCGGGCGGTGGAAGATCTGCTCGCCCGGGAACCCAATCTCTACGACATCACCATCTTTGGGGCCGAGCCCCGGGTGAACTATAACCGGATCATGCTCTCGCCGCTGCTGGCCGGGGAAAAGACCTTCGATGAAATCGTCTTGAATGATGAGGCTTGGTATGCCGAGCACAACATCACCCTGATTGCCGGGGATGCGGTGGTGGCAATTGACCGCACCGAACGGGTGGTGCGCTCCGCCTCGGGCAAAGAGGTCTCCTATGACCGGGTGCTGCTGGCCACCGGCTCCAACCCGATCATGATCCCCTTCCCGGGCATCGACCTGCCCGGCGTGATTTCCTTCCGCGATGTGGATGACGTCAACACCATGCTCAAGGCCGCCGAGACCGCTGGCCGGGCCGTGGTGATTGGCGGCGGTCTGCTGGGGCTGGAGGCCGCCAATGGCCTGCGCAGCCGAGGCATGGCGGTGACCGTGATCCACCTGGCCGACCATTTGATGGAACGCCAGCTTGATAGTGCGGCCGGGTTCCTGCTGAAGGAAGAGCTGGAAGAGCGTGGCATCGAGATCCTGACCAGCGCCAACACCGACCATATTGCGGGCACCGACCATGTTGAGGCCGTGGTGCTGAAAGACGGCCGGACCATCCCGGCAGATCTGGTGGTGATGGCCGTGGGCATCCGCCCCAATGCCGCCCTGGCCCAAGAAAGCGGCCTGGAAGTCAATCGCGGCATTCTGGTGGATGACCGGATGACCACCAGCGATCCGGAAATCCTGGCGCTGGGCGAATGTATTGAACATGACGGGGCCTGCTATGGCCTGGTCGCCCCGATCTGGGACATGGCCAAGGTGGTCGGTGCCAATTTGGCGGGCGACCCGGACGGTGCCTTTGTGCCCTCGGTCACCGCGACCAAGCTGAAGGTCACCGGGGTCGACCTTTACTCCGCCGGGGATTTCCAAAGCGGCGATGACCGGGAAGATGTGGTGCTGCGCGATGCCGGTCGCGGCACCTATAAGCGGGTCATCTTGCAAGACAACAAAGTCATCGGCGCGGTGCTCTATGGCGACACCGGCGATGGCTCCTGGTACTTCCAGCTGATGCGCTCCGGCGAAGATGTGTCCGACATCCGCGACACCATCGCCTTTGGCCAGGCCTATGCCGGAGAAGCCGCTGCAAACCCTAGCGGTGCCGTTGCGGCCCTCCCCGATGATGCGGAGATCTGTGGCTGTAACGGCATTAGCAAAGGCACCATCCTGGCGGCCATTTCAGAAAAAGGCCTGACTACTTTGGATGAGGTCAAGGCCCATACCAAGGCGTCGGGCTCCTGCGGCACCTGCGCCGGTCTGGTGGAACAGGTGCTCTCCCTGGCCCTGGGTGATGACTATGCCGCCAATACCGGTCCGAAGCCGCTTTGTGGCTGCACCGACCATGACCATGACACCGTGCGTCGGTTCATTGTCTCCCAGGATCTGAAATCCATGCCCGCCGTCATGCAGGCCATGGAATGGAAGACCCCCGATGGCTGCCATGTTTGCCGCCCGGCGCTGAACTATTATCTGCTCTGCGCCTTCCCCGGCGAATATGTCGACCATGCCGCCAGCCGGTTCATCAATGAGCGGGTCCACGCCAATATCCAAAAAGACGGCACCTATTCCGTGGTGCCCCGGATGTGGGGCGGCGTCACCAGCGCCAAGGAACTGCGCGCCATTGCCGATGTGGTCGACAAATTCGCCATCCGCGAAGTCAAGGTCACCGGCGGTCAGCGCATCGATTTGTTTGGCGTCAAAAAAGAGGACCTGCCTGCGGTCTGGGCCGATCTGAATGCGGCGGGCATGGTGTCCGGCCATGCCTATGGCAAGGCGCTGCGGACGGTGAAGACCTGTGTCGGTTCCACCTGGTGCCGCTTTGGCACCCAGGACAGCACCGGCATGGGCATCGAGCTGGAGCGCATGACCTGGGGCTCCTGGATGCCGCATAAGTTCAAGATGGCGGTCTCCGGCTGCCCCCGGAACTGTGCCGAGGCCACCATTAAAGACTTTGGCGTCGTCGCCGTGGACAGCGGCTGGGAGCTGCATGTGGGCGGCAATGGCGGCATCAAGGTCCGAGCCACCGACCTGCTGTGCAAAGTGACCACCGATGAGGAGGTCAAGGAGTATTGCGGGGCCTTCATCCAGCTTTATCGGGAAACCGGCCATTATCTGGAGCGGACCGCGCCCTGGGTTGAACGCCTGGGCCTCGACTTTGTCAAAGAGCGCGTGGTGGACGATCCGGAAAACCGCAAAGCCCTGAACGAGCGTTTCTTGTTCTCGCAACAATTCTCCCAAACCGACCCCTGGGCGGAACGGGCCACCGGTGGCGTGGACCGCCATCAGTTCACCAATCTGGCCGCGGTGGAGGGCTAAACCATGGATCAGGCTGTTCTTTGGACCGATATCGGCGCGGTGGATGACATTCCGCGCCAGGGCTCCCGGACCTTAACCTGGGAGGACACCCCGATCGCGGTGTTCCGGACCTATGACGATCAAGTCTTTGCCCTGGTGGATCGCTGTCCGCACCGCCAAGGCCCGCTGTCCCAAGGCATTGTCCATGGCACCTCGGTCACCTGCCCGCTGCATAATTGGGTCATCGATCTGGCCACCGGCAATGCCATGGGCCCCGATGAAGGCTGCTCCGGCCATGTGCCGCTGCGGGTTGACAATGGACGGGTGCTGCTGTGCCTGTCTGGTGCCATCGGAGGCTGACCGATGACGGCAGCGGTCCGGACCACCTGCCCCTATTGCGGTGTCGGCTGCGGCGTTCTGGCCGCACCGGCCCAAGACAGCGCCGTCATCAGCGGCGACACCGCCCATCCGGCCAATGCCGGGCGGCTCTGTTCCAAAGGCGCGGCCCTGGCCGATGTGCTGGATCCGACACCACGGCTGAAACATCCGATGATCGATGGCGCGCGGGTGTCCTGGGACAATGCCCTGGATCAGGTCGCCGAGCGGATCCGTTGCACCGTTGAGCGCTATGGTCCGGACAGCATCGCCTTTTATGTCTCCGGTCAGATCCTGACCGAGGACTATTATGTGGTGAACAAGCTGGCCAAGGGCTTCCTGGGCTGCCGCCATGTGGACACCAATTCCCGGCTCTGCATGGCCTCCACGGTGGTGGGCCATAAGCGGGCCTTTGGCGAAGATGTGGTGCCTGGCCTTTATGAGGACCTGGACGAAGCCGAGGTCATCGTTCTAGTGGGCTCCAATCTGGCCTGGTGCCATCCGATCCTGCATCGCCGGGTCGAGGCCGCCATGGCGCGCGGCACCAAGCTGGTGGTGATTGATCCCCGGCGCACCGACAGCTGCGATGGGGCCCATATGCATCTGCCCCTGGCTTCGGGCTCCGATGTGCCGCTATTCAATGGCCTGCTGGCTGCCCTGGAACAAGCCGGGAAGATCGACCGAGACTGGGCCGAACAACACACCAATGGTCTGGACGCTGCCTTGGAGGCCGCCCGGGCCGAAGCGCCTAAAGTGGCGGAGCTTTGCCAGCTCGACCCGGCTTTGCTGGAAGAGTTCTACGCCTTGTTTGCCAACACCGAAAAGGTGGTGACCGTGTTCTCCCAGGGGGTGAACCAATCCGCCAGCGGCAGCGACAAGGTCAATGCGATCATCAATGTCCATCTGGCCACCGGTCGGATTGGCCGTCCCGGCATGGGACCATTTTCCGTCACCGGCCAGCCCAATGCCATGGGTGGGCGCGAGGTCGGCGGTCTCGCCAACCAACTGGCGGCCCATATGGATCCGGACAACCCAACCCATGTCGACCGGGTGCGCCGGTTCTGGGACGCCCCGGCCCTGCAACAGGGCCAAGGCCTGAAAGCCGTGGACATGTTCAAGGCCATTGGCGAGGGCAAGATCAAGCTGGTCTGGGTCATGGCGACCAATCCGGCGGTCAGCCTGCCCGCCTCGGCCAAAGTCCGCGAGGCTCTGGAGACCTGCCCCACCGTCATCGTCTCCGATGTCACCGCCGAGACCGACACCGCCGCCTATGCCGATATTCTCCTGCCCGCCGCTGGCTGGGGGGAAAAGGATGGCACGGTGACTAATTCGGAGCGCTGTATTTCCCGCCAGCGCGGCTTCCGCCCGCCGGTGGGCGAGGCCAAACCCGATTGGTGGGCGCTAACCCAGGTCGCCCATCGCCTGGGCTTTGAACGTGCCTTCGCCTATGACAGCCCCGTGGATGTCTTCGTTGAACATGCCGCTTTGTCCGCCTTTGAAAATGATGGCGAGCGGGCCTTTGATATTGGCGGGCTGATCGATCTGGACCGGGCCGCCTATGACGCCCTGGAGCCGATCCGCTGGCCGGTGCCCGCCCCGAGCGCTCCGAAACAACCCCTGCAAGGGGCTGGACGGCTGTTTGCCGAGGGCGGCTTCACCCATCCGGATGGCAAAGCCAAATTGCTCCCTGTCCAACACCGCCCGCTGAAGGAAGCGGTGGATGAGCGCTTCGATCTGGTGCTGAACACCGGGCGCTACCGGGATCAATGGCACACCATGACCCGGACCGGGCTGTCTGCCCGCCTGTCCGCCCACCGACCCGAACCGCTGCTGGAGGTCAATCCAGAGGATGCGGCTGCGCGGGGCATGGCCGAGGACCAAGTGGTCAGCCTGCACAGCGTCCATGGCACGGTGATGGCTCGGCTGCGGCTGACCGCAAACCAGCCTCGGGGCCAAGTATTCTTGCCAATCCATTGGACCGATGCTTTTGCGTCGGACGCCATCACCTCGCGCCTGATCGCCCCCCATGTGGACCCGCTCTCCGGTCAACCGGAAAGCAAGGCCAGCCCGGTCCGCCTGGAGGCCTTGGGCCCGGTCCGCGAAGGGATCGCCTTCACCAAATCGGCTTTGCGGCCCGAAGGCGTTTTGCGCTGGGCCCGGGTGGAAGGCAGCGACGCGGTGGCGACCCATTTGGTGCTGGATTGCACCCAGAACGCGATTGATGGCTTGCCAGAGCGCCCAGCGGACCTGACCTATGAAGATCCGCAACGGGGCAGTCTGTCCTCGGTATGGCTGCAGGGCGATGATCTGGAAGCGGTGCTCTATTTGGGCAGCATCAAGGATCGGATTTCTGAGGCCTGGGTCCAAGAGCGTTTTGCCACCCCCTTAAGCCATCAGGACCGCTACGCCCTGTTGGCGGGCCGCGCGCCGGGCGCGGTGGCCGATGTGGGACGCATTGTCTGCTCCTGCCAGACCGTCGGAGAAAAGACCATCCGCGCCGCCATTGCCGCAGGTGCGGACACTGTTGACGCCATTGCCGCCGAAACGGCGGCGGGAACCGGTTGCGGCAGTTGCCGCGCCGAACTTGGGGAGATCCTGACTGATGCCACACGGATCGCAGCCGCTGCAGAGTGAGACCGGGTCGCAAGCGGCCCAGAGCATGGACTTTTTCCCGATCTTTTTGTCCCTCAAGGGCATGCCCGTGCTGCTGCTCGGCGGATCTGACGCCGCAGCGGCCAAAGCCCGGCTGTTGCGGATGGCCGGAGCGGATATCCGCCTGATTGCCGATCATCTGGAAGGGGATATGCAAACCCTGGTCCGGGCCGGAGATCTTACGGTCACCGCGCCGAAGCTGGCGAAAAGCCACATCCAAGGCTGCCGCTTGGCCTTTGACGATGGCTTGGACCCGGCTGCCTCTGAGATCTTGCACCGCTTTGCCGCCTGCACCGGCTTGCTGGTCAACACCATCGATACGCCTGAGGCCTGCGATTTTATCATTCCGGCGATTATTGACCGCTCCCCGGTGGTGGTGGCGGTTTCGACCGGTGGGGCCTCGCCGACCTTGGCCAAGATCCTGCGCCAGCGGATCGAAACCGCTTTGCCCCAGGGCTTGGGCCGCCTGACCCAGCAATTGGCCGGGTTCCGAGATCGCCTGAAGCAGGCCATTCCCCAAGGCCGGGGCCGGATGCGGTTTTGGGATCGGTTCCTAACCGATGAGGGGTTGGATAGCCTCTGCGCCGCCCCCGCCGAAACCGTCGCCGAAGATCTGGAAGCCGCCCTGACCACCCCGGTGGACAGCGCCAAAGGCTCCATTGCCCTGGTTGGCGCCGGACCGGGGGATCCGGGCCTGTTGACCCTGGAAGCGGCCAAGGCGTTGCGGACCGCCGATGTGGTGCTGCATGACGCCCTGGTCTCTCCGGAGATCCTGGCCATGACCCGCAAGGAAGCCCGGGTGATCCCGGTGGGCAAACGTGCCGGTCAGCCCTCGGTGCCCCAGGACATGACCAATCAGTTGATGCTGTCCCATGCCAAGCGCGGCGAACGGGTGGTCCGTCTGAAAGGCGGCGATCCCTTTGTCTTTGGCCGGGGTGGCGAGGAACAGGATTTCCTCCAGGCCCATGGCATCCAGCCCCAGGTGCTCTGCGGAGTGTCCGCCGCCTTTGGCATTGCCGCCCGCCTGGGTCTGCCCCTGACCTATCGCGGCGAAAGCCGGGCCCTGACCCTGGCCACCGCCAGCTTTGATGAGACCGCAGGCCAAAGCGGCCAACCGGATTGGGCCAAGCTGGCCAATCCGTCCGCCACGCTCTGCCTGTATATGGCCGGTCGGCATATGGGCCAAGCCGCCCAGGCTCTGATCGATCACGGTTTGACCCCGGAAACCCCTCTGGTCGGGATCTGGGATGGCACTGGCCAAAGCCATGCGCATCATTTCATGACCTTGGCCCAAGCGGCTGAAGACTTTGCCACCGATAAGACCCCGTTCGGGCCAAAAGAAACACCGGTTCTGTTTATTATCGGGGATGCGGTCGCCCATAGTCCGGCGTCGACTTTGTCTGCTACCAAAGTATTAGAAAGTCGCCCGAGCGCCGGAAAAGTCTTTGATCACAATTCTGTCGGAGTTGCTTTATAGCTTGCTGAAGATCCAACCGTGATTTAAGCAAGGAGCCATCCCCTAACCCCCAGATGAATAAGGGTTTTACACGCGATGGCCACGGCAACCAAACTTACAATTAAGGCCAAGGCAATCGCCTCTGCCGCCCTTGTGCTGCTGGTCCTGGTGATCACCACACCGATCTCCATGATCACCTTGCAGCAGCAGCATGCTTTGCTGGAAGACGTCAAAGCCCAGTCCCACAAAATGGGTGAGCAGATTGTGCCCTTGGCGATCCTGGTGGAAGAGATCCGCTATGACGTGATCGCCGTGCAGCAATGGCTGACCGATATCTCTGCCACTCGGGGCCAGAATGGCTTGGATGACGGCTTCGACGAGGCCGCCCATGCCGCCCAAGATTTTCAAAACAAATACAGCCAAGCCAAAACCATCGCCTCCGGGCTCGGCTTGACCGAGGTTGTCCGGGATCTGGATGCCACCGCAGCCGCCTTCACCCCGTTCTATCGGGACGGTCAGGCCATGGCCCAGCTCTATATCGATCAGGGACCTGAAGGCGGCAATCAAATGATGGGGGCTTTCGATGCCACCGCCATCGCCCTGGCCGATGCTATGGCGGAGATGGTCCACAAGGTCGAAACACTCTACAGCTCTGAACTGGCGGTTCTGGATGCGGAGATCCTGGAAGCTGAAGCGGCTGGGGATGCGGTCCGCAATATTCAGATCCTGGTGGTGGCGACCCTGGCCTTCGTCGCCATTGTCAACCTAGCCATGCTTGCCATCCAGGTCCTGAAGCCCCTGCAGATCCTCACCGACAAAATGTGCCGACTGTCAGAAGGGCATCTGGAGGAAGATATCGGCCTGACTGACCGGGGTGATGAAATCGGCAGAATGGCCGATGCCCTGCGCGTGTTTCGCGATGCCGCCGTCGAAAATCAGGATATGCATGCCCGCCAGGAATCCGACCGCCTGGAGGCCGAGCAGAAGCGCCGGGCCGCCATGCAAACCATGGCCGACACCATCCGCGCCGAAACCAATGGCGTTGTGCAAACGGTTCTGGGCAACACCGAAGCCATGTTCGCCAATGCCGATCAACTGACCCAATCGGCAGGCAAAGTCAGCGGGGATGCCAATGAGGTCGCCGAAGCTGCTGATCTGGCCATGCAAAGCGTCGAGGCGGTGGCGGGCTCGACCGAGGAGCTCAGCGCCTCCTTTGAAGAAATTGGCAGCCAAGTGACCAAATCCATCACCGTGACCGGGGATGCCCGGCAGAATAGTGCCGAAGCGCGCAAGGTGATTGAGGCCTTGGCAGCTGCAGTGGATCGGATCGGTGTCGCGGCCAATCTGATCGGCGATGTGGCCGAACAGACCAATTTGCTGGCACTGAATGCCACCATCGAAGCCGCCCGGGCCGGAGATGCCGGCAAGGGCTTTGCCGTGGTTGCTGGCGAGGTGAAAAATCTGGCCAATCAGACCGCCAAATCCACCGATGAGATCAACCGTTTGATCAGCGATGTGGCGGCGGCCACCCGCACCGCCGTGGAACGGGTCAGCCATATCGACGATATCATTGGTGATGTGGACAGCATCTCCAGCACCATTGCCAGCGCCGTGGAAGAACAACTGGCCGCGACCAATGAGATCGCCCGCCGGGTTGGGGAAAACACCGAGGCTCTGCGTGCGGTGACCGACCGGATCGGCAATGTCTCTGGCGAGGCGGAGAGCAGCGGCTTCCAAGCCCGGGAAGTCCAGGGCATGACCGAAACCGTGGCTGCCGGGGTGCAACAGCTGAACGAAACCCTGCAAATGACCCTGCAAAAGGCCATGGAAGCGGCGTAAGTCCGCTGAAGTAGGAAAACTGCTTCTATGACGCTATGTGATCAGGACGGCGCGGAAGTCGTTCACATTGGTCACGGTCGGACCAGTAATGACCAAATCGCCGAGGGCCTGGAACGCGCCATAAGAGACATGGGCCGCCAGCAGGGCATAGGGATCCTGCCCGGCCGCATAGAGCCGCGCGACCGTCTGACCATCGGCCATCGCCCCGGCGTTGTCCTCGGTGCCATCGGTGCCATCGGTGTCACAGGCGATGGCCGTGACGCCCTCCAGACCCTTAGCCGCCAGAGCAAAGCCCAACAGAAACTCCGCATTGGGACCCCCGCGCCCGGCCCCATCCGGTGGCAGGGTCACCGTGCATTCCCCGCCCGAAAGCAGCAAACAAGGAGCCTGGAAAGGTTGGCCCCGGGTCTTGATCTGGCGTGCCAGAGCCGCATGGGTGGCCCCGAGATCCTTGGCCTCGCCCTCCATGGCATCGGAGAGAATATGCACGCTCAGGCCCAGTGCCCGGGCTTTGTCCGCTGCAGCCTCCAGGGCGATCTGGGCCGCCGCCAGCACCACATGGCGGTCCCGGGCAAAGCTGGGGTCCTCCGGATGCGGTGCGGCAGACGCAGGGCTCCGCATCCATGCCATCACGGAGTCTGGCATCTCCATGCCATAGCGAGCAATCAGCCCCAAAGCGTCTTCCCGCGTGGTGCGGTCGGCCAAGGTCGGACCAGAGGCGACCAGGGCCGGGTCATCGCCGGGGATGTCTGAGAGGATATAGCTCAGCACCGGGGCCGGATGGGCCGCCAGCGCCAGACGCCCGCCTTTGACTTGACTGACATGTTTGCGGATGCAATTCATTTCATGAATACTGGCACCGGAACGCAGCAGTACTTGGTTTAGTCTTTGCTTGTCGGCGGCGCTGATCGGATCGGGCGGCAGGCTCAGCAGGGCAGACCCACCGCCTGAGATCAGGGCAATGACCAAATCCTGCGCGCTCAAGGGCAGCAGCAGATCGCGGATCCGGGCCGCTGCGGCGGCTCCGGCGGCATCGGGCACCGGATGGCGGGCCTCAACAATTTCAATCTGATCGCAGGGCACACCATAGCCGGTCCGGGTGACCACAAGGCCTTGGTCGATCTTATGACCGGCCCCGATCCAGGCCCGTTCAAAGGCTTGGGCCATCACCGCAGAAGACTTACCGGCGCCCACAACAATGGTTTTCCCAGTGGGCGACTCGGGTAAATAGCGCGGCAAGGTGAGGGAGGGATCTACCGCCTCCACAGCATGCAAAAACAAGGCTTTTAGGAAATCTTGAGGCGATTGGAGGGGGTTAGGGAGGGCGTTAGGGGCCATGGGTTCGGCTCTTGTTTTGTTTTGGGGGGGTCTATACCAACCCTACCATAGCCATAGAGGATGCCCTACCCTTCTGCCATTCCCGTTTCGGTCGTGGCGCCACACATGACTTTGGCAATAGTTTCACAGCTTTGCGCGCTCAAATTTATGGAACGGATCCGAAACAAGACTGGCTTTTTCCAGTGTTTTTGACCAGCTCAGGGTCATAGACGGTCCGTATCGTCACATTTTTGCAATGCCCCTGGCCAACAGGGGAAAAGATGAGCGAAAAGCGGGAAATATGCCTTTGGATCTGTATACATGCGGTCGTCAATCTCTTAATCTTTGACGTAGATCAAAAATAATGTCGTTAGTTTGCCTGCTGACCTCTTCGTGACCTTCGCAGGCGGACCCGCAAGGAAAAATGAGCAAAGACTCTTGAGGGACCTTGCGATGCTCCGTCAAAGCCGATCGCGTCACCTAGGTAAGTGAACATGAGCACCACCGAGTGGTCGCCCGAAAACGGCTCCTTCCAAGACGGAAGCGAGACGAGCGGGACTCTTAATGGCCTTGAAAGCCCCACCGACCTGCAATCCAGCACTGGATTGGGGAGCGGGATTGATGCGTCCAGCGATGGGGCCGATGCGGCCCTGACCGTCGTCCCGGTTCCAGAGAACGCCGACCAGATGGATATCGGCGATCCCAATCTGCTGTTGCATGGAGACTATGGCCGGGACGGCAATGACCTTCTGATCACCGGAAACGGGGCCGAAGGCACCTATGGTGTGCTGATCCCCGATTGGTTTGCCCAGGATGAGCCCCCGGCACTGGTCGTGTCTGGCGGCGATGGCGGCTCCGGCATGCAGCTGGACAGTTCTATTGTGGAGCGGCTTGCCGGTCCCCTGGCCCCGGGCCAGGTCGCCCAGGCCGGTGCCAATAGCAGCGCGGCCGATGCCATTGGCACCATGGACAAGGTCACCGGCACGGTCTTGGTGACCCGCGCGGATGGCACCCAGATCGAAGCCCAGGTTGGCGATACGGTCTTCCAAGGCGATGTGGTTGTCACCGAGGACGCCAGCGCCGTCGGGATTAAGTTTATTGATGACTCCGCCTTCTCGCTGGGCAGCGATGGGCGCATGGTCATTGACGAATTTGTCTTTGACCCCGGCACCGCCGAAGGCTCGGCCAATGCCAGCCTCGTCACCGGTGTGTTCTCCTTCGTCTCCGGTCAGATTGCCAAATCCGGCCCCGACGCGATGACCGTGACCACCCCGGTCGCCACCATCGGGATTCGCGGAACCTCTGGTGTCATCAAAGTCACTGTGCCGGAAGGCTTTAATCCCGCCACCCTGGAAGAAGCCCGGTCCCGCCTGTCCGAGTTCAATCTGGAACTGGAAGTGGTGCTGCTGCCGGAAACCGATGGCACCGTTGGTGAAATCGTTTTCCAATCCTTCGACAACCAGATCACGGTGGTGAACGTCCCGTTCCAAGGGGTGCGGGCGACCCTGTCCCGGGTGGCCGACAGTCTGGAATCCAATGTCGACAGCATTTCCGTTGACGAGACCTATGTCGAAGAAACCGGCATTGATAAGTCGATCCAGCATTTGCCGACCCCAACCCTCCCCACCGAGGGCGAAGGCGATGGCCAAGACCAAGGGCCGGTGGACGGCGAAACCCCGGTCGAGGGCGAAGGCGAAAACCAGGACGGCACCCAAGATGACAGCTCTATGCAGCTGCTCGATGAAACCCAAGAAGCCGCCAATGTCTTTGGCGATTTGCTGGATGACCAAGGCCCCATCGATGGCGGTGAAGGCGAGGTTGGGCTAGACGGCTCCGAGGGCGAAGAAGACGTCCTGGAACTGGTCGTAACCTCCTCGCGGATTCTCTATGAGGACATTTCCTCAGCGCTGTTTAACCAGCAGGACACCGGGCCCGAATTGGTGCTGGAAGACGGTGCGGGCGATGAGTTTGACCAAGGCCTGCCAGAGCTGGGCGCGGGCATTGCCGTCAGCCGGGACAGCGCCGGTCGCATTGTTCTGGTGATGAACAATGGGGCCAGCTTCAACTTGGCCAACACCACCGAAAACATCCGCGTGCAAGGCGGCGGCGGCGATGAAGGCATCACCACCGGCAGCGGTTCCGATGAAGTCCGCGCCGGTGCAGGCGATGACGCCATTTACACCGGGGATGGCGATGATGCTGTCTTCGGGGAAGAGGGCGATGACGAAATCACTGGCGGCACCGGACAAGGCAACGATCTGTATGATGGTGGCGACGGCGTTGACCGGGTTACCTATCGAAGCGCCGATCTGGGCGTCATTGTCGATCTGGCCGCTGGCTTTGCCACGGACGCGACCTCGGTATCCTTCATTGACACCGACACCCTGATCTCGATTGAGAACATCCTGGGCAGCCCGGGTGATGACACCATTCGCGGCGATGCGGTCGCCAATCAACTGTTGGGCACCGAAGGCAATGACATCATCGAAGGCCGGGGCGGCAATGATATTCTGGACGGGGGCACCGGCACCGACACCCTGAACCACGATTCCGATACGTTCGGCGTCAATGCCAATCTGACCAATGCCTTGGCCTTTGGCACCGGGATTGGTGTCGATGCGATCGCGGGCTTTGAGAACATCTCCGGCGGTGCCGGGGGCGACACCCTGACCGGGGATGCCGGGGCCAATATCATTCTGGGCAATGATGGCAATGACATCATTGAGGGCCTGGCCGGAGATGACAATCTGATCGGCGGCGCAGGCAACGACACCCTGTCCTTTGCCTCCGACGGCTCAGGCGTCGCGGTCAATCTGTCCGCAGGCACGGCGTCGGGCAGTGCAACCGGCAATGATGCGGTTTCCGGCTTTGAGAACGTGACCGGTGGTGCCGGTGGGGATGACATCACCGGCGATGCCGGGGCCAATGTGATCCTGGGCGAAGCGGGTAATGACACCATCGAAGGCTTGGATGGCAATGACACCTTGGATGGCGGTGCGGGCAATGACACGCTGTCCTTTGCCACCGATACCTCCGGTGTCACCGCCTCCTTGATCAATGGCGGCGCAACGGGCGCTGCGATCGGGACCGATTCCGTTGTTAATTTTGAGAATATTGTTGGCGGGTCCGGCAATGACAGCCTGACCGGAGATGCCGGGGCCAATGTGCTGAATGGCGGCACGGGCAATGACACCATCGAAGGTCTGGCCGGCAATGATACCCTGATCGGCGGGGTTGGGACCGACACCGTCACCTATGCCTCTGATGCCATTGGTGTCACGATCTCCTTGATCGCTGGCAGCGCCACCGGCACCGGCGTCGGCTCCGATAGCTTGTCGGGCTTCGAAAACGCCATCGGTGGGTCCGGCAACGACACCATCACCGGCGATACCGGGGCCAATATCCTGCAAGGCGGGGCGGGCAATGACATTATCGAAGGTCTGGCTGGCAATGACAGCCTAGCCGGCGGTCTGGGCACCGATACGGTGTCCTATGCCAATGACACCTTGGGTGTGACGGTTTCCTTCCTGACCCAGAGCGCCCAAGGGGTTGGCACCGGGCTGGACAACCTGTCTGGCTTTGAGAACATCACCGGCGGGTCCGGCAATGACTCCCTGATCGGCGATAGCAGCAACAATGTTCTGAACGGCAATGCGGGCATCGATACTGTGTCCTATGTTGCCGACACGGTTGGCGTGTCCGCCTCCCTGAACAGCGGCCTGGCCACCGGGGCCGGGATCGGTTCTGACACTCTGCTGCTGCTGGAGAATATCGAGGGCGGGTCCGGCAATGACTCCCTGATCGGCAGCACCGGTGTGAACACCCTGACCGGCAATGCGGGCAGTGACACCATTGAAGGTCTGGCCGGGGACGACATTCTTGATGGCGGTGCGGGCACCGATACGGTGTCCTTCTCCAATGACAGCACCGGCGTGTCGGTCTCGCTGTTGACCAACACGGCCGTGGGGGCTGCCACCGGCAATGACACCCTGTCTGGCTTTGAGAATATTGCCGGTGGGACCGGGGCCGATACCCTGATCGGTGACAGCGGCGACAATATTCTGGACGGCAATACCGGCAATGACACGGTGTCCTATGCCGATGACAGCACCGGCGTCACCGCCAGCCTGCTGGATCAAACGGCCACCGGGACCGGCATTGGCACCGACACCCTGTTTAACCTGGAAAACATTGTTGGCGGCACGGGTCAGGACACCCTGATTGGCGATAGCGTCGACAATGTCTTGGATGGTGGCGACGGCATTGATACCGTCTCCTATGTCGATGACACCCAAGGCATCACGGCAACGCTGTTGGGCTCCCTGTCGGTGGGTTCGAACACCGGCACCGATACGCTGTCGAACATTGAGAACATCCTTGGCGGATCCGGCAATGACACCCTGACCGGCGACAGCGGAGCCAACACCCTGACCGGCAATGATGGCGATGACATCATTGAAGGCCTGGAAGGCGATGATGTGCTGTCCGGCGATGGCGGCACCGACACCGTCACCTTTGCCTCGGACAGCTCCGGGGTCACAGTGTCCTTCCTGACCCAGTCCGCCGAGGGTGTGGACACCGGCACCGATACCCTGTCCGGCTTTGAAAACATCACCGGCGGGTCCGGCGACGACACCCTGATCGGCGACAGTGGCGACAATATCCTGGATGGTGGCGATGGCATCGACACCGTGTCCTATGTGGCCGACAGCGGTGGCATCACCGCCTCCCTGGTGGGGTCCTTGTCCATCGGGTCGAACACCGGCACCGACACGCTGTCCAATCTGGAAAACATCATTGGCGGCTCGGGCAATGACACCCTGACCGGCGACAGTGGGGCCAACACCCTGACCGGCAATGATGGCGATGACATCATTGAGGGCTTGGAAGGCGACGATGTGCTGTCCGGCGATGGCGGCACCGACACTGTCACCTTCGCCAATGATGGCTCCGGGGTCACGGTGTCCTTCCTGACCCAGACCGCCGAAGGTGTAGCCACCGGCACCGACACCCTCTCGGGCTTTGAGAACATCACCGGCGGCACCGGCCAAGACACCCTGATTGGGGACAGCGGCAACAACATCCTGGATGGCAATGACGGTGTGGACACCGTCAGCTATGTGGCTGACAGCGCCGGGATCACCGCCTCCTTGGTTGGGTCCTTGTCCATCGGGTCGAACACCGGCACTGATACGCTGTCCAATCTCGAGAACATCATTGGTGGCTCCGGCAATGACACCCTGACCGGCGACAGCGGGGCCAACACCCTGACCGGCAATGACGGTGATGACATCATTGAAGGCCTGGAGGGCAATGATGTGCTCTCCGGCGATGGCGGCACCGACACCGTCTCCTTCGCCAATGACGGCACCGGGGTCACGATTTCCTTCCTGACCCAGACCGCCGTCGGCGCGGCCAGCGGCACCGACACCCTGTCGGGCTTTGAGAATATTCTTGGCGGCACCGGCCAAGACACCCTGATTGGGGACAGCGGCAACAACATCCTGGACGGCAATGACGGTATCGACACCGTCAGCTATGTCGCCGACAGCGCCGGGATCACCGCCTCTTTGGTGGGTTCCCTGTCCATCGGGTCAAACACCGGCACCGATACGCTCGCCAATATGGAGAACATCCTTGGCGGCTCTGGCGCGGATACCCTGACCGGCGACAGCGGGGCCAACACCCTGACCGGCAATGACGGTGATGACATCATTGAAGGGCTGGAAGGCAATGATGTGCTCTCCGGCGATGGCGGCACCGATACCGTCTCCTTCGCCAATGACGGCACCGGGGTTACGATCTCCTTCCTGACCCAGACCGCTGTCGGCGCGGCCAGCGGCACCGACACCCTGTCGGGCTTTGAGAATATTCTCGGTGGCACCGGCCAAGACACCCTGATCGGCGACAGCGGCAACAACATCTTGGACGGCAATGACGGTGTGGACACTGTCTCCTATGCCGCCGACAGCGCGGGCGTTACTGCCAGCCTGCTGGCGGGCCAGTCCGTTGGCGCGAACACCGGCACCGACACGCTGTCCAATCTGGAAAACATCATTGGTGGGTCGGGCAATGACACTCTGACCGGCGATAGTGGTGCGAATACCCTGACCGGCAATGATGGTGATGACATCATCGAAGGCCTGGAGGGCGGCGATGTCCTGTCTGGCGATGGTGGCACCGACACCGTCTCCTTTGCCTCGGACAGCTCCGGCGTCACTGTTTCCTTCTTGACCCAAACCGCCGAGGGCGCTTCGACCGGCACTGATACCCTGTCTGGTTTTGAGAACATCCTGGGCGGCTCAGGCAACGACACCCTGATCGGCGATAGCGGCAACAATATCCTGGATGGCAATGGCGGCACCGACACCGTCAGCTATGTGGCCGACAGCGCGGGCATTACGGCCTCCCTGGTTGGATCCCTGTCCATCGGCTCGAACACCGGCACTGATACGCTCTCTAATCTCGAGAACATTATTGGTGGCTCGGGCAATGACACCCTGACCGGCGACAGCGGGGCCAACACCCTGACCGGCAATGATGGCGATGACATTATCGAAGGTCTGGAGGGCAATGATGTGCTCTCCGGCGATGGTGGCACCGACACCGTGTCCTTCGCCAATGACGGCACCGGGGTCACGATTTCCTTCCTGACCCAGACCGCCGTCGGCGCAGCAAGCGGCACTGACACCCTGTCGGGCTTTGAGAACATTCTCGGCGGTACCGGCAATGACACCCTGATTGGCGACAGCGGCAATAACGTCCTGGATGGCAATGACGGCATCGACACCGTCAGTTATGTCGCCGACAGCGCAGGCATCACCGCCTCCCTGGCGGGTTCCCTGTCCATCGGCTCGAACACCGGCACGGACACGCTGTCCAATCTGGAAAACATAATTGGCGGCTCCGGCGCGGACACCCTAACCGGCGACAGTGGTGACAACACCCTGACCGGCAATAATGGCGATGACATTATCGAAGGTCTGGAGGGCGATGATGTGCTCTCCGGCGATGGCGGTACCGACACGGTCACCTTCGCCAATGATGGCTCCGGCGTCACGGTTTCCTTCCTGACCCAAACTGCAGTCGGCGCAGCAAGTGGCACCGACACCCTGTCGGGCTTTGAGAACATCACCGGTGGCTCCGGCCAGGACACCCTGATTGGCGATAGCGGCGACAATATTCTGGATGGCGGTGATGGCATCGATACCGTCTCCTATGTCGCCGACAGCGCGGGCATCACCGCAAGCCTGCTGGCGGGCCAATCGGTCGGGGCGAACACCGGCACCGATACCCTGTCCAATCTGGAAAACATCATTGGTGGCTCGGGCAATGACACCCTGACCGGCGACAGCGGGGCCAACACCCTGACCGGCAATAATGGGGATGACATCATTGAAGGCCTGGAGGGCAATGATGTCCTCTCCGGCGATGGCGGCACCGACACCGTTTCCTTTGCCTCGGACAGTTCCGGCGTCACCGTCTCCTTCCTGACCCAAACTGCGGAAGGGGCCTCGACCGGCACCGACACCCTGTCCGGTTTTGAAAACATCACCGGTGGCTCGGGCCAAGACACCCTGATTGGCGATAGCGGCGACAACATCCTGGATGGCGGCGCTGGCATCGATACCGTCTCCTACACAGCCGACAGCGCTGGCATCACCGCAAGCCTGCTGGCGGGTCAATCGGTCGGGGCCAATACCGGCACGGACACGCTGTCCAATCTGGAAAACATCATTGGCGGGTCGGGCAATGACACCCTGACCGGCGATAGCGGCGCCAACACCCTGACCGGCAATAATGGCGATGACATCATCGAAGGCCTGGAGGGCAATGACGTCCTCTCCGGCGATGGCGGCACCGATACGGTTTCCTTCGCCTCCGACAGCTCCGGCGTCACCGTTTCCTTCCTGACCCAAACCGCTGAGGGATCCTCGACCGGCACCGATACCCTGTCGGGCTTTGAGAACATCACCGGTGGCTCGGGCCAAGACACCCTGATCGGCGATAGCGGCGATAACATTCTCGATGGTGGCGCTGGCGTCGACACCGTCAGCTATGTCGCCGACAGCGGGGGCATCACCGCCTCCCTGGTGGGCTCCTTGTCCATTGGATCAAACACCGGCACCGACACGCTCTCCAATCTCGAGAACATCATCGGTGGCTCGGGCAATGACACCCTGACCGGGGATAGCGGCGATAACACCCTGACCGGCAATTCCGGTGATGACATCATTGAAGGCCTGGAAGGCGATGATGTGCTCTCCGGCGGTCAAGGCACCGATACGGTCTCCTTTGCCAATGACGGCACCGGGGTGACGGTCTCCTTCCTGACCCAAACCGCTGTGGGCGCAGCCAGCGGCAATGACACCCTGTCCGGTTTTGAAAACATTACTGGTGGGACCGGAGCTGATACCCTGATCGGCGATAGCGGCGACAATATTCTGGATGGCGGCGATGGCATCGACACCGTCTCTTATGTCGCCGACAGTGCCGGCATCACGGCCTCCCTGGTGGCGGGCCAGTCCGTTGGCGCGAACACCGGCACCGATACGCTCGCCAATCTGGAAAACATCATTGGTGGGTCGGGCAATGACACCCTGACCGGTGACAGCGGTGACAATACCCTGACCGGCAACAACGGGGATGACATCATTGAAGGCCTGGAGGGCAATGATGTGCTCTCCGGCGATGGTGGCACCGACACCGTTTCCTTTGCCAATGATGGCACCGGGGTCACGATCTCCTTCCTGACCCAGACCGCCGTGGGGGCCGCGTCGGGCACCGATACCCTGTCGGGCTTTGAGAACATTCTGGGCGGCTCCGGGGCTGACACCCTGATCGGCGATAGCGGCGACAATATTCTGGACGGCGGCGATGGCATCGACACCGTCAGCTATGCCGCCGATGGAGCAGGGATCACCGCCAGCCTGCTGGCCGGGCAATCGATCGGAACCAACACCGGCACCGATACCCTCTCGAATATCGAGAACCTGATCGGTGGGTCGGGCAATGACACCCTGACCGGCGACAGCGGGGCCAACACCATCACCGGTAATAATGGTGATGACATCATTGAGGGCCTGGAGGGCAACGATGTCCTGTCTGGCGATGGTGGCACCGATACGGTCTCCTTCGCCTCGGACAGCACAGGCGTCACCGTCAATCTGCTGACCGGCCAAGCCGTTGGCGCCAGCAGTGGCACCGACACGATCTCCGGCTTTGAAAACATCACCGGCGGCTCCGGGGCCGACACCCTGATTGGCGACAGCGCCGACAACGTCCTGGATGGCGGCGATGGCATCGACACCGTCTCCTATGCCGATGACAGTGCGGGCATCACCGCCAGCCTGTTGACGGGCCAGTCGGTCGGGGCCAATACCGGCACCGACACCCTGTCGAACCTGGAAAACATCATTGGTGGGTCGGGCAATGACACCCTGACCGGGGATAGTGCCGCCAACACCCTGACCGGCAATTCCGGTGATGACATCATCGAGGGCCTGGGCGGCAATGACGTGCTGTCCGGCGATGGCGGCACCGACACGGTCTCCTTTGCTTCCGACAGCTCCGGCGTCACGGTCTCCTTCCAGACCCAAACCGCTGTGGGATCGGCGACCGGCACCGACACGCTTTCCGGCTTTGAGAACATCACCGGTGGCTCCGGGGCCGATACCCTGAGCGGCGACAGCGCGGCCAACACCATCACCGGCAATTCCGGCGATGACATCATTGAAGGCTTTGAAGGCAATGATGTGCTGTCGGGCGATGGCGGCACCGACACCGTTACCTTTGCCAATGACGGCACCGGGGTCACGGTTTCCTTCCTGACCCAAACCGCCATTGGCGCCGCGTCGGGCACCGACACCCTGTCCGGCTTTGAAAACATCACCGGTGGCTCCGGGGCTGACATCCTGATCGGCGATAGCGGTGACAATATCCTCGATGGTGGCGATGGCATCGACACCGTCAGCTACGCGGCCGATGGCGCAGGCATCACCGCCAGCCTGCTGGCCGGGCAATCGATCGGAACCAACACCGGCACCGACACCCTCTCGAATATCGAGAACCTGATTGGCGGCTCGGGCAATGATACCCTGACCGGCGACAGCGGCGACAACACCATCACCGGCAATAATGGCGATGACATTATTGAGGGCCTGGAGGGCGATGATGTGCTCTCCGGAGGTCAAGGCACCGATACGGTCTCCTTCGCCTCCGACAGCGCAGGCGTCACCGTCAATCTGCTCACCGGCCAAGCGGTTGGGGCCAGCAGTGGCACCGACACGATCTCCGGCTTTGAAAACATCACTGGGGGCTCCGGGGCCGACACCCTGATTGGCGACAGCGCCGACAACATCTTGGATGGTGGCGCGGGTATCGACACCGTGTCCTATGCCGATGACAGTGCGGGCATCACCGCCAGCCTGTTGACGGGCCAATCAATCGGGGCCAATACCGGCACCGACACCCTGTCCAATCTGGAAAACATCATCGGTGGCTCGGGCAACGACACCCTGACCGGGGATAGTGCCGCCAACACCCTGACCGGCAATTCCGGTGATGACATCATTGAAGGCCTGGGCGGCAATGATGTGCTGTCCGGCGATGGTGGCACCGACACGGTCTCCTTTGCTTCCGACAGCTCTGGCGTCACCGTCAATCTGTTGACCAACACCGCCATCGGCTCTGGCACCGGCACCGACACTCTGTCGGGTTTTGAGAACATCACCGGCGGCTCCGGCGACGACACTCTGATTGGCGACAGCGCCGACAACGTCCTGGATGGCGGCGCGGGCACGGATGTGGTGTCCTATGCTGATGACAGCGCAGGTGTGTCCGTCAATCTGTTGACCGGTCAGGCAATCGGCACCAACACCGGCACCGATACCCTCTCGAATATTGAAGACGTCCTTGGTGGGTCGGGCAATGACACCCTGATCGGCGACGGCGGCGACAATGTCTTGGATGGCGGCGATGGCACCGACACCGTGTCCTATGCCGATGACAGCACCGGGATCACCGCCAGCCTGTTGGCCGGTCAATCGGTTGGGGCCAATACCGGCACCGATACCCTCTCGAACATCGAGAACCTGGTCGGTGGGTCCGGCAATGACACCCTGACCGGCGACAGCGGGGCCAATATCATCACCGGCAACAATGGTGATGACATTATTGAAGGCCTGGAGGGTCATGATGTGCTCTCCGGCGGTCAAGGCACCGACACGGTCTCCTTCGCCTCCGATAGTGCTGGCGTCACCGTCAATCTGCTCACCGGCCAAGCGGTTGGGGCCAGTAGCGGCACCGATGCGATCTCCGGATTTGAAAACATCACTGGGGGCTCCGGGGCCGATACCCTGATCGGCGACAGCGGTGACAATGTTGTCACCGGCAACAATGGCAATGACGTTATTGAGGGCCTGGGCGGCGATGACACCCTGTCCGGCGGCGAAGGCACGGACACGGTTTCGTTTGCCAATGACGGCACCGGGGTCACCGTGTCCCTGATCACCGGTCAGGCGGTGGGCGCAGCCACCGGCACCGACACCCTGTCCGGCTTTGAGAACATCACCGGTGGGACCGGGGCCGATACCCTGATCGGCGACAGCGGCGACAATGTGCTTGATGGCGGCGACGGCATCGATACCGTTTCTTTTGCCGCTGACAGCGCAGGCATCACCGCCAGCCTGACCGATGGCCAGGCCATCGGGGCCAATACCGGCACCGATACCCTGTCCAATCTGGAAAACATCATTGGCGGGTCCGGAGCTGATACCCTCACCGGCGACAGCGCCGACAACACCCTGACCGGTAATGGGGGCGATGACATCATCGAAGGCCTGGGCGGTGATGACGTGCTGTCCGGCGATGGCGGCACCGACACGGTCTCCTTCGCTTCTGACAGCGCTGGGGTCACCGTTGACCTGATCAACAATATTGCCGAGGGCAGCAATACCGGCACCGACACCCTGTCCGGTTTTGAAAACATCACCGGCGGTTCCGGCGATGACACCCTGATCGGCGATGGCAATGACAACGTCCTGGATGGGGGTGCGGGCACCGATACCGTGTCCTATGCCGCCGACAGCGCGGGCATCACCGCCAGCCTGATCACCGGCCAGGCGGTGGGCAGCAACACCGGCACCGATACCCTCTCGAATATCGAAAACATCACCGGCGGCTCCGGCGATGACACCCTGATCGGCGATAGCGGCGACAATGTGCTCGCGGGCGGTGACGGCACCGACACCGTGTCCTATGCTGATGACAGCACCGGCGTCACCGTCTCCCTGATCACCGGCCAAGCGGTGGGCGCAGGCACCGGCACCGACACCCTGTCCGGCTTTGAGAATGTCATTGGCGGCTCCGGCGATGACACCCTGATTGGCGACAGCGCCGACAATGTCTTGGATGGCGGCGATGGCACCGACACCGTGTCCTTCGCCGATGACAACGCTGGGGTCACCGCCTCCCTGACCACTGGTCAGGCGGTGGGCAGCGGCACCGGCACCGATACCCTGTCCAACATCGAAAATCTGACCGGTGGCTCGGGCAATGACACCCTGACCGGCGATGGTGAGGACAATGTCATCGCGGGCGGTGGTGGCGATGATGTCATCGAGGGCCTGGGCGGCAATGACACCCTGGCGGGCGATGGCGGCACCGATACCGTCTCCTATGCCTCCGACAGCAGCGGCGTCACCGTCAATCTGCTGACCGGCGAAGCTATTGGTGCAGCAACCGGCACCGACAGCCTGTCCGGCTTTGAAAACATCACCGCCGGTACGGGCGATGACACCCTGATTGGTGACAGCGCCGACAATATCCTGAATGGCGGCGACGGCACCGATACGGTCTCCTTCGCCGCAGACAGCGCCGGTGTGGTAGCCAGCCTGACCAGCGGCCAGGCCATTGGCAGCAACACCGGCACCGACACCCTCTCGAACATCGAGAACCTGGTCGGCGGCTCGGGCAATGACACTCTGACCGGCGATAGCGGGGCCAACAGCCTGACCGGCGGCAATGGCAATGATGTGCTGGAAGGCTTGGGCGGCGATGATGTGCTGGCGGGCGGCGAAGGCACCGATACGGTCTCCTTTGCCTCCGACAGCACCGGGGTCACGGTCAATCTGCTCACCGGCCAAGCGGTCGGCGCAGAGACCGGCACCGACAGCCTGTCGGGCTTTGAGAATGTCACCGGTGGCTCCGGCAAAGACACCATTACCGGCGATAGCGGCAACAATGTGCTCGATGGCGGCGCGGGCAGCGACACCGCCTCCTTCGGCACCGACAGCGCTGGCGTCAATGCCAGCCTGGCAACCGGACAGGCGATTGGGGCCAATATTGGCACCGACACCCTGTCGAATTTTGAGAACCTGACCGGTGGATCGGGCAATGACACCCTGACCGGGGACAGTGCCGATAACATCATCTCCGGCGACATCGGCAATGACATTATCGAAGGCGGGGCCGGGGATGACACCCTGGCGGGCGACTTTGGTACCGATACGGTCTCCTTCGCCTCCGACAGCGCCGGGGTCACCGTTGACCTGATCAACAACACCGCCGAAGGCACCAATAGCGGCACCGACACCCTGTCCGGCTTTGAGAACATCACCGGTGGCTCGGGCAATGACACCCTGATCGGCGATAGCGCTGACAATGTCTTAGATGGTGGCGACGGCACCGACACCGTTTCCTATGACGCAGACACCGCTGGGATCACCGTCTCCCTGGGCGATGGTGTTGCCATGGGCAGCAACACCGGCACCGATACGCTCTCGAACATCGAAAACGTCATCGGTGGCTCGGGCAATGACACCATCACCGGTGACAGCGCAGCCAACACCCTGACCGGCAATGGGGGCGATGACATCATCGACGGTGCGGGCGGTGATGATGTGCTGTCCGGCGATGGCGGCACCGATACGGTTTCTTTTGCCTCCGACAGCACCGGCGTCAGTGTCAATCTGCTGCTGGGCAGCGCGGTTGGCAGCGCCAGCGGCACCGATACCCTGTCCGGCTTTGAGAATGTCCAGGGTGGGTCGGGTGACGACACCATCACCGGCGACAGTGCCGACAATATCCTGGATGGTGGCGCTGGCAGCGACACCGCATCCTTCGGCACCGACAGCGCCGGGGTCACCGCCAATCTGACCACCGGCCAAGCCACCGGGGCCAATATTGGCACCGACACGCTGACCAATTTCGAGAACCTCGCCGGTGGATCGGGCAATGACACCCTGACCGGCGACAACACAGCCAACAGCATCAGCGGTGATATCGGCGATGATGTCATCGAAGGCCTGGGCGGCGATGACACCCTGGCGGGCGATTTCGGCACCGACACCGTCTCCTATGCCTCCGACAGCAGCGGTGTCACGGTCAATCTGCTGACCGGCCAAGCGGTCGGCGCTGGCACCGGCACCGACACCCTGTCCGGCTTTGAAAACATCACCGGTGGCTCCGGCGATGACACCCTGACCGGGGATAGTGCCGACAACGTCCTGGATGGTGGCGACGGTACGGACACCGTTTCCTATGACGCAGACAGCGGCGGGATTACGGTCTCTCTGGGCGATGGTGTTGCCATGGGCAGCAACACCGGAACCGATACGCTGTCGAGTATCGAAAACGTCATCGGTGGGTCTGGCAATGACACCATCACCGGCGACAGCGCGGCCAACAGCCTGGCCGGCGGCGCGGGCAATGACAGTATCGAAGGTCAAGGCGGCGATGATGTGCTGGCGGGCGGCGAAGGCACCGACACTGTCTCCTTTGCCTCTGACAGCGCCGGGGTCACGGTCAACCTACTGACCGGCTCCGCAACCGGAACCAATAGCGGCACCGATACCCTGTCGGGCTTTGAGAACATCACCGGTGGCGCGGGCAATGACACCCTGACCGGGGATAGCGCCAAAAATGTGCTCGATGGCGGCGATGGCACCGATCTGGTGTCCTATTACGACGACAATGGCGGGGTCAGCATCAACCTGACCACCGGCCAGGCCGTTGGCAGCAACACCGGAACGGATACGCTCTCTAACATCGAAGATGTCTTCGGTGGTCAGGGCAATGACACGATCACCGGCGATGGGGCCGACAACAGCCTTTGGGGCAAGAGCGGCAATGACGTCATTGATGGCGGCGGCGGCGATGATGAGCTTGTCGGCGGCAGCGGCACCGATACGGTCTCCTTCGCCTCCGATAGCGCCGGGGTCACCGTCTCTCTGCTGACCAACACCGCCACCGGGACCAATTCCGGCACCGATACCCTGTCGGGCTTTGAAAACATCACCGGCGGCTCTGGCAATGACACCCTGATCGGCGACAGCACCAACAATGCCCTGGATGGGGGCGATGGGGTCGATACGGTCTCCTATGCCGATGACACCGCCGGGATCACGGCCGATCTGGCCAATGGTCAGGCGAGCGGAACCGGCATCGGCACCGATACCCTCAGCAATGTGGAAAATCTGATCAGCGGGTCGGGCAATGACAGCCTGACCGGCGACAGTGCCGCCAACAGCCTGACCGGCGGCGATGGCGATGATGTCATTGACGGCGCGGGCGGCGATGATGTGCTGGCGGGCGGCGATGGCACCGACACCGTCTCCTTTGCCTCCGACAGCACCGGGGTCACGGTCTCCCTGGCGACCAACACGGCCACCGGCACCAATTCCGGCACGGATGCCCTGTCCGGTTTCGAAAACATCACCGGTGGCTCCGGGGCCGATACCTTGACCGGGGATAGCGGCGACAATGTCATTGTCGGCGGCGCGGGCGATGATGCCCTGACCGGCGGCGATGGCACCGATACGGTCTCTTATGCCTCCGACAGCGCGGGCGTCACGGTCTCCCTGGCGGCCAATACTGCCACCGGCACCAACACCGGCACCGATACCCTGTCGGGCTTTGAAAACATCATTGGTGGGTCCGGCGACGATACCCTGGTCGGCGGCGATGGCGACAACACCATTGAAGGCCTGGGCGGCGATGACCTGCTGATGGGCGGCAATGGCACCGATACGGTGTCCTATGCCTCCGACAGCAGCGGCGTCTCGGTTTCCCTGAGCAGCAATACGGCAACCGGGTCCGCCATCGGCACCGATGCGTTGGCAGGCTTTGAAAACATCACCGGTGGCTCCGGGGCTGACACCCTGACCGGCGACGGCTTTGCCAATGTGCTGGATGGCGGCGCGGGCGATGACAGCTTGGTCTTCACCACCGGCCAGGACAGCTTTGTCGGCGGCAGCGGCACCGACAGCTTGGTGATCCAAGGCAGCCTGTCCGTTGACCTGACCGGCAGCTGGGACTCCGGCAGCTCCAGCGGCCTGGAAGAAATCTCGCTGGGCTCGGGCAGCAACACCCTGACCATCGGCAATAGCTCCGACTGGACCAGCGCCTTTGACACCAATTCGGTGATCTATATTTCCGGCAGTGCCGATGACACTGTCTCTGGGGCTGACTGGCTGTATCAAGGCGACATCACCCGCGAAGGCACCACCTTTGCCAGCTTTGTTCTGAACGGTGTGACCCTGGCGATCCAGGACGGCATCACCTTAGATGGCATCACCACCACTGTGGAAGGCAGCGCGGGCGGCGACACCATCACCGGCAACAGCTGGGCTGACACCATCAATGGCAATGATGGCGATGACACCGTCGAGGGCAGTGCGGGCAATGACATCATTGCCGGTGGCCAAGGCACCGACACCATCAGCTATGCCACCCAGACCAATGCGGTCACCGTCAATCTTGCCACCGGCACCGCCATCAGCGCGGCGACGGGCACCGATGCCCTATCGGGCTTCGAAAATGTCATTGGTGGGTCGGGCAATGACTCCCTGATTGGCGATAGCAGCGACAATGTCATCACCGCCAATGCGGGCGATGATTATGTCGATGCGGGCGCGGGCAATGACTTTGTCATCGCGGGCACCGGCACCGGCGATGACATCTATTATGGCGGCAGCGGCACCGACACCATCTCCTTTGCCAGCACCACCCAGGGCGTCACCATCGACCTGGAGAGCGGCTATGAAATCGCCATAAGCGATGAAACCGGCTTCGATGAGGTCTATGGCTTCGAAGTGGTGATTGGTGGCACCGGCGATGACCAGTTCTGGGGCGGCACCGCCACCACGGACTCCTTCTATGGCGGCGACGGCGACGACCTGTTCTTCTACACCGAAGGCACCGACCTGTTCTCCGGCGGCGCTGGCACCGACACCCTGGCCCTGTTCTATGCTGGTACCCTTGATGTCTCAGGCACCAATTGGGCCGACGCCAACAGCAGTGGCCTGGAAGTCCTGCAGCTCGATGATGATATCACCGTCGACATCGGCAATGGTGCCGGCCTAGCCAACGCCTTCTACAATTCCGGCACCGGTGTCACCATCCGGATCGATGAGTATAATTCCGAGACCTCCGGCACCGGCATCACCGGCGATTATGGCTGGACGCTCTCTGGCACCACAGCCATTGAACGCTCCGTTGAGAGCTATGATGAAATCAGCGAAGAGGTCTCCTACAGCACCGAAACCCTGACCTATGACGTCTACACTCAAGGATCGATCACGGTTCAGGTGGAACAGGGCATCTCGGTTTCGGAGATGGTAGACAACAATGTCGCGCCAACCTTAAGCGACGCCACCGGCAGCTTCCTGTCCATTCCTGCCGAGGGCGACCAGCTCTATGGCGGCACCGGGGAGTCTGTGATCGCGGGGGCCGGTGACTTCACCGTTGAAACCTGGTTCAAACTGGGCGCCGTCAGTGCGGCGAACAGCTATGGCGTCTTCCAGGTTGGCTCCAACGCCCATGGGGCCGGGCTGGAGGTCTGGGTTGATGGCAATACCGGCCAGCTGACCGGCAGCTTGATCTCTGCGGCCCTGGAAACCACCATTTTCGGTGCCACCACGCTGCATAGCGACGTGCTGCAAGCCGGTCAGTGGTATCATGTGGCTGTGTCCGTCGACCGCGACGGCAATCTGACCACCACCCTGAACGATACAGCGCAATCCATCGCCATCAATGGCGGGTCCAACGCCTCGGTCGACATCTTCTGGAACAGCTATGAAGTCACCATTGGTGACACGGAAAGCTCCAAGAGCCTGCAGGGCGATATCGACGAGTTCCGGGTCTGGAATGATGTCCGCACCGCTCAAGAAATCAGCGACAACAAGTCCGATGCGGTCGATCCCTCCGACAGTTCGCTGGTGACCTATTTCTCCATGGATGGCACCGCCAATACCGGAGCCACCACGGCCAGCCTGATCGATGAAAGCCAAACCGGCCTGGTGGTGACCACCACAGCGGCCCCCAGCGGCGGCTTTGGCATTGGCACCGGGGCCGCCACCGTCACCCAATCGGTTGGCGAAGACAGCAGCCTGACCTTCTCCGGCCTAGCGATCAGCGACAGCAATGATGGCAGCGGCACCTATACCGCCACCTTGAGCGTTGACCAGGGCACCCTGAGCCTGACCGACCAAACCAATGTCTCGGTCACCGGCAATGGCACCGACACGATCATTGTTTCCGGCAGCATGACCGCCATCAATGCGGTGTTGGATGATAATCTGAGCTACCGGCCGACCAGCGGCTTTACCGGCCAAGATAGCCTGGACATCACCGTCGCCGATGACGGCAATGGTGGTCCGGTCAAGACCGCCACCAGCAGCAATGCTTTCCTGGTCACAGCGGTGGATGACGCCCCGAGTCTGGCCTTGGGGGCTGGCCCGGCGCTCTATGACTTTACCTCGGAATCCGCGACCCAGATTGATGCCAATCTGGTCCTGACCGATGACAACACCGACACCACCAGCCGGACCGCCTATGAGAACTTCTCGGGCACGATCTCGATCCAATCCGGCGGCGATGATGACGACACCCTGTCGATCGAAAATGTCGGCCTGATCTCGGTCTCGGGCAATTCGGTGATCTATGCGGGCAGCACCATTGCCACCATTGACACCACCAATGCCACCGGCCCCAGCGCCCAACTGACCTTCACCGCGACCTCGGATGCGACCCTGGATGGCCTGCAGGCCCTGCTCCGGGCGGTCAGCTTCGAAGAAACCGGTACCGCTTCGGTTTCCGGAGAGCGGGAAATCACGATCGACCTGGATGATTCCACCCTGGTCGGCCTGGAAACCGCCGCCACCCGCACCGTGGTGGTCGCCCCGATCACCAATGATCCAAATGCTCTGAGCGAGGGTGACTTCCTATTCGCCACTGCCGATGGCACCGTCTCCGCAGGGGCTGGCCAGGACCTGGGCGGCATCTGGGTCGACGATGGCGTCTCCTTAGAGATCAACGGCACCCTGACGTCTGGCGGCGCGTCCTATGTCACCAATGACGCCACCTTGGCTTTGGAAGGGGCTGGCAGCGCCTGGAGCTTCGCCACCCCGGGCACCAGCGCCCCGGATCTAGAAGTCGATGGCCTGCTGGCCATAGATGGCGGCACCTTGGTCAATGGCGACATCCAGGTCGATGGCAATCTCTATCTGGCCGATGCGGATGCGACCCCGACCATAGGCGCCAATGCGGATCTGACCCTGAATGGCATTGGCTATTCGGATGCTGGGACCGTGGTCATCGACGGCGATCTGGTCAACACCGGGTATATGTCGTTTGGCAATACAGCCGGGGATGCCAGCCTGGTGACCGGCACCGGCAGCTTTGACAATTCCGGTCTGCTCGACTTCTTCGACCTGCAGACCAACAACACCGTCAATGTGAATTTTGACAATAGCGGAACGGTGAAGGTTGAGCTGGAAGGCACGCTGAACCTGTCTAACGGCACCAATAGCGGCACCCTGTCCCTAGATGATGGCGCGGTTCTGAACTTCGGCAGTGGCTTCACACTGACCGATGACAGCGTGATCGGCTATCACGGCGAGGGCAACAGCTACGGCACCATCACCTTTGACGATGTGCTCACCCTGTCGGGCACCACTACGGTGGACGGCAATATCGACCTGATCCTGGATGGCACCGTCAGCGCACCCTTGACCGGCTCCGGCGAGCTCGACACCGCTGGCGATGTGGTCTTCAATTCCGGCACCATCACCGATCCCAGCATTGTCACCCGGGGCGAAACCGCCCTGGTCACGGCGGAAGAGCGGGATATCGAGACGCTGTGGACCAACCATGGCACGTTCTATATGAGCGACGGGACCCTGGAAATCGACAACACCGGGACCCTGCAAAACCATGGCACCCTCGAGCTGTCCGGCGGCGTGCTCGACATCAATGCCGGTGACAATGCCCTGATCAATGCGGCCGACGGCTATATGCTGATCACCGGCACCAACAGCCTGTCGACCAGCGCCAGCACCGGCGGCAATATCGACAATGCCGGGGTGATCCTCTATGAGCGCGATGAGCTGTTCAGCTTCAGCAGCGCCCTGACCAACAGCGGGACCATCGATATCGACCAGGGCACCTTGCTGCTGGCGACCTCGGGCGGGGACTTTGGTGGCGATTACGAGATTGACGTCTTCGGCAATCTGAAATTCACCAATACCAGCACCCTGAGCGATGCCGGGGTCACCGGCGGCGGCAATATCCTGGTCCACAGCACCCGTCTGGCGGTGAGCAACAGCACGGCGACCACCTTTGCCGCCAGCCTGATCTTCATGGACAGCTCGACTTTGGCCCTGTCCAATGAGGCCCTGACCATTGATGCGCTGAACAATGAGGGCGCGGCCACCCTGGCCTATGATGCCAGCGACAGCCTGGTGGTCACCGGTGAGTCCACCCTGTCCGATGTGATCATCGATGGCGTGGGCAGCGGTCAGGTGGTCAACCAAGGCCTGATGACCTTCTCCAACCTGTTTGGCACCAGCACCTTCCTGACCGGTGATGCGTTGATGAACGACACCGATGGCTGGATCACCATTGGTGACGGCCTCGGCAACACCCAGGTCACCGACGAGGGCATGGGCAATTTCGTCAATAAGGGCCTGTTTGTCCTCGACGAGTTGCACAGTGACGGGGTCAGTGGCGGCGATGCTTCCTTCGTGAAGACCGAAGGCACCCTGGAAAACGCCGGCACGATCTCCTTCTCCGACCAACTGGGCGGGGCGACCGGGGCGCGGACCATCGAGGCCCTGATCAACAATACCGGGCTGATCGAGCTGTGGGGCGTCGATGCGACCCTGAACTTCAACACCGCTGTGGCGGCCTCACATATCAATGCGGGCACCATCGATCTGGGCACCACCGGTCAGGTGTTTGACCTGAATGGCACCGGGGCCTTGGATCTGGTCAATAGCGGCGTCATCGCCGGAGCGGGCACGATCTCGCTGAATGATGTCGGCTTCGACAACAGCCAAGGCACCCTGGAAGTCGGCGGCGATGGCAGCCATGGTGTTCTGGAGATCTCCTCCAACGGCACCTTGGACTTCAGCGGCCTGATCGAAATGGAGATCTGCGGCACCGAGGCCGGTGCGAGCCATGATCAGCTGGTCCTGAGCGGCCAATCGGTCATCAATGCGGCTGAGTTCAGCATCGATATGAGCGATGGCTCGGGCTATCAGGATGGCGCGGTCTACGACATCGCCCTGATCAACGCCTCCTCCGCAGCCTATGGCGATGTCGACTTCACCGACGAGGATCTCTACAGCGGCACGCTGGGCTCCCTGGACGCCACCATTGCCGAGATCACGGTCAATGGCGGCACCCTGAGCCTGACCGGCGTCGACGTCACCGACATCGCCTCCTCGGCCTCCGCCAGCACCGGTGCCGATTACTATCTCGGCTCCAATTCGGCTGAGAGCTTCGGGACCGACATGGGCACCCTGGGCAGCGGCAGCGATGTGTTCCTCGGCTTCGGCGGGGATGACACCCTGGCCATCACGTCCGATGGTGCCACCCTGCCCTTCAGCTATGTTGATGGTGGCTCCGGCCTGGATCGGCTGTCGCTCTATGCCGCCAATGAGGCCGGTGAGACCGTGTCCTTCTTGGATGACATTTGGCGTACCAACAGCTTTGAGGTCATCGACCTGGCCGATGCCGATGGCCAGACGCTGAAGCTGGATAAGGACGCCATTGAGGCCTTCGACAATGATGTCGATCAGCTGATCAACATGAACGGCACCCTGTCTTTGACCGGGATCGAAAGCTATGTGGTGGTCGATGGCGATGCCAATGACACCCTGGACCTGAGCGCCGATGGCGGGACCTGGACCATGTCCGGCACCGCCGAGCTCGACAGCTCCGGGTCCGGTGGCACAAAAGAGGGCTACACCATGTATGCCAATGGCGATGCCCGGGTGTTCGTCGATCAGGATGTCAATGTCACCTGATCACGCTGCAGGTACCATCGATTTTTCAAATCAGAATTTGCCTCTTTGCGGCAAGGTGCTCTAAATCCTTACGCTGAACACTGGTATTGATAACCAACTATTCAGCGAGGAGATTAGACCTGATGAGTCAGAAGAGAGCCATTGTAACCGGCGGGGCTGCGGGCATTGGCGCAGCCATCACCAAGCGGTTTTTGTCCTTAGGCCTAGAGGTCCACATCCTCGAAATCGCCGAGGACAAGATGCAGGTTTTCTGCGCCGAGACCGGTGCCATGGGCCACAAAGTCGACGTCTCCAATTTTGAGCAGGTCGACGCCACCATCACCACCATCCTGGAAGGCCATGGCCAAGTGGATGTGCTGGTCAACAATGCCGGGATCACCCGGGATGGCTTTGTCCACAAAATGCCCGCTGAAAACTGGAATGCGGTGATCCAGGTCAATCTGACCTCGGCCTTCAACACCGTGCGCTGCCTCTCGCCCTCGATGCGGGCCAATGGTTGGGGCCGGATCATCAACATCTCTTCGATGAATGGAGAACGCGGCCAGTTCGGCCAGGCCAATTATGCCGCTGCCAAGGCCGGGATGATCGGCTTTACCAAAGCCATCGCCCAGGAGCTGGCGGGCAAGGGCGTGACCGCCAATTGCATCGCCCCGGGCTTTATCCTGACCGACATGACCCGGGCGATGAAACCGGAAATCCTGGAGGCGGAACGGGCCAAGATCCCCGCCGGCACCCTGGGCGAGGTTGAAGACATTGCCGGGGCAGCGGCCTATTTGGCCAGTGATGACGCCCGCTTTGTCACCGGCCATGTGCTGTCCGTCAATGGCGGCCAATATATGTAGTCCTCTTTTGGCTTGGCGCGGGTGGTCTTGGTAGGCTCTCCGCGTCTTGCCGCCCCTGCTTAAGCACTAAGAAGGAAAGCCCCATGCCCTACGCCCCAACCACGGATGGTCTGCAGCTGTATTGTGAGGAAGCCGGGACCGGCCTGCCGATCATTTTTGTCCATGAATTTGGCGGCGATCACATGGCCTGGGAGCCGCAACTGTCCTTCTTTTCCCGGCGCTATCGCTGCGTGACCTTCTGTGCCCGGGGCTATCCGCCGTCTGATGTGCCGGAGGATCCGGAAGCCTATTCTCAAGCCAATGCGGTATCGGACATTTTGGCGGTCATGGACCATTTGGCCATCGAGAAGGCCCATATTGTCGGGCTGTCCATGGGCGGCTTTGCCACGGCGCATTTTGGTCTGCGCGCCCCGGACCGGGCCCTGTCCCTGACCATTTGTGGGGCGGGCTATGGGGCCGAGGCCGCCTTTGCCGCCCATTTCCGCCAGGATTGTTTCGCCCTGGCCGAGGCCTTCGAGACCCAAACAGCGGCCCATTATGCCGAGACCTATGGCACCGGGGCCAGCCGGGTGCAATTCCAGAACAAGGATCCCCGGGGCTGGCGGGCCTTTGTTGACCGCCTTGCGGCCCATTCCAGCGCCGGATCGGCCAAGACCATGCGCGGTGTCCAGGCCCGACGGCCCTCGCTTTATGATCTGGAAGACCAGTTCCGGGCCATGGATGTCCCGGCCCTGATTGTGATTGGCGATGAGGATGATCACTGCCTGCAGCCGGGGATCTTTTTGAAGCGGACCATCCCCGCCAGCGGCCTGGTGGTGCTCCCCAAGACCGGCCACACCGTCAATTTGGAAGAGCCGGAGCTGTTTAACCATCATTTGCGGGAATTTTTGGCCATGGTCGAAGCGGGCAAATGGTCCCCCCGCGACCCCCGGGCCAAACCCGGCGAGATCATGGTCAGCCGGTAAGGGGACTCTGTCCCCTACACGCCCTTGACGTTAAACGGTAAACAGCACAGCCTCCTCCATGAGTCTACATCCTTTTTCACGATTTACAAATCTAAAGGTTTAATCATTTTTTCTACTTCCAATTTGTTTCTGAAAAACAAATACAGATCTCTGCCCTAGAGA
Organism: Rhodospirillaceae bacterium; assembly: GCA_049604415.1. Taxonomy (GTDB): domain Bacteria; phylum Pseudomonadota; class Alphaproteobacteria; order Rhodospirillales; family Rhodospirillaceae; genus JBMYTN01. Next base: position 94,776 of record JBMYTN010000007.1, on the reverse strand, counting down.
AAAGAGCTCCTCCCTAAAAATATCTCTATAGTCAATCCTGCAAAAAGTATCCGTAGACTATCCAAACATTTTTTAAACATCATTTTTGTGTATATTAAAGCTTTGTAACACTTGGACCATCCTCACGAAATCTATTGATCCAGCGCAAAGCAGCAGGGTAGACCTATAAGGTATAGGGTTAATTGCCGCTAAGAAGAATAATCTCAGGGTGTTTAGGGTCGATCAAATAGCCTAAAGGTAGCCTCAGCCATGTTGCACAATCTTTCTATCCAACTCCGCTTGTTCCTTCTGGCCGGTTTGGGTGTTGCTGGGATGGTCATCCTCGTGGCCGCCAGCCTGATCACTTTGAACCAGAAGATGACCACCCTGGCGCAAGACAAGGTCAACACCCTGGTGGAGGCCGGAACCTCCATCGTTGAGAAATTTGTCGACTCCGCAGAGTCCGGAGCCATGGACACGGAGCTGGCGCAAACCACGGCTCTGGCCGCCTTGGCTTCAGCCCGCTTCGACGGCAACGATTATTTCTTCGTCCTGGACCGGGATGTCACCCTGGTGATGCATGGGGCCAAGCCAGAATTGAATGGCCAGAACTTCACCGGCTTTACCGACCAAAACGGCACCTTGCTGTTTAAGGATCTGGTTGCCCAGGCGTCCTCGGGGGGCGGCTATGTGAATTATGTCTGGCCCCGGGCCGGATCCACCGACCCGGTGGCCAAGATCTCCTATGCCTCACCGCTGAATGATTGGGGCTGGACCATCGTCACTGGCGTTTATGTCGACGATATCAGCGCGGCCTTTTGGGAAGCCGCCACGATCCAAATCATCCTGGTGGTCCTGACCCTGGTTGTCTTGAGCCTGATCGCGCTGGCCATCAGTCGGAGCATTTCTAATCCGGTCAAACAGCTGACCGGAACCATGAGCTCCCTGAAGGCCGGGGATTATGACGTCGACGTGCCCTCTCAAGACTTCCGCGACGACATTGGCGAAATGGCCCGGTCCGTTGAGGCCTTCAAACAGGGGCTGAAGCAGAGCCAAGTCCTCGCTGCCCAAATGGCCGCCGAGGAAGCCGAAAAGGCCGAGCGAGCGGAGCGGATCAGCGAAGCCACAGCGGCCTTTAACCGGGATATCGGCACGTTACTGGAAAACACGGATAACAATCTGCGCGCCGTCATCGCCAGCATTGAAAATGTGGCCAGCATGGCGTCCACCGCCCAGGATCAATCCAGCACGGTCGCCGCTGCGGCGGATCAGGCAACCCATAACGTCCAGGCGGTCGCCTCCTCCGCCGAGGAACTGTCCGCCTCGATCAGCGAGATTTCCCGCCAGGTTACCACCCAATCGGAACGGTCCCATCAGGCCGGAACCGGGGCCGAGCACGCCAAGGGCACCGTTGAGTCCCTGTCCGCCCAGGCCCAGCGCATCGGCTCCATTGTCGATCTGATCGACAACATTGCCGCCCAGACCAATTTGCTGGCGCTGAATGCGACCATTGAGGCCGCACGGGCTGGCGATGCGGGCAAGGGCTTTGCGGTGGTGGCCAGCGAGGTTAAGGCGCTCGCCACCCAGACCCAGAAAGCCACCAGCGAGATCACCGAAGCAATCCAAGGCATCCAGGTCGGGACCACAGAGACGGTCGCCAGCATCACCCAACTGACCGCCGATATTGATCATGTGGTCCAGCTGTCCTCCGATGTCGGCGCGGCCATCGAACAGCAAACGGCGGCCACCGCAGAGATCAGCCGCAATGTGGAAGAGGCTGCCGTCGGCAATCAGGAAGTCGCCAGCAACATCGCCCAGGTCAGCACCGCGACCCTGTCAACGGAGCAGACCAGCGAAACGCTGCTTAAGAATATCGACGACATGGCCCAGTCGATGAAAGGGCTGGAGCGGACCGTTTCCGGTTTCCTGCGCCAAGTCGCTTAAGCCCAGAGCCCTGTTCGATCTAATTGGGCTCTACCCAGGGGCAGAGGGAAATACGCCAAGAGGCTGAAACCGACCGGAGCCCTCCGCCCCGGTGACCGTAAGCTCGCCGCTGAGCACCCAGGCATGGGCCGCCAATTCTCCGTCCTGAGCTAAGGTGGGCTCGGAGGGCTTTTTCCGCACCCCAAGAACCAGGGTTGCGGGCAGACCGCGCCCCGTCAGCATCGCCCGGGCCGTGAGGGCCTGGGGCATGCAATTTGGTCCCAGCAGGTGATAGCGACTGGCCCGGCTAATGCAGCGCTGTAGGCGCTCAACCTGGATCCGTTGGTCCGGTGACAGGCGCTCTGTTCGGTGCTCTGGGCTCTCTTGCTGCCCAGTCGCAAAGGTCCGGGTGATCCGGGCACCGGGCAACAGCCGGATTTTGATCACCCAAACCGCCAAACGGAGCCAAGCCTCGGCGGTCCAAAGCTGCTCCTGCCTTGGCAAAGACAACAGCTTGCGGATCGCCGCCAGCGGCCCCAGGCGGCTCATGAGCCCGGCGTCACCCGGATCATGGTGCCTTCGTAGTCATCGATCAACAGCATCAAGGCCCCGTCCTGGTCCAGCGCCACATCGCGGATCCGGCCAATGCCCTCCAGATAGCGGGCCTCGCCCGTGACCCGATCGCCATCCAGCTCCAGGCGGGTCAAGGTGCGGCTGGCCAGACCGCCGATCAGGGCACTGCCGCGCCATTGCGGGAACAAGGCCCCGTCATAAAACACCATACCGCTGGGCGCGATCACCGGATCCCAATAATAAACCGGCTGCTCCAACCCGGCTTTGGCGCTGATGCCGTCGGTGATGGAGAAGCCGCTATAGTCTTCGCCATAGGTGATCACCGGCCAGCCATAATTCAGGCCGGGCTCGGGGCGATTCAGTTCATCGCCGCCCCGGGGGCCATGCTCCACCGTCCACAGCGCCCCATTCAGATCCAAGGCAGCGGCCTGGATGTTGCGATGGCCCGAGGACCAGACTTCCGGCAGCCCGCCCGCGAAGGGCGCGGTGTCTTGGGCCGAACCGCCTTCCGGGCGGATGCGGACGACCTTACCGATATGGGTCCCGGGATCTTGGGACTTCATCCATACCCGGCTGCTGCCCCGGTCCCCAGTGGTGACGAATAATGCACCTTCGGGATCAAACACCAAGCGCGACCCGAAATGCCGTCCGGAATCCCAAGCCGGTTGCTGCTGGAAGATCACCCGCACATTGCTGAAGGAACGCCCATCGGCGGACAAAACCCCAGTGGCGACGGCGGTGGCACTTTCCCCGCGCCCCCGGGGCTCGGCATAGCTCCACCAAACCTGGCGGGTTTCGGCAAAGTCGTTTTGGACCGCCACATCCAGCAAGCCGCCCTGACGGCGGGCATGGACCTCGGGCAGGCCAGCAATCGCGCCGGACACCGCCCCATTGGGCCCAACCAAGCGCATCCGACCGGGCCGCTCGGTCACCAGCCAGCTGCCATCGGGCAACAGGGCCATGCCCCAAGGGTTCTCCAGACCTTCAGCAAAGGTGGTGGTCCGCAAAGCGGTCGCATCAGCGATCACCGGGCCCCGGGTCTGGCCCTCAAAGGCGGGGGTTAGGCTGCGGTTATTGGGGGGGTCCTCATTGAAGCTTTGGGCCAGGACTGGCCCTGCTGCCAATCCACCCATTAATGCTCCCGTCACCACGGCCTTCAACCACGCGCCCATTGCCAACCTCGCCTGTTTTGTCTGTTGTCCCTCATGTGGGGGGGAGACAGAGGGCCGGAAAGGGGGCATCTTGGACGCGAACAACACTTGAGTGCCTTCAACCCTTTGGCCCTCGCCCACTATGTTTGTCGTTTGCGTCGAGAGATCCCGTCATGCTCCATGCCCCCACCGGCCTGAAGGGCTGTATCAGTGCTCCTCACCATGCTGCCGCCTTGGCCGGGCGCGACATTCTGGCCCAAGGCGGCACCGCCATTGAGGCCATGGTGGCCGCAGCGGCGACCATCGCGGTGGTTTATCCGCATATGAACTCCATTGGCGGCGATGGCTTTTGGCTGATCCACCGCCCCAATGCCAGCCCGGTCGGGATCTCCGGCTGCGGACGGGCTGCAGCCAAAGCCCCGCCTGCCTTTTATGCCGCCCATGGCATCACCGGATCGATCCCAGCCCGGGGGCCTCTGGCCGCGCTTACCGTCCCGGGCACCATTGCCGGTTGGGCCCAAGCGCTGGCCCTGGTGCCCGAAGGCCGTCGCCTGCCGCTGGCCACTCTGCTCCGGGCCGCAGAGCGCCATGCCCGCGACGGTATTGTCGTCACCGGCAATCATGCCGACTGCCTGACGGCCAAGCTGGACGGGTTGAAAGATGTTCCGGGTTTTGCCGAGGTGCATTTGCCCGACGGCCGCCCTCCCCGGGAACGGGAGCTGTTCAAGCAACCGGCTTTGGCCCGGACCTTTGCCCGCTTGGCGGCAGAGGGGTTGGACAGCTTTTATCGAGGCAGCCTAGCAGAAACCCATGCGGGTTTTTTGAAGCGGACCGGCTCCCCCCTGCGGCTGGAGGACTTTGCCGGTTTTGATGCCGAAATCGTCACGCCGCTGTCCACAGAGATTTCCGCCGGTCGCCTGTTCAACATGACACCGCCCACCCAAGGCGTGTCTTCCCTGATGATCCTGGCCTTGTTTGATCGTCTAGGCGTCACGGAGGCGGAAGGATTTGATCACCTGCATGGGGTGATTGAGGCGACAAAACAGGCCTTCCTGCGCCGCAATGCGGAACTGGGCGACCCGGATGGCATGGCCCAGCCCGCCCAGGAGTGGCTCAATCCGGAAGCGCTGGAGCCTTTGCTGGCCAGGATTGATCGGCAGACGGCCTTGCCCTGGCCCTATCCGGCCCAGGATGGGGATACGGTCTGGATGGGGGCCATCGACAGCGACGGCTGTGCGGTCAGCTTTATCCAAAGCGTGTTTTGGGAATTCGGCTCCGGCCTGACTTGTCCAGAGACCGGGGTGGTGTTCCAGAACCGGGGTGCTGGGTTCAGCTTAGAGCCCGGCCCGAACCAGCTTTGCCCCGGGCGACGCCCGTTCCACACCCTAAACCCGGCTTTGGCCCAGCTGAAGGACGGGCGGGTGCTGGTCTATGGCACCATGGGCGGCGAGGGCCAGCCCCAAACCCAGGCGGCCCTGTTCAGCCGCTATGCCCTGTTCGGTCAAGACCTGCAGAAAGCGGTGACCGCACCGCGCTGGCTGCTGGGCCGGACCTGGGGCGAGGCGACAACCTCGCTGAAGCTGGAGGACCGCTTCCCGCCCGCTTTGGTGCAGGCGCTGAAGCAGGCAGGACATGATGTGGAGATCATCCCGGCTTTCTCCGATTTGGCCGGGCATGCCGGGGCGGTGGTCCGCCACCCCAGCGGTGTCCTGGAAGGGGCCAGCGACCCCCGTGCGGACGGGGCCGCCATCGCCCTTTAGCCTAGGCCGTAGACTCATAAACGGGACGTTTTTTAGTTTACAGCCTAAACCGCCGCCCGTTGCGCCGCCAGTTCCGACAGCGCCGGATTGCCGCTTTGGAATTTGAAGTAGAAGGTCATGCCGGTCAGCAGCCACTCGGCCTCTGCCCGCTGCAGGGTCAGATCATAGGTACCGATGATGGTGCCGGTGCTGCCCTCCGGGACATCGGCAATGTAATGGGTGGCGGTGCCATGGGCTTTGACCAGGGCTTGAGCGTCCTCCAGGGTGATGTCCAGCGGCCCCAATTGATGGTGGACGGCATCAAAGCCGGGCAGGAAGGCCTTCCAGCCGCTCAACACATCTTGTGGGCTGACTTGGGCTGCGGGACCGCCGCCATAGCTGGAATAATCGATATGGAACGGATCGGCCATCAGGGCGGCGACCCCGTCCCAGTCTCCGGCATCGACCCCGGCGAAAAACCGCTGCACCGTGTTTTGAATACGCTGAAATTCCTGCATCATTGTCACCTTTCCAACCAATCTGTCATTGCCTCAGGGAACCTGGAGCGTTCTGAAAGGACGCGACTGGACCATTGAGGTCCCGGGCCGAATGGCCCGTAAGCCAGCCCGGCGCTTGAGGGCCCAGTGAGGGCAAAGCCCAAACGAACCAAATCACGTCTAACGGGGAGAACTGAGGGTTTCGTCGCTGAAGAATCCGGCGACAGCGTCAGCGGCGCTGGTCACCACATCCGCCCGATCATAAAAATCGAACTGGGTGACATCCTCGCCGAGCCAGAGCTTTTCCAGCGGCGCTTTGGTCCGGGCTTCATAGGCCGCAGCCCCAGCAGGCAAGGCGATGGCGGGCGAGCCGACCATCAACACCGGCTTGGTCAGGCGATCCGCAGACGCCTGGGCGTCATAGGTCAGCCAAGGCTTCCAGCTGAGCACCGAGAATTGATTGTCATAGTCCGGGATCAGGCCCCGGTCGGCCTCGGTGTAATAGGGCGCTTGAAACATCACCGCGCTTTGGTCCTCGGCGCTGGCGGCCACAAGCACGGTTTCAGCCGCGTTCTCGGCCTCGCTGGTGGCGATCAAATTGGCGGCGACCTCCGGACCCCCATAAATGCCCTCGGCCATGGCCGGGTCGTGGAGCCAGGGTGCCACCAGGGCCAGCTTCTGCAGATGCGCGCTGTCGGCCACCGCAGCGGCCATATAGCCCGAGGAGGCGCAGATCCCGAGCCCGGAGAGGGCTCCGGCATCGACCTCGGGCAAGGCGGCCAAGGCCTGGGCGGCGGCGAGGATATCCTGGGTTTTCACCGCCGGGTCTTCCACATAGCGCGGCACCCCTGCGCTCTCGCCCCAACCGGTGAAGTCGAACGCCAAAGCGGCAAAGCCACGCGCCGCCAGCTCCCGGGCATAGGTCCCCGCCATTTGTCCTTTCACCGTGGTCCAGGCCCCGGTGACGATGACGGCGGGCAGCGGGGCCGAGGCGGCTTCAGGCAAGTAGAGCACGCCCTGTAGGGTCACGCCCGCGCTGTCAAAGGCCAACGGGCGCTGGGTGACGCCAGGCTTGGTGGGGGTGTTTTGCAAGCTGATGCGGGCGGGGCTCATGGCGACCTCCTGAGACATTTTTGGGGGATCGGGGGTGATCGATGACCAGAAGATACGCTCTGGCGATTAATGCCTTAAGGCCCCTATTTTTGAACTCTTTGCTGTATGATATCGATGAATTAGTCAGAACCTGAGCCAGAGCCTCTGCCCCATGCGCCTGCCCCTCGCCACCTTGGAAATCTTTGTCGCCATTGCCCGCCAAGGCAGCCTGCGCGGGGCTGCGGATGCCCTCGGGCTAAAACCCTCGACGGTCAGCCATCAGCTCAAGACCTTGGAGGGTCAGCTTGATACGGCCTTGTTTGTCCGCACCACCCGCTCCCTCAGCCTGACCGAGGCCGGACGGGCTTTGTTGCGCGGCGCGGGCCCGGCCTTTGACCAATTGGACAGTGCGGTGGAAACCGCGCGAACCACCGGCCATACGGCGCGGGGCAGTTTGCGGCTGGCCTTGCCGGATTTTGTCTATCCGCTGCTGGTTGGACCTAGCCTGTTAGGCTTTGCCCGGGCCTATCCGGAGATTTCGGTGGAGTTGTCCCTGACCGATGCTTTTTCCGACATCCTGTCGGAAGGGCTGCATGCGGGTTTCCGGCTGGGGGATCGCATCACCCAGGACATGGTGGCGGTGCGCCTGACCCCGCCCTTGAAGGTCGGCATTCTGGCCAGTCCGGCCTATATCGCCCGTCATGGCAGGCCGCAGCGCCCGGAAGACCTGCTGGGGCATCATTGTCTGCATTATCGGTTTCAAAGCGTGGGCAAGATCGCGCCCTGGCGCTTGACCGGCCCGGAAGGCCCCTATGATGTCGAGGTCGCGGGCAGCCTGACCGTCAACACCCTGCCCGCTTTGGTCGATCTCGCCAAACAAGGCCTGGGCTTGGCCTATACCTTTCTGGATTTCTGCCGTCCGGATTTGGAAAGCGGTGCGCTGGTCCCGGTCTTGGCAGGCCATGTGCCCGATGTGCCCGGGGTCTATCTTTATTTTCCCCGGGAATATCGGACGATGGTCCCTTTGCGGCTGTTCTTGGAGGCGTTGAAGGCCCAAGCTGCCCAGACCCCGTGGATGTAGAGCCTCCCCTAGAGCCCTGTTCGATCTAATAGCTGAGCGGGCGGGCTTTTCCCCGGAACAACCGATAGGACAGCAGGGTATAGGCTGCGATGATCGGCATCACGACGATCACGCCAACCAGGATGATGGTAAGGCTTTCCGGCGCGGAGGCGGTTTCATAGATCGTCGGTCCACCCGGAACCACCTGGGGATAGAGAGAATAGGTCAGCCCGACGAAACAGGTACCGACCAGCGCCGAAGCCGCCAGGAAGGGTGCGGCGCGCCAGCGATCCTCCCGGTCCGGCAAAGCCCCCAACCCGACCCAGAGCACCGCGACCAAACCGGCTGCCATCAGGGGCAGCGGGGCGAGCAGGATCACCTCCGGCCAGGCAAACCATTTCGCCGCGATGGAGTCATGGGCAATGGGGGTGGCGATGGAAACCGCCGCGATCCCGGCCCCCGCGCCCAGCAAGGCCGGTTTGGCCCAGCGCACAGCCTTGCGCTGCAGGCCATCCCCGGTTTTCCAGATCAACCAGCAAGCCCCCAGCAGAGCATAGCCCGCAGGCAGGCACAGGGCGCAGAGCGCGGCAAAGGCCAACGCGCCGGGTGCCCAGGACAGACCGGACAGATAAAGGCCGAGCATCCAGCCTTGGGTCAGCCCGGTGAGCAAGGACCCGGCGGCGAAGATTTGAGTCCAGAGCCGTTTGCCCTCGCCCTCTGACTTGGCTCGGAACTCAAAGGCCACCCCGCGCAGGATCAAACCAACCAGCATGAGGGCCACCGGAAGATAGAGCGCCCCAAGGATCGCCCCATGGGCGGCTGGGAACGCCACCAGCAACAGACCGATGGCCAGCACCAGCCAGGTTTCATTGGCGTCCCAAAAGGGGCCAATGGAGGCGATCATGCGGTCCTGCTCCGGCGGGGTGGCAAAGGGCACCAGCAAGCCGACCCCCAGATCAAAGCCATCCAGGATGACATAGAGCAGGATGGACAGCCCCATCAGTCCGGCGAAGATCACCGGCAGAACCGTTGGGTCAAATAGAAACAGATCGATACTCATGGTCTTTGGGCCTCTCCGGGCAACGGCGCGGTCACAAGGATCATTCGGCGGGCAACGGCGCGGGTTCAGGGGCGCGCGTTACTCCATTCCACTCACTCGAACCAACTTTCCTTAACCCCTTCCGGGCGAGGCGGAACAAGGTCACGCAATAGGCCAGCAGCAGGGCCGCATAGACCGCCAGATACAGCGCCAAGGAGGACGCAACCATGGTGGCGGTGGCGGGTCCGACGGCCTCCTCGGTCCGCAAGACCCCTGTGACCAGCCAAGGCTGGCGACCAATCTCCGTGACATACCAGCCAGCCAGCGTGGCCACCCAGCCGGAAAAGGTCATGGCGACCAAGCCCCATAGGGCCAGGCGTGGCAGCGGGGCCTGATCGACCTCCTGTGCTGGCAAGCTCTTGCGACGGCGATGCATCCACAACAGCGCGCCCCAGGACACCACCAACATGGCCATGCCGACGCCGACCATGATCCGGAAGGCGAAGAACACCGGCGTGACGGGGGGATGGGCACCCTCATAGTCGTTCAAGCCCGGCACCTCGCCTTTGAGCTCATGGGTCAGGATCAGGCTGGCCCCATAGGGCACAGCGAGTTCGAAGCGGTTTTCACGGGCGTCCTCGTCGGGCAGGGCGAACAGCAGCAGAGGCACTTCGCCGCCGGTTTCCCAATTGCCCTCCATCGCCGCCACCTTGGCTGGCTGGTGCTCCAAGGTGTTTAAGCCATGCAGATCTCCGGCCAGGATTTGCAGCGGGATCAACACCGCTCCCAGGCCAAGACCCACCTGCAAACCGATGCGACCCAGCGGATCCGCGCCGCGCAGCATCCGCCATGCCGACAGACCGGCAATCAGGAACGCCACGGTCAGCCCCGAAGCCAACAGCATATGGACCAGGCGATAGGGCATGGAGGGATTGAAGATGATGGCCATCCAATCGACCGCATGGACGATGCCATCGCGCAGCTCATAACCCGCCGGGGTGTGCATCCAGCTGTTCAGCACCAGGATCCAGAACGCCGAAGCGGTGGTGCCGAGGGCCACCAGAGCCGTTGCCAGGTTATGCACGCGATCCCCGACCCGTTCGCGGCCAAACAGCATGATGCCGATGAACACGGCTTCGAGGAAGAAGGCGGTCAGGATCTCATAGGCCAGAAGCGGCCCGGCAATATTGCCGACGGTTTCCATAAAGCCCGGCCAGTTGGTGCCGAACTGGAAGGACATCACGATCCCGGAGACCACACCAAGGCCGAAGGTCAAGGCGAAGATTTTGACGAACAGCCCATAGAGATCCATCCAGCGTTGGTCGCCGGTCCAGGCAAAGCGGAGCTTGAAGGCCAGCAGCACCCAGGCCAGGGCAATGGTGATGGTCGGGAACAGGATATGGAACGAGATATTGGCGGCGAATTGGATCCGCGCCAATAGGGTTGCGTCCAAAGCGGAGGCGTCCATCAGCGTGGGGGCTCCTTTTTGTCTGACGGAGAGGTCGAAGAAGACGGTGAGGATGAGGGAGCGATACCCTTAGGATCGATATTGGGCTCAGCAGCGGCCCCGGTGGCGGGCTCGGGTCGGCCAAACGGGTTGTCCATGAAGCGCTCGGCGACCCCGAGCATCTGGCTGATCCGTCCGCCCAGCTTGATCAGTGCGATCAAGCGTTCGGTTTCCATGGTCCGGATGTCGCCATACCAGCCATCGAGCATTTCGATCAGGTCATGCATTTCCCGCATGCGGTCCTGGGCATGGCTGTCTGGTCCGCTGCCCGGGCTTTCCATCAGCACCGAGCGCAGCATGGACAGGGTCGGATCGACCTCGCGCTTTTTGCGTTCCTCGACCAGGGTGCGCAGGATGACCCACAGGTCCTCCGGCGTGGTGAAATAGTCCCGCCGGTCACCGGGCTTGTGCAGCAGGCGCACCAGGTTCCAGGACTGCAATTCCTTCAGGCCCATGGAGACATTGGAGCGCGACACGCCAAGCTGCTCGGTGATGCTGTCGGCATTGAGGGGCTCAGCGGACAAAAACAGCAGGGCATAGATTTGTCCGACCGTGCGACTCAGGCCCCATTTGCTGCCCATCTCGCCGAAATGCAGCACAAAGGTCTGGGTAAGAGGGGGTAAATTCATGGCTTTCCCAATTTTCAGAAATTTCTGAAAATATGAGACCCACTGAATTCGGCGTCAAGACATACTGATTTTGTGGGTTTTTTTCGGCTGCAGCTGACACTGTCTCAACTGCATAGAAAAAATTGTCTTCTTATGCCTTTAAAGAGATTTACTTTGCGCCCAAGTGGGTGCTCACTTTCCTCAAGACCTGTTGAAGAGTCCCACCCAATTAAAAACAAGAGGACCCGACCGATGCATATTGCTCAGCCCCCCCTCGACACCGCTCCGCTCGATCTGCCGAAGACCCGCCTGTCCGAACGCCCGGATTGGCGCTATGTGCTGATGGAATATTATAATGTCTATCGCTATGCCTCGGCGGGGGGCAGCAAGCTGATCGGTGGCCATATGCGCACCGTGCAATCCCGGCTGTCCAAGGCCCTGTCAGTGGATCCAGAGATCAAAGCCGTCGAGCCCGCGCTGCGACCGGTCTGCTCCCATCTCGGCCGCGCACTGGACAATGGCGAGGGCGAACGCACCCACTCCTTTGTCCGCGCCATCGGCAAGATCCGCAAGGAGCTGCGCTGGGAGCTAGGCTATGACAGCATGCCGCGCAGCTTGGAAAACAATTACGCCTATTCTGAGCTGGTTGGGCCGCGCGGCCCCATCGTCTGTGAAGACCTCGTGCTGGGTCTGGTGCTGTTTGCCCCGCGCTGCGTGTATCCAGCCCACAGCCACCACCACATCACCGAAAGCTATTTCTGCCTCAGCGGCTTTGTCTCCCAGAACAGCGCCGGGGTCTATCCGCCCGGCTCCCTGCTCTACAATGCCTCAGGCCATGAACATGCCATCACCACCTCGCGCTATGAGCCGGTGCTGTTGGCCTATGTCTGGGTGGGGGAGCCCGACACCCTGGCGCAATTCCAAATGACCTTTAAGAAACGCGCCGGTCGGAAAAAGATCACGCCCTAGCCTCGGGATGGGGTGCTGGTGGAGGGGAATAGGAGTCAATGCTCTGGCGCTCTTGGCATTTGCTGCGCAAACACCTCCCGCGCTATCCGCGTTTTGACTTCGTCAAAACGCTCTACCCCCACCAGCCCTCCAGGACCAGTTGCCCTTTCTGGTGCAAGGCCAGGGCGGCGTCGACCACCTCGGGCGCATAGCCCTTGCCGCGCTGGGCCTCTAGGATCGTCAGGGCATCTTCAATGGTCTTGGCCGGACGATAGGGCCGGTGGCTGACAATGGCTTCGATGGTGTCAGCCACGGAAATGATTTTGGCCTCGCGCAAGATGTGATCGCCGGTCAGCCCCCGGGGATAGCCGCTGCCGTCGACACGCTCATGATGCTGATAGACCATCTCGGCGATGGGCCAAGGGAATTCCATCGGCGCGAGGATTTCATAGCCATGGGTCGGATGCAATTTGATCAGGTCAAATTCGGCGCTGGAGAGCCGCCCGGGCTTGTTCAGGATTTCGGCAGGCACGGCGATCTTGCCGATGTCATGGACCATGGCCCCCAAGCGAATGCCCTCAATCACCGCGTCTTCTTCGCCCAGATAGCTTGCCAGCCGCACCGCCAGTTCGACCACCCGCTGTTGATGGCCCGCCGTGTAGGGATCACGCTTTTCCAAGGCCCGGGCACAGACCTCAACCGCGCTCAGCAACGCGCTTTTGGCCACTTCCTGATCTTGAATAATGCGCGAGACATCCGACACCGTGCCCATGGACACTTGCGGCACACCGATCTCTGAAAACTCGGTTTCAGCCCGTTCCCGGACATATTTCAATCCGACTCCATTGATGATCAGGCGATGGACCACGTCATAAGGTTGGCCGGTGGCCAGATGCTCTTGGAAGGCGGTTTCGACCTTAGTGCGGTCTTCGGGATGCACCAGGTCCAAGAACCCTTTGAAACTGGGCTGGGGAGCCTCCGGATCCAGGCCAAAAATGCGGAAGGTCTGTTTCGACCAATCCAATGCGCCGGAGGTGTGATTCAGCTCCCAATAGCCAAGATCTGCGACTTTGGAGGCCCGACGCGACCGGTCCTCGGCCAGCTTTAGATCGGTAATATCCTTGGCAATGCCCAAGATACCCCGGAACCCACCAGATTGATCAAAGATGCATTTCTTCTGGAATTGCACCCAAACCACCCCACCCTTCGAGGTGTGGGCTTTGCTTTCATAGGTCTGGATGCCGCCTTCTTCCACCAGTCGACGGTCGGCCGCATCATAGACCTTGGCCAGTTCCGGTGTGGCGATGTCCCACACCGATTTGCCGACAAAATCGGTCTTCTTAATGTTCAGAAGGCTGCAGAAGGTTTCATTGACATGGGTGTAGCGGAAGTCATTGTCTTTAACAAAAATCGGCGCTGGGATCTGGTCAAGCAAGACATCGACATTGGGATCTTGCAAGACCCGGCCATCCAGACCATCAAAGACAGAACCACCATACATATCCACGCCTTCCCGATCAGTGTTTGAATTTGGGTCTAGCTAGGCCGTGTCCTTAGCGAGATCCAAAAGCCCTCGACCTGGGAGATGTGAACACTATAGACCAGGACAGTCAAAAGAGTCTCACAAAAAAGCCATACCCAGACTAAGGGCTAGGCGTTGTTTTTCTAATTTGTTTAAATAGACCTTAGGCATAGGCCCATTATTAAGTGTGACAAGTCTTTGCGGACCTTAAACAACCTTACGTAGGGATTCTTCAATGTAGCCGCTGCACCACTGGTCGCCAAAGGATTCGATGCTGCGAGTGCGAAGAACGACTTGGGTCGGGGCAGCCCACACCCGGTCTGCCAGAGCGGCGATAGCCGGAGCCTCTCGGTCCAAAACCGGGCGCAAGGACGGAACCCTATCGGTCATCACGCCCCAGAGACAGGCCACGACCAAATCGGCAACACCGAGCCTCTCGGTTCCCAGAAAAGTGCCACTATCCGTCTCGGGCGTCAAACCATGGCGCTGGCCCAGGACCTCGAACATCTGCATCCAGCGCGCCAGGCGGGGCTGAAAGTCCTGCCAGTCCTCAGGCGTCCACATTTGCGCGCCATTGTTCCGAGTCATCTCGCAAAGCACATCATTGGCATCGGCAATCACCTTGGCGGTCATCGCCCTGCCAACCCGGTCCGGCGGCAGCAGATCATATTTCTCGCCCAGATAGGTCAGGATCGCCTGGGTCTGGGACAAGGTCACCCCGTCGCTATGATCGATCAGCAGCGGCGGTCCCATATGGGGGATCGGCTGCTCGGCGGGGGGCAAGACCTTCATGGCCAGAATGTCATCAAAGGCGACCTCGTCCCAGGTCGCTCCGACATGGGTCAGCAGGACGCGCACAAACTGGCCGCGAAAGGGCAAGGGCCAATAGCAGAGCGTATAATCCATCGCGCGGGCCTCCTATTCGCAGCCATTATGGCGACGCCACATGGCCGGATCATGGCCCTCTGGAACCTCGGCGCAGGGGTCCTGCCGATAGCCGCGCAGCACCGCATAGCGCTCGATCTGCGAGGCGGTTAAAAGCTCCGGCGTCATCAAATGCCGCGACAGATGGACATAACGCAGATCAGCCCGGGCCTTTGCCGCCGCAGCGACCAAGTCAAACAAATCCTCCGGGCTAAGGACCTTGTCCTTAAAGGCTTGGCTAAGGGTTCGTTCGGCTTGCAGGAACACGGCGCCTGCGGCAATGGCTTCAGCACGCATATCGGCATAGATCGCCTCAAAGGCCGCGATCTGATCGGGCGACAGGCCTAGATCTTCTTTCAGTTCCAGCAAATGCACCGGTCCGGGCAAACCGTTCAGTTCCGCTGGCAGGGCCAAGCCCCATCCGCGCCCCTGCTCGATATCGGCGATGTCCTGGTCCGACAGGCTGCTGATGGCCCGGTCTTGAAAACCGGCATAGGCGCCATGGCCGTGATGGTCCTGATTGGACCAAGCGGTCACGGAAACCAAACTCAATGCCCCGATCAAGCCAACCGCCAGCGTCCAATTCATGGTCCATCCTCCCAAATGCCGAAGCTCGGCAATCAAGCTGCCAGCCCGCCCCAGTCGGGTCCAGTGGTTTCCGGGGCCTCGACGGGGAAACAACCCCACCCTTGTCGCTCTGTAATTCATGCCCACCTGTTGGGAACGTTTTTTCAGATCAATTGAAAAACCAATAAAATCAAACCCATTGCAGGACCCCGGGAGGCCAATGCAGTGTCATTGAGCGAAATCTGGACGCAAGTGCAGAACACCGCCCGCAGCGGAGCGCGTCAGGCTCTGCGCTTGATCCAGCCCCAAGGCAGCGGCCCTCAGCATAGCCACAGCCATGATGGCCGCTTGTTGGTGATCGGCTTTGTCCTGGTCATGGCCCTGCTGCTCATGGTCGGGGCGGTGGGCTGGATCATCATCAGCAGCCAGAACCGCTCCTTCGACCGCTATGGCGCGGCAGGGCAGTTGATGACCCTGATGGATGAAGCGCGGCTGTCCGAGCTGACCTTTACCCGGGATGGCTCAGAAGAGGCGATCCAATCCACCAACCGGATCACCGCAGAGGTCCTGGCACTGGCCCGGACCCTGCAGAAAGATTCCACCTATGCCGACCATAGCGAGCTGTTGGTCGAGGCCATTGCGGCCATGGAAGACTATCAGCGCCTGTTCAAAAGCTATGTGACCTTCCGCAAGGAAAGCAACCGCATGCGCGCTGCTATGGTTGATGCGGCCATTGAGGCCTCGGCCAGCGCCACGGATTTGCAGCTGATCCAGGAAAAATATATCCAGCTGGATACGGAAAGCGTCCGCCAGTTCCGCCGAGAAGCGGAGAAAATCGCCGAGAATACCGCCAATTCCTACGAGATCGTCATCTTTGTTGAACAGGCCTTGGAGCATGAAAAGAACTTCCTGCTCACCGGGCGGATCCGGGACATTGAATATATCCGCAGCGTCATCACCAGCCTGAAAGCAACCATCGACCAGCTGCTCTCCCGGGTCAAAGACCCCAAAAGCCTGCAGCTGCTTGATGAAATCGACCAGCAAAAAGACAATTATCTGTTGGCGCTGGAGGCCTTGGAAAAGTCCTCCGTTGACGGCACCCGGCTGGCCCTGAATTCAGCGGAGGTTTTGACCCTGGACCGGGCCGCCTTCGCCATGCGGGATGCGGCCTTTGCCCTGCGCAGCAATGAGCGTTCGGTGCTGTCCTCGATCCAAGATGAGACCGAACGGGTCCAGGAGCTGATGGCCCGCCGCTTGGCATTGTCCGAAGAGGTCCACACCATCCTGATGAGTGTCAGCGAAGCCCGCCAGGCCGACCGAGACTTCCTCCTCGCCCAATCCTTGGAAACCCGAGAGGTCCTGGCCGCACAGGTGTTAACCCAGCTTGATACGGTGATCAGCCGGGCCAATAAGATCCAAACCCTGCTGATTGAAGAAGACGAAAAGCGGGCGTTCCAGAATGTGGTCCCGAGCATCCGGCAATATCGGCATAATTTTGAGCGGACCGTTGAGGTTTCCCTTGAGGCGGCCTCCGTCGGCCAGGAGATGGTCGCCGCAGCGATCCGAACCGACCGGGTGCTAAAGATCAAACAGGAGCACCGGCTGTCTCAAATCAATGATGCCCGGGAATGGGCGGGCATTCTGGGGCCGTTGGGGATCATTTTTGCCGCCGGGATCATTTTGATGGCCCTGTTCATGCGCAAGGCCCAGGAGAAACTCACCCGGGCCTATGATCTGGTCTCCAGCAGCATCGACTATGCCAGCAACATCCAAAAATCCCTTCTGGCCGATGAACAATCCGTCTTTGATGCGGTCAACCAGCATTTCACGGTCTGGAAACCCCGGGATGTGGTCGGCGGCGACTTGTATTGGATCCGCGATTGGGGCGAGGGCAAGCTGGTCTGTGTCGGCGATTGCACCGGCCATGGGGTGCCCGGGGCCATGATGACCGTGATCGCCACCGGAGCCCTGGACCGGGCGGTCACAGAAGTCCCCCCCGGCGATCTCTCCGGTTTGCTGGCCACCGTCCACACCCATATTCAAAGCACCCTGGGCCGCAGCACCGAAGACGCCCTGGCCGATGACGGCATGGAAGCCGCCGTGCTGTATATCCGGGGCAAGGACCAGACGATCCTGTTCAGCGGTGCCCGCCTGCCGCTCTTCGCCCGCAGCGGCAAGGAGATCAAACAGATCCGTGGCACCCGACAAGGTTTGGGCTATCGGGACCACAGCAAGCGGGTGCCGTTTGAGCAGTTCGAAATCGACCCCAAAGACTATGACGCGCTTTATCTGGCCACCGATGGCGTGTTTGATCAAACCGGCGGCGAGGACGGCCATGGCTTTGGCAAACGTCGCTTCGCCGCTTTGCTCGCCGAAACCCATGGCATGCCGCTGTCCTCGGCCGGAGCCTTTATTATGGCCCGGATTGAGGAGTACCAAGGTAGCCATGTGCGGCGCGACGACATATGTATATTCGGCTTAAAAACTTAAGCCGCAAACTCAAAGCCGGAACAGACGAGTGACCGAAGCACCGATCAAGATTAAGGCCAAGGAACCCCTGCCGGAGATCCATTTTGATTTCCAGGCCAATCGCTTTGCCATTCGGGGGACCTGCTATCCGGAAAATGTCCGCTCCTTTTTCGGAGACATCACGGACAAGCTGGAGCGGCATCTGCAGGCTCTAAACGGTGCGACGGTCGCCTTTGAGCTAGAACTGTCCTATTTCAACAGCAGTGCCACCCGGGTGTTTTACACCATGTTCGAAGCCCTGGAGGCCTGTGCAGCCGCAGGCAATCAGGTGACGGTCACCTGGCTTCATGCGCCGGGAGACGAAAATATGGTGGAGCTGGCCGAAGAGTTTGAAGAGGATTTTGATGCCGCCAAATTTGTCATCAAACCAAGTGCTGCCTAAGCGGCCTGCAGCCGCCCTATTTGACGTTAAACCAGATATCCACATTGGAAATAAATTTGGCGATGGCATGGGACTTGTTGTGCACGCCCAGTTTATGCATCGCATTGGTCAGATGAAAATTGATGGTGCGCTCGGAAATCCCCAAAATCTGACTGATCTCCCAAGAGGTTTTGCCAACCGCTGAAAATCGGATGCATTCAATTTCCCGCAAAGTCAGCTTGACCTTCTCCTCTTCCGGATAGTCCGCTTTGAAAAGCTTTTTCAGCTTTTCAAAGAAGCAATAGGAGAACAGATCCAGCGCTTGGGTGCCATAAAACTGGAGCCTTTCTTCCAGGTCAAACCGAT
This sequence comes from Rhodospirillaceae bacterium, assembly GCA_049604415.1. GTDB lineage: Bacteria > Pseudomonadota > Alphaproteobacteria > Rhodospirillales > Rhodospirillaceae > JBMYTN01. Next base: position 76,391 of record JBMYTN010000007.1, on the reverse strand, counting down.
CCGCGGCGGCAAAATAGGCCAAGGCCCCCAGCTCCATGCCCCGGCCATGGAACGGCTTGACCCAACCGGAATGGAAGCCCCGATCCCGGGCCACTTCCATGAACTGTTGCTGTTCATTGCTGACGATTTCGCTGCGGAAGCGGTGGTCCCAAAAAAACGGACGGTCAATGAACAGGGTCGACCAGAACACTGGGTCGACTTTGATGTAATCGTTCTTCAGGTAATCCTGCTTCCAATCCATCAGCCCCTTGGACAGAAAAAGGGAGATATGGACCTTCCGGTTTTTCATCGTCACCGGCTCTTCACAGAGCAGTTCCCAATCCACCGGCACATCCAATGGCATCCACGTGGCCAGGTTGCCCTGCCAGGCATTGATCATGGTCAGCCCATATTTGGCCGGGATGGTGCTGATGCACTCATGCAGAGCAACATAAGAGTCCGCATCGTCGATCTGTTGGATGGCCTCGAGCAATTCCGTGCCATCCATATTTTTTAACAGCGGCCCTGAAATCTCCGGGAAGTCGTTGGCGTTTGCAGTCAAGGCCATGGTTTTATTTCGAAATCCATATGTTCAAAGGTAAGGCTACAGCAAGATCAGACCCGATCAGAGTATAAACCCGTTAACTCGACACTCCATCCATAGTTCTAATACTACAAAACATACGAGAATAGCGTGCCCTGTATATTCTTACAGGTGTCAATAGAAAAGCAAGCCCGTACACTACTGTGTGATTGAATAGGTTAAGCATGATGTTACAATCATAAAAGCTTAGCGCCAATAACGTGCCGATCTGTTAATAGAATTTCTATAGTAGCATTTCGGACAAGCTTGCTGGCGCTCATTGCAACTTTAGTTTGCTTAAACAAGAACGCCCATCCATGAGAGCGTTGCTCTGGAGCGACATTTGTGACCCTTCCCCCCAACACCCTGTTGCGTCGCATTGAGGACTGCCTGTCCAGCAGTTTGGATGGCGAGGTCGTGCTCATGAGCCCGAGCAATGGCAGCTACATTACCCTGAACGAGACTGGCGGGGCCATCTGGACCCTGCTGGCCAAACAGCACACGGTTCAAACGCTTCTGGACGCCCTGTGCAATCGCTTCGAAGCCAGGCCTGAGACGATACGAGAAGAGGTGCTTGGGTTCCTAAACCGGGCTCAGGAAGAAGGGTTCATTGCTATTGGGGCGCAGGCTTCGGCCCCATGACGGTCTCTTCCTATTCAACATTGGGGCTGCATCTCGCCTCAAGCATTGCCCTGCCCGAGCTGGCCCCCCTTGCGCCTGAAAAACAGAACCAGGATGCGGACATCAGGATCGAACAAGGGTCCATACCAGAGACGCTGCCAGAGGCCAGCTTCCGCAACCCGATCCATCAGACCATCGGGGCCACCCAGCATCTGATGAGCTTCCCCAATATCGCCCGGATGCTGATCAGCAACGGAACGCACATTGTCATCGATCCCTTAACCGGGGGCGACGAGACGGACGTTCTGCAGGATTGGCGCAGCATTCTCTTAGGCTCCGGCCTGACCTCCCTTTGTTTTCAGCGGGGCTGGCTGGCCATGCATGCCAGCGCCGTTCTGTTGCCAGGGCGAACAACCGCAACCTTGCTGCTCGGCCATGCCACCGCAGGCAAGTCCACCTTAGCAGCCGCCTTGACACAGCGCGGTGCGCATCTGATCAGCGATGATCTGAGCCCCCTGGAGCAAACCCGAGAGGGCTTTGTTGTGAAACCGGTTGGACGGGGCATAAAACTGCATCCGACCAGCTTCGAGGGCCTCAGCCTGTCCCAAGACGGGGCCCTGCCGGTCCGCAAGACGGAAAAAACCAAATTGCTTTATTTCCCCGAGCGCAGCCATCCCACGGCCTGCCTGCTCGGCGACTGCCTGATTTTGGAGGAAGCCCGCAGCACGCGCCCCAGCGGAGAGGACCGCTATGTGGGGGCTACTGCCTTTGCCCATTTGTCCAACAATGTCCATCGCCGCCGGGCGGCCTCTGCCATGGGGTTGCGGGGTCAGATCTTTGCCCAGACCGTGGCCTTGGCCGAACAGGTCCCGGTCACGGCTTTGCGCCTGCCCAAGCAATTCCCGGCCTTGATCGCCATCGCTGATCGACTGATCGCTGAGGCGCGAGATCCATGACCTCCGGGGCGGCTACGGGGTCCTCAGCCCTTCAGGGGATCGCTTTGCTGTCGAGCTATCCTAAAAGCGGATCCACTTGGGTTCGGTTGTTCCTGTCCGCTGCCGCCGCCGTGCTGGAAAAGCGCGATGGTTTTGACATCAACCGCCGCCCCTTTTCCGTGCCCTTTGCCAGTGACCGCAAGCTGATCTTGGATGAAACCGGCATTGACACCACCGAGCTGTCCCTGGCCGAAGGCGCCATGGCCCAGTGTATAGCGCTGACCGGCATCACGGCGGCCCCGCGCTATGGCTCTGTTGGGGCCGTGATGAAAACCCATGATCGCCTGGTGGTCGGCAGCGATGGCCTGCCGGTGTTCAACGCCCAGAACTGCCGCGCAGTGGTTTTTCTGGTCCGCAACCCGTTGGATATTGTTGCCTCGATGGCCCACCATTTAGGCGTCGGCCTCGATCAGGCTGTGGCCAATCTCTGCGACGAAAATTTCAGCATGGTTCCTGGCCCGGATCAGGGACCCCATGCGCAATTGCCCTTTGCTTTGGGCTCATGGGCCACGCATGCCAAAAGCTGGCTGGATGCGGATTTGCCGAAACGCGTGATGCTGCGCTATGAAGATCTGCTCGCCAAGCCTTTGCACAGTTTTATGACCCTATCGCGTGCCCTGGGCTTTGCCCTGTCAGAGCAAGACTGTGCCAAGGCAATCGCCTTCACCGGCTTCGAAGCCTTACAGTCCCAAGAGCAACGCGACGGCTTCGTGGAGCGCCCGGCCCATTTGCAGCAATTCTTTCGTCAAGGCAAAGCGGGCGGCTGGAAAACCGAATTGACGCCGGAGCATATCAATCGGGTGCTGGAGCGCTGCGCCGGGCAAATGCGCCGGGTTGGCTATGATCCAGCTCTAAGCCCTGGCGACCACAGCGCCCTGCATCGGGCCACGATCGAGGATCGATGATGACCAACTGGCCCCAGGCCGTCCTGCCCTTCATTGACGCGATCAAGGACAAACCAGATTTCCCGCGCCGTTTGGTGGATCTGGCGCTGAAAATGGCACCGCGTCTGTCGGCGCAAGAGACCTGTCAGCTCTGTCTGGCGGCACGTCGGATGGCCCCAATGGATCAAGAGGTCTGGGCAAAGTCTTCTGATCTTATTGCTGCTCATGTGCCGCGCTGGCATGGAGATCTGATCCAGGATGACGACCGCAATGCGGCCTATGAAGACGGCATCCGTGCGGCCATCAAACCGGGCATGCGGGTATTGGATATCGGGACCGGCACCGGCCTGCTGGCAATGATGGCGGCCCGGGCCGGAGCGGTTCAAGTTTATGCCCTGGAGATGAACCCGTTCTTGGCCGAAGTGGCGCGCGAGACCATCGCGGCCAATGGCTTTCAAGACCAGGTGACGGTCATCGAGGCTTGCTCTGATCAGATCGAGATTGGCCGAGAAATCCCGGAGCCCTGTGACGCCCTGGTTCAGGAAATCATCGCCGACAATGTGGTCGCCGAAGATGTGTTGCGTTATGTCCAAGATGCCAAGGCCCGCCTGCTCAAACCCAATGCGGTTCTGGTGCCGGACAGCGTCAGCGCCATGGGCCGCCTGATCCACAAGGACCATCGCTGGACCGGCGAGAAACGCGGGTTGGACCTCAGTGCCCTCAGCCTGCTGCGGCCTTTGACCTACCGGGAGTTCAAAACCAAAACGGTCTTAAGCGCGGCAACGGAGCTGTTTCGTTTGACCCTCTCTAAGCCGGACATCCCAACCCGGTTCGAGGTCAACATCCCAGTCAGTCGCAGTGGGGACGTTAATGGGGTGGAGCAATGGCTCCGGCTCGATTTCGGCCAAGGCATTGTCTATGAAAACCCACCGCTAACCCGCAGTGCCTGGGCGCGGCGCTCCCGCATGATGCTGGCGAGCAAATCCGTCGAGATCGGCGATGTGGTGAGGGTCCGCTCAGAGATTAAGGGCCTAAAAATTTCGGTCTCCTTTTAGGAAACCGTGCGTGCCTGGGCGCTGGCAAAAAACAGCGACAGTGCCAAGCCGCGCACCAAGACCGTATAGTTGACCCGATCCTGTTCGGTGAGCAAAGCCGGATCGGTGGTGATCTCCTCAAGCAGACGAGAGAGACGCTCAAGATCGATAAAGGCTTTGACCTCCGGCACGTCGGCCACTTCGTCGAGAGCACTCCGATAAGTCGGCTTGTCCCGGACAAAACGGTCATGCCAATTGCCAAGCTGCGACCCTGCAGGGATCTGCGCCGGACAGGGCAGGCCGGTGAAACGCTCATATAGCCGTCGGGCAATCCAGCGCGTCTCGCCGTGGCGAATCAACACATCCACCGGCAAGGCCCAACAAAATTCCCGCAGGGCCGGATTGGCAAAGGGCAGCAACAGCGGCGCGCGGGGGATACCGTCGGAGCTGCTGTTGCGCAGGGACAGCCGCTCAAAGGCATTGAGAAACTGAAACGCCTTCGCTGTGCGAAAATCGGCAAAGGCCTGCTTGCCCTGGCGCGCAAACAAGGCGGCAAAACAATGCGAAAGTTGATCCGCCTTGACTGGGCTGTAAGACGCCACGAGGGCTTGCTGCGCCCGCAAGGTTCTGGGTCGAAACAGAACGTTTCCTGCCGGATGCTGTTTCAGATAATGCCGGTAGATGGTTCTGGCGAAGCCGGTTTCCGTCACCGCAGCGATCTCGCGCAACAGCCGCAGAAGCAAGAAAGGGGCGGACATGGGCTCAATTTGCGAAACTTGGTTTAGGCCCTTGGGGCTGATGGTTTCATTGCCGAGCTGCCCCATCAACACCGCCTGGCAGCCCATGTCGCTGGCCTTGCGTTGCATCGCCTCCAGCCACCATGCGGATAGGGGCGCGGACACCACATCCCCCAAGGAGCCAATCAGCCGGGTCAGGATGTCCGGCAGTGGCGCCTCCGGAGCGCTGATCTGGTGATGGGAAGCTTGGCCAAACAGCCCCAGCACCGCTTGGGCTTGGGCAAATTCGGCGGCGTCTTGGTCCCCATCGGCCTCAGAGCCGACCGTGAAGGCCTGCACCGGGGTGTCTGGCTTGAGAGTGCGTGCCAGCGCCCCGGCGATAATGCCGGAATCCAACCCACCCGATAGCGCAATCCCGACCGGTTGCGCACTGTCTCGGACCACCGTGCCAACGGCGGTTGCGATCAAGTCTTCGGCTTGGTTGACCAGATCTTCGGCCTGGGCTTCCGAGGTCGCGCTCTGGCTCCGCTTGACCCCCAGCTTCGGCAGAGACGGGGCCACAACCGTTTCCGGCGGCTGCCCCGGCTGAAAGGCGATCACCTCCCCGGGGCGCAACGCCCGAATGGCCTTGTAAGGTGTGCTGCCATCCACCGGCAAAAAGCCATGGGCGCGGGCCAGCACCCAGTCCGGATCATAACCCGGTTGTTGCTCAGCCAGGGCGACCAATTGGCTGGCGAGGTGGAGCTGCGTGCCATCCCAGGCATAGAACAGCGGATAGGGCGCAGACCGGCCTCGACCAGCCAAAACCTTGTCCTTGCCTGGGGCGACCCAGACAAAACAATCTTGATCGAGAGGAGGCACCCATTGAAACGACGTGCTGAAGTCTTGGGCGCTCAAACGGCCATCCGCATCAACTCCGAACGTGCCACCATGGAGGATCTGCAGATGCGGCTGATCTGCGAATCTTTCCTGACCTAGGACAATGGAAATCCGTTTTATTTGAGATCCCATCCGGAAAAGCGCTTTGAGACTGTTGATGCCGTGGAAAGATAGCATTCAGCGGGGCGAAACCCGCCCATTTAACGGGTCCTTCCTGAGCCTTTTTTTCCCTGGCCCGGGTCGGGTCCGGTGATGCCAGTTTTCATGGTTTGCTCGACCACATCGACAATCCGGATCCGAGGGCGAGGCTGTGAACTCATAAACGGAACGGATTTTGGGAGGAGTGAAAACATTGGAAGAACAGGAGGGAAAACGCAGGAAATGTGGTGCATTTTCAAGGTTTTCCGACGCATTCGTCCGGTGTTTTTACCCTCTCCGCAGGACTGCAAATTGGCGTCATCCCATTGCGTTAAGGGACCTTGACCGGGCCACCAGCCCGCTCTTCGGCCCTTGCCTGATGGGATATAGCCAATTTAGCAGCCAAAAACGTCCCGTTTACGGGTCCACAGCCTAATCCAAGGGCGCTTCTTTGTGGGCGATGATGCGTCGCTGCTCTCACCGACCCTTTTGGACTCTTTGTCCATCGCCACCCGATTTTCATTCCTTAGAATCCTATGCCGAAGCTTTCCATAGCTTACACGACCCACTGAACCCGTAAAAACTTACAGTTCAAAATTTTTATCGCTTGGAATAACAATAATCATGCTGCCTTAACTGGGCCTACGGCCATCTCTTATGAGTTGTAAGAAATATTAATATTAGACATAAACTTCGCGATTGCATGGGCTTTGCTGTGGACGCCAAGTTTTTGCATTGCATTGGTCAGGTGGTAATTGACCGTCCGTTCGGTCACGCCAAGGGTTTTGGCAATTTCCAAGGATGTTTTCCCCACCGCCGAATAGCGCAAGCATTCGCATTCCCGCAGGGTAAGCTTGATCTTGTTCTCTGGATTGCTGTCCGTGGGGATGAACCAGTTCAGTTTTTCAAAGAAAGCTTTGGAGAACAAATCCAAGGCAGCGCTGCCAAAATAGGTCAGTTTTTCCGCCAAGCCTTTTTCCTCCGGCGGCGCAAAATAAGCCATGGCCCCGACTTCCAACGCCTTGCCATGGAACGGCTTAACCCAACCGGCCTGGATCCCCCATTTGCGGGCTATAGTCATAAAGTCCTTTTGCTCTTTGCGCACAATCGTGCTGCGGAAGCGGTGATCCCAATAAAACGGGCGATCAATGAACAAAGTCGTCCAAAACACCGGATCGACATTGACGAATTCCTGCTCCAGATAATGCTGTTTCCAGCCCATGATCTCGGTAGACATATAAAGCGAGATGGGAATTTTTCGGTTTTTCATGACCACGGGATCTTCGCAGAGCACATCCCAATCCACCGGAACATCCAGCGGCATCCAGGTCGCCAAATTGCCTTTCCAACAATTGAGCATGGTCAGACCATAGCGCGCTGGAACGGTCTCCATGCATTGGTGCAGCTCAGCATAGGTGGTCGCCGCATTGATGCGCTCGATGGCCTCGAGAAACGCGGAGCCATCAAAGTTCTGTATGCGCGACACCGGCTTCTCGTTTGGTTTTGCGGAGTGTCCCTGGGCCTGTCCCGAGGGGTGACCTGATCCCTCAAGTTTACAAAACACCCCGAGACGACCCGGCCTGTCGGTTCTTACAGGTTCCGAAGCATCATGCTCACGGTATGGTTAGAGCCCTATCCGATCAAATAGGACCAATTCTGTTTCTCGATTGGGGTGTGCGATCCAGTGGTCAGTCGGTCGCGGAGCG
>JBMYTN010000007.1:0-68825 GCA_049604415.1 Rhodospirillaceae bacterium | reverse complement strand
CAAATAGGATCAATTCTGTTTCTCGATTGGGGTGTGCGATCCAGTGGTCAGTCGGTCGCGGAGCGATGCCAAAGCATCGGTCAAGACCGAGTTTCCGCTGGGCGCCCCCCAATCGGAAACCCTGCGGGACGGGTGCATTTGCGCCAATTCCTGCGCAAAAGTCCTTGTCCGTATCTACGGATATGGCCTGCGGACTTCTGCTTGACCTTGTCACAAATGCACTCCGTCAGAATGATTCTATTTGATCGGATAGGGCTCTAGTCTAGGGAAGGAGCACGATCCATGCGTTCCAAAACGCAAGGATCATCACCTGATCAGGATTGTTTGAACCCACCATCACTGGGCGGTGTGGCCCCAGCCTTGGTGGTTTGCTCCAACACATCAATGACTTTCAAGGTCGGCACCACCCAGGGCAACTTGCCGGAGCCTTGCCCGTTGTCACTGTCATCAGCCTGTGACTCTTGTCCTTGATCCGTCATCTCTGCACCTCTTTACCGAACGATCAGTTACCCATCTCCTTTACGCATCATCCAGCGGGTTTCAGGTCCTGGAAAGCGTCAGCTCTTACAGGTTTTGGGCTTAGCCGGCAGGCAAGTCAAAAAGGCATACCGAACCCCGATTGGTTCAGATGGCGCAGGAGGATTAGACCTACCCTCTTGTGCTGACGCGGAAACCGCCCTAGGCCCTGTCTGAGCCGTCGTCCTGCCATGCCTTCTTTTCCACCAACAACTCGATGGCGACTTCGGCAGGACCTGGAATCGTAGAAGCACCGCTCAGCCAGCGCCGCACGGTGCTTCCATCCACTCTAAGCGCTTTGGCGAGCTTGGTCTGCCAGCCCCAACGCCCAAACAATATTTCGCCTTGGGCTCGAAGATCTTCCGGGGTCATCATCATGACGTTCTAACCCCGTAAGAAATCTCCGACAAGCAGCGGTACGGCCGCATCGAATCCCGCCACGCCGAAGCTCAAAGGATCCGTTTTTGGGATCACCGAGGTGCGGGTTGACGTGGTCGCCAACAACACCGCCCTTGCCTCAGCATTGACCTTATTCCGATAGCGGACCAAGGCCTGCACGGGATGCTGACGCCCTGCCCACGTTTCGTTGTCGGTCAAGGTCAGGATCGCATCAAAGCGTTCCTTTCTCTTCGCCGCCCAAGTGAAAGGCAAAGACAGATCTGTCCCGCCACCGCCAATGGCGGCACAGGCACTGACAAACCGGTCTAACGGTTCCGCGCGAGCCTTTTCGATGGCCTTGTGGACCGAGGTGTCCACACCGATCACCTTAACCGATGGCTCGGTGCGGACAAAGACCTGGGCTACCGCCGCTGCCGCTTCCAAGGCCGTCAAAGGCGACCCACCACAGGTCCACCATTCCATGGATGCGGAGACATCAAGGGCAATCAGCAGCTTTTTGCCCGTCGGCGTCACGAAGCGGAACGACTGCTCATAGGCCTGATCCAAGGCATCAACCAAATCCGGCACCGGGTCCCAGGACAAACCACCTCGGAGCCCGTTACCGCCGCGATAGGTCTTTAATGCCAACAGGACCTGGATCGGATGGATCCGGGCCGCAGCCAATTGCTCGACATCCCCAAGGCGGCGGGCAACATAGCGCCCAGCATCAGAGGTTTCGGACAGCAAACCCACTGCGGTCATCTTGCCAAGGTTGCGGATCATCGCCGTCATCGGCATGTCGACAAGAAGAGCGTCCCAAACCGCGACATGGTTCAACCACTCGGTCGGAATGGCTTCCCGAGGCAGTGAATACCGCACGATAAGATCAGCCACCTCCTCTGCATCCTGCGCCTCCCGGACCCGATAGAGCCCCTGGATCATCGGCAAAGCGCCGCGTGCAGCGGCAATCGCCTCAGGATCATCGGGATGTGTCAACCAGCGGAACAATGCTTGGCGGTCGCGCTCATCGGTCACCGGATGGGCCAGACGCAGCACATCCCGGAGAGACCAGCCATCACGCTGCCGGTACTTCACCGCCTGCAAAGTCAGACGGTCCAAGGCCATGCCAGAGAACCAATGGGCCATACCGCGACGCAGACCTCGACCCCATCCACGCAAACGGTTGATGTAATCGGCAAAGAGCAGGACATGCGTACCGGTGCGCGCCACCTGGGGCAAAACAGCCAAGGCCTCCCGGCGGGTTGCTTCGTTATGCGCCGCAGCGGCCATGGCCAAGGCAAACAAGACAGGTTGGACCTTGGGCGCGCGGCCTTGGGTGCTGATCTCGACAATGCGACGGATCACCCGTGCGCCGTCTTCATCCAAACAGCTCTGAACGGCTTGGGCATTCATGACTGTCAACGGGCGCTCGCCAACATAATAGGTCCCCCCTTCAGAGCCCAGAATCAGAAATCGATCCAACCGCTCCCATGGGCTGATGTCATAGCCGAAACCCCCAGCATTGTTCGGGGTTTGACCGGACAGCGGCCAATGCCTGGCCAATGTGTTGAGGGCAAACTTGTAGCTCATGATCTGGCCCTCCCTTCCTTCTTAAAAAAATGTAAGACGTCGTGAGGCGGGCATGTGGTTGTGGTCGAAAGGGTCGGCACTTGCCGAGACCCCGGGGCCGGAGTTGAACCGACCACCTTCTGGTTATGAGCCAGACGACCCCCAAAGTGGGTCCACCGAGAACCGACCACAGTCGGCCCGCCTCACAGCGGTAAGTCCGAACAAAAGTTTTGCGTCCTTGCTTCGGACTCCTTTGCGGGAGACCGATCGTTTTGAGCGATTAAGGACCCAATCCGGCTCGGATTTGCCTAACTCCTGGTCATGGATTTGTGTCGAGCAAACCCACAGGTCTCCCTGCGGGCGCTGGGCGCAACCCCCAGCTTTTCTGGCGCGAGCGATAACCGACACAGTCGGCCCAGGAACAAGGAGACAATTAGTGCATTTTGCACTAATTGTCCAGCCCTTTTTCTTTTCCGATGACAGCTTTCTCCCTCTGCTGAGACAGAACCGGTCACCCCTTGACGCAAACGATCTGCTTCAAGGTATGGACGACCTCGACAAGGTCTTCCTGTGCCGCCATGACCGCATCGATGTCCTTGTAAGCCCCGGGGGTCTCGTCAATGACATCAGCGTCCTTACGGCACTCCACGCCTTCGGTGGCCGCGATGTGGTCTTCCACGGTAAACCGCTTCTTCGCCGCATTGCGCGACATGACCCGCCCGGCTCCGTGGGAGCAGGTGCAAAAGGACTGCGGGTTGCCCTTGCCCCGGACGATATAGGACCGCGCCCCCATTGAACCGGGAATGATCCCCAGCTCGCCGGTCTTAGCGCTGACCGCCCCCTTCCGGGTCAACCACACCTTGGTCCCGAAATGCTTTTCCTGGACCACATAGTTGTGGTGACAATTGACCGCGACATCCCCAACGGCAAAGTTGGTGAACAGCGCGGCCATCGCCTCAAGCACCGCTGCCATCATCACCTCCCGATTGGTCTCGGCGAAGGCCTGGGCCCAGGACACCGCCTTGACATAGTCGTTGAAGTGCTCGGTCCCCTCAGGCAGATAGGCCAGATTGTCATCGGGCAGGGAGATGAAGAACCGTTCCATCTCCTTCTTGGCGAGTTCGATGAAATAAGTCCCAATCTTGTTGCCGATGCCCCGCGAGCCGGAATGCAGCATCACCCAGACCCGGTCCTCCTGGTCCAGACAGACTTCGATGAAGTGGTTGCCGGTGCCCAGGGTGCCGAGATGGGCGACCGAGTTCGCCTTGCGCAAGGTCGGATGCTTTTCCACCAGCCCCTCAAAGGCCTGCTTCAAGCTGCCATCCCGATAGGGCTTGGCATCCCACACTGCGGCGACGTCATCGGGCACTTCGCCCCAAGCGCCTCGGTCATTGGCGGCATCGCCGCGACCGGTTCGGCCATGGGGCACGGCGGCCTCAATGGCGCTGCGCAAACCACTCAAGCTGTCCGGAAGCTGATGCGAGGTCAAATTGGTCTGTACCGCCATCATGCCGCAGCCAATATCCACCCCAACCGCTGCCGGGATGATCGCCTTTTTGCACGGGATCACCGACCCAACGGTCGCCCCCATGCCCCAATGAACATCGGGCATCGCGGCCACATGGTGGTGAATGAAAGGCAAGCTGGCGACGTTGCGCAACTGCTTCAGCGCGGCCTCTTCCACCGGCACGCCCTTGGTCCAGGCATGGATCGCCACGCCATCGGTTTCTTCCCTGATAAAATTGTGTTCGGTCATTGTCCTTCTCCCAAACCGATGAGGAGGACCGGAATCGAACCGGACATCGCGGATGCAGGTACCGCTGCTCGCCAGAGCCACTCCCGTCTTGGCGCCAAGGCAGGGACGCCCAGGCACAAGACACAAAAAAACCCCTCCGGAGGATCCGCGAGGGGTGGCAAAAAATCAGGCTATGTTGCGTGATTTTAGGTCGCTAATCCCCTCGTGGAACCGTTGTCTTGGACGCGCGCATAGCCCCGCATCTCAAAGACCAAGGTCCATGAGTTCGCTTTTTGCGCGGAGCAACCTATGGCGTTGATCGCTAAGGGCAGCATGGGTCCAAAACCAGTTCAAAGGGAACGCGAGGCACTCTTATGCGGGATTGTTCACGGTAAGGCAAGTATGCCTTTCGCAAAGCCTGACTGGTCGGATGGGAGATGTGGCAGGGAGGGTACAGGAGGGAAAACAGGGTGGGAGCAAGAAAAGAAGAGGAATATATGCGTTACTTTTTATGCGTTGGGTTTTTGCCAAAGGACAGCTTCGGCGTCGCGGCGACGCACCAGACCGCCAAGGCGTTTGCCGCCGGAATAAACCCAGCGCCGCAATTGCTCTGGCACACTGTCATGGTCGCCGTCATTGAGCTGCCTGAGCAAGGTCGACCCGCTCAGATTGCCGCGTCCAAGATTAAAGGTGAAGGAGACCAGGGCACTGAACTGATTTTCGGTCAACGGGACGTCGACCAGATCGGCAACAACCTGCTCCGCCTCGGCCACATCTTCCAGCAGCCAGGCATTGGCTTGGTCTTCGGTGCAGGTCAGCCCAGGCACCACGTCTCGGGTATGGCCATAGCCAATGGTCCAAACCCCGGCGGGACAGAGATAGGCTTTAAGCCGGAGACCTTCCGATTGGCGGATGATGTCCAGGCCCGCTTGATTGATGGTCATGGTGGCCTCCAAGTCTGAGTGGGTGCCACCCGCTAGAGCGGCACCCACAAAAAAGGCCGCCATTGGCGACCCGTCTACGGCCTTGGAAACAAGACCGTCCAGATATTTCACCGCAAAACAGAACGCCTTGCGGTAATGACCCTACAGTTCGGCGTCAGCGGTCAGGTGAATGTGGTAGTCGCTGTTTGCGACCCCAGCGACTCCCTCGTTTTTGACATAGACCCGATCCGGAGATACCGAACAAGCAACATTGGCAAGACTGGACCCCGTCGTACCCCACTGGCCAGCCGTTCCACCGCTGTAGGGATTATAGGTCGTAATCGTTGGTGCTTTCCGCATTTGGACTGGGAAGTACAAAGTGGCATGAACCGCTTCAAACGTACTGTTCGAGGTGGTCATCGTCAGTGCGCTGGAAAAATCACCCGCGCCATCAGCAGGCGCCTGAGTGCCCACTTGCGTCCGATAAAAGTAACGCTGGCAGCGCTCAAGATTTCGCGCGAAGGATTCCCGGATATAAGGGGTCGCGATGGCCCCTCGTTCGATTTTCACATCGGCAATATCGAATGTCCCGCTCTGGTGACCGAGTGTGTCCGTTTCCGTGTTGAAATCAGTCCCGGCATCAAGCCAAAGTCTCAGACCAAGAAAATCATCTGTGCCAAGGGTGACACCGGTCAATGCGGGGATGGCTGCGGTCACGGTGATCCGTGTCCATTCCGTGGTCACCGGCATTTTCTGAACCCCAATACCGACTTCCTTATCGGCGGTGCCGTTGGTCCCACCAACACCAAAATACTGATAGAACTCAACAGCAATCATCTTTGCCGCGTCAGCTTTGGCATAAAAAGACACTGTGACTGTTTCACCTGCAAAACTGCGCGCATCTTCAATACGCTGTTGCAACATGGCATGGCTGAATGCGCCAGTCGTACTCCCCACGATGATCTGCATGTAGAATTCAGGGTTTCCCGGCACGACCTTGCCAGATTGTGATGAATGGTCGACAGCGAACAGCTTGCGGGTGCAGTTCATCGTAGAGCCAGAGAAATTGGGAAGCCAACGATCCGCAGCAAAAACCCCGGAAGCTGGATTTGACTGGACCCGCTGGTGGACCGCGAAATCCCCATTGATGATTGGGTTTTCTTCCGGCATTGGGACGCATCGCACCCCACCGCCACTGCCGGGCTTGGTCACGATCAACAATTTGCCGATATCATCATCGGTCGGCTCATCCTGGAACACCGGCGAATATTCACCGGCCACAACGCAACGGATGACCTTGGCAATCGCCGGCCATGTGATCCAGGCCCCGGTGGAGGAATACAGCAAGGTATCCCGGCTGATCGTGGCCGGAGACCCGGCGGTCACGGTGCCGACAAAGACTTCCACATCCGTATTATCGGTGACGGAAACGATGGTTTGATTGCCATCGCCAATGCCGTCAATGAAGGTCTGGTGGCCGGAGGGCGAGGCACCACTCAGGCTATAGGACCCGCTGGTGGTGCTGGTGGTTTCGCTGACGGCAGTGCCGATTTTCAGAACCATGATCGGTGCTCTCTTTCATTGGGGGGGTGAACATACAATGACCCCCCGCATCAGGGATGCGGGGGGGCCGGTCGGGAGTACTGAAAGGTTGGATCAGGTTGGCCGTCTGCGTTTGCGCAAACAGGGTCATCACCGGACCCACAAAAAAGGCCGCCAGTGGCGGCCTCAATCACGGCTGGAGCGTTGGCGAAGGGCAACAGACCCTTTCAACAACATTAAATCTCCGCATTGGCCGTGAAATGCACATGGTAGAGGCTGTTTGACTGCCCGGGATGACCGTTATTGTGCAGAAAGACTTGGCCCTGCGAGGACGATACGCCCATCGCAGTCAAATCGGTCGCCCCCGTGGTCCATTGACCTGGAGAACCGCCGGGGCGCGGATTAAAGGTCTGGATCGATGGGCTGGTCCGCATCTGGACCGGCAACATGACATTGGCATAGACATGGAAAATGGTGCCAACCCCGGTAAACATCATCACAGCGGAGCCGTAATCCTGCAAACCATTCAGCGGGGCCGTTGTTTCCTGCTGGGTTTTGAAGAAATAGCGTTGGCATCGGCCAATATTTCGCTCTTTGCTCTCCCGCTGGTAGGGTGTGGCCACAGTGCCTCGTTCCAGCTTCACATCCGCAATGTCGAAGGTGCCCGATTGTTGACCCAAAGTGACGGTCCGGAAATCAAAGTCACTGCCAGCATCAAACCAAAACGCCAGCGCCAAATAGGGGTTGGTTCCGAACGTCTTCCCGGCAATAGAGGGGATGGTCACGGTGGCGGTATAGCGCTGCCAATTGGTCGTCAACGCGACTTGCTGAGGTCCAATCCCCTCAACACGCAAACTGCCCCCAGCACCAAAGTCCTGGAAAAACTCGATCGCCATATTCCTCGGCGCATCGGATCGGGCATAGAAGGACAGGGTGACGGTCTCTCCAGACAGACTGTCCGTGGCGTCAATGCGCTGGAGCAAGACCATGTGATGGCTCGCTCCGGGCAGGCTGCTCACCACCGTGCGGACATAGTTGGCCGGATTGCCCGGAACGTCGGTCTGCCCCGGGGTAAAGGTTGGGCGGGTGCTGGTAAATGACGATCCCGCTCCATTGATCACCCAGCGATCTGCTGGATATTGTCCAGAAGCTGTGGCTGGATTGACTCGTTGGTGGATGAGAAAGTCGCCATTGATCAGCAGGTTTTCTTGCGGGATTGAGATGGCTTGAAGGCCCCCGCCCGCACCGGCACTGTTGACCATCAGCATCTTGCCCACATCATCGCTGGTCGGCACGGTCTGAAAAACCGGCATATATTCCCCCGCAGCCACGCCGGTGATGACCTTTTCCGTGGCGGGCCAAGTGATCCAGGACCCGGTGGAGGAATAGATCAGGACATCGCGGGTAATGGTATCGGGCGACCCGGCATTGACGGTGCCGACAAAGACCTCCCGATCCGTATCATCGGACACGGTGATGATGGTCTGATGGCCAGACCCCACCGCCTCGACAAAGCTTTGATAGCCTGACGTGGAAACCCCATTCAGGCTGTAGGTCCCGCTGGTCGTATTCGTGGTTTCGCGGGCTGCTGTTCCTAGTCGAAGAACCATGATGCTTGCTCTCTGTTTGTTGAACGGAAAAGAAACAGTGCGAGCTATGGTTATCCTAAGGTCGGATCGTCCAAGCAGCGCACCCATTGCCCACCGGTGTGGATCCCGGGGCGCAGGTGATCGATCTGGGTGCCAGCAGGCCAAACGAAAAAAGGCCGCCCAAGGCGACCCAGATCAATGTGACGAGCGAAGGAGAGGTGGGGATTACGATGCTCCCGCAGCCCCTTCGGGGGGGTCATAGGGCAGAACGTCCACGCCTGCCTGCTGGATGGCCTGATAGTCGCCGTTCCCTTCATCGACGGGGACAAAGAGCGCAACAACGCCGCCATCGGCATCGGTGGTGGTGATCTTGATCATGGACTGATGGAGATCACCATATTGATAGGTCGTGGTCATGATCAGAACTCCGCATTGGCTGAGAAGTGAATGTGGTAAAAAGCGCTGGTCGGGGCACCAACACCGCCGTTGTATAGGAAGACTTTGTCCGGGGTAGACAGAGCGGCCACATTGGCCAAATCAGCCCCAGAGGTTGTCCATTGACCTGCAGCGCCGCCCGGGCGGGGATTATAGGTCGTGATCGTTGGCGCAACCCGCATCTGAACCGGAAAGCAATAGTTGTCGAAAACTTGGGCATTTGCAGCATTCGTCGTGATCGAGATCACCGCTAAACTGTAGTCACTCAGTCCATTGGCTGGCGCCACCGTCTCAGGTTGGGTCTTGAAGAAGTAGCGCTGACAGCGCGCGATATTTCGCTCCTTGCTCTCCCGACGATAGGGAGTTGCAACTGTACCCCGGTCGATCTGTACATCGGCGATATCAAAGGTCCCGGACTGCTGGCCCAGACTGGCTGTCCGAGCATCAAATTGGCTGTCCGCATCAAACCAGAACAGCAGAGACAAGTAGGGGTTTGTGCCGAACGATTTCCCAGAAACATCTGGAATGGTAATTGTGGCCGTATGGCGCTTCCAAGTCGTTGTCAAAGCAACCAGCTGTGCGCCAATCCCTTGAACATCTGTGCTGCCGCCAGCACCGAAGTGTTGATGAAACTCGATTGCCAGATTTCGCGGAGCGTCGGATTTGGCGTAGAAGGACAGGGTCACTGTCTCGCCGGAGAGGGAGTCCGTCGCGTCGATCCGCTGTGACAAGATGACATAATTGCCCGCCCCCGCAACACTGGTCACAACGGTCCGTAAAAAGGCCGCCGGATTTCCGGGAACGTCAGTTTGACCGACCGTAAAGCCAACGCGGGCACTGTTAAACGAGGATCCTGTGGCAGTCACGATCCAGCGATCCGCCGGATAGGTTCCCGAAACCGTAGCCGCATTGACCCGCTGATGGATCAGGAAATCGCTGTTGATCAACGGATTTTCCTGCGGCATCGGAACGGTTTCCAACCCCCCTCCCGCGCCAGCGCTGTTGACCATCAACAGCTTGCCGACATCGTCATTGGTCGGTTCGGCCTGGAAGACCGGCAGATATTCCCCGGCGGCGACGCCGGTGATGACCTTTTCTGTTGCGGGCCAGGTGATCCAGGACCCGGTGGAGGAATAAATCAAAACATCGCGGGAAATGGTATCCGGCGAGCCTGCGGTCACAGTGCCGACGAAGACCTCGCGGTCCGTATCGTCAGAAACGGTGACAATGGTTTGATTGCCAGATCCCACTGCGGCGACAAAACTCTGATACCCGGAAGTGTTGACCCCGTTCAAACTGTAGGTCCCACTGGTGGTATTCGTCGTTTCGCGAGAGGCTGTGCCAAGTCGAAGAACCATGTCAGATACTCTCTGTTTGGGTTGATGATAGGGAACTGATGCCCGCCCTGTTGTCCCCGATTGGGGGTGCCATGAAGCGTGCACAAAACCCGCGGATCGGGATCCCCAAGGTTTGGGAGATCCGTCTACGGTTCTGGATCTCTTGGCGAACGGACGCGCGCAACCAACTGGTCCACCGCGTGACAGGGAAGGCCGCCAAAGGCGGATGCTTCGGGCCGTCAACGGGTGCAGCGGGCTGTGCGACTGGGCTGTCGCCCCCTCGCGCCAAGAAAGAAACCTTCGTTATTTGCTCTCTATTGCGCCTAAGGACAGGGACCAATGGGTTCCGTGGTCTTCCACAGTCGGTGGGTCCGAACAGCGCACAAACAGCCCACGGGTCGCGATCCCCGTGTTCCGGGTGGACAGGAAGAATTGTTCGCGGGTGGTGACGGCCTCGGCAAAAGCCAGGGCAGCGTCGCCTTCCGCCTCGCTGAGCACCGGCCAGACCGGCTCAAGCTCCCGGGCCGAAACCCCTTGATCGGCAAATTGGATCAGGGACCGCGCCCCTTGACGGACTTCCGGAGAGTCCCCGGATGCCGAGCGCCAGGCCAAGGGTGCCTCCATCCCCATCACCGGCACAAAGGCTGGACCGGCCCAGAGACGGCCGATATCCAGATGGTTTTGGGTCGCCAGGCTGGGCGCGTTGAAATCGACCTGCAAATAGCGTGCGGTGACCTCGGCGGGCAACAGAACCCCGGCAATGCCATAGCGCTCTGACATGCCAGAGGCGACGGCCCCGCTGTCATAGACCTCGCCTGCGCCCATGGCGCTGCTGGACAGCCGCCAGCGGATGCTGTCAGAGGCGTCCATCACCACCCCATCGGGGGGCATGGCCAGACCCAGTGCCTGCACCGGCTGATCGGCACCAAAATCCACCATCAACTGGCCTGTGGTGCCGTCCAACCGGGTGACCTCGCCAATGATGGTGGATTGGACAGTGCTTGGAACCAAGCTGCCCAAGGTGGCCGAGCCCGTGACCGTCGCATTGTCCACATGATTGATGTAGCTGATAAATCCGCTCATAATCTCCCCCATAGGGTCAAAGTGATGTCAGAGGCCATGGGGGCTTCGGCAATGCCGATCACCATGGCTTTGGTTCCTGCAGACAGACCCAGGCGCGGGTAGGACAAGCTCACCACATCGCCAATGGACAGCCCGGTGCCCGGGCCATGCAGACGCAGCTCCCACAGCCTTGATTGCTGGCCCAGGGCCGCAATGGCCCGGTCGGCCACCGCCTGGGCATCCAGGGCCGAAACCCAGAGCGCCTCGGACAGGTCCACATCCAACGCGCCCAGATGATTGGCCAGCGCCGTGTTGGACACGCTGCGGGCGGAGAGATGGTCGCGTTCCCACGCCGCCCGGTCCGCTGCGGACACCGAACCCGGCAGATTGGTTTGGCTGGTCCAGTTCCGGCCATAGGCCACCGACAGCCGGCGTAGGATCGGCAAGGGCGACGCTTCTTCCAGGGAGAGCAGGTCGGTTTCGGTAATGCTCGCCACGGTCGGCAAGCCCGCCAGATCCTGGAAGATCCCGGCCCGGATCTGGCCGGACCCGGCCACACCCCACCAGCCCCACAAGCCGGACATCAACCGATTGATCAGATCGCCGGTGCTCTCGCTGCTGTCCGCTGCCACAACCAGGGCCATATCGCCCGCAGGCAGGGCCCACCAGGACCCTTTGGCGATGCGATCGGATCGGATGCCCGCCCAGCCCTCCAGCAATCGGACCGCTATTTCTGCGGCGCTGGGGGCGGCCCCAAGGGTCGCATCCCCGATGACATCGGCGGTCAGGGTGCCATCCGGATCGCTGCCCAGGCGGAATACCCCCTCGGCCAGGCAGGTGGCATAGCTCCCCGCCCCGAGAACCGCAGCCATCAAAGCCGCACTGGTTGGATGGTCTGCCCCTTGGGTCAGGGGCACACCATTGGCCCGCACCGCAGGGATGCCGACAATGGCTTCGGAATGGACTTGATAAAGCCGCCCAGCCGGATCGCATTGATAGGGCGTGAGGTTGCGGCAATCGCCAAAACACAGCGGTTTGCGGACACCGGCGACCTCAGCGGCGCCATCGGCACCGCCAGAGCCGCCATAGGCCGCCGTCTGCACCACACTGTCCAGACCCAGGGCCTCTTCCCCGATCTCCAGGCCAACCGTTTCCTGGCCCGGCTGCCAGCCGATGATCTGAACGGTCATCATCTGGGTTTGCTCGGCCCAGCTGGCTGCGGATTTGCTGCCCTTGGCGGCGTAGCGTGGTCCCATGAACAGCCGGGCTTCCTGACCGTCGACCGCATAGCGGGCGACCAGGTCATCCAGGGCACCATCGGCGTTTTCCAGTTCGATATCGCCGAAGGAGAGGGAGGAGCGCGCATCATCGCCCACCCAGACCCGCACGGTGCGATCAAAGCGCATCTCACCGGCAAAGCGCCCCTGCAGCAGGACATTGGGCCGGTCGGGATCGCTGGGGCCAAACACCATGGTGTGATCGGCATATTCCAACAGCGCAGACTTGCCACCGGTCCAGGGCACGTCGGGGATTTCGCCATCGCCAATGCCGAGCATGGCCACCCCAAGGGGGTCCCAGCTCAGCCCGGTCTCATAGGCCGTGGCGCGCAGATCGACCGCGTCAAAGCGCAGGGTAAACAACAAGCCCCGGCCATCGGCGCGTTCGCGCACTAAAAAAGGCCCCTGCGGGGCCTGTTCGAATGTCAGAGATGGGCGGGTGCCCAGTGTTGTGTCGCCAAGATAAATCATGCCACCCCCCGTCCGGCGGCAAAGCCCGCCCTTTGGCCCCGTTCAACGGTTTGGGACAGTTTGGTCATGGATCCGGCCAAGGTTTCTACCGATTGCTCGACCCCGCGCAGGCCTTTGCCCAGGGCCCGGGTCTGGGCAGCCAGGGCGGCCACGGTTTCGGTTTGATCGAGCGGCAGAGCACCCGCATTGTCGAAGGGCACGATGGCCTCGCGCTTATCGCCGATCAGCGCCAAAGTGGGCGAGACTGCCACCCCGCCCTGGCCGAGAGCCGTCACACCAAGCAACGCGTCATTGGCCGCTTTATAGTCATTGGCGATGGTGGCGATGCTCTCAGCTCCGCTCAGCAGCTTGCCGTCCAAGGTTTCAGTGGCCTTCCTGCGGGCTTCTTCGCGGAGCCTGCTTGATTCCTCAATGACGTCATGGCGGGCCGCTTTGGCATCTTGTTCATTGAACAGACCTATTTCTTTGTAGAACTTGGCCGCATCGACCAGTGCCCGCATTTCATCGAAATCGCCACCGTAACTAGTGTCTGTAAAATCTGATGACCCATAGGGTGTGGCCGTTATTTTTTCATTTTCAGCCCAAGAATAGACACCGTCCATGATCGTACTTTTTGGAACGCCAGTGATACTACTCAAAAAACCAACTGCCGTTTCGGTAATAAAACCTCCGATGGTCATACCAATTCCAACTGGATGACTTCCAAGAACAAATTCCGGAGATACTTTTGCGCCCGTTAATGCAGCGCCAACGGCAAACCCGAAGCCACCTACGCTTCCAACCATTGGCACTCCGGTGCCCAAACCGAGAACACTAATAGTTTGTACCCCATACCCAATTTCTCTTTCGTCATGGGCATCGCCAAAACTACCCTCAATCCCATTATCGCGGAAACCAGACCCGTAGGCCGCCCGACCTGGTCCTATTTCTGGCGAACCTTCGAAACCATTCCTCTGCCCCCCGGAACTCCGATCAGCACCACCGCCGCCTCCGCGACTGCCATGGGTTCCGCCACCAGGGCCACCGCCTCCACGAAAGGCTGGAAGTGCACCAGCATTGATCGCTTCCATAAAGCCCCAGCCATATTTGTCCACTGCGCTGGCTCGCATGACAAATTCACCATTGGAGACCAGAGCCAGGATCCGGTCATCAGTTGGTCCCCCTGGACCAGAAATGCGACCACCTTCGGCGAAGATTCCCGCCAAGAAACCACCAATTGATGACACAATCCCTGATGACCCTACTGCTGAGCCGATCCCAGACAGAACCCCTGACATAGCACCTGCAACAGGGGAGATGATCAGCTCATCATAGGCCATCCGGAGGAAGGATTTCTGGATATGGTCAACAAGACCATCAATCTCCAACTCACCCTTTGTGGTCGCATCAACCAGGAAATCGTTCACATTTGTCAAAACGCCGGTCATGGCAGTTTCAACATTGCTGGCCTTGAAACCAGCCGTCTCCACATAGTTGTTCAGGCTGTTCACGACACCGGCAAAAGCCGTGTTAGAGGTGTTTAACCAATCCTGGTAAGCCTTTTCATGGAGGCGCACCATGGCCTCGGACTCAGTGATCCCGGCGCGTTCTGCCGCAAGCTTTACCAGTCCTGCGTCCTTCGCAGCATCAATTGCAGCATATCGCTCCACAAGGCTCTGCCGGGCCCCATCTTCAAGTTCTAAGTCCTCGGTCAGCTTTTCTACTTGGTCAATTTCAGTTTGGATCTTTTCTAGATTTATTGCCTGCCTTTCTTCTTCAGCAATAAACGCATCAATTTTTTCAGGAGTGGCATCCTTAAACTGTTGCTCAAGCTCCCACTTCCGCTCAAGCTGATTAGCCTCTTGGTCACCCTGCTCCAGACGTGTCTGGGCAAGAATTAATTCTTGCTCGCCCGACTTAAAGAGTTCTACCATAGACTCCTTAAACTCATCGTTCTTCTCTTTATTATTGGAAATTGCGCCTTCTCTTTTATTTAGAGCAGCAATCTCGGCTTGGATTTGCTCTGTATAAAGTCTACTTGCTGTAATCGCACCAAGGTAGTCCTCTGCCGTATCATCTTCGGACTCAGTACTATTGGCCATATCTTCGGCCTGAAATTGATCTTGGAGCTCTTTATAAGCATCCATACCCTCTGATTTTAGGGTCAAGAGCGCTTGGCGTTGACGCTCTACACCGTTAAGCATCCCATCCACTTTAAAGGCCACCGCCGCCGCTTGCATGGCACGGAGCTTGGCCGCAGCCTCAGCAGCGCTTTCGGATAGTTTGTCTGCAGAAGTAGACGCACTTTCCGTCTGGCCTTCTAGACCTTCAACAGCACCAGCAGTCTCCTGTGAGGCCTTGCGGTTTTCCTCCAACTGCTCGGTCACCAAAGTTTGGGTGTTCTTGAGACGCCCCATATCTCCGGTTAACGTAACGACAGCATCTTGCTTCAGGAGCAATTCATCAATTAGCTCTTTTACTTTTTTACGTGCGTCACTATCGGTGAAACTCTCTTCGAGTTTAGAAGCGTGCGCAATAAAATCATCGAACGTCATATTACCTGATATGACATCCCCTACCATACCCTTGAGTTCTCTTCTAACCGCCTTAAGTTCTTTAATAGGTCCGACACGAGAGGTCCCCGAAGAAAATATACCTTCCATTTCACTTTGAAGTATATTAGCTACCTCTGCTTGATCCTCTAATGCTTTATTTACTCTATAAAGTTCAGCTGTAAGCTGATTATTCGTCATTGTTTTTATTGTTTCGGCCACCTTGCGATATTTTTCTTCTGATCCAGCCAGAGTATTGTTCAAGGTCTTCTGAGCTTCATCAAAAGACTTAGCATATGTTTCAGCGGTCAAAAACTCGGTGGCCAATAAAGCAAGAGCCCCGGCAGCCAGACCAAGTCCAATCCCCAATGGCCCACCCATTGTCGTCATCAACCTGGTCACACTCATCAATTGCGTAACTGTCTGTATTTTTTTACCCATTTCAATGGTGGCCAGAGCGATTGTTGGGATGAACCGACCCGCAACCGCTGCTCCGGCGACAGCGGAGGCTTGCGCCAAAGCATTGAAATTATCGGTCAGAAATTTGACCGTTTCTGTCACACCCGACAAACCACCAATAACGATGTCATTGAGTCCAGACTGCCCAATAGCAACGTAAAACTCTGTCACCGCATCGGACAGACTGTTGAACTGGCCGTTTAGGCTGTCCAGTCCAGTGGCCATCCCGTCAGCAAAGTTGCTTTCCCCAATGGTTTGTAAATATTCGAGAATGGCGCCTGAGGTATTTTCAAGTGTGACGGTCACCCCTTTGAACGTTAAGTCAACTTCATTGCCCCGCTCAGCGGCTTCAATGCCAAAAGCCCGCAGACTATCCAACTGTCCGGATGCTGCATCGGCCACGGCCAGGGCATAGATTCCCATTTTCTCACTATTGCCAGCCGCCGTGTTGCCAATGGCGTTTAGCAGACGATCGGTCGGCTCCAACCCAGCCGACCGCAGGGTAGCGTATGCATCAATCACACCGTTCAAGTCTTCCGGTGTCTTGCGGGCAAAGTCTTGCAATCGAGACATTTGCGCTGCACCAGCCCGGGCGCTGCCTTCCAAGACATTGACCCGCGCCGCCATGCGTTCAAATTCCGCATTGGTCTGAATAATGGTGTTTAAGGTGTCCATCCCCCCCAGTGCAGCGAAGCCTTTCTTTAGGGCCTTTGCCGCCATCCCAACATCTTTGAACGCTTTCTCGGTCTTTGTGATCTCTGCGGTCGCTTGAGTGGAATAGGCCTTAACCGAGCCCAAGGCTGCTTTCAAATCGGCCTGAAAGGCCGCCATATCCAAACGAATGGGAACAACAGTTTCTGGCAGGGTGGCAGACATGGCGACCTCACAAAAAAAGGCCCGCCAAGGCGGACCGTTGAGCAGATCATGGAGCTGTCTCGCTCCAAAAGGCGAAGGACGGGCATTCCACTGAACCTGGCGACAGCGCCGCCAGGTTTGGTTCAACACCCCCGATCCAAACCAAAAAAGGCCCGCCGAAGCGGACCTTTCTTGAGAGACTTCCGGGATCTGCAGCGCAACCGCCGCGCCCCAAAGGTCATGTATGTCGACTTAAATCGTCATACTCAGCACCATGATCAGGCCGAGAAAAAGAAAAACCAATTTGCCAAAGAATGAAATCAACCAACACCGCATCAGACCCTCCATGGTTGGGTCTGCAATTTTACGCACTCTTACGGCCAACAGCAAGAAAACCGCATGTGGAACCCGGGACCGAGCCCCACATGCGATCCTCTAGGGCCAATTCCGCGATAATTAAATCGCGGCATTGGCCCTTACATTTTGGATTGTCGCATTTTCGAACCGCCGAACCGGTACCCACTTCGGCTGAAAATACTCGAAGACTAAACCGGTTTTGAGGCTTTGGCCCAGGCTTTCAGTTTGGCTTCCACCTGCCCCGCCACCGGCGGTTTCGGTTTGGCCTTCATGTTGCCCAAAGCCACAGCTTTGGCTTGGCTGGCCAAGACCAGACGCGGCACCGGACAGGATAAAATCTCCGCCTCGGGCCAAGTCAGCAAAGCCACCGCACTTTCATACACATCCTCATAGTACCGCAGCGCCAGGGCCGCAGCATGGTCTAGGGGGATGCGTTTCCCTCCGCGCTCGGCTCAGATTGTTTGCCGCCGGTGAACAGGCGGCCATAGATCTTGCCGCTCAGGCCCAAAGCGCCCTGCAGGTCACCGACCACATAATCGGTGATCGCCTTCTTGCTCGGCTTGCCCTGGGCGGTCTGGTAGAGCATTTCCACAATGGCTTCGATATCCAGGGCCGCCAGCTTGCGCTCCAACGGCGCCAATCCGCCGCCAAACCGGTTCAGGGCCATCACCGCATTGACGGTGATCTCGAAGGTCACGGTCTCGCCATTGATCTCGGCGGACAAGGGGTCTTGATCAAACATCCCGCATCTCTCTTTCAATCCAACGCGTTAAGTAGAAAAAGAGCGAGCGGGCTCCGGTCTTATGAAGCCCGCCCTTCTCTTCAGTCCAGATTGATTAGGCAGAGGCCTTCTGGATCAGATCGCTGGTGCGCTGGATGTCCACGATGTAGGTGACCATGTTGTCCAGACCACCAACTTGGGCCGCACCCTTCTTCACCAGACCGGCGAAGTAGAAGGTGGTGCCGTTGGTGCCGCCGGTGTCCGGCAGCTCGATCTTCACATTGTGGGCGCTCGGCGAGGACAGAGCCGCTTCCAAGGCGCTCTGGCCGCTGTCGCTGGCATCAAAGGTCACGGTCAGGGACAGCATCCCGCGCTCTTCCGAACCCTTGGCATACCGGTTGGCGCCGGTTTCCAGATCCGGATAGGTCACCAGGTTGAAATCGGAACCGATGTCGCCCGCCACTTCTTGGACGTTGCCGACCTTGGTCCAGGTTTCCGCGTCATAGGCCGTCACATTGGCCATAACGGTGGTGGAGCCCAGGTAAATTGTCGTACCGCTGGTGCCGGTCACACTCATGACTTACTCCTTCGCTTGTGTGGCGCTTTCCTCCGGCGCCGTGGTTTCAAACAAAGCTGCCTGGCCGCGCGCAAGAAGCAGCGACGCGACGTCCGCAGAAACAGAAAAGGCCGCGCCTCTTTCGAGAACGCGGCCGTTCTGGTACAGCCCGGGAACGAGGGCGATCAGCTCAACTTGATCTGACATTCCAGATCGACCTCTCCGATCCGTAAGATCTGATCAGAGTCCGTATCGACCCCTACCCGTGTGTTGACCCCCACTCGGGTCCGCACCTCTGTCCAATCCCGGGTCTGGGTGCCATGGTCCAAGGTCAGCTTCTGGCCCTCGAAGGCCGCACCGATCTGGGAACAGAGCACCGCCACAGGATGGGCGCTTGTTGCATCTGAAATGACGTGGAACCGGACCCGGGCGGTGCGGATGTCCCGCTGCAAGCCGCCGGAGCGCACCAGCTCCACGGAATTGAAGACCACCCAGGGAAAGGCGTCCGTGCGGCCTGGATTGTCCGTCACCGTGATGGATTGCCCCGCCAACCGGGTCACCATCGCCGCCATCACCGCATCAATCACTGTGTCCGCCATTGCGGCCTCCCTTGCGTTGAGCAGGCCAATGCCAGGCCCGCATGGATCCGTTGCATCACGCCGTGATCTCCACACAGTCGACCACCATGGTGGACGACCGGGGGCCCGGATCGAAAATGGCCCGGATCGCCATGGTCTTGCCGTTCCAAACAATCCGGTGGCTGTCATAGTCGAGCCAGGAGATCCGGCGCAGGGTCACACTGTGGGTGACGTCATTGCGCAGACGGCGTTCCTGATTGCGCCGGGTCCAGCCCTGCGGCGCGATCCCCGCCCACGTCGCAACACGTTCCGCCCAGACCCGGGACACGCCGCCCGTTTCCGTGGTGCTCTCGCTCGCTTCTTGAATGCTGACCTTCTGGTCCAATTGGCCGGCCTGCATCGCTTTAGGCCCCATAGCTGCGTTTGAAGGGAGTGATCAGGGCGTCCACCCCCAGCGGCAGCACCGTGCCGATCTCGCCCGTGGTGACCGCAGCGCGTTGGTCATACCAAAGGCCGATCAACAGCAAGATCGCCTGCTTCAAGGCCTGGGGGACATCCTCCACAGCCCCGAAACCGGCCTGAAAGGTCACCGAAACGGCATCGGCCTGGCTGCGGGGCACCGGCCAGGTGATGCCGCTATGGGCCGGATAAATCCAATCGCCGGACAGGGTGTATTGGTCGGCGGCCAGAACGGTGGTGACGCCACCGGAGTCCACATAGCTGACCGAGGTGATGGAGGCGGGAACCAGCGGAACCTGGAAGCCTTGGGACGGCAGATCATCGCGGGTATAGGTCCAGCTCTGCTGTACCAGACAGCGCTGCAGAACACCCTCTTCCCCGTCCAGATGGGATGTCGCCGCACTGATCAGGTCGGTGATAAAGGCGTCATCCTCTCCGACGGCGATGCGCAGATGGGCGCAGGCTTCCGCCAAGGTGACCGGCAGAGTGGCCGGTCCAGAAACTTGGGTCAGTGGCATGGGTGATGTCCCTCTGGGCAGGAGAAATCGAGGCAAACGAAAACGGGCGCTCCGGAGGGATCCGGAACGCCCGTTGGGTGAAGCGGTGGCGCGAAGGCCAAGAAAAAACGGCGGGCCTCCCGGGGAGGAACGCCGCTGAAAGGCATGGGGGCGGGTGACCCGGTGGTCAGCGCCCTTTTGATGGTGAGGGGAGTATTGTCAAATCAGCAGCGCCCGTCAACAGAAAAAATACAATTCGTATTTTTATGCCGTAGCGGGGGGAGGAGACGAGCGCAACTCCGGGCAAATTCCTTTATTTTTCAACTCTTTAACAGCGACCGCCATGGCACTCGACCAGGGCCCAAAATCCTGCTCGTCCGGTGCCGGAGGGGCACATTTTTCGGCATAATCGACCAAGAGATAGAGCGCATCGGCCGGGAGCACGTGGGCGATACACTGCGCGGCGTGCTCCACATCTGCGGGCAAGCGCTGGACGCCTCCGCATTTTGTCGCCATGGCACTGGGCAGCGCCTCGCGCATGCCGAACACCAAGGCAGGCGGGCCGGAACCGCCAAACCGGCCATGGCGCGCCTCCAAAACCCGGGCGGCACCATGGGTGGCAAACAGATACTCCATGGCCTTGCGCGCATCCCGGAACCCGGACAGGGCGGTATGAGCAGAGGTCCCCTGCCGTCCTCGACCGCCGGGCACAGGGTGAGACAGGGCGCTTGGCTCGGACCATCTGGCTGCGGGGCGAAAGGGCCGGGGCATCGCCTTATCTGAGCCCAACCAGATATGACCGGCCCAGCTCGGTTCGGCCCATTGGGGACTCGATTTCACCGCGCCCTTTGCTGTTTCTCCGGTCTGCCGCTTCAGGGTTTCCTGGGCCAAACTGTCCTGACGCCATGCCGTAAAAACTTGGATCAATTGGCGCTGCACATCCAAAGCCCGACCGCTTCGGGCATAGAGGCAGACCAACAGCGCCTGTGCTTCATTCAGATAGATCGCGTCGCTGTGGGCTGTTGGATCCTGGCCACAGCCATGCTCCCAGTGCTGCGAGGCAAGGGACCCATACCAAGCCAATTCATCCCGATTGCGCTGGATGATGTCTCTGATTTTACGGGGACGCGGCAAACCCAGGCCTTGCCCAAGACTGACATCGCTTATCCGGGGTTCACCATCCCGGGTTTTCACATCTGAAAGACTGATACTGGACACCTGATGTCCTTGACCACTTGAATACACAGCCTTTGCTCCTTCTGGTTGGCCAAAACATTTTCAGCCGAAGGGAGAACTGGTTCGGCGGTTCGAAAACGCCCTAAACCACGAGAGTCTTTGCTTTCTCTGTCGGGATGAACCACGGGGTGATTCAGTCTGATCGGAAAAAGCATGGGGTCCCGGCCACCGCGGTGGCCTACACCGCCCTCTCGGGCCATGGAATCAATGGCTGTCTTCTCGGGCGCGTCTTGCCGCCCAGCCTTACTGTGAGAGTTGATTTGGTCATTCCGCCCGTCGCCTTCCACAAGTCATCCATTCACCGCAGGGCCACAAACAATTTGTAACCCTAAATTGTGTTTTTATGCGCTCGTCCAGGTCCCTTTTGTCTTTGTCGCTGAGATTGAGACGAACGGTAGAACGCTATTGCACTGAGGATTGCAGGTCAACCTCAACTCGATCAAGACGCTATCGCAACCATTGGCTCTGTTACCGCCTATTTTGATTGTATCGACAGCAGAATAAGGACTGATCCGCTATAGTCGAATGACCATACTTCTCGCCCCTTGCGTGTTTGCGCTCAGACCACACAGGTATCGGTAACCCTCTCTTGATATGAGGATTTGACAGCACCACGCCTCTCTAATTGTCACAGTCAAATACAATTGCAGATATAATGGTCGTAAAATGTATTTTGTTTTTGACCGACCGAAAGGTTAACAGATAGGCAGCCATGAATACCTAGGATTGGCCGCACACGCAGTTTTATTTTTTTTGAGAAACAAAAACTGGATGTTTGGCGTGCGTGTTTTTTGTGACATTTTCATTGCAATGAAGGACATTTGTCTAGACCACCACCCTTTACTGGTCGGTGAAGGCCCGTTAGGCGGCGTCTATCTGTTCTAACCAAACAACATCCCAGCTGCGCTCATTTTGAAAAGCAAGCTCAGGGCACAACTTTTAGTGAGTCCACTTTGGCTTTGTTGGCTGGCGATTCAGCTTGGCGCTCCACACTTCACCATGCCCGACTAGGCCGCGCGTTTGTCCGACCGCCTGATTTCCCGATCCGGTCCGTAGCCGCCCTCCGGCCACATCGCTTCCGGAGCAGAGAACTGCACACGAGGGCACAGGCCTTCACGCCGCAATGTCTCAGCCAAGTGGTTCATCATCAACCACCAGCGATCATATTCCTTGTGCAGGAATGTGACCTCGCGATTGTCGGGCAGGCGTCGCCATTCCCGCCCAATGCGGTGGCCCTTGGCATCTTTCACCCAAGCCCCTTTTTCCCAGAGGAAATCGTCTGGGTCCGGCAGCTCGGGGCGCGACAGCCTTTGGGCATGGGAGACGCATAAGACATGGGCGTCGCGGTCCAACAGATCCCAAATTCGGTCCGCCAGGACTTCGACATCTTCGGGCAAGCCATCGCCAGCACCCGCGGATCCACCGCCATCGACCAAGGTGCCCAACACCGCCATGCGCAGGAACGGATTGGTGCCATAGCCTTGGATGCCATAGCCAACCCGGGCCTTGGCCGCCAGGATTTGTGCCGCCTGGTGGGTGTGGAACAGATGTTGAAGCAAACGCTCCAGGTCCTCAAAAAGATCGAGACGCATGACCAAATCCTCCTGGAATAGGCGCAAGAGATCATCTGCTGCAATTGCAACAGTTGCGCCTTCGAAACGATGGAAGCGAAAGAAATTCGATAGAGAAGGACGGCAAAACCGTCCGGATTTAGACGACCATGCTGCGCCGAAGCAGACCTATGGCCGATCGGATCAAGAAAAACTGTGTCTTTTCGGCACAGGAATTGACCTTAGACATGCGTCGCGTCCTTGCTGGGTGTTTTTTCGATCCGGGATTTCCGGGCCATGCTATAACTCAATTGGACATCACAGGCTCAGGGGAGCCACTTCTGATTAAAACACATATCGTGTTTTTTTCAAGCTGTCGCGAGCGAGTTTTTCTTCGATGAGCGAACAATTTGACCCGTCCAGCCAGGAAGCTCAGGGCCGTCGCCTGAAACAATTACGGCTTGCTGCCGGGTTTCGCCGCGCTGCGCATTTCGCTGAGGCCCATGGTTTTTCAACCACTTGGTATACGGCGATTGAAAGCGACGGACCCTCCGGCCGCCCGATCCCGCCGGCCAAAGCGCTGGATCTGGCCAAGATCTTTAAGGTCAGCCCGGAATATCTATTGCGGGGGGAAGAGGGCAACACGGCAGGCTGGTCCGTGCCGGTTCTGGGCGTTCTCCAGCGCGGCAGCTTTGGCCCCCTGACAGAGCCAGAGGATCTGGCCACTTTGGACCAGGTCACCACCCTAGCCATCCAAGGCGTTGATAAGAATAAGCTTTCCGCATGGAAGCTGTTGGACGAGGGCTGCAATAGGGCCATTGTCGCCAACTCCCATATTCTCGCTGTTCCCGTAGAGTCGCACCCGATTCCCAATTACGCCTTTGTCATCGCCACCCGTCAGGACCCGGCCACCGGCCTGTTCGAACGCGCGCTATGGCGCCATGTGGACCAAGACGGCGATCTCTGGATCCGGCCGGACAGCACAAATCCGTCTTTTCGCGGCCTTGCCCTGAAGGATCACCCGGGCATCACCATCACCCATTTGGCTGTCTCGGCCATTGCGCCGCCAATCTTGCCAATTTGATAAAAATACTAAATGTATTTTTTATGTTGACATAGAAACACATTTTGAGTTTTTCTCTGGTCATCGCCTGAGGCGAATACCACCAGACCGGAGAGTCATGATGTCAAAACAACTCAATCTGTCTTGCGCCATTCTGCCATCGGGCAGCCGCCGCCATCCCGACGACCACAGCGCTGCATCGCAGCTCTAGTCGCCTTAGGAGCGCTTTGGGTTTGCGCGCCCCGACCAGGGGCTCTCCTGCGCACCCATGAAGCACCGCTCCTAAGGTCCGGTCAGGCGGAGCCCCTCCCCGCCTCCACTCCGTCTGACCGACGCCTCCCCCGCCTTCCCCTGCGCTGAAGGTGGGGGAGGCCCCCCGTCCGCCATGGGGGCCCTCCCCCGAAAGGAGACAGCGATGATTGTGTCAGAATCGGTAATCGGGGCCTGCATACTGGGCCTGCCCTTGTGGCTACCCATGGTGGCCCTGCTGTTGATCGAGGTGACCCCATGACCCGCGCCGCGCATCAAGCCGCAGTCCTGCCCGAGATCACCGCGCCGCCCACGCCCGAGAGCCTCTGGGATCTGACACCGGATCAGATCAGCGAGCCGCGCTTGTCTCAGGCCCTGGCAACCATGGCCATTCCCGGATTGCCGCCCTTTCTGGAGGCGGATTTTGCCGGTCGGCATTCCGCAGCCCAATTGATCTGTATGACCCTGGACCGGCTGGAGCTTGATCACCGCCCGGTGGGCTGTTTGCACCGGGCCTGGTGGGCCTTCCTGCCGCTGTCTGACATGGCCTTGGCGGATCTGGCGCATAAGCCGACGCGCAAAACCGCCTCGCGAACCCCGGCGGGGCTGCGCAAACATCTGACCAAGGTGATCTTCAAGGCCTTTGATCTGCCGCTGCATCGCCAGGAGCGTCTGGCCGATGTTCTGGCGTTAAAGGAGGCGGAGGCCAGAGCCGGCATGAGCCGGATCCAACCCTGGCCATGGGCCAAGGCGGAATGCGCTTTGCGCGATGCCCTGCGGCTGTATCTGCCCGACAGGTCGGGCCTCTGACCCGGGCCGTCTAAGGATCTTCTCGCAATCCCAAACACAATCTCAACAGCAACACCCTCAGAAATGGAGATCAAAAATGTCCCGCAGCTTTGACCATACCGGCATCGGCAGAAAACCTGAGAATGAGCTGATCACCCGCAAGCAGGTGATGCAGATCCTTGGGGTCAGCAGCACCACGTTCCACCGCTATTTCCGCGCTGGCTTTTTGCCCGATCCGGTCTATTTGCATGGCTTTCCGCGCACCCCGCCCTATCGGCGCTGGCGCCGCAACGACATCCTGGCCATCAAGGCTGAGGCCTGTTGACGCAAAACCCCGCTGCACCCCCAGCGGGGTTTTCTCTTGGCACAGTTCGGCAGTCTGAGTTTCGGAAGCTATTTTGCACCGTCGCGGCGATAGGTCCAGAAAAAAAGAACAAATTAGGAACATTTGTTCTCGTGTTAAAGACTTGCTTCATCTTTGGCAAAAAAAAATTAAGATGTCAAAAGCGCTCTCTGCCACGCCGCAAAAGCCTTGGCTTGCTCGATCAACCAGGACTGAAACGCCCGGGCCGGGACGCTGGGGGATTTGCGGGTCAGCAGATAATAATCCTGGCCATCCAGCCTCGGCCCTGCGACCGGCAGCAGCGCACCAGTCCGCAAGTCCGGCTCGGCAATGACGTCATCGGCAACGCACACCCCCAAGCCCAGCCGAGCCGCATCGATCGGCAGGTCACAGCGATTGACCGTCAGCGCCCGGGCCTGCTCCGGATAGGGCAATCCGGCCTCCTGATAAATCAGCCGCCACCAATGCTCATTGGCCTCGTGGATCAAGCCCGCCTCGGCGACCTCCGCGATGCTGGTGACGCCCAAGGCTGGCGCGGCGACCAGAATGGTTTTGGGCGACACCAGCCGGGTTCGCTTAAAGCCGCTATAATCGGCAAAGCCCCAGACAATCGCCAGATCCGCCGGGGCCGGGATCACCCGCAAGGGATCCTGATGCGCCCGCAAGGTCAGCGCCAGATCCAAGGCCTGAAACGCCGGGTCTCGCAATCGCGGCAGCAGCCATTGCCGCAAAAAGGTCGCCTCCACCTCGACGGTCAGCCGCGCTCGGGCGGTGGGCGCATCACTGGGGTCGAGCGCCAGCTGACGAAACCCCTCCGTCACCCTCTGGGCATAGCGGGCCCCGGCCTCGGTCAAGGACACCGCCCGATGGGCACGGTGGAACAGCGCAAAACCCAACTCGTCCTCAAGCCGGGCAATCGCACGGCTGATCGCCGCCGGGGTCAGGGCCAAGTCCTGGGCCGCCTCGGCAAAGCTGCCCAAACGGGCCGCCGCCTCAAAGGCCCGCAAGGCGGTGAGATTGGGGGTCTTTCGTTGCATAACTCATGGTAACGCAAAATAGCCATTTGGTCATTTGAGAGAATAAATTGGCGTGGACAAAGTGGCCGGAAGGAGACCCGACCATGCCATCCGCCCCGCTCTGTTTCATCGCCTCTGCCTTTCTGCTGGCGCTAGGCTCGGTCCTGGCCAAGCTGTTGCTCACCCTCTCTCTGGATGGCAGTGCCGGGATCGCGCCGTTGCCCTTCCTCAGCCTGCAACTGCTGGGCGGGGTCGGCTTTCTCCTGATCGTCAAAGCCTGCCGCAGCAGCACGCGGCCACACCCCCCACCTTGGCGGCTGCTCCAGCGTCCAGCCCTGGCAGGGGTGATCCTCGGCATCGGGTCCCTGGGCACCATTCTGGCCTTGGCCCTGATTTCCGCCAGCGAGGCCTCGGTGGTCTTCGCCACCCAACCCATGGTCATTCTTGGTCTGGCGGCGTTGCTGTTGGGGGAGCGGATTAGCCCCACCGTTATCCTGCTTTGCGCCATCGCCATCGGCGGCATCTTGCTGATCATTGGCAGCGGCGGCCTGGAGGGCTCCCCCCACCGCGCCGCCGGGCTCGGCTGTGCCGGGCTGTCGACCCTCTGTGCAGCGCTCTATGTGGTCTGGATGCGCGGCCACAGCATAGCCTTGGACCCTAGCACATCCCTGCTGGTGGTGTTGGGCACCGCCATGGCGGTCTCGATTGCGGCCTCTGGAGCGTCCACTCTGATGGGCCTGTCCTACGGCGGGCTCGGGTCGCCCGCTGTGCAAGCCGCCGCCATCGCCACTGGCGCACTCTATTATGGCGCGGCGTTTCTGATCTATCTGCAGGGCCTGAAAACCACCGAGGCCGCCAAGGCCGGGATCTATCTTTGCCTGGTCCCGGTCTTTGTCATCGCTCTGGCCTGGGGGCTATTGGGGGAGCGGCTGTCCCCCCTGCAAGGCCTCGGCGCGGTGCTGGTGATTGCTGCCGTGGGCGGGGTGTCCTGGCTGTCAGTGCGACCGCCTCATTCCAACAGCACGTCCTCATAGGGGAAGGTCGATAGTGGCTCCGAGCCGTCCTCGGTGATCAGGATCTGCTGTTCCAGCTTGACCCCATCGGGCTCGCCCACCGCCCCGACATAGCTTTCCAGGGTGATCACCATACCCGCCTGATACGCGCCGTCATAGGGAGCAGGCTCCCGGAACGGATGGTTGACCCGGGGATATTCATCGCACATCCCCGCCCCATGGGAGATGCAGGTATAGGCATTGGCGTGGAAGTCCGGATCGACCCGATAGGCCGCCTGGGCGAAGTCCGAAAAGCCGAGCCCCGGCTTGATCAAGGTGCGGTTATGCTCGATCTCATCGACCGCAATCCGATAGAGCTGCTTTTGCCGCGCACTGGGTCGCCCGGGTCCGCAGAAGAAAGTGCGGGAGATATCGGCGAAATAGCCAAAGGGGCCGATCATATCGGTGTCCAGCCCGACCAGCTCCCCGGCCTGGATCGGGCGCGGCGAGGCCTCCTGACACCAAGGGTTCATGCGCGGCCCGGAGGCCAGCATCCGGCCATCCTGCCAGTCGCCATCATGGGCGATGTTGATGGCATTGAACACCGCCAGCAGCGCCGTCTCCGTCACCCCCGGCGCGATGCTGTCGCGCACCACCTGCAGGCCAAGCTCCGCCACCGCGACGGCATGGCGCATGCAGACCAGCTCCTCGGGCAGCTTGATCAGCCGCGCCCGCTCGGCGATGCAAACCCCGTCCTGCACCCCGATACCCCGGCGCTCCAAGGCTTGGGTGATCGACGGATTGACATATTCCACCGCGACCCGGTGTCCGGTCGCGCCCGCTTCAACCAAATAGTCTTCCACATCCCCGGCAAAATCAGCCGCAACCGTAGCCAGGGCATCGCCGCCATCAAAAAAGGAGATCGGTCGGCCAATTCGGGCCTCATCCACCAGGGGCGGCGGGCCATAGGCGCCAAACAGAATGGTCGGACCGTCGGCGGAGACGAACAGATAGCTGGTCGGGATATGGGCGTTGAACAGCGCATAGGTGCGGAAGTCGATGGCATAGCGCAAGCTGATCGGGTTGGTCAGGATCAGCAGATCCACCCCGGCTGCTCGGATCTGCGCCTTCAGCCGCGCCAAACGCCCACTGCGGAGCGCCTCTAGATCGACCTTTGGCGGCGGCAACAGCGCATCGATGGGCAGCGCGGCACCCATCGCACTAGCTTTCGACCAAGGCTGCGGCGGCCTGCAGCATGGCCTGCTCGGTCAGGGCCAGATCCTCGGCGGTCAAGGCCAGGCTGGCATAGGTTTTCCCCGGCGATTTGAACACCCCATGGCGGCGCAGGGCCTCGTTCCAGGTCTTGGCCCGGCCCGCATGGCCGTCCTGGACATCGCGATAATCGCGGGGTCGCTTTTCGGAAAACACCACCTCAAACAAGGTCGGATGGCCGACAATCTGATAGGGGATCCCGGTCGGATCCAGCGCCTTGCGCACCAGATCCATCACCGTCTCGCCAAGCCCCTCCAGCACCTGATATTGGCCCGAGCGACGCAAGATCTCCAGGCTCTTCAGACCGGCGACGGAGGCAATGGGATTGCCCGACAAGGTGCCCAGCTGCATCAGCCAATGCTCGGCCCCCACCAGGCTCTTGTCGAAATGGGCCATGATGTCGGCCCGCCCGGCAATGGCCGCCAAGGGGAAACCGCCGCCAATCACCTTGCCCAAGGTGCACAGATCCGGCGTCACCCCATAGGCCTCCTGCGCACCGCCATAGGCAAAGCGGAAGCCGGTCACCACCTCATCAAAGATCAACACGATGCCATGGCGGTCGGCCTCGCTCCGCAACAGCTGCAGAAATCCCGGCTCTGGCGGGACAATGCGCTGCAGGGGCTCGACAATGATCCCGGCAACCTGATCACCATATTCCGCCAGCAAGGAGCGGAGGTAGTCCGGATCATTGAACGGCGCGATCAGCATCTCGTCGGCGACCGCCTTGGGAATCCCAGCGCTGTCGGGCACTGGCTGCGGGAAGTTCACCCGCGCCGTCGGGGCCAGGCTCATTTGCGCCTCAGCGGACATGCCGTGATAGCCACCCTCAAACTTCACGATCTTGTCGCGCCCGGTAAAGGCCCGGGCCAGGCGCATGGCATACATATCCGCCTCCCCGCCCGAGGAGACATAACGCAACTGCTGGGCACAGGGCACGGCGTCACAAATCGCCTCGGCCAGGGCAATGCCATGGGGGTTGCTGGCGAAAAAGGTCTGGCCCGCTGGCAGATGCTCATACACCGCCTCCAGCACCTCCGGGTGGCTGTGGCCGAGCAGCATGGGGCCGGAGCCGATCAGGTAATCGACATACTCCCGGCCCTCCACATCCCAAACCCGGGCGGCCTCACCGCGCTGGATGACGATCCCGCTGTCAAAATTGCCGAAGCCGCCTGCGGGCAAAACCGCCCTGGCCCGGGCGACCCAATCCGCTTGGCTGTGGATGACATTCATGACCGCCTCCCGCCCGTCTTAGCGCCTAACCCGCATCGCGCAGCAGCATGTCGGTGCGCGGCAACAGGCTGTCCGGATCATAGGCGGGCAGTTCCAGCACCACCGCCCGCCGGGGTTCTCCGGCAATCACCACCTCCAACTCTTGGCCCGGTCTGTGGGCAAAGGGCTTGATATAGGCGAAGGCCAGGATCTTGCCGACGCTATGGCCATAGGCCACCGAGGAGGTTGAGCCCACCAGCGCCCCGTCCAGCAGAACCGCCTCGCCGCCATGGCCGTCATGCTGACCATCGGCGGCAATTTCCAGATAAGCGCAAACCCAAGGCATGTCGCTGTTCAGGGTCCGGTCCTTGCCGACATAGTCCTTATCGGTGCGGACAAAGCGCATCACATCGGCCTCGGTCAAGGTGACTTCATTGGTCAGCTCCCCTGCCCCCTTGAAGGCCTTTTCCATCCGCATGGCGTTCATGGCGAAGCTGCCATAATCCTTCAGGCCATAGGGCTTGCCCGCCGCCGCCAACGCGTCATAAACCGCCAAGGCCCGCTCCCGGGGGCAATGGAACTCCCATCCCAGCTCCCCGGCATAGGACATCCGAAAGGCCCAGACCTCCTGCCCGGCAACCGTGATCTGTTGGGCTGACATCCAGCGGAAGCCCGCATTGGACAGATCAGCCGGGGTGCAGGCCCCGAGAATATCCCGGGACGAGGGTCCGTTCAGGGCCATCGCCGCCCAGTCCGAGGACAAATTGGTGATCGTCACCTCAAAGCCCGATACATGCTGGGCCAGATGGTCAAGCAGCCGCTGCTCAAAGAAGGCAGCGCAGGCCAGATAGAAAGCATCCTTGGCGATGCGGACGATGGTGGTTTCCAGCTCAATCCGGCCCCGGCGATTGAGCATATGGGTCAAGGCGATGCTGCCGACTTTCTTTGGCAGGCGGTTGGCCACCAGACCGTCGAGCATTTTTACGGCGTCAGGCCCGGACAGGCGGACCTTGGTGAAGGCGGAAATATCCATGATCCCGGCACTGCGCCGCACCGCCCGGCATTCCGCGCCGACCACGTCATGCACCGGGGTGCGCCCGAAGCCGTAATAGTCGCGCTGCTCAATGCCCTCGGTGGCGAACCAGCGCGGCCGCTCATGGCCATAAACCTCCTCAAACACCGCGCCTTTGGACTTCAGCCGGTCATAAAGCGGCGAGGGTTTGACCGGGCGACCGGCCAAACGGTTGAAATGGGGGAAGGGGATTTCATGGCGTAGGCAGTAGTCTTCCTTGGCCTTGATCACCTGCCACTCCTTGGTGGCATAGGAGCCAAAGCGGCGCGGATCATACTCCCGCATCGAGATGTCAGCGGAGCCATGCACCATCCAGCGCGCCAGCTCCCGGGTCAGACCCGGCCCCCAGCCAATGCCGATCTGGGTGCCACAACAGCACCAGTAATTGGCCACCCCGGGTGCGGGACCGATCAGCGGATTGCCATCGGGCGGATGGCTGATCGCCCCATGGACGTCGCGCTGGATGCCATATTGGGCAAAGATCGGCATCCGGTTTAAGGATTCCTCCAGCCAGGGCATCACCCGGTCATAATCGGCCTCGAACAACCAGCTTTCGTAATGCCAGGGGCACTCATCGATCCAAACCGCATTGGGATTGGCTTTTTCATAAATGCCGATCAGCCCGCGCTTCTGCTCCATGCGGATATAGCCCGAGACCTTGTGATCATCCCGGATCACCGGCAGCTCATAGTCTAAGTCCTCAAACTCCTTGATCGGCTCGGTGACAAAATAATGGTGGGTCATGCTGGTCATCGGCAATTGCAGGCCGGACCACTCGCCCATTTGCCGGGCATAAGTGCCCCCCGCATTGACCACATGCTCACACAGCACAGCGCCCTGTTCGGTCTCCACCAGCCATTCGCCGGAGGCCTGCTGGGTGATGTTGGTGGTCTGGCAATGGCGGAAGATCCGCACCCCCTTGGCCCGGGCTCCGGCGGCCATGGCCATGGTCACATTGGTCGGGTCCACATGACCGTCATCGGGGGTGTGCAGGGCGGCCCGCACCCCATCCAGATTGTAAAACGGATGCAGTTCCGCGACCCGCTCCGGGCCGACCAGTTCCATGTTGAAGTCAAGGGAGCGCCCGACGGACAGGGTATGGCGCAGCCAGTCTTCCTCGTCGCTGGTATAGGCCAAACGGAACGAGCCGCAGCCATGCCAGGTGGTCGGCTGCTCCGTCTCGGCTTCCAGGGCTCCGGAATAGAGGTCGATATTGTAGCCGACGCATTTGCCCAAGGAAAAGCTGGAGGTCGAATGGGTGATTTGACCGGCAGCATGCCATGTGGAGCCCGAGGTCAGCTCGGCTTTTTCCAGCAGGATGGTGTCCGCCCCCCAGCCCTCATGGGCCAGATGATAGGCCAATCCGACGCCCATAATCCCACCGCCGACAATCACCACGCGGGCGTGGCGCGGAAGCTCTTTTTTTGACATATGCCCGACCCGTCTTCTCTGTTTTGTCATGGACAGGGTATGCGTATAAATATACCATCGTCAATTATGAATGAAACAAATGTACCAGAAACCAACTCTCCGCAGCCGCATCTGATCCTCGATCGCCTGACGTCCGAATGGGACGCTCTGACGCCCGAGGCACAGAAAGCCGCGCGCTATGTGTTGGAAAACCCGCAGGATATCGGCGTCTCCACGGTGCGCGAGATTGCCGAGGCCGCCAGTGTCAAACCCAACACCATTGTCCGCATGGCCCGTCAGGTCGGCTTTGAGGGCTATGATGATTTCCGCGCCCCATTTCGGGAGGCGATCCGGCGCGGCTCCGTGCCCTTCGAAGACCGGGCCCGCTGGCTGCAGGACATTGCCAAAGCCGACGAGCTGGGTGGGCTTTATGCCGACATGATCAGTGCGGCGATTCAAAACATTGAGGAGACCTTTAACGGCATCAGCAGCGAAGCCCTGCAGGACGCTGCCAAAACCATCTGGGCCTCGCGCAAAACCTTTGTGCTGGGGGTCGGCGTCCACCAAGCCAATGCGCGCAATTTCGCCTATCTCGCCTCAACGGGCATGGTCGATGTCCGGGCGATTCCCCATCCCGGCTCCACCGCCATTGATGAGCTGGCCTGGTCCGATCAGCGCGATGTGCTGGTGGCCATGACCATGAAGCCCTATCGGGCCGAGGTGGTGGAGGCGGTCAAAATCGCCCAAGAGCAAGGGATCAAGGTGGTCGCCCTGTCCGACAGCCCGGCCAGCCCGATCATCCGGGAGGCCGACCATCGCTTTGTCGTCGCGTCGGACACGCCGCAATTCTTCCCATCTTCGATTTCCACCATCGCCTTGCTCGAAACCCTGCTCAGCTTCGTGGTCTCTGTCGCCACCGACGAAGTTGTCGAACGGATCGAAACCTTCCACCGCCGCCGCCATCAATTCGGCATTTATGAGGAGGACGCCCCATGACCCAACCGCTGGTCCGGGCTCTGGATGCGAAATTTTATACGGATCTGGACGTTTTTGAGGTCGAGAAGGCCAAGCTTTTTGCGAAAACGTGGCAATTCGCCGCCCATGCCAGTTTGTTTGTCAATATTGGGGACTATTACACCTTCGAACTCGCCGGTGAGAACCTATTCTGCATCAAAGGCACCGACGGTCAGATCCGGACCTTCTACAATGTCTGCCAGCACCGGGCCCATCAGTTGGTCGAGGGCCAAGGCACCACCCGGCTGGTGGTCTGCCCCTATCACGCCTGGACCTATGAGCTGACCGGCCAGCTGCGCTCCGGCCCCAATCTGAAATCCGTGCCGGGCTTCGACAAATCCCTGGTCTGCCTGACCGAAGTCCGCACCGAAGTGTTCCTGGGCTTCGTCTTCGTCAACCTCGATCCCAACGCCAAACCGCTGGACGAATGGTTCCCCCATGCCCGGGAGCAGATCGAAGCCTTTGTGCCCAATTGGGCCGAGCTCGCCCCATTGGAATGGATCGATGTGGCGGAGAACTGCAATTGGAAGGTCTCCGTCGAGAACTATTCCGAATGCTATCACTGTGGCCAAAACCACCGCACCTTCACCACCGGGGTCATCAAGTCAGAAACCTATGACATCCAGCCCCATGGCTATTGCCTGCGCCACACCACCGAATGCACCAATCTCGACCAACTCAGCTACAGCATCGAATCCGGCTTGCCGAACAATGAAAAATACTCCAGCTGGTTCCTCTGGCCGATGTTCAGCTTCCAGGTCTATCCGGGCAATTTGCTGAACACCTATCACTGGCGTCCGGTCGATGTGGACCACGTCGTCGTCTGGCGCGGCTGGTACTCCATTGGCGGCATCGACAATGAAACCGTCCGGCGCATGGCGGTTCAGGATCGTTCGACCACCGTTGAGGAGGACATCCGGCTGGTGGAATCCGTCCAGCGCGGCCTGACCTCCCGGGGTTATGTGCCCGGCCCGCTGGTGGTGGATCCGAAAAGCGGGGTGAAGTCGGAACATTCCATCGTCGCCCTGCAAAACTGGATCCGGGAAGCCTTGGATGTCTGAGGTGAAAACCTTTTGGCCCAATTATATCGATGGCGATTGGTGCGTTGGCGGAGCCGGTCGCCTGGAGGTCCTGAACCCCGGCACCGGGACCGTCCTGGCCAGCCATGCCTGTGCCGATGCCCAAGATGTCGACCGCGCGGTCCAGGCGGCAAAGCGGGTCCATGACAGCGGCGTGCTCCGGGACCTCCGCCCCATCGAGCGGGGCCGGGTGGTCCAGGCCATGGGCCGCTATCTGCTCGACCACAAAGCCAAATGGACAGACATCCTGACCCAGGAACAGGGCAAACCGGCCTGGGAAGCGGCG
This sequence comes from Rhodospirillaceae bacterium, assembly GCA_049604415.1. Taxonomy (GTDB): domain Bacteria; phylum Pseudomonadota; class Alphaproteobacteria; order Rhodospirillales; family Rhodospirillaceae; genus JBMYTN01. Next base: position 34,398 of record JBMYTN010000007.1, on the reverse strand, counting down.
ATGGAGATCGATGGCGCGGCGGCCTATTTCGAATATTACGGCAATCAGGCCAGCACGGTGGAGGGCCGCTCGATCCCGCTCGGGGCGGGCTATTTCGACTTCACGCATTATGAACCCTATGGCGTCTCGGCCCAAATCATCCCCTGGAACTACCCCATCGAGATGACCGCCCGGTCCCTGTCCGCCGCACTCGCCACCGGCAATGCCTGTGTGATCAAAACGCCAGAACTGACCCCGCTGTCCAACGCCGTCTTCGCCAAGGCCGCCGAGGCCGTGGGCCTACCCGCCGGGGCGGTGAACATCCTGTGTGGCTGGGGCCATGAGGCCGGGGCGGCACTCAGCGCCCATCCGGAGGTCAACCAGATCGTTTTCACCGGCTCCGTGGCCACCGGCATCGCCATTGCCAGTGCGGCAGCGCGCAATGTGGTGCCCTGCGTGCTGGAACTGGGCGGCAAGTCTGCGGCCATTGTCCATGACGATGCGGATCTGGAGGCCTTCGAGAGCGACATCCGCTGGGGGATTTACTTCAATGCCGGGCAGGTCTGTTCGGCCATGAGCCGGGTCATCGTCCAGGACAGCCGCCATGACGAGCTGGTTGCCCGGGCCGAGGCCGTTGCGCGCGGGCTGCCGGTGCGCGCCGGAAAGACCTTGACCACAGCCCCGGAAGGCATGGGGGCGATGGTCAGCCAGGCCCAGCGAGACCGCGCCGTAAAGATGGTCCAGGCCGCCGTTAGCCAAGGCGCCAAAGTGGTCACCGGCGGCCGCCCCCTCAACATCCCCGGTGCCTTCATGGAGCCGACAGTTCTGGTGGATGTGACCCCCGACATGGCCATCGCCCAGGAGGAGGTCTTCGGACCAGTGCTCTCGGTGCTGCGCTTCACCGAGGAGGACGAAGCCATCCGCATCGCCAATGGCACGCCCTATGGCCTAGTCTCTGGCGTCTTCACCGCCGATCTCGACCGGGCCATGCGGGCCGCCGGACGGCTGCGGGCCGGGCAAGTCTTCATCAATGAATGGTATGCGGGCGGCGTCGAAACCCCGTTCGGCGGCTATGGCAAATCGGGCTATGGCCGGGAAAAGGGCCGCGAGGCCCTGTGGAACTATGTGCAAACCAAAAACATCGCGGTACGGATCGGAGGCTGAGCATGGGCGTGTTTGATGAGGATCTGTTTCTCAAGGGCTTGGAGCAACGCAAGGCGACCCTGGGCGCGGAATATGTCGAGCGCAGCCTGAATGCCGCCGATGACCTGACCCGCCCGTTTCAGGAGGCCATGACCGCCTGGTGCTGGGGCTTTGGCTGGGGCGATGACACCATCGATGCCAAGACCCGCTCGATGATGAACCTGTCGATGATCGGCGCGCTGGGCAAAATGCAGGAATGGGAACTGCATTGCCGGGGGGCGCTCAACAATGGCGTCACCCCAGAGGAGATCCGCGCCATCATCCATGTCATCGCGATCTATTGCGGCGTGCCCCAGGCGCTGGAATGTTTCCGCGCCGCCCGCAAGGTCCTGGGCGAGCAGTAGAGTGTTATGAGGGTCCTATGAACATTCACCCGACTGCGTTAAACGAACAGCTCCCCGCCGCCACAAAACAAAACGAGGCCTTTGTCCTGACGGTCAGCTGCACCTCTTCGCGGGGGATTGTGGCCGCAATCTCCGGCTATTTGGCCGAGGCCGGATGCAACATCACCGATTCCTCGCAATTCGACGATACGGAAAACGGCACCTTCTTCATGCGGGTGGCCTTCCGCAGCGAGCTTGGCAAATCCCAAACCGATCTGGCCGAGGGGTTTGCACCGGTGGCCGAAGCCTTGGGCATGACCTACCAGCTGCACAATGTGCGCGACCGGATGAAGGTCATCCTGATGGTCTCCAAGCTGGGCCATTGCCTGATCGACCTGCTCTATCGCTGGCGGATTGGCGCCCTGCCGATCGATATTGTCGCCGTGGTCTCCAACCATATGGACCACCAAAAAGTCGTCGTGAACCACGACCTGCCTTTCTATTGCATCAAGGTGACCAAGGAGACCAAGCCGGAGGCCGAAGCCAAGCTGTGGGACCTGATCCAAGAGACCGAGGCGGAACTGGTGGTCCTGGCGCGTTACATGCAAATCCTGTCCGATGACATGTGCCGCAAAATGGCCGGGCGGATCATCAACATCCACCATTCCTTCCTGCCCAGCTTTATTGGTGCCAAGCCCTATCACCAAGCCTATGCGCGCGGCGTCAAGCTGATCGGCGCGACCTCCCATTACGTCACCAGCGAGCTGGATGAGGGTCCGATCATCGAGCAAGACATTGTCCGGGTCACCCATGCTCAGACCGCCAATGACTTTGCTTCCCTGGGCCGCGATGTGGAAAGCACGGTGCTGGCGCGGGCGATCCACGCCCATATCAAGCACCGCGCCTTTATCAGCGGCAACAAAGTGGTCGTCTTCCCCGCCGGTCGCGGCGACTATGAATCGCGGAAGGTTTAAAGACGCGCTCGGGCTTAAACAGCGAGTGACTGGTTTGACGTTTTTGACGTCATATGCCACCATCTGGGGAGTGGTCTTAATCAACCGAATGGAGCTGCCTTAATGGCACGGATCAATATCCGAGACATTGAAGACGACGTGAAAAATCGCCTGAAGCTCAGAGCCGCACGTCACGGGCGTTCCCTCGAAGAGGAAGTCCGGACAATCTTGCGCCAAGCCGCCGGTGGCATGAATGGCCCGGAACTCTTGGCGGCAATGCAGCAGAACTTCGGTGCGGAAAACGGCATCGATCTTGACCTGGACCGGTCACGTTCCAGCCGTAGCGGCATTGCAGAACTTTAAGATCAAACATTGGTCATCTTGGATACGAATGTTCTGTCCGAGTTGATGAAACCCGGACCAGACCCTGCGGTACTGCAATGGTTTCTCAGTGCGGAACATGAAAACTTCGCGACCACGGCCATAACCTTGGCTGAACTCAGAGCGGGAATTGCCATTCTCCCCCCAGGCAAACGACAGCTATTTCTTTCGGAAACACTGAATAAGGTCTTGGCGAGTGGAACTGGACTGCCCGTCCTCGGCTTCGGAGAAGAAGCAGCCGAAACCTATGCCACCCTTGTCCTTATGCGACGGCGTTCTGGCCTCCATATCGACATCGCCGATTTAATGATCGCATCAATCTGCGCCATGGCCGGAGCGAAACTTGCCACCCGCAACGTAAAAGACTTCGCTGGAACGACAATAGAAATTATTGACCCCTGGAAGTCATAAGATTGGGGGCGCGAGCGCGCCCCCAAACCCCCGCATCCGTTTACGGCGATCCCATCGCCTCTGCCAAGCCAGCGGCCACATGGTCGATAAAGGCCCGTACGCTCGCTCCCAAATGACGGCGCTCCGGATAGATGATGTAAATCCCATGGCGCGGGCTGGCAAAATCCGCCAGCAAAACCCTCAACCGCCCCGCATCAAGCGCAGGCTGAACAATAAAATCAGGCAGACGCACAATCCCCGCCCCCGCCTCCGCCAAGCCACACAGAAACTCTCCATTGTTGGAACTGGTCGCTGCCGTCAGCCGCTTGCGCAGCTTCTCCCCATCCCGCTCAAACACCCAGCTGCTGCCCCCTGACAAATGGCTGTACATCAAACACTCATGCTCGTTTAGCGCATCGGGATGCTCCGGCACGCCCCGCTCCGCCAAATAAGACGGCGCTGCACAAACCAACAGCCGACTGCTGCCAACCTTCTTGGAAATCAACGCTGAATCACTCAATTCGCCAATCCGAATGCCCGCATCAAACCCCGAGGCCAACAAATCCTCCCGGGCATCGGAAAAATGCAAATAAAGCTGCACCTTGTCATAGCGCGCGACGAAGCTGTGCAGGATTGGCTGAAAGCGCGGACCGTTAAACACCATCGGAGCCGTGATCCGCAGCGGCCCGGAAACCTCCGCATGGGCCCCGGTCACCAGGGCCGTTGCCGTCTCCACCTGCCGCAGAATCTCCTGGCATTGGCCGTAAAACAAACTGCCCAAATCCGTCGGGTTCACCGACCGGCTGGACCGCCGCACCAATTGCACACCCAAGCTCGTTTCCAACTCCCCCAGACGCCGGGAACAAATGCTCTTATTGATCCCCAGCCGACGCGCCGCCGCAGACAACCCCTTCTCCTCAATGATCGCCATAAAGGTTCGGATCTGCACCAAGTCCATCAAACACCTCCAAAGACGGCCCCATCATCGTTCGCAATATAGCAACGAAATGTTTGTTCGTTGAAGACTTCTGCACAAGGCGAGAATGCGACACATTCTCCTCACGAACACAGCGCACCCAACCGGCGCTGATCCCTTCCCCATCCCCCAAGATCTCGCTTCGAGAAGGAAACCCCGTTATGCAAACCCTCAACAACCCCGCTTACGGTGCCCTGGTTCTGCGATTGGCTCTCGGCATCATGTTCGTTGCCCATGGCTGGCTGAAAGTCTCCGTCTTCACCGTCGCCGGAACCGTGGCCTTCTTTGAATCCGTCGGCTTCCCCGGCTGGCTGGCCTATGTGACCATTGTCGCCGAAATCGGCGGTGGCCTGCTGCTGATCGCTGGCCTCTATGCCCGCTGGGTTGCCCTGGCCACAATCCCGCTGCTGCTGGGTGCCCTGTCGGTCCACTTCGCCAATGGCTGGCTGTTCAGCGCACCCAATGGCGGTTGGGAATATCCGGCCTTCCTGGCCGCCGCCGCCCTGGCCCAAGGCTTCCTCGGCAATGGGGCCTACGCGCTCAGCTTCGAAAAATCGCGCGGGGTCTATCTGGCCAACGCCACCGCCTAACCCCAACACCATCACCAAAACAAAAGACCCCTCCGGATGCCCGATCCGGAGGGGTCTTTTCTATGTGTTCCGAAGAACGCTAGGACGTAGAATTATTTGTACGCCAGCTCCAAAGCGGGCATCAGGCGCTTCAAATTCGGCAAAGACTTGGCCTGCCAGGCAATGTCCTTAGAGCCTTCCAGGGTCAGCTCAATATCCGCTCGATTGCGGACCTCGATGATGAATTTGGACAGCACGGCAATGCCCGAGCTGTTGAGGAATTCCAAGCGGGAGAGATCCAGGGCCAAGGTCTTTTGTTCCTGCACCGCATTGGACAGCAAAGCGGAAATCGGAGCGTATTCCTGCAAGCCATTCAGCCGCATAACACCCGCAATATCGACCTTGCCGATCTTCGGATCATAGTCGATCCGGTAGGTTTCATCTTCGATTGTGATCGTGTCGGTCATGATCAGGAACGGTCCTTTAAACAGAGATCGTAACTTGGGTGGTTACGACCACAGAGTCATCATCATTGGGGTCGATCTGCCAAGCCAGCCGAGCGCCATAGTCGTTCATCATTGTGATCAGACCAAGGCCGGAGCCACCATCTTCCCGGGTCGCGGAGTTCTCCAGAGCCTCCATGTAAAGCACTTCCGGATCGCCGGAGCTGAGCCAGTCAATGAAGGCACGAAAGGTGGCCGCTTGGGCACTGCCAATGGCGTTGGATTCCGAAAACACCAACATGTCCTGATGCATTTCCAGGCGAATGGTGATCGGGATCGCGAACCGCTCATCGGCATATTTCATCGCGTTCTCGAGCAGTTCATTGGCGATATAGGTCACCGCATTCTTGATTTCCGCCTGCCGAGAAATGGTCGCAGTGTCTTCTTCCTCTTTCGGAAAGAAGGTCGTCACATAGTCGCCCAAAAAATCCGCCGACAAGCCATTATTGCGCCAGCGCTGTTTGATGGGCCGGGACCCGGGTGAAAAACTCAGCGACAGGCATTCCGTTTCCCCGGAACTTTGCACTGCCTTGAAGTCACCGATCACATCGGTCATGGACACTCCTCCAAACCGTCCCCTGGCTTATTTGGACAGGCAGATCCGATTGCGTCCCGCCTGCTTTGCCTTATAGAGCATCACATCGGCCCGGGTGTAGAAATCCTCGATGGGATCCAGATCCTTGGTCGGCGTCACCGAGGTGATGCCAAAACTCATGGTCAGAATGCCATGGGGGGATTTTTCATGGGGCACCGCCTGGGCACGGATCGCCTCCAAGGCCTTCTCGCCCGCCGAAGCCGCGACATCCGCATCCACCCCGCGCAGCAGAACAGCGAACTCCTCGCCGCCAACCCGAGCAACCAGATCATATTGCTTGCGGCAGACTTGGCTCAGGGTGTTGGCCACAATGGTCAAAGCCCGGTCGCCCTCGGAATGGCCATAGGTGTCGTTGAACTCTTTGAAATGATCAATGTCGCCGAACAACAGCCCCAAAGGCTGTTCATGATGGGCGCATTTCTGCCACTCCTTGGACAGGTTCTCATCAAAGGCCCGCCGATTGGGGATGCCGGTCAGCGGATCACGCAAGGCCTGGCTTTCCATTTCCTCATAGCGCTGCAGCCATTCGGAATCGATGCCATCACTATGCTCGGTGATGGTCTGGACAATGGCCTCCAGATCTTTTTTCTGCTCTTTAACCGCCCGGACCACCTGTTCCAACCGACGCTCGGCAATGATGCGCTCGCGGACCTCATCATTGAGCTTGGCAATCGTCGCATAGAGCTCGGACTCAATGGTGTCGCCATGTTCAATGGCGGTGGAATAGGCTATTTCCAAATCCTCATTGGCCTGCTTCAATTCAGCGGCCTCGTGCTCCAGGCGGCGAACCTGCTCACTTAGGGTATCCATGGTTTTTTTCATGTCGGTGGGTGCGTTCACGGCCGTGGAGACAAACTCAAGAATGGATGGGTCTATACTATCGCGGGTGCCGGAGCAGGTTGTCAAAGCGATATTCTACCGGCATAACTCCAGCCCTATATCAAAAGGAGTGCCGTGCTCCAGAAGGTCGCCTCTTTTTCTTCTCTAGTGTTCTGCTGGACTTACAACAATGACGACCTTGAAGAGTATTAGCGCAAAATACGGCCAATCCTTGTCTCGCATGGCCGGAATTCTGCTGACGGTCTGCGGACTGGTCGGCATGGTTGTCATCTCGCTCTATCTGTTCAAGGCCGCCGACACCCGCCTGGAGCGGGCCCAGGAGTTGTCCCTGGTCGCCCTGCCCTATTCGGTCTGGAATTATGACGAAGTCGCCGTCGGCCAATTTCTCGACGCGATCATCCAGGACCCCGAATTCGAATATATGGACCTGAAAATGGACGGGCAGATCTTCGCCGCCCGCCCCGATGTCCTGGAAGGGTCCATCGCCGAGCGCTTCAGCGGCTGGCAATATATCATCAGAGATTTCGCGATTTATCGGGAGGGCGAGGAAATCGCCCGGGTCGCCCTGGTCCAATCCCGGGCCGATCTCTGGCTGACCATCGGGGCCACCTTGCTGGCCTTTGTCGCCGTAATCATCGCCATGCTGGTCCTGATCATCCGCCGCTCGATCCGCCTGACCGAGCGCCTGATCTTTTTGCCACTGCAAAGCCTAGAGACCGCTGCATCGCGCATGGCGGCTGGCAATCTGGAACAAAAGCTCGACACCAGCGGCGATGACGAGATCGCCTCCTTAACCCGGTCCTTAGATGCCATGCGCGGCTCCATCAGCAGTCTGTTTGGCAAGCTGAACCATGCCAACCAAGAGCTGTCCTCACAAAACCATGTGCTCGAGGAAAAGGTCCGGGAACGCACCGTCGAGCTGGAGCGGTTGAATGCACGGCTGAACTCCGAAAACATCCGCATGGGGGCCGAGCTGGATGTGACCCGGCAACTCCAGGAAATGGTGTTGCCCCGGGAGGACGAGCTGAGCACCATTGAGGGGCTGGAGATTAGCACTCATGTCGAGCCCGCCCATGAGGTCGGGGGCGATTATCTCGACGTGCTGAGCGAGGGCGGTCGGGTCCGCATTGGTATTGGCGATGTCACCGGCCATGGGCTGGACAGCGGCGTGCTGATGCTGCTGACCCAAAGTGCCGTGCGCACCTTGAACGCCAGCGAAGAAGCCGACCTGCTAAAGATCGTCAATGTCCTGAACCGCTCCCTGACCGGCAATATCAACCGGATGGGCAGCGGCAAAAACCTCTCCTTCGCCCTGCTCGATTACCACCTGGAGCAAGGCCCAGCAGGCACCCAAGGGCTGCTCAACATTGTCGGCCAACATGAATCGATCCTGATCTGCCGAGCCAATGGCACCCTGGAGGAGATCGATACCCTGATGCTCGGCATGCCCTTAGGCCTTGTCGATGATGTGGGCGAATATCTGGCCCAGGAGCAAATCATCCTGGCCCCGGGGGACATCGCCGTGCTCTACACCGACGGCATCACCGAAGCCGCCGATGCCAAGGGGACCTTGTTTGGCATGCCCCAATTGCAGCAGGCCGTGGTCGACAATCACGCTCTGAGCGCACCAGAAATCAAACAAGCGGTGGTCGCCCGGGTCAAAGAGCATATCGGCGACCAAGAACTGTTGGACGACCTGACCCTGTTGATCATCAAACAGGCCGAGGTCGCTGCGGCGGCGTGATCAGGGGCCGAGATAGCGCGCCGTGACCTCCGCGACGGTGCCGTCGGCCTGAAGATCGGCCAAGGCCGCGCGCAGGGTTTCGACCAGCGCCGGATCGACGGCCTTATTGCAGGCCATGGCCACCGGGATTTCATGGAACACCATGACCTTGCGGATCTCCACATCAAAGGTCTCGACCACCATCGGAGCCTGTAGCGAACTGGCCGCCCACAGATCGATGCGGCCTTGCTGCAGCTTGCGGATATTGACCGGGTCTTCATAGACCAGATCCATCGCAATGCCCTTATCGACCAGATAGAGGGACTTGGCATCCCCGGCATAGCCCCCAACCCGGTGGTCCTTCAGCCCCTCAACATCCGCGACCTCAATGGCTGAGTCTGCCAGGGCAAACACCGCCCATTCGCTGGTGGCCAGCGGCCCAATCCATTGGAATAGCGCTTCGCGCTCCGGCGTGCGGGCGGTGCTGAAAACGCACGTGTCCTCTTGGTTCAGGGCCTGGCCATAGGCCCGCTTCCAAGGCAGGTTCCGGACCTCATAGGCGATGCCTGCGCGGTCCATCATGGCGTGCACAAGCTCCGTGGCCAGACCAACGAAATCGCCGGTCTCCGGATCGGTGTAGTTCAGCGGCGGGTATTCTTCGGTGTTCAGGATCAGAGGATCGGCGGCCTGGGCCCGAGTCACAGAACCAAACAGAACGGCCATGGTGCAAGCCAGTGCGATGACGCAGCAGCGGTTGATCTTCACGCCGATTGCTCCTTTATGGCCAGTTAAAACCCACTCCAATCCTTGGATATTGAGAGAGTTCCTCCTTGGAGGACGATTTGCAAGACCAAACGCCGAACACAGGCTTGCCGACAGGCTTAAGGTCCGCATAAAACCCTGTAAGATTTACCAGCTGACCAACCAACCAACCGATGGGATGGGGTAAAAAGATGACATCATTACAGTGGCTGAAAAAATCCGGTCTGGCCGCCCTGGCTGTTGTGGCCTTCGCGCTGCCAGTGCGGGCCGAAACCAGCCTGACCCTGTATACCGAGGATTACTGGCCGTTCAATTTCCAAGAGGGCGACAAGATCACCGGCTCGGCGGTTGAGGTGGTGGAGTTGCTGATGGAAAAGGCCGCTGTCCCTTATACCCTGGAGTTGGTGCCTTGGCGGCGGGCCTATAACGCGGCCCAAAACGAGCTCAATGCCTGTGTGTTCAGCACCAATGTCACCGAAGAGCGTCTGCCGCTGTTCTCCTGGGTCGAGCCGGTGATCTATGACGAGTGGGTGCTGTTTGCCATGGCCGACCGCAACATCGCCGTGGACAGCATCGATGCGGTCAAGGCGGCGGGCTTTACCGTTGGTGGCTATAAGGGCGATGCCTTGTCCGCCGCGCTGCAAGCCGAGGGCGTGACGGTCGATGATGCACCGACCGATGATGCCAATCCGAAAAAGCTGGCGGCGGGTCGGATTGATCTCTGGGCCACCAGCCGCCCGCAAGGCCCGAACCTGTCCAAGCAGCAAGGCGTTGAGGGCGTGGTCGCCGTCCATACCTTCCACCGCAATCCGATGGGCTTGGCCTGCCATAAGGACACGGATCCGGCGGTGATCGAAAAGCTCAGCACCACCTTGGCGGCCATGCGCGATGACGGCACCGTCGCCGAGATCGAATCAAAATATGATTAGAGTGTTTTGGCGCAGCCAAAACACGGGATAAGCGGCAGGCGTTTGCGGAGCAAATGCCGAGAGCGGCTTAGAGTGTTTTGGCGCAGCCGAAATGCGGACAGCACCATGGTCCGCATTTCGGTCAAACCAAACGCTCTAAAACTTAAACCCGATCATCGACAGGTCATCCCGGCGGCTTTCTTCGCCCTGAAACTCCGCTAAGGCGGCTTGCAGCTTTTGCTTTTGCTCTGCCATCGGCAAAGCTTTGTTGGCTTCAAGCGCTCGGATCAGGGCGTTGCGGCCAAAGGATCGTTTCCGACTGCCGCCGACCTGATCAATGATCCCGTCGGTGACCAGATAGAACTGCATGTCGTCCTTCAGCGCGATGATCTCTTCTTTGTATTCCTGAATATATTGGACCTTGCGGTAGCCCATCCCCGCCTTGGTGCCTTTCACCAGCCTAGGTGCCCCGTCACTCAAAACAATCAAGCCGGAGCGCGCACCAGCAAAGGTAATCTGGGTCTCATCGGGGCCGATATAGCAAGCCCCCAACTCCAGCCCGTCATCGGAATCGCCACCGGCATTGTTCTGCCGCAGCATGATCTGCACAAATTGGTGGGTTCGGGTGATCAACTTGCCCAGTTCCCCGCCCGGGACTTCGGACATGGTGCGTTCCAGGGCGGCAATGGTGATCAGGGTCATGAAGGCCCCAGGAACCCCATGGCCGGTGCAATCGCCCAACAGAATAACGATGCCGTCGCCCCAGGTTCCGACCCAATAGAAGTCGCCGCCGACCACATCCCGGGGCTCCCACCAAACAAAATAGTCTCCCACGAGGGCATCCAGAATTTGGTGGTCGGGCAAGGCCGCATGCTGAATCCGGCTGGCATATTCAATGCTGCTGGAAATGACGTCATAGGCCCCCAACAGCTCATTTTGCCATTTCTGCGCCTCAGTAATGTCGCGGACAATGCCCGTATAAATAAGTTCGTCGCCAAGGATGGTTTTGCCAATGGCAAGGTCCATGGGAAAGGTTTCGCCGGTTTTGCGCAATCCGGTGACTTCCCGGTTCCGGCCTAGGATCGCGCTTTTCCCCGTGGCCATATGTGCGGCCAGATACCCGTCATGCTCCGAATGCATCGGTTCGGGCATGAGCATTTTCACGTTCTGGCCAATGACCTCCGCAGCCGCATAGCCGAAAATGGTCTCCGAGGCTGGACTGAAGCTTTGGATTTTGCCCCCTTGATCAATCACGATGATGCCATCAGCCGCATTGTCGATGATTGCCCGAGTGCGAGCCTCGCTTTTTTGCAGGTCTTCGGTGCGCTCAAGAACCCGCTTTTCCAGGCTGGCATTCATCAACAGGACCTGCCGACGCGACAGTATCAACAAAGCCACAATAAAGATTGATATCAGCCCATAGCCGGTTATGTAAAAACTGGATTCTTTCACCAGTTCCTGCATTTCTCCATTGAGGTCTGAAAGGCGAATATTACGCTTTTGATAGGTTTCCAAAATCACGACATGCAGGCTGGCCTGAAGAGCGGTTAGGTCATCGATCAGGGCCTGGGCGTCAAAAACGTCTAAAACATCCGCGTCAAAAATCAGCGGATCAAACCTTGTCAGGATTTGAGACAACTGCTGAAAGGTCTCTTCTCCCCGATCAACCTGGGTGATCCAATACCAAGGGGCTCCGTTGACGATCACATCCATCCGGCTCCACAGAATATCAAACTTATATTGGACCTCGACGTGATTGTCCTCGGAGGGGGCATTCAGATAGGTTTTCAGAGAAATAATCAGGTTTAGAAGATCGACCTCAGAAGAGGTCACAGAATAATTTTCATCTTGCTCAATTGTTTGGTCAATTGAGTCTCCTTTATCCTGAAAATGCAATATTTTGAAAATACTGTAGAAAGAAAGCGCCGCTGCGATACAAACCAAAACCGCAACAGAAACTGCAAAAGCACGCCGGTTCATTTCACCTCGAGACCTTTCAACTGCCAAATGCTCCGGTCATAATATTTTTTGGAGCGCACTTCCGGCGTATCGCCCCAGGGGTAGATGATCCACAACGGCCCCTTATCGCGCACCCGCATGGGCTTGCCGTTGCGGCGATAAGCGATAATAACATTATAGCTTGTAATGTCTGCCATCGGGATCGTCACCGCATAGTCATTGATCGCGATGGCTCGCACAGCGTTTCCGGTCGCGCCAAGATGCTCGAGCAGGGCTTGGATATTGACCCCCTCAAATTCCTGCAGGCCCTCTGTCCAGCGGGTTTCGGTCTTCAGGCTCACACCGCCTAGCGCTTCCAACATCGCGAGATCGAAAACCGCTGCCTCTTCCGTGTTCTTCTGCGCGATGGCCCCTGTGACTGTCAGGATCACGCGCTCTTCAGGGGACGAAAGATCAGAGGCGTGAACTGGAACCGCGATCACGGCAACAGAAAAAACCACAAAAAGCTGAAGAGCCAAACGGGCCAGACCCAATGGACGGAGCATAGACATGGAGGGAGTCTCTTTAGAAGCTATAGCCTAATCGTTGCAGAGACCATGACCGCTCTGAACCGATAGTGCAATCCTTCAAACACAACGGATCAGACTCGCCATATGGGACCATTGGTCCGCCAACCTCCTCCCGTCAAAATGAAACCCACCCCACCAGTGTTAAGAGCAGTCTTTGGGGGTTCGGCCAAGCACAACCCCACGAAACAAGACCTTGTATAGGCCAAACAAAGACACTTCACCTCAAATACACGACTAAAGTAGAATGGCATTTTACTTCAGGTGGATGCCAATTAACTCAAATTAATCACTGGTTACAAACCGCAAAACACCTATCTTCATGTGGAATTTATGACAAAACAGGTGTAGCGTCCCCTTTGCCGATAAACAAACGGCAAAAATCTTATGCCACGGCGCATAGGACGATAAAAACGAGGGGGGACAATGACCAACGCCACCACGGCGATCGTGGAGCGTTATGGCTCCGATCGCACGCGCCTGATGGACATGCTCTGGGATGTTCAGCGCGATCATGGATATTTGCCCCAAGACGCGCTCGAGGATCTGGCCTCCGCCCTGTCCATCTCGGCCAATGACGTTCTTGAGACGGCGTCGTTTTATCACTTTTTCCAAACCAAACCCTTCGGACGACACGCAATTTACCTCTGTGACTCGGTCATGGGGCGCAATCGCGGCCATGCATCCATTCGCGCCACATTGGAGACGGAGACCGGCACGGCCTTCGGATCGGCCTCGGCGCTGTTCGGCCTTGATGACACCAACTGCATCGGCCTGAGCGATCAGGAGCCCGCCATGATGGTGGATGATGTGGTGTTCACCAAGCTGACGCCAAACCGGGTGCGAGACATCATCAAGGCGCTTAAATTGGGGACTCCAGCTGAGCAGATCGCCAATCCGGGTGGGCATGCGCGCTCAAGCCGGTCCTATGTCGAGAGCATGGTGGACTGCAACATCCACCAGGATGGTCCGGTCTTTTTCAAGCCAGGCATCGACTATCGGGCCGTGCTGGAGAGCTGTCTGGCCCTGACGCCCGATGAAGTGATCGTCTCGGTCACGGAGTCGAACATCCGGGGCCGAGGCGGGGCCGGGTTCCCGACCGGCTTGAAATGGCGTTTGGCCCGCGATGCGGCCGGAGCGGAAAAACACATCATCTGTAATGCGGATGAAGGCGAGCCCGGCACCTTTAAGGACCGGGTCTTGCTGACCGCCTCGCCGATGGATGTGCTGCTCGGCATGGTGATCAGCGGCTTTGGCGTTGGGTCGCGCTCCGGGATCATCTATCTGCGCGCCGAATATTGGTACCTGAAAGACTATCTGGAGGCCCAACTGGCCAGCATGCGCGCTGACGGTCTGCTGGGACAGAATATCCTCGGCACGGATTTCAGCTTCGACATCCGGATCCAGATGGGGGCCGGGGCCTATGTCTGCGGCGATGAAACCGCTCTGATCGAAAGCTGCGAGGGCAAGCGCGGCACGCCCAGGGTCAAGCCGCCCTTCCCGATCCAGACAGGCTATTTGGGCCAACCCACCGTGGTCAACAATGTCGAGACCTTCGCCTCGGTCACCCGGATCCTGGAAATGGGTGCGGGATGGTTTGCAGCGCTGGGCACAGATGCTTCCAGCGGCACCCGCCTGCTCAGTGTCTCCGGCGACTGCGACAGGCCGGGGATTTATGAGATCGAATGGGGCACGACCTTAAATGATGTGTTGGCGCTGGTTGGGGCGACCAACCCGAAGGCCGTCCAGATCAGCGGACCATCCGGGGAATGCGTTTCGGTCGCTCAGGATGGCGCGCGCAAGCTCTGCCATAGCGACCTGGCCTGCAATGGCTCCTTCATGATCTTCGATCACAGCCGGGACCTGCTGGAGGTCGCCCGCCAGTTCACCCATTTCTTTGTCGATGAGTCCTGTGGCATCTGCACGCCCTGCCGCGCTGGGGGTGTGGCCATGCTCGGCAAGATCGACCGCGTGATCGCCGGACGGGCCTGCCAGGAGGATCTGGATGCCTGCCAAAGCTGGGGTCAGCTGATGCACCGCACCAGCCGCTGCGGCCTGGGCACCACAGCGGCCAAACCGATCCTGACCACCTTGCAGAAATTTCCGGAGCTCTATGCCGCGAAGCTGCAGGAACTGGGCCATGGCTTGCGGCCCTCCTTCGATATGGAAGAGGCGGTTTCGCATTATGACGAGATCGTCCGCGCCATCGAGACGGAGGCGGCCCAATGAGCGTCTCCCTGACCATTGATGGCAAGGCCGTGACCGCAGAGGCTGGCGCGCCCTTGATCGATGTCGCCGCCGACAATGGGGTCTACATCCCCTCGCTCTGCTATATGCGCGGCAAGCCCTGCCTGGGCACCTGCCGGGTCTGTTCGGTCAAGATCAACGGCCATGTCGCCACCGCCTGCACGGTCAAAGTCGCTGACGGCATGCACGTCTCGGTCAGCGACCCCGAGGTCGCCGATATGCGCAAAGCCCTGGTCGAGGCCAATTTCAGCGAAGGCAATCACAACTGCCCCAGCTGCGAGAAGAGCGGGCGCTGCGAATTGCAAGCGGTGGGCTACGAGCTTGAGATCGTGGTCTCGCGCTTCACCTATCAATTCCCGGAACGCAGCCGCGAAGACGCCGCGCAGTATTTGTTCCTGGAACGGGACCGCTGCATTTTCTGCCAACGCTGTGTCGAGTTTGTCCGCGATGCGCAGACTGGCCAGAAAATCTTCAGCATCCGGGGGCGCGGCACCACCGCCCAGATCGAATTGGATGTGGATCTGGCCAATAAGATGACACCGGCGGAAGCCGCCCGCGCAGCAGATCTCTGCCCGGTGGGCGCCATCATCGAAAAGGGCCTCGGCTACAACGACCCGATGGGTCAGCGGAAATTTGATGTCAAATCTCTGCGCGAACGGGTGTTGGAAGGGGAACAGCTATGAGCGCACCAGTCGGACCGGACATTCTGTCCCATGAGCTGCCCGCCACGCCCCTCGACCCGGCGATCAAAGCCAAGCGGGATGAAAAGATCCAAGTGGCGATGATCGGGCTGTGCGGCTGTTGGGGCTGCTCGCTGTCGCTGCTGGATGTGGATGAACGGATCATCCCCCTGCTCGACAAGATCACCATCAACCGCTCCTCCTTCACCGACATCAAGCGCATCCCGGTGCGCAGCGTCATCGGCTTTGTCGAGGGCAGTGTCGCCAATGAGGAAAACATCGAGACCCTGGAGCATTTCCGGGAAAACTGCGACATCCTGATTTCCGTCGGCGCCTGCGCGATCTGGGGCGGCGTGCCCTCCATGCGCAATCTGGTGCCGCTAGAGGAATGCGTCCGCGAGGCCTATGTGACCTCGCCCACGCGCCCGGAACAGGAACCGGTCAAGGTGCCCTATCACCCGGATATTCCGCGCATCACCAAGAAGGTCTATCCGATCCATGAGGTGGTCAAGATCGACTATTTCATCCCCGGCTGCCCGCCGGATGGCGATACGATTTTCAAGGTGCTCGATGATTTGGTGAATGGCCGGCCGTTCAGCATTCCGGCTGCCTTCAACCGTTATGACTAAAGGGGACGATGCGATGAGCCGCAGACTCGTCATCGATCCGGTCACCCGGATTGAGGGCCATGGGAAGGTCACCATTCAGCTTGATGAGCAAAATCAAGTCGCCCATGCGCGGCTAAATGTGGTCGAATTCCGAGGCTTTGAGCGCTTCATTCAAGGCCATCCCTATTGGGAAGCCCCGATCCTGCTGCAACGGATTTGCGGCATCTGCTTTGTCAGCCACCATCTGGCCGGGGCCAAGACCCTGGATGACATGGTCGGGGCAGGCTATGCCACTGGCGGGCAGATCACCCGCTCCGCGGAGAAGATCCGTCGCTTCGGCCATTACGCCCAGCAACTGCAATCCCATGTCAGCGCCTATTTCTATCTGACCGGGCCGGAAATGCTGTTTGGCATCGACGCCGCGCCGGAGCAGCGCAATGTCCAGGGCTTGCTGGAAGCCGATCCGGACTTGGTCAAGCGGGTGGTGGCCTTAAGAAAATGGGGCCAGGAAGCCATTGTGTCCGTGCTGGGCAAGCGGATGCATGGCATCTCCTCGGTGCCCGGCGGCGTCAATGGCAATCTCAGCCTGGCCGCCCGGGATCGACTGCTGCATGGCGATGAGGGGCTGATCGGCCTGGACACAGTGATCGAATATGCCCAAGACGCGCTCAATGTCTTTTACGACTATCACGAAAAAAATCGGGCCATGGTCGATGGCTTCGGGGTCACCCCGGCGCTGAACATGTGTTTGGTCGGCGAGGATGACAATGTGGACTATTACCATGGCCGCCTGCGGGTCATGGACAAGGACAAAAACACCGTCGCCGAATTCGACTATCATGACTATCTCGACCATTTCTCCGAGGCCACAGAAAGCTGGAGCTATATGAAGTTCCCCTATCTGAAGTCCTTGGGGCGGGAGGCCGGGTCGGTCCGGGTTGGCCCGCTGGCCCGGGTCAATGTGACCAAGTCCTATGAGGCCGAGGCCCCCATGGCCCGCGCCGCGCTGGAACGGTTCCATGACTATACCGGCGGCAAAGCCAACGATATGATCCTGCACACCAATTGGGCTCGGGCGATCGAGATCCTGCATTCCGCAGAGCAGTTGAAGGCCCTGCTGCATGATCCGGATCTACAGGGTGACAACTTGGTGGTTACCCCATCGACCTCAGATTGGACCGGCGAGGGCATTGGTGTGGTCGAGGCCCCCCGGGGTTCCCTGCTGCACCATTACCGCGCCGATCAAGATGGCAAGATGACCTTCGCCAATCTGATCGTGGCCACCACCCAGAACAACCAGGTGATCAACCGCACCATCAAGGCGGTGGCGGACGAACATCTCAGCGGCAAAGAGCAAATCACCGAGGGCATGATGAATGCGGTCGAGTTCGGCATCCGGGCCTACGACCCCTGCCTCAGCTGCGCCACCCATGCCATGGGGCAGATGCCGCTGATCGTTTCCGTCTTCGATGCCAATGGAACATTGGTCGATGAACGTATGCGCGGCTAAGGGCGGGGTGCGCCTGGCCTCCTATGATCATCCGGATTGTCTGATCTACGGGATTGGCAATGTTGGGCGGCAGGATGACGGGCTAGGCTGGGCCTTCATCGAGTGGCTGGAGGAGAGCACAGTCTGCCCACAGGCCGAAACCGTTCAGCATTACCAATTGCAGTTGGAAGACGCCGATCTGATCCGCAGCAAACGCCGGGTCCTGTTCGTCGATGCAACCAAGGCCCCAGAGGTCGACAGCGTGCATCTTGAGGCCGTCTTCCCGCGCATGGATTCCAGCTTCACCTCCCATGCTCTGTCGATCCCAACCATCATGGCGACCTGCCAGACCTGTTTTGGGACCGTGCCGGAGGTGCAGCTTCTCACCATCAAAGGCTATGAATGGGAGCTGAAGCTTGGCCTGACCGAAGATGCCAAACGCAATCTCGCTCAGGCCATTCAGCTGTTCCAACAGGAAAGGCGATAAACAGATGACCGAGGCTCGCAAGCTTGCCCATGATTCCCAGGAAGCCACAAGACTGGCCGACCTGATCCACCGGGCGCCCATCGGCAGCTATATCGGGGCCGAGGGCGCGCAGATTCTCGCCAACCGGGCCTGTATCGAACTGACCCTGTCCCCCAATGAATATCTGTTCCGCCAGGGCGAGAAGAGCGCCAGCTTCTTTTTGATCGAGGAAGGCCGTCTGGCCCGAGTGCGCAATCAGTCCAATCCAGACAATCCGGGCATCATCCACACTTTGGAAAAAGGCGATCTGGTCGGCGAGTTGAGCTGCATTGACGGCACCGAGCATCGCCAGGGGGTGATGGCCCTGACCCAGGCCACAGTGCTACAGTTCCGGGAATCCGACATCGAGCCCTTGATCACCCAGCATCCAAGACTGATGTTCGATTTCATGCGCGCCGTGATCAAGCGGGTGCACCACACTGCCAATGAGATCAGCAAGCAGCAAATGGCCCTGTCCGACTATATCAGCTCTGGCGGCAAGGGGCGAATGTAGAGCGAAAAGAAGACCATGAGCCACCCGGACATCACTCTGTCGACCCAGACGATCCACAACCCCGATGAGCCCAGGCATTTCATGCGCGTCAAGCCAGTGCCGCGCACAGTCCGGGTCCATCGCAATGGCATGACCTTGGCTGAAAGCCAGGCAGCCCTAAGGGTCACGGAGGTCGGCAGGGACATTTATGATCCGGTGTTTTATTTGCCGCAGGGGGACATCATGGCCCCCCTGATCCCGGTCGAGGGCAAGGGAACCCACTGCCCCCTGAAGGGCGATGCGCGCTATTTCCGCGTTGAGGGCTCTGACGATCCCATCGCCTGGTCCTATGCCGCTGCCTTCGACTTCGCCGAGGTCCTAAGCGGGCTGATCGCGTTTTATCCAGACGAAGTCACGGTCGAGGAGATCGGCCCGGGATCGTAAACACAAGAATAAGAAGAGACGACCCTTTAGCCCGTTATGGATTTCTTTAAGGCCTCCGACAGCGGCAGAAACAGGCTCAAGGGCCGACTGTCCAGGCGCATAAAGCCGAAATGGCGATAAAACGCCACAGCCTCTTGGTCTTTCGCATCAACCACCAAAACATGCACCGCCGGGTCCGCATGGCTTAAGCGGCGGATGGCATCGACGATCAAGACAGAGCCCAACCCTACGCCCTTGCAAGAGTGATCGACAGCCAGCCGACCAATCAGACCAGCGGGCACCATGGGATAGCGTGGCAATTTACGCCGCCAGTCTTCACCCAGTTCATTGAGCAAAAGCCCCGTTGCACTCAGGGTGTAAAATCCGGCGATCCTGTCCTGAGGATCCAGAGCAACAAAGCCATTGGCGATCCGCCGCCGCATGTCTTGGCTGATATGCTGGTGGAAATACCGGTTCAACGCCTCCACACCGCAGTCAAAGAACCTCCGGTCATGGGACTTCTCCAGTCGAACAATCCGGTAAGGGCCAGTCACGAGGATTCAGAGACCATGGACCGGTAGCGCGCCAGAGCACGCTCCATGGACGGGGCGAGTGGTGGAGGCGCGGTGATCGCCTTGGCAACGCTTTCCTGGTCTTCCCGTGACAGGCGCAAGATCTCAGCGTCTTCAATGGTCCTGACGGCGGCATCGCGGGCAGCTTTTACCACATAAGCCGATAGGGACACGCCTTCCAGCTCGGCGGCCCGTTTCAGCAGGGCCTGGACATCGGGGGCAATGCGCGCCTCCAACCGCTCTGTTCTGGACATGGTGATTTTCCCGATCAGTTCGCTTTCACCCCATCAATGTACGGAAATATGCCGTCAGAATCAAGTTTGTTTCTGTTTTGTTCGAAATTCATACGGTAAGTTTGACGCCATCATCCCTTTCGTCTGGTTGCCCAAAGCAGACCTTCGGCTTACCATTTGGCTTGCAACAAAACTGTCACAATCAAGCGTCCGAGCAGTCATTGCTCTGTCGGACAGTTCAGCTGAGGGATGATCATGGCCGGGCGCATAACCATCTTTATCCTCGCCGCCTTGCTGGCCTGGATTGCTATCTCGGACCCGAATGCCGCGCAGATCGCAGCGGGCATCGCCCTGTTTTTGTTCGGCATGCGGTTTCTGGAAGATGGCTTCCGGGCCTTCACCGGCGGCCTGTTGGAATCCCTCCTGGAAAAATGTGCCGGACGCTTAAGCTCTGCCATTCTGTTTGGTCTGGTTGCAACCGCTCTGGTGCAATCCAGCTCGCTGGTCTCCGTGCTGGCCATCACCTTCCTGTCTGCCGGCATGCTGGGCCTAAGGGGTGGCATTGGCATCATTCTCGGGGCCAATCTGGGCACCACGACCGGGGCGTGGCTGGTGGCGGCCTATGGGTTCAAAGTCGATATGGCAACCCTCGCTTTACCCATGCTGGCGGTTGGGGCCATGCTCAGCTTCTCCCGGGGCGGGGTGCGTGGGGCGGGTCTGGCCCTGGCCGGGATCGGCTTTCTGTTCCTGGGCATCCAGGAGATGAAAGACGGCTTCGAGGTCCTGCGCGGGGCCATTGACCTCAGCGCCTTTGCCGTCCCCGGCTTCACCGGCCTGCTGATCTATGCCGGGCTGGGGGCGGTGGCCACGGTGGTTATGCAATCCAGTCACGCCACCTTGATCCTGATCTTGACCGCCCTGGCCAGCAATCAGATCTCCTATGATCTTGCTTTGGCCCTGGCCGTCGGGGCCAATGTTGGCACCACCGTAACCGCCATCATCGGCGCTTTGGGGGCCGAGGTTGGCGGGCGGCGCTTGGCGGCTGCCCATTTGGTGTTCAATGGCCTGACCGGCTTTGTCGCCTTGGCCGCCCTGCCCGGCTTTGTTTGGGCCGTGGAGTTCGGCGCGCAATGGATCGGCCTCGGCCCCGATGACATGACCTTGCGGCTGGCTTTGTTCCATACGCTGTTCAATCTCGCCGGGCTGATTCTGGTGGTGCCCTTGGTCGGCGTGTTGGAACGGCTCCTGCCAAAGCTGATCCCGGATAAGCGCGACAAGCTGGCCAAGCCGCGCTATCTGGATAGAGCAGCGCTAAAATTCCCGGAAACCGCCCAGGAAGCCGCCCGCAAAGAAGCCGAACGCCTGCTGGCCCGGAGCGGCAAGATCGTCGGAGAAATCCTGGCGGTGGATCCTAAAAGCAAAGAGGAGGTGGCAGACAGCCCACCGCCCTCGGCCACTCTGGTGCCCCAGGACCTCTATGACCGCCAGTTCAAACCGCTGCATGGGGCTCTGACCGAATATATTTCGCGGGCCGCCGCCAATGCGGACAATACCCATGCGGCCGATCTGATGCAGCTTTATCGCGGCACCAATCTGCTGGCCCAGGTGGTCAAAGCCGCCAAGCATTTGCACCGCAACGCCTCTGGCATTGGTGCCACGGGACCTGAGGCCGCACGGGAAGAATATGTCGCTCTGCGCAGCCAGGTGGTGGAGATGCTCGCCGCCGTGGAGCATCTGCGCAGCCAAGGCCGCTCGGCCCGGGACATCTTGCTGTTGGACGACGCCAAACTGGCTTTGGTCCGCAAGGATCCCTTTGCCGATGGCCGATTGGCCCGGATGGTATCGGACAAGATCCTCACCGGGGCGCTGGCCACATCGCTGGTCAATGATGCGGGCTATGTGCGCGCCATGGTGCTATCCTTGGCAGAAGCAGCGGCTATTATTCTCGCCCCTGCTGATACGGTGCCGCTGGAGGATCTCGCGCTGGACGAAACCGATTTGCGGGAATTAGCCGCAGCGCAAGGAGGCCCGCATGGGACTGATCCGTGACATCCGGCGTTTGATTAACCGCGCCCAGGAAAGCCCAGAGAAGACCAAGCGGCGCGAGGCCCTGCAACTGGCGCTCAAGCGCCTGCGCAAGCGGATCCGAAAACTAAAAGCCAAGCGGGACCGCAGCAAAAATGCCGAGCTGCGAAACAGATTGACCGATCGCATTGACGCTGCCCGGAGCCAACGCAAACATGGCCTCAAAGCGCTGAAGGCCTTGCGCACGGGCAAGTCCTAGGCTGCGGTGATGGAGAGGACCCGCAAACTTGACCTACTCTGTTCAGTACCGCGTGACCGGTATGGATTGTGCTTCATGTGCAGCGAAGATCGACAAAGCCGTGCGCTCCGCCGGTGTGGCGAATGCCCGGATATCCACGGCGACCAGCATTCTCACGCTCGAGTTACCGGCTGATGATCAGCGGCTTGGGGATGTCGAAGCGGCTGTTACCCAGGCAGGCTATCACCTGGACCTCTTACCGTCGGGCCCAGAGCGTGGAGCAGACATTGGCGCGCCCACACCGAAGCCACATTTGACCCCGGGTTACCAGCGTGCCCTTTGGATCGTGATCGGATTGAATGTTGGCTATGGCATCATCGAGATGGTCGGCGGCTTTATCGCGGGCTCCCAAGCTTTAAAGGCAGATGCTCTAGATTTTATCGGCGATGGGCTGATCACTCTCTTGGGTCTGCTTGCAATTGGGTGGAGTTTGCTCTGGCGTGCCCGCTCCGCCCTGATACAGGGCCTGTTCCTTGGCGTGCTTGGCGTGGGTGTCCTCGCCAGCACCCTTTGGACCGTAATCGCGCAAAAGCCGGTCGAAGCCGAACTGATGGGAGTTTTGGCGCTGATCGCCCTGGCGGTGAATGTGGCGGCTGCCCTCGTGCTGATCCCCCATCGATCCGGTGATGCGAATATGCGCGCGGTGTGGCTTTTCTCTCGCAATGATGCCATTGGCAATGCCGCCGTGGTGGTGGCTGCACTCCTGGTGGCGTTTACCGGAACATCCTGGCCAGATTTGATCGTGGCCATTGGTATTGCCGCTCTGTTTCTCCAATCCTCTTGGATCATCATCCGCGATGCCCGGGGCGATATCGCAGAGGCCCGCATGACCGCCCATGGCACTGCATAGACGGGGCCATAGGCGGTCAAGAACACCCTTCACCCCAACTTTTTCCCTGTCACATGCGGCGCTTTTTCAGGCGAAGGGCAAAACCGAGGCCTTATCAGGCCGGGTGCGGTGCACCAAATCCATCGGACCTTCCTCCACTGTACGAATGGGACGTCCGGTTTCATGGATTTGATCTTAGATGTCGTGCTGCCACTGTCGCTGGCATTCATCATGTTTTCGCTGGGCGTCGGCCTGACCATCGAGGACTTCCGCCGCGTGGTCACCATGCCCATGGCCTTTACGGTCGGCATGGTTGCGCAGTTGATCTTGCTGCCGATCATGGCGGTGCTCTTGCTGCTGGTTCTGCCTTTGCCCCCGGAACTGGCGGTCGGGGTGATGATCCTGGCGCTTAGCCCCGGCGGGGTGACCAGCAATTTCCTCACCAAGCTTGCAGGCGGGGCGGTGGCGCTGTCGGTGACCTTAACCGCCGTGGTCAGCCTGGTCGCGGTGATCAGCGTGCCGCTGCTGACCAGCGCGTCGGTCGAGCATTTCATGGGTCAGGATGGCCCGGACATCAATGTCTCCGCCCTGGCAGTGACCATGATGTTGATTACGGCAATCCCGGTGGGCCTGGGCATGGTCCTGCGCAACTTTCTGCCGAGCTTTGCCAAGCGGGCCGACAAGCCGTTTTCCCTGGTCGCCACCGCCTTGTTTGCCCTGATCATTGTCGGGGCGCTGGCGGCCAATTGGACCACCTTTGTCAACAATGTCGGGACCTTGGCACCCTTGCTGGTGGCCTTGAACCTGATCATGCTGGCACTGGGCTTTGGCCTGTCCCGGCTGCTCGCCCTGCCCCGACCAGAAGCCATCGCCATTTCCCTGGAAACCGGGATCCAAAACGGCACTTTGGGCATTGCAGTGGGCACCTTGATTGTCGAGCAAGCCAGCGGCATGGCGCCCTTCAGCCTGCCCTCCGGGATCTATGGCATCACCATGTATCTGGTGACCCTGCCGATCATTGGGGCGCTGCGTTATCTGGACCGGCGCGCCACTCCCAACATCTGAACCAAAAAAAGGTCCCGAATGGGACCGCATCATACATTGCCCGCTCTAGAATAGAAAACGCCCCCCGCTCAGACCCGAGCAGGGGGCGTTTCCTTTACACGGTATTAGTTGGTCTCGGGGACCCGGACCACGGGGACCATTTGGTCACCCCAGCGACCGGTGCCGCAGTGATAGCGAGACCCACGCAGCAGCTCGACGGTGGCACCCGCTTCAACAGCCTTGGTGATGGACTGGTTCAGACGGTGGAGGTCATTGGCAACCTGACGGATGCTTTGTTCCACATCAGTGTCTTGCTGGGCTTCGTCGATTTCGACTTTGGACTGCATCATGTTCATGGGGGAGGCTCCTTGGTTTACTCTGCTGCGATTTTACTCTGCTGCGGTTTTACTCTGCAGCTGCGTCGAACTGGTTCATGGTGTTGGCGGCACCACCGGCCTTCAAGGCCCGCTCGCCGGACACCATTTCCTTGAAGCTGTCGCCCAAGTCGCTGCCGACTTCGTGCTGGTGCTTCACGGCACTGACGCCACGACGGATTTCTTCGCGCTGAACCGTGTTGACATAAGCCAGCATGCGGTCTTCGCCGAAGTAACCACGGGAGAGCTCGTCGGTGCTCTTGGCGGTCAGGTGGAAGGTCGGCAGGGTGATCAGGTTGTGGAACACACCGGCCTGGGTGGAGATGTCGACCTGGAAGCGACGCAGACGGTTGTCGGCTTCCTGACCCAGTTCAGAGCTGTCGAACTCGGCCCCCATCAGCGCATTGCCTTCCGGATAGTCGGCCTCGGTGATCTTGCCTTCGGCCAGCCAGTCGGCGCGCACTTGCTTGCGCAGGTTCAGGGTCCAGTTGAAGGACGGGGAGTTGTTGTAGGTCAGCTTGGCGTTCGGAACCACTTCGCGGATCTCGTTCACCATGCCAGCGATCTCGGCCACATTCGGAGTGGCGGTTTCGATCCACAACAGGTCAGCACCACCCTTGGTCAGGCTGGCAATGCAGTCCTCGACCACACGGGCGCGGCCAGTGTCTTCCTTGAACTGGAACAGGCCACTGGCCAGACGCAGCGGACGAACGGTTTGACCACCCCATTGCAGGGTCACTTCACCATCGGCCAGGGTGGTGGCATCGGTGACCGGCTCGGTCTTCAGCCACTTGATATATTCATGGGCCATGTCGCCGGGCTGGGTCGAAACGGGGATCTTCTGGGTCAGACCAGCGCCCAGGCTGTCGGTCCGGGCGACGATGACACCGTCTTCCACACCCATCTCTTCAAAGGCCAGGCGGCAAGCGCGCAGCTTTTCGATGAAGTCTTCGCGCGGCACGGTGACCTTGCCGTCCTGATGGCCGCACTGCTTGGCATCGGAAACCTGGTTTTCGATCTGCAGGCAGCAGGCACCGGCCTTGATCAGCTCTTTGGCGAGCAGATAGGTGGCGTGCTCATTACCGAAACCGGCATCGATATCGGCGATGATCGGAACAACATGGCTTTCGAAGTTGTCGATCTTGGAAATGATGCCATCGATGACGTCTTGGGCGGCGTTGGCTTCGCGGGCAGCCTTCAGCTCCTTAAACAGGTCGTTCAGGCCCACTTCATCGGCTTGGCGCAGAGAGACATAGATCTCTTCGATCAGGTCAGCCACGGCAGTCTTTTCATGCATGGACTGGTCGGGCAGGTGACCCCAGCGGTTGCGCAGACCGGCAACCATCCAGCCGGACAGATAGACATAGGCGCCCTTGGTGGTGCCACGCAGGCGCTTAACCGCCTTGATCATTTGCTGAGCGTGGAAACCGGACCAGCAACCCAGGGACTGGGTGGAGTTGGCGGAATCTTCGTCATAGGCGGCCATGTCGGCGCGCATCACCTTGGCCATGGCCCGGGCCACATCCAGATGGGTGTTGTAGGTGTTTTGCATCCGCAGCTGGATCACATGCTCCAGATCGATATCCCCGGGCAGCATGCCTTCGGGGTAGCGGGCCAAAAGATCAGCTCGAATCTGTTCGTAAGAAGGTTGTTGGGTCATGGGTAACGAACTCCAGAAATACGTTAGGGAGGGCTTCCGTGCCCTGTTTGTCGGCGACACCTTCCACGACAAAGAGCCCCGAGGCAATTCGCGAAAGTGATAAACGTGTTGACATGTCAAGAAGTTGACATATCTCTTGGTGAGTTTGTAAATGTTGTGAAGGGTCAGGAATGGGAGACCGCAAGATCTTTGCGGGCGCGCGGGTGCGCCGCTTGCGACGCAGCTTGGAGCTTAGCCAAGCCGCAATGGCCAGAGAGCTGGACATCTCGGCCAGTTACCTCAATCTGGTCGAAGGTGATCAACGCCCGCTATCGGCCTCGCTGTTGCTGCGTCTGGCAGAAACCTTTGACATTGATCCCCGGGAATTCAGCAGCGGTGGCGAGGCGCAACTGACTGCAGAACTTGCAGAATCCCTCTCAGACCCGATGTTCGCTGGCGATGTCCCAAGCCGGACCGAGATCATGGCCTTTGCCGCAGAAGCCCCGGAATTTGCCCGGCGCTTTACAATCCTTTACAGAGCCTATTTGCGGGCCCGACGCGGGGAAGAAGAGATCCCAAACAAGGCCGCTCCGGTGCGTGATCGGCGGCAAATGTTGCAAGATGAGCGCTTCCCGATTGAGGAGGTCAGGGACTATTTCCACGACCAATCCAACCATTTTCCGGAGCTGGAAACCGCTGCGGAACGGGTGCGAGAGGTCATGAATGCCAAGGATGATCTGCTGCCAGCCCTGCGCACCTATTTGATTGACCATCACGGCATCCGGGTCACCGTGCTTCCGGTACACGCCATGGAGGACAATCAACGGCGCTATGACGCCCATAATCGGCGGCTGTTCCTGTCTGAATTGCTGCCAAATTCCGGTCGGGTATTCCAGACTGCGGTCCAGGTGGCCCTGTCCGAGGAAGTTGATTTGCTCGACCAGCTGGCCAAGGACGCCCCTTTGGCGACGGAAGAGGCCCGGCGGATCTGCCGAATCGGCTTGGCAAACTACTTCGCCGGGGCCCTGATGATGCCTTATGACCTGTTCCATGGCGCCGCAGAAAAGGTCCGCTATGACATCGCCTTGCTGGCCGCCCGCTTTGGTGCGAGCATTGAGCAGGTCGCCCACCGCCTGACCACCTTGCAGCGGCGAGACCGCAAAGGCGTGCCGTTCTTCCTACTGCGCCTGGACAATGCGGGCAATATTTCCAAGCGCTATTCTGCGGGCGGTTTCCCCTTTGCCCAATTTGGCGGAACCTGCCCGCGCTGGAGCGTCCATGATGCCTTTGTCGCCCCGGGCCAAACCATTGTGCAGCCGGTGGAGTTGCCCGATGGCTCCTCTTACCTGACCATATGCCGCACCGTTGAAGGCATGCCGACGACCCATCCGGAGCCGCCGCGCAAATTGGCCATCAGCCTGGGCTGCGAAATCGCCCACGCCCATAAGGTGGTGTATGGCGATGGCCTGGATTTGGAAAATCCCGCCGCCCTGACACCCATCGGGGTAACCTGTCGCACCTGCGAGCGCACCAATTGCCAAGCCCGGGCCTTCCCGCCCATGACCCGGCCCTTGGTGCTTGATGCCAGCCGCAAAAACCGCTCCGCCTTTGAATTCGGCTGAGCGGTGCCCTGCCCCGCGCTTTATTAAGCTAGGGTTTGGATTTCG
The DNA here is from genome assembly GCA_049604415.1 of Rhodospirillaceae bacterium. Taxonomy (GTDB): domain Bacteria; phylum Pseudomonadota; class Alphaproteobacteria; order Rhodospirillales; family Rhodospirillaceae; genus JBMYTN01. The sequence goes on along the minus strand of JBMYTN010000007.1, from coordinate 6,642 downwards.
CCGCGCAGGGCTGCGATGCGGTTGCTGTCGCTGGGATGGGTCGACATGAATTCTGCGACCTTTTGGCCATCGCCCATCATGGTTTGCCAGAAGGCGATCGATTCTTCCGGGCGATACCCAGCCTTGGCCATATAGCGCACGCCCAGAGCATCGGCTTCATATTCATGCTGGCGAGAATAGGGCAGGATCACGCCAAAGGTCACCCCGGCACCGAGCACCCCAGCAATCACCGGCGCATATTGGCTTTCAGTGCTGGCCAGGGCGACTTGTGCCACCGTCAAGCCGATCTGGGCCACCAGCTGCTGACTGGCCCGCTCCGCCCCATGGCGTCCGGCCACATGGCCAACCTCATGGCCCATCACGGTGGCCAATTGGTCATCATTGGCAAATTTGCCCATGATGCCGTCAAAAAACGCGACTTGGCCGCCGGGCAGAACGAAGGCGTTGACCATCGGATCGTCCAGCACAACGAATTCCCAATTGCGGCTGGTGTCCATGCCGGAGACATCGACGATGCGCTGACCAATGCGGTCAACCCGCCGCCCGGCAGCACTGTCCCGTTTGGGCTTATATTGCTGCTGGACCTGTTGCCAAGTGCCTGCGGACATTTCCGCCAGCTGCGCATCACTGATCAGCAACAGCTGGCTGCGGCCCAGTTGGGCATTGTCAGCACAGCCGGTCAGAGCCACCACCGTACCCGCAGCCAGCCCTTGCAGCAGGGTCCGGCGGTCCATGGTGACCGTCTTCGACCGATCCAACATCAGCGGAGTTTCGGTGCCATCCACCGCCTCCAAGCTCTCTCCTCGTTCCCGCATCTTGGCTATCCTCATCGCAAGTGGCCCAATATCTGCCACATAGTGTACAGCCGGTGGGGGCCTTCAGACAAACGCGAAGGTATGATTTCGGCGGCAAAAGAGCACGCGGCAATAGGGGCGAGACTTACCAGCCCAGGGTTCCTGGACCGCCTTTAAAGGGTCCTTTCAGATTGGGGGTGATCCACCCGCCATAGAAGGTCCCCTCCTGCGCCAGGACATGGATGCCGCCCACTGCGCAGTCATCGACCTTATGGGCATAGAAGCTCAGATCCTCGGCGATATCGGCATAGGCCGCCGTTGGATCCTGATAGGACCAAGCCGCATTTAGGCTTTCGCGCCCATCGACGCGCAGGGACCAATAAGAGGCCCGGCCTTTAAACTCACAAAACGAGCGCCCGGTGCCGGGGACCAGCAGATCCATGCGGATGTCGGACCGGGGAACGTAATAGGTCGGGGGGTGGGAGGTCTCGAGAACGCGATGCGCCTGTATGCTGCGGGCAATGTCGAGCCCTCCAAAGCGCACGACTACCTCCCAAGGGACCCGCTCCAAGCGGGGAGGCCGGGGATAGTCCCAGACATTTTCTTCCGGCAACGCCGCTTCGTCTTCAGACATCGGCTCTGCCCTCCTCATGGGGCTGCGGCGCCTCACCCTGCGCCGGGCGTGTGGCCATCATGATGTAGTTCACGCTGTCATCGCCGGTCTGTCGCCAGCGTCGTTGCAGCAGCGAATAGGCCGCGCCAACCCGCTCGGTCCCCCGAAAGCCATGGGCGGCGATCATCTCTTCGACCTCGACGGGTGTGATGAAGCGCCGCCAGTCATGGGTGCCCCGGGGCAACCAGCCCAGAACATATTCCGCTCCGACAATCGCAATGACGAAGGATTTGATGGTCCTGTTCAGGGTGGCGAGCACAAACAAACCGCCGGGAGCGACCAGGGCACAGCACTCGGCCATCAATTGGCGCGGAGCGTCCACATGTTCAATCACCTCCATATTCAGCACCACATCGAAGCGCTCGCTGCTATCCACCACGGCCCCGGTCAGGCAATGGCGATAGTCGATGTCGATACCGGACTGGGCCGCATGCCAACGGGCAATCTCAATGTTCCGGGCGGTGGCATCAATGCCAACCACGGTCGCACCCAAGGCGGCCAGCGGTTCGGCCAGGAGCCCTGCTCCACAGCCGACATCCAGAATGGACAAGCCCGCTAGAGGCTTAGGGTCATCAACGGATCGGCCAAAATGCTGTGCGATCTGCGCGACCAGCACGTCCCGGCGTAGGGCATTGAACTCATGTACGGTGCGGAATTTGCCATTGGGCTTCCACCACTCCTCGGCCAGGGCCGTGAATTTGGCGATTTCCTTGGGGTCAACCGTCTCGTCCAGGACCATGGGACGATCAAGCTGATCTTTCATCAACATGTTGGAAGCCTCTGGATCCGTTAGCCGCAGGACCAGCGCCACAAGGTCTGGTCTTTTGGGTTACGGGCGCCGATCGCAGCAGGATTGGTCTCGCCGTACCTTTTTGGAACCACAGTTTTTGAAAACAAAATGACTGATCAGAGAAATAAGCGAAGCCATGTACCTGAACCATGGGTACCACTTAAGACGTGTAATTATTTGTCTAAGCTCCGGATGCTTTGGCGAATGAGGTGCTTAGGATCTTATCTCATGAAAAGCTTCTCGGAAAATTTCGACTCCAGACGATACTTCACATCGACTGTATCAGGTGAACTACAAGCTATTGAGCTGGGCTCAGGCGGCCTTGGGAAATCTGTTTCAGTCTTCCACCCTTACCTTCTCACGGAGCAACGAGTGCTTCTAAGATCGAGGACTTCATGGTCTCTGTTGTGCCTATTGGGTTGGCGCGTTTGAAGAAACCTGTGCTATCCAGAGATAGACACGCTTTAGGCAGTTCTTGTCTTGCAAATGTCCAAATCCGCTCTAAGTATAGTATGTTTTTTTGAATCTATTTATACTGGCAATCAACAATTCTGAAACAAACCTTGAACTCACCAAAGCACCCGACGCCTCCTATACAAAATAAGATCACTTTTTTGGAGAAAGATGAAATTGTTAACCCTAAATGAGAGATATATTCTTCAATATTTCCTTTTGAAAAAAGTTATATATCGTAATTTTTTACCTTTGCTTTAAAAGAGATGAAATTAACTTCTCACTTTTACTGGCTATAATAGTACTTTGCTTGGCAACTGAGACATTGATATGTCGAATTTCAGCAACACTCTTGATGGGGATGACACGGCATTCGCCTCTCAAATAGGCTGGTGAAATAGCTACCCTAGGCGATATCGGAAACCACACCTCTACTGTAGGATCAGAGAGATGAGATCTTCCCGGCAGAGTCAATTTTACTATTGGATAACTTCCAATAATGAAACTCTTGTTAAGAGCACCAATTCTAATAATAGCGAGACCTTTGTTACCAATGACGTCTAAAACATCTTTAGCGTCACTCCGAATCGCATTGGCCTTTGCGTTGTGCTTAATGCGTTTGAGGACTATCGGATTTTCAAGTTCTTTGCGCTGTTCAGATGTTAGTGGTCGGAGCCTCTGCTCAAAATCTTTGATCGCTTCCCTTAGAGTAATCTCAAAATCAATTTCACTGAAGATTTTTGCGAAATTATCGGGAGTTCGCTTCCATTGAATATAGAAGAAGAAATCCCACAATTTTTTCTCAACTGAAGATAACTGAGGCACCTTGTTAACTAGCGTGGCATTTTCAATTTTCTTGATAATTTTTTCTGCAGCACCCTCAAGACTCGCTAATTCGGTTTCCAGTGTTGCGTCTTTGTCACCAGATTCTTCTTTTATCGAGTAAAGATAGTTCTCAACAAACAAATTACCTATTGTGCTAGATTTAATTCCATCTTCTGGCCTGCGCTTATCAAAGAAAAATAGTTTCCCTGCATCATCGGCAAATCTGCGCAAAATTAGTTGAGGCACATAGTGGTGTCGCTTAGGATTGTTCATGTAATAATGACCCACAGAGTTCATACTAGAAATGTAGGCAATTGAATAATCAATATTTTTTCTAGCATTTCATACTACTTCCACCTTCAATAACTTACCTGCTTAGTTTAGGAAAATGCGGTGCTTTAACCCTCTCCATAGCACCTGTATCCAGAGCATTGACGACTCTTAATCTCTCTTACTCGATTGAGGTGCGAACCCCCTCTCAGTCAATTGTTTCTGTGGTGATCCGAAATGCTCTCAGGACATCATTCACGGCGTGTGCCTCCCATGGAATTGTTGAATGGAATCACTCTTATTCACCTCCAAAACAACGGTCAGTTCTCCAAATCTCCCGATCTATGCCTATCAAAACCAGCTTGACCACCTGAGGTTCTAACTAATTAGGGACACCCTGTGTTGCAAGGATAAGTATGCATTGAACGATGGCTACTTTGGCAAACGATTTTAAGGCTTGCCGGGGTGTGGCCAGAACCTAGCCAACTGACCGGTGGACGGAAGCTGCAGGACCAAAACCGCTCGCGGATTTGTTTCGCGAAAACCCACGCATGTTATGGCGCCGAGTAGCATTTTCTTTGATCGCGTGTAGATTAGTATTAATTGTATTCTCATCTGATGCTGTTAAAGGTAAAAATATGAAAAAGAGCTTGGCAGACGCACTAGACCCAATGCGCATCAACCAACTCAGTTGTAAAGATGCGCTGATGACCATTGCACACGTCATTGACCGAGCGTTCAACCTCCAAGATAGTGTCGCAACCTCACAAGCATTCAAAGCACTAGATGCAATGGAGCAGCGTGATCTGACGTCTGAACAGCAGGTTCTCGTTCACTATTTCCGGGCCAATGCGTGGGAAAACACGGCCCTCAATAAGGAGAAGAACTACACATGGGAGTGGGAAAACGTCGAGCGCCAGAACCAATTGCTAGAGTTGAGACGCGCCGCTCACCACAAAGATTTTGATAAATTAGACTCCATTCGAAAGTGCCAAATTCTTACAAACCTGGGAAACAATCTGAGTGCGGTGGGACGCTTCATTGAGGCGATTGAAGTTTGGGATAAGGCCCTGAACATCAACCCAGAGTTCGCGATGGCTCATGGCAATCGTGCAAACGGTCTTCTTTTTTACGCACGCTCGTTATTCGACCCAGGTCATAGGTCAGTACTGTGTCTCGCGGCTATGGACGCCTTCGGCTCAGCATCTGGCAAACTGGCTTTCTTTGAGAATGACCCCAACGATGAATTACGTAAGCGCTTCTCAGACTTAAAAGATCAAACAACTGCTATGTTTGACGAAGCCTCAACGAGGCGAATATATGAAAAAGGTTATGAAAATCCAGACTGGGGCAGTACCGAAGAAGAAGCGACTTACAGGAAATGGACACTTAGAAATCGCCTGTTCATCAACCCGTTAAATGATTTAGGCGAGAACCCGATATCGTCTAGCGATGTGCTGACGCCACCCTATATAACAGAATCAAACGATGACGTTTACCGGGTGGAATCCGGGCCTCCCGCAATTTTCGGAATGTATAACCAATTGAAACAGGAATTCATATCTGCACGACATCTGTATTATGAGGGAATCCAATCTGAGGGTGTACATTATTCAGATAAAAAGGTATTACTATACAACACATTAGATTATCCCTCTTACTCTCTGGCAATAGAAAAGATACGATTCTCTTACCGTTTGGCCTACTCAATATTTGACAAAATAGCTTACTTCTTGAACTATTATCTCGGAGTGGGCCATCCAGAAAAGAATGTGAACTTCCGAAACATTTGGTTTATTAAAAAAGGAAAAAATCGCAAGTCGCTGCATAACATGTTTATAGAGCGCCAAAACTGGCCACTTCGCGGGCTTTTTTGGCTATCAAAAGACCTGTTCGATGACGAATTCAAACGAACAACGGATCCACAAGCTTCTGAGATGGCGAATATCCGCAATCACCTGGAGCACAAGTTCTGTTTTATTCATGAAAGCTGGGCTCTTGGAGCATCTAACCCCAATCGAGGGTCTCTAGGCGGTGGTATTCATTTGGATAGAGATAGTTTTACAGTAAAAGCTCTCATTGTTCTTAAGCGTGTAAGAGCAGCAATCATCTACCTTGCGCTGGCAGTTCATCGTGAAGAGTATTTGCGCCATGGTTCTTCTAGGGACCAATGGTCAATCCCGCTGGAGGTAGATATCTGGGAGGATGAGTGGAAGAACTAGAACAAATAAAAGGGTTCAACACCAATCTAAACTCACCCACCGAGCGAAACTTGAAGCCCACTCGGTAGCTACACCGCATGTTAGAACACGTAAGATTTTTCTTTTTAGCAAAAAATCATGTAGTATTTGATCTCCGAAATATTTATCGACACTCTTCGAACAGAGATTTCAGCGGCGCATTGCTCGCAGCGCCCCCTCCCGTGCTTTTAAAAAGCTGGACACCCGCAAAAACGTCGTCTTGAGAGTAGATTTATCTGAAGGCTGCAGCGTTTCACCCTAAGGAGCAGCTATATTTGGCTTTTTTGGCGTATATTTTTCGCTGTTTCTCAGGTTTTTCGGTGTTTTAGGCGCACTTATCCCACAGCGGTCCTGTTTTCATGGAAGATGAGCCGGTCAAAGTTATAGGCGAGATTGGCAAGGGTCAGTTTGGCCTCGGCACGGGCCAAGCCAATGGTGCGAATGAAGAGACCGAAGCGGCCCTTCTGATGAGCAAACACATGCTCTACGGCTGCGCGGATTGAGGACTTCTTGGCGTTGGCTTTTGCCACGTTCTTGGGCATCGGTTTGCCCCTTGGCTTGCGGCGATGGATTTGGCTATCCATCATGGTCTTCGCC
>JBMYTN010000006.1:0-146186 GCA_049604415.1 Rhodospirillaceae bacterium | reverse complement strand
TCACCGCATCTGATACAGTATCAAATTTGGCAGGACTTAAGTTACAAGGGCGAGGCCAAGCCGCGCCAGCGGCGCCCGGCAAGGGCAAAAAAAGAAAGGCCGACCCAACGGCCTCTCTTTTGTTAGAGTCAGTCTAGTCGTTTTTATGCCCAGCTAGGCCGCCGGAGACCTCTTCCGTCGCGGCCTCTGAAAGCGGCTGCGGCAGGATCAGGTTCAGCACAATGGCTAAAAAGGCTGCTGGCAGGATTCCGGACGCCAACAAATCCTTCAGTGTTTCCGGCAAGTAGACCAAAGCCTCTGGGACTTGCTGTAATCCGAGACCGATGGACAGTGACACGGCAAAGATCACCATATTGCGCCGGTCCCAGGTCACATCGGACAGCATGGATACCCCAGCGGCACAGACCATGCCGAACATGACAATGACCCCACCGCCCAGCACCTCGATGGGCACCGTGGCAATAACCGCACCTATTTTTGGAATCAATCCGCAGACAATCAGGAAGATCGCGCCATAGGTCACCACATGGCGGCTCATCAGCCCGGTCATGGCGATCAGACCAACATTCTGACTGAAGGAGGTGTTCGGCAACGCGCCAAAAGCACCGGCCACGGCAGACCCGACACCGTCGGCAAAGGTGGCCCCAGAGATTTCCTTGTCGGTGGCTTCGCGCCCGGCCCCGGCCTTGGTGATGCCGGAAACGTCACCAACGGTCTCTACAGCCGAGACAAAGGCCATCAAGCAAAAGCCAATAACCGCAGCTGCATCAATGGCAAAGCCATATTCAAACGGCGTTGGTATCTGGAACCACGCCGATGTGCCCACATTGCCAAAATTGACCATGCCCATGGCCAAGGCGACGCCATAGCCCGCGATCAAGCCAATCAACACGGCGGACACGGCCAGCATGCCCTTGGCGAAGAACTTCAGGCCCAAGGTCACAAAGATCACCACGAGGGCGACGAACCAATTCTCTGGGCTGCCAAATTCCGGCTTGCCCATGGCAGGCACCCCGCCAGCAGCATATTTGATCCCGACCTGGACCAGGGCCAAGCCGATCATCAGCACCACCAGTCCCGTAACCAGGGGCGGCAGGGCAAAGCGGATCCGACCAATGAAAAAGCCCATGACGCCATGGAACATCCCACCCAGCAACACTGCCCCATAAAGCGCGGGCAGGGCCTCAACACCCTTCCCGGCGACAATGGGGATCATCACCGGCAAAAAGGCAAAGCTGGTGCCTTGGACGATGGGCAGACGGGAACCCACCGGACCGATCCCAATGGTCTGCAGCAAGGTGGCAATGCCCGCAAACAGCATCGACATCTGGATCATGTAAATCATCACCGGGAAATCCGGTGAGTTCGAGCCGAAACCAAACCCTGCCGCCCCAGCCACAATGATGGCCGGAGTGAAGTTCGACACGAACATCGCCATCACATGCTGGATCCCCAAGGGGATGGCGATGCCAATGGGCGGGGTGAAATTCGGATCTTTCAGCTGTTCGGGCGTTCCGATGGAGGACCCTGTGATCATGCAATTATCTCCTTAACCAAAAAGGGCAGGAGCGTTTCCTCCGATCCGCTCGGGTGGCGATATTTTTTTTAAGAGCCAGCGATTTGATTTTTTATGGTGCTGCTCACGGCAGCATGTCCTTCAGCCGCAACAAGGCGATGCGCTCGACCTGCTTGCAGGCCTCGGCGAATTCAGTGTCCGGGTCATGGTCTATCCGGCGCTTAAAAGCCGCCAGGATCTGTGCCTTACCCAAACCCTTCACCGCCAGGATGAAGGGGAAGCCGAATTTGGCCTTATAGGCCTCGTTCAACTCGGTGAAGCGGGTCCGCTCCGCATCGGTTAAGGCGTCGAGCCCCGCCCCAGCCTGCTCGGCGGTGGACTCCGCAGTTAGGCGCTTGGCCTGGGCCAGTTTGCCAGCCAGATCCGGATGGGCGCGAAGCACTGCGCGTTTTTGCTCGGCCCCGGCCATGCGGAACACCCGGCACAGCGCATTATGCAGGCCAACCGCGCTGTCATGGGCCGGGCCAAGCTCCAAGCCATGTGCGCCTTCAGCAATCCAGGGCGAGTGCTCAAACACCCCGCCAAAACGCGATACAAAGGCCTCCGCCTCCATCCGGGACGGGGGCTCAGCAGGGAATGCCTCAGCCAGTGGGAAGGTAGAGGCCCAATGCTCGGCAATGTCCAGACGCCGGGCGAACCAGACCTGATCATGGCTGCGGGCGTAGTCCAGGAAGCGGCGCAGGCCCTCAATCCGCCCAGGACGGCCAATCAGGCGGCAATGCAGACCGATGGAGAGCATTTTCGCTGCCCCCGCTTGGCCTTCCCGGTAGAGCGCATCAAAGCTGTCTTTGAGATAGTGGAAAAACTGCTCGCCGCTGTTAAAGCCCTGGGGCGTAGCGAAACGCATGTCATTGGCATCTAAGGTATAGGGCACGATCAGCACCGGCGGCACCGGGTCCGCTGCAGACCCGCGATACCAATAGGGCAGATCATCGGCATAGCTGTCCGCCACATAGGCGAAACCACCCTGCCGGGCCAGCATATCCACCGTGTTGACCGAGCAACGCCCAGTATACCAGCCACGCGGAGCACTGCCGGTCACGGCAGTATGCAGATCGATGGCAGCCTGCATATCCGCCTGCTCATCGGCCAAGGCATAGTCTTTGTAGTCGATCCATTTCAGCCCATGGCTGGCGAGTTCCCAGTCAGCCTCGAGCATGGCTGCGACCTGCTCTGGGGAGCGGGCCAAGGCCGTGGCAACACCGTAAACCGTGATCGGGATCTGCAAATCGGTGAACAGGCGGTGCAGACGCCAGAACCCGGCCCGAGCGCCATACTCATAGATCGACTCCATGTTCCAATGGCGTTTGCCGAGGAAGGCTTGAGCCCCTACGATTTCAGACAGAAACGCTTCAGAGGCTGCATCGCCATGGAGCAGACAGTTCTCGCCACCTTCCTCATAATTCAGGACGATTTGCACCGCGATCCGCGCCCCACCGGGCCATTGCGGATCGGGTGGGGTCGGACCATGGCCGCGCATATCCCTGGGATATCGGTTCACCTGAAATGCCCCTCCTGATGCTGGCAGGCGTCTTGCCCTTTCTTCGCAAGCGCACACATGATAGGCAGGAATAACCCGAAAAGGCGAGCCTGTCCTATTTTAATGCAATCTCGGAGATAAAAGATGAGCGGCAAGCAGGGCTATTTGACCACCCATGTGCTGGATACGGCCCGGGGATTGCCCGCTGAGGGTCTCAGCATCACGCTCTATCGCCTGCGCGGCGACCTCCGCACCCAGATCCGGACCATGGTCACCAACAGCGATGGTCGCACCGACAGTCCGATCCTGCCGGTGGGCGAGATGGACCCGGGATCCTATGAATTGGAGTTTTCCGCCGGAGCCTATTTTGACCGAGTGCTTGGCCCATCCGAGGCCGTCCGGTTCCTCGATGTGGTGCCGATCCGCTTTGGCATCAGCGATCCGGACTCCCACTACCATGTGCCGCTGCTGCTCGCCCCCTATGGCTATTCGACCTATCGCGGCAGCTGATCTGCGCCGCTGAGCCTTGCCCATCCTGTTGCGTTCTCGACCTAAGGACCTCATCCCATGCTGGACTATGCCCTGATCCACGACTGGCTTGCCTTCGCCCTGCGCTGGCTGCATGTGATCACCGCCATCGCTTGGATCGGCTCTTCCTTTTATTTCATCGCTTTGGATTTGGGTTTGCGGAAGCGGCCCGATCTTCCCGACGGGGTCCAGGGCGAGGAATGGCAGGTCCATGGCGGCGGCTTTTACCATATCCAAAAATATCTCAAGGCCCCCGCCTCCCTGCCGGAACATCTGATCTGGTTCAAATGGGAAAGCTATGCCACCTGGCTGTCGGGTTTTGCCCTGTTGGCAGTGGTCTATTATATGGGCGCGGATCTCTATCTGATTGATGCCCGCAAGCTTGATGTCTCCGCCCCGGTGGCCATCCTGCTGTCCATCGCCAGCCTGTTCATTGGCTGGATCGCCTATGACCGGGTTTGTAAAAGCAAATTCGGTGACGACAACACCCGGCTGATGCTGTTCCTGTTCGTGGTCTTGGTGGTGCTGTCTTGGGGTTTTGATCAGATCTTTTCCGACCGGGCCGCCTTGCTGCATCTGGGGGCCCTGACCGCGACCATCATGTCGGGCAATGTGTTCCGGGTCATCATCCCGAACCAGACCATTGTGGTCGAGGATCTGAAGGCAGGCAGAGTACCGGACGCCAAATATGGCAAGATCGCCAAACAGCGCTCGACCCATAACAACTATCTGACCCTGCCGGTCCTGTTCTTCATGCTGTCGAACCATTATCCGCTGGCCTTTGCCAGCGAGTATAATTGGATCATCGCCGCCCTGGTGTTCCTAATGGGGGTGACCATCCGGCATTTCTTCAACACCATGCATGCGGGCGGTGGCAAACTCTGGTGGACCTGGGGCGTTACAACCGGCTTGTTTGTTGCCATTATGGCGCTGTCCATGGCCCCGCTGAACCCACCCAATGAGCGTGATAATCTGGGTGCCCTCCCCCCGGCTCAACAGCGCTTTGTCGAGGCCGAGGGCTTTGACGAGGCCTATCTGGTGGTGGTGTCCCGTTGTTCCATGTGCCATGGGGAATATCCGGCTTGGGACAATTTGCGGGTCGCCCCCAAGGGTGTGGTGCTGGAGACCGAGGGCCAAATCGCCGCCCACGCCCATGAGATCTTTTTACAGGCCGGGGTGACCCATGCCATGCCACCGTCCAACATCACCGAAATGGAGCCGGAAGAACGCGATGCCATTGTGGCGTGGTACCGGGCGGCGCAGTAAGACCGAAGATGATCCAGCAAAGGATTGCTTTTTCCGCAGTCTGTCGCATCTAAGGTGTAGCGCTCTCTTCAACGCTGGACCCAACCTATGCCCCCCACCAAGCTGAACATTCTGCAGTCCACTGACGCCCAGATCACAACCACTTTCGACCCGCATATCATTGGCGAGGTCAACGGCCATCAGCTCAAGGTCGCCAAATTTGGCGAGGTGTTTGACTGGCACTCCCACCCGGAAGAGGATGAAGGCTTTTTGGTGCTGCGCGGCAAAATCGCCATCGACTTTCGGGACGGGTCGGTGGAATTGGCCGAGGGCGAGGTGATGGTGGTGCCCCATGGCGTGGAGCACCGGCCCCGATCTTTAACGCCGGAGCCGGTGGTGTTGATGTTCGAGCCGGGCTCGACCCTGAACACCGGTGATGCCGAAAGCGATTTAACCGTCAGTGAGCTGAAGGTCCTGCAGCCGGTTTAAGATTCTCTAGGCCATTGATGATTTGGCCAAAGCCTACGGCCATGAATAACCCGTATAATGGCGACGACGTCATCCTCAACCGCATAAGCGAGGATGAACGGCGTTTTTGCGACGACTTTTTCGAAGGTACCTGCCACCGGGCCCGGTCTCCCCAGCGAAAGGTCTCGCAGGGAATTAACCGCATTATCTATGCGGGCAGCGACAAGCTCAGCAGAGTGCCGATCTTGTGCCGAAATGTAAGCAATGGACTCCTCGAAATCGGCAAGAGCGTCCTCTGACCAGAAGACTTGGCGGCTCACCCTTTGGTACCAGTCCCGATCGCCGAGTGAATCCGAACCATAGCATCTTCATGCGGAATAACACGGCCCTCAGCCATATCCGCCAGACCCCGACGGATTCCCGCCTCTTCTTCCAGTTCACGGCGCATCCGATTGAGCGCGGAAGACACAAAGTCTTCCTCCGAAGGGGCCAGACCGTCCGCAACGGCCTTGCGGACGGTCTCTTCTTGGTCGGGTGTCAACTGGATGGTCACAAGGGCCTCTCAATCAGAGCACATTCCCAAAGATGTTGGGTCCGCAATCCTATGATGTCCAGCGTTCTGGAACAATCATGCCGTTGCCGAACGCCCACCCTTGGCCTTGCGGCGCAGCGGGGATTGACCACCGCCACCGCCCTTTCGAGGACCACCCTTCGCATGAACGGGTTTGCCCGGCGCATGGCCGTTCCGATTGCCAGAGTTTTGCCCGGAGCCTGAACGCGCTCGTCCGCCATGGGGTTTCGGTCCTTGAGGACGGGCCTCCTGGGAGCAAACCTCTTGGGAAGCAGCAGCGGGGGCTTGAGAGCCGTTGGGTCTGGGATTTTGCGCCCGGTTTTCTTGGGGCTGCCCGCCTTGAGGCCGTACACCCTGGGGCCGGGCACCGGGTTTGGCCGCTTTGCGCGGGCGCTGCGGATGCGGCTTGTGTCCGGGTTTGGACCGGGGCTCGCCCAAACCGTGCTCCGGAGCGTGATCCGCACGATGGTGCGCTTTTGGCGCGGCAGGCTTGGCCTCGGTGGCCCGGCGCGGACGACGGGGGCGACGCGGCGGGGCGGCTGCGGCCTCCTCCCGGTGCTCCTGTCTCGGCTTCGGAGCGAAGGGGCGCACGGGCGCGACGCGGAGCTCTTCGCTCGGATCAAAGCTGAGTTTGGCCTCGGCGATGGGCAATTTGGTCAGGCGCTCAATATCGCGCAGCAAATTGCGTTCCGCCGGATCGCATAGGGACAGGGCGACGCCGCTCTTGCCCGCCCGGGCCGTGCGGCCAATGCGGTGAACATAGGCTTCGGGCACCGTGGGCAGCTCAAAATTCACCACATGGGAAACGTCGTCGATGTCGATGCCCCGGGCGGCAATATCAGTTGCGACCAAAACCTGGACCTCGCCGGCCTTAAAGGCGTTCAGCGCCCGGTCGCGCTGGCTTTGGCTGCGATTGCCATGGATGGCTGCGGAGGCAAAGCCGCATTCCTCCAAATGTCGGCTGACCCGATCTGCGCCGCGTTTGGTTCGGGTAAAGACAATAGCGCGCTCCACGTCTTGATCACGGAGGTAATGCACCAAGGCATTGCGCTTTTCCGGCTGGCGGATGGGCAGCACCGATTGGGCAATGCGCTCAATGGGCTTGGACACCGGCGCGACGGAGAGCTCCGAAGGGTCCTTCAGGAAATCCCCGGCCAAGGCCCGTATCGGCGGTGCCATGGTCGCGGTCAGCATCACCGTGCGCCGCGGGTTCGGCACCTTGGCAACAATGCGTCGGATCGAGGGGATAAAGCCCATATCGAGCATTTGATCGGCTTCATCCAGGATCAGCGTCCGGGTGGCCTCCAGGCTGACCACCCCGGTGGACATGTGATCTTCCAGCCGTCCCGGCGTGGCGACCAGGATATCCACGCCAGGCTTCATGGCCCGGATCTGTCCTTGCGGGCGCACACCGCCAACGACTACGGCCATTTGATAGGCCAGATGACGGCCATAGGTGCGGATGCTTTCCGCGACCTGATAGGCCAGTTCCCGGGTTGGGACCAGGATCAGGGTCTTGGCGGTTTTTGGTGCCGGACGGCGCACGGTGCCCGAGGCCAGTTCCTCGGCAAAGGCTTGCAGCACTGGCAGCACAAAGGCAGCGGTTTTGCCGGTGCCGGTTTGGGCAATGCCCAGAATGTCACGCCCGGCGAGCATGTCCGGGATCACCGAGCCCTGGATCGGGGTCGGGGTTTCATAGCCTTCTTCAGAGAGGGCTTGCAAAAGGGGATCGGCCAAGCCGAGATCCGCAAAACGGGTCACGTCAATCACTTTCCATATGGACCAAACAGCCAAGCGCAGGCGGGGCTGTTGCCCGCCCGGTCGGATCGGTCACCTAAATTGTGGAAGCTTGCGTAGAACAGCCACCAGGGCGTTCGGGGAGCGTCTCGCTCCGATGCGGGGCGCGCATCCCGGCTTCAAACAGGCCGTCGGGGCACCCAATCTTCGCTCCATCAAAGATCTCTTGGATCGGCGTCTACGCATGGAGCGGATGCCGGGATATAAGACCGCACTGCACAAAAGGCAATGAAAAACATTGGCCCCGGGGCTCAAGCAGCCTAAATGGGTCTCTGATAAGGTTTTCGCCGTGATCCGGAGCATTTGACGCCATGACCGCCGCATCCCCGAACAGAATGATTGTCGGCATCACCGGGGCTTCCGGCGTGATTTATGGCATTGAGTTGCTCAAAGCCCTGCAGCCGCTCGACATTGAAACCCATTTGGTGATGTCCCGCTCAGCGGAAATCACCATGGCCTATGAGACTGCCTATAAGGTCGCCGAGGTTAAGGCCTTGGCCGACATCTGGCATCCGATGGACGATATTGCTGCGGCGATCTCGTCCGGTTCCTTCCAGACCATGGGCATGATTGTTGCGCCTTGCTCCATGCGCACCATGTCGGAAATCGCCCATGGCATCACCGCCAGCCTGCTGACCCGGGCCGCCGATGTGGTGCTCAAGGACCGCCGCAAACTGGTTTTGATGGTCCGGGAAACGCCGATGCATCTCGGCCATTTGCGCAGCATGACCCAGTTGAGCGAAATGGGCGCGATCATCGCCCCCCCGGTCCCGGCCTTTTACGCCAAGCCCAACAGTATTGATGAGATGGTGCGCCATTCGGTCGGGCGGGTATTGGACCTGTTCGACATCGACACCGGCATGGTCACCCGCTGGGGGGAGGAGCAAAAGCGCTCTGGAAGAAAAAATTAGTACGCATTGATACAATTAGTATTTTCCCCGAAACAGAAATAGTTTGTAAGTTAAACGAATTCATTTTCATTGTCTCATCGCCACTATTCCATTTACCTAACATCAGCACAATAACCTGCATACCTTGAAATTCCTAGAGTGATGACCCATATGTGGTGCAACATAGGCAGAGCACACTCATTGGTCAGAATTCCAATGAATCTTTACAATATCACTGAAGAGAGAATAGAAATTCTCAAGGATTTTGCAATTCGGTCAGATTCCGAATATGTAATATTATTTTTATACGACAATAAACAAAATGAGTCTAAACTACTTGTCTCATATTGTATACCCGCTAGTGAAAATATTAAAGATACTATGAAAAAAGAATACATTAGCTTATCTTCTAGAGAAGAATATTATTTCGCAAAAAACTCAACGACCATATCATTGAAAGAAAAAATTTATAGTTTAATAAGTAGGTGCTACATTGATGTCAAAAATATGCAATTATCTCCACTCATTCTTCCAGATACGGCACCTTCTATTATCGCAACTGAAGATTTTCGGAATGTAGAAATTGATAAAAAAGTTGGACTGATTGTTCACAATTCGCGGCACAAAATTCCAGACCCGATTAATGACTCTATGATTGCAATACTGTATGAAAATCTTTCACATTCGATACAACTTTCACGCTATAGAAGATTTTTTAATTCAGTATTTTATATTCGAAAATACTTCGATGATCTCGAGAGCAATCAAGGAAAGAATTTTAACACAGACAAACTGAGCACTGAAGCAGGACGCTTATTGCAGCTTATCGGCGGCGCTGAGGATGCATTTATCTGTCGTGATCTAAACTATAAAATATTGCAAAAATTACCTCCGATAACTGAAAACTATCCACCAAGCAGATATGTCATTCAACCCCTAGATTCCCAACACACCACAGAACTAACAATTCAAGAAATTGTATTCAAAATTCAAATGAATACAGGAAGCAGGATGTTTGATGCTATCAAAGTACCTATTTCAATGAACTCGTATCAATTGTGTGCACAGGAATTTTGCGACTCAAGCACCTTTACGGTCGGACTAGAAACCACAATCGATGAAGACTTTTTTTATATTTTCACCAAAAGCAACAACAGTACTTACCTTCAACTTTGCTTCAGTAATAATGATATTTTTGCCCTGCGAGCCGCATTGAATTTTATTCAAGTAAAATTATCTGAATTTGATTTGAAAGTTAAAATTGATCAAGCTATGAAGTTCCTACAAAAGATCAACTCACTTGATGTGAAAGTTCATTCTCTCCACGAAAGCCTCAAGGAAATATCTCCCAATTTCGTATCGCTTACTGAATTCAGTATATTTCAAATAGACGCAAGGATTGCATACAACTCAATTACCACTACAGGTAATACAAGAGAAAAAGAAGTCGCACTTTTTGTATTGCAATCTGATTTTTTCAAAAGCTCCCATATTTTTTCAAATGAAAAATATTTTGATAACTGTTTGTATGGGTTCTTTTCTTTCGACAATCAAAATTTTATAAAAATATACTTTCCAAAAACTCACAATACAGGAAAGGTATACTTGATTGAAATTAATAGTAAAAGCATCAGGTCAACATCACTACAGGCACTTTTCAATATATTTAATGAGTTATTTTTGCGCTTTAGAAAAGATAATCAGTCTAAAGCCCAAGCAGATTATCTGGTCTTAGCCAAGCACTCTATCATGAATTCTGCAAGTTCGATACATGGACAAATTGAATCCTTAATTGAGCAATCTGATTTCGCCCGTAAACATCCAAGTCAAATTGGTTCGTTGGTTCATTCTGAAGATTTTTTTCAAGCACTAGATGTTGCTCACGTAAACATTGCTAGTTTGTTGAGAACACTAAGAGGTGGTCATTTTTTATTAGATAACATTAATAGTAATTCCCTAAAAATAGGTGAAATCAGTATTATTGATATTACCCGAAGCTGTTTAACATTCCACAAGCCGATGATAAATGAGAAAAAAATTACGGTTCGCTATGCTGTTTTTGGCGGGCATGAGCCGATAATAACAGGCGACAAAGCACTGATTGAAGCTTTAATATCAAACCTAATTGATAACGCAATTAAATACTCGCCGAAAAATTCAATTGTGTATATCTCGATATCTTTTACAAATAGCCAATACACGTTTGAGATTAACAGCAGTGGTGAATTAATTGATCCTAAGGTGAGTAGTTTACTTTTTCTCCCTGGCTATAGATACAACTCAATGGATAAAGAAGAAAATTCCACTGGATCCGGATTTGGCCTTGCCTTGGCGCAAAAAATAGTGACATCACATGCTCCACAGTCACAAATTTTTCATAAAATCATCCATGACCATAAAATTGTGCTGTCAAGCGTAAATTGTTTTTCTTTTTCTTTACCTTGTGAAGTGAGAAAAGGGACCGTGATGCATGATGAAAGAGAAACTCGATGATCAACTTTTCAATTATCCACATCGATGACCAGTACAATAGTCTACAGCCATATCATACAAAAATTAAGAGATTTATTTTTAATTACATCATGGAAAAAAATATGATGAATGACATTTATTTTGACGAGAAAGTCGAATCCAGTGACTACGAAATTAATACCGGTTTTACTTTGAGTGACAATTATGGATCGAATACCGCCGTCGAAACTCATAAGCAAAAAGCGACATTTAAAACTCATACCTATAGATTTTACTCTGACGAAAGTAGATCCGATAGGATTATTCATTGTTACTGTGTTTTCATAGATGGACCTGACATTCCGGTCAACTGCCCTGGTATTGGATCTGAATACAGAAAGTTTTTTGTTGTGGATATACTAAGACCTGATCTTAGTAGTGGACTATTACGGCCATATGTTGATAATATTATCGAAAAAATAGAAAAAATACTAAAAAATAAGAAACACAAACATATTTCCCAAAAACTTGATGATGTTGTTTTTTACACTGCACATCAGGGTAATAAAACAGTGGAAAAATATCAGGAGAAATTTCGAGTACTACGGAAAACCAATCCACATGAATTTGAAGAAATAATCCTAGGCTTTGTTGGAGAATGTATCGATGGTTAATAGACTTTGCGATCTCCCCGAAAGCTCTGAATTCTGCAGCTTGAGTGATTGGCAAGACGTTCCAATTGAGAGCAGAGTTAAAATGCATATCTCTGAAATGAATTTTGTTGACCCGCTTCGGGACTGTATCATTCCTGGGATTCTTCCTATTGCAGTTTTTGGTTATTCTGCAACAAAAGACATTCACTTTCATGAGTTGACCAAATCAGAAGAAAATATCAATCTTGTTTATTTTTGGTATCAAAACCTTCAAGATTTAAAAATCTACAAAGGACATCCACTAAAGAAAGAAATCTCTATTGCAAGTAACCTTCTTAAATTTGGATCCTTAATTGGAAAACTATATAAAAATAAGCCCTTAATCCAAGACATCATAAATTCAAATGGAGAAGCTTCCCCTTTAGGGGGGTTTAATTTTAAAGAAATTTTTAGCATAGAATCTGATCAAGAAACACAAATTATTCGGTCATACTGGCATGAGAAAGCTATTTTTTCTGTCTTTCCTGGTAAGGGTTCGGTTGTTTTCTTTTGTATATTTAAATATGATATTCTTTCTCCAGATAAAGGTAATTTCGATTCTTCCGCAGGCGATCATCTAATATCCTTACATTTAGATTATTTTTTGCAGAAATCTGCTGTTCTTAACTCAATACCAATGACTTTTATATCATTTCATGCCAAATATAATAAAAAACTCTTTAAGTTACTGGTTGAACCAAAACTTTTTAGTCCATTTAACAGTTCTAGTGAATTTGGCTTTCAATGGCCATGGCAACGATGCGTTTTTATGGATCCCATTCAACATCGAAGCCATAAATTCAGTCATTCGACTATTAGAACGATCTCATTATTTATGGATATTAGGAAATCGACAATAGCGCTAGATCATTTACCAACCGATGAAATGAACCACTTTATTGAATTCATAAATAGAATTGAAATTTTATTCAAGAAGATCATCTTTGAGTGTGGTGGTTTCTTTGACAAGGAAGTTGGTGATGGATTTTTAGCCCATTTTGCAGAATCTATAGACCAAGATTTTTCTATTCCTGAACAATCCTCAAAGCGCTCTCTCCTTTGTGGAATCAGGATAATCTGTCAAACACAGAGCATTATCGAGGAATTTGGTCGCAAACTACGACATGGCATAAATGAACTTGGCATTTCCGTTGGCATTCACGTTGATAACGCATGCTGGATTGTCGAAAAAAATAAAATCAAAGTACTAGGCCATAGTGTTATCGATGCATCTCGGCTATGCTCTGAAGCAAAGAAAGATGAACTATTCTTATCAAATAAGTTTTATAATGTCATTGAAGATAATATTAGCACAAAATACTTAAAGAAGTTTTCAAAGAAAAAATATAAAGGGAAGGAAGAAAAAAATGCAACCTTTTATGGTTATAAAATAAAAATAAATAAAAACAATTCATCGAAACTTGAAAAAGAAATATTTAAATGACACTCAAATAGATATTCTTTTATAAATAATATTCATACAAGACAATAACGTGATGTTGACTATATTTTTAGTTAATTAAATTTTATCTGAACAAGTGAGGATAGGCTATGTGCTGACAGCATTGTTTCTTTGGCTACACATGTCAATCTTGGAAATAGTCGCGCGGAGTTTTTTTAAGCTGAGCTTCGTTAATGAGCGCAAGGCTTTGAGTCTCACGGGCACAAAGCTCTCGGATTAAAGTAATTATTGCACGAGCTTTGATCGAAACAATACAATCATCTCTGACTACGGAAGTGTGGGGGGTGGACCATAACCGGACCGCCTTACTTGCCAATGGTTAGCAAGACAATTGTATTCAGGGGTTCGTCCACTGAAATAGTGAAACTGCTAGACATTAAGTGGCGCTCTCAAATGCCGGACAGCGCTGTAGCGTGAGTCTCAGATTTTACCGTCGCATTATCGGTGCGCTGAGCGATCTGGCGAAGCTTAAGGCCCATCGACGTTCAAAGGCTCAATCGGTTTGACTGATCCGCTGATGGCGGACAAGGCGGCCTTCGTATCCTCCACAGACTCCTGGTAGCGTTCGACCTCGCCCTTCAGCCGGTCTTCGTCTTCCGCCGCCCGCACGGCGCGCTCAAAGATCGCATCCAAGACAGCGCCCACCGCCCGGACCTCCTGGGTGAAGTTGTCATCCGCCGCCCTGTGGCTCAGCGCCTGTTGATAGGTCGCCACCCGCGCCGCCTTTTCACCGACGCTCAAAGGGGCTGGTTGCTCCAAAGCCAGCTCAACCGTGACCTGGGCGTTGTCCCCGGTCGTCCCGTCCTCAGACAGCTGATAGGTCTGGGATTGCAATACGGTCCGGGTCCCCGCATCCCCGACAGGGTCCTGATTGGGATTGCCCGCAGGATCACCCCCCGGATCGTCACTGGTCTCGCCGCCAATCTCACCAATGGTCACTGACAAGGTCTTCTGCGCGCCCTGCGGCTGCTCGGTCTCGCCCGCCTCGGCAGCGGCGCGGTCCTTTTCCGCCTGGCGCTCCAGCCGCGACCCTTCGGCATAGCTTTCGGTAGCGTCGGCCAAGCGCCTGCGCAACGCCCCGGTCAGCTTTGCAGTGCCTTCCGGGTCAAGCAAGCTGGCCTTGTTCAAAGCCGTGATCTGGTCTTTGATGAATTGGACTTCTTCCCGCGCTGCCGCCTTCTTTTGCTGCCCCAGGCTTTCGACCAATCCGGCGGCTTGCTCCGCCGCTTCCGAGCGCGCTTTTTCCAGCCGTGTGACGACGGCGGCCTCTTCAGACGCGTTGGATTGGATCGGGTTGTTTTGCGCCGCGCGGGCTTTTGCCTGCGCTAGGGAAAACAAAGCAGCCGAGGACTCAGCGCCCAAGGTGATCGGACCGGTCACGGGGACCTCCCTCTCTGGTGTTCTACCGGAGTGTTCCGCAGGCTCCTCCCGCGTCTCCAAGCCCCATCGTACGCCATCCCGTCCCGGAATCCGACTCTTCCCGTCTGCGAGATCCTGGTTCCTATTCGTAGCGGTCCTTCACCGCCTCCATGGCGACATAGGTCGAGGTGCTGGAGACATGGGGCAAGGCAGTCAAGGTCTCACCCAGCACCCGGCGATAGGCTTTGATATCGGCGGTGCGGACCTTGAGCAGATAGTCAAATGGCCCGGCGATCATGTGACACAGCTCGACCTCCGGCACCTTCAGGACGGCGGCATTAAAAGCGGTGAGCGCGGCCTCGGTGGTATCGGACAAAGTGACCGCCGTATAAGCCACATGCTCACGGCCCAGCTTTTCCGGGTTCAGCACCGCCCGGAAGCCGAGGATATAGCCCTCTTCCACCAAGCGCTTCAGCCGTACCTGGCAGGGGCTTTTCGACAGCCCCACGCGTTTGGCCAATTCGGTGACGGGCAAGCGCCCATCCCGGGACAACTCCTCCAGGATCCGATGATCGAAACCGTCTATTTTCCCGTTATCAAGCTCTTTCACAGGCATTTCTCCTGAAAAATACGGAAACAAAAACGCTTTTTCTTCATATTCGGAACCCTAAAGGAAAAGCGCCTGAAAGGACAATGGTAGACTGATAAGCAATGGATTGCTCCGTGACCCGAAGGAGACCCCTATGCCGCTCGACAGCACCGCCCCCTTGACCGCACCGCAAATTCCCTGTGATCAGACCCTGGCCGATGAAGACCGCGTGATCGACGCCTTGCTGGCCGAGGCCCGCTGGACCTCAGCCCAGACCCGCAGCGGCATCCAACAGCGGGCCACCGCCTTGGTGGAGGCCTTGCGCGCCGATACCCATCCGGCCCTGATGGAGCTGTTCCTGGCGGAATATGGGCTGTCCACCGAGGAAGGCGTGGCCCTGATGTGCCTGGCCGAGGCCCTGCTTCGGGTGCCCGACAGTTGGACCATTGATGCGCTGATCGAAGATAAGATCGCGCCCTCGGCCTGGGGCCAGCATCTCGGCCAATCGACGTCGTCTTTGGTCAATGCCTCGACCTGGGGCCTGATGCTGACAGGACGGTTGCTGCGCGGAGACCAATCACCGGGCGTGTTGGCAACTTTGCATGGCCTGACCCGACGCTTGGGCGAGCCGGTGATCCGCAGCGCCGTGAAAGCCGCGATTAAAGAGTTGGGGCGGCAATTCGTGCTGGGGGAAAGCATCGATGCCGCCTTGCGGCGCGGGGCAGCGGAGCGCGCCAAAGGCTTCAGCCATTCCTTCGATATGTTGGGCGAGGCCGCCTTAACCAATGTGGACGCCCAGAAATTTTATCGGGCCTATGAAGCGGCGATCGAGCGCATTGCCGCAGAGGCCCTGGCAAGCGATTTCAAAGATAATCCGGGGATCTCCATCAAACTGTCTGCCCTGCATCCGCGCTATGAAGCGGCCCAGCGCGACGCGGTGATGGCAGAGCTGGTGCCCAAGGTCCGCCAGCTCGCCTGGGCGGCCAAAATGGCCAATCTGGGCCTGACCATTGATGCGGAGGAAATGGATCGGCTCGACCTGTCCCTAGAGGTCATTGCGGCTGTGCTGTCCGACCCGGCCCTGGCTGGCTGGGATGGCTTTGGCATGGTGGTGCAAAGCTATGGCAAGCGCGCCGCCCAGGTCATTGACTGGTTCCACGCTTTGGCGGTCACCCATGATCGCCGGGTCACCCTCCGGCTGGTCAAAGGGGCCTATTGGGACAGCGAGATCAAAAAAGCCCAAGTCAAAGGTCTGGCGGATTATCCGGTCCTGACCTTCAAACAGGCCACCGATGTGGCCTATCTGTGTTGCGCCGAGCGGCTTTTGGCCCTGACCGACCGGATCTATCCGCAATTCGCCACCCACAATGCCTGCACCGTGGCAGCGATCCTGGAGATGGCCGGAGACCGCTCAGACCGGGCCGAGGCCTTTGAGTTCCAACGGCTCCATGGCATGGGCGAGGCCCTGCATCGCCTGACCCGCGAGGCCGAGGGCACCCGCTGCCGGATTTATGCCCCAGTCGGTCCGCATCGGGATCTGCTGGCTTATCTGGTGCGCCGAATGTTGGAAAACGGCTCCAACTCCTCCTTCGTCAACCAGATCGTTGATCAGGATGTGCCGGTGAATTTGATCACCCGCGATCCCTTGGGCGCGCTGCGGGATGCAAAAGCCGCGCGGCGCAGCGCTCTCCCCCGACCTGCGGACTTATTTGGGCCGGGCCGTATCAATGCCCGGGGGTGGAACCTGGATGACCCCCAAGATCAGGCCGAAATCGCCGCTGCCCGTGCGCCCCATCTCAGTACCATCTGGCAGGTCGAGCCCCTGCTGGCCGCTGAGGCCTCCGCAGTCCCCTCCACAGCAATCCCGGCCACACCGCGCGTCAATCCCGCCAAGCCCGATGACCTGGTGTGCCACTGCCGGGATACCACAGGCGACGATTTGCAAGCCGCCCTGCAGGCCGCCACAGATTGGCAGGACTGTCCCACCGAGACACGGTCAGCGATCCTGCGCAATGCGGCAGATCTTTATGAGCAAAATTTCGGAGCCTTCTTTGCCCTCCTCGCCCGGGAGGCCGGCAAAACCCAAGCTGATGCCAATGCCGAGCTACGCGAAGCGGTAGATTTCCTGCGCTATTATGCCCAGGGCGCTCCGGCCTTGGCGCAGCGTCCGGCCCGGGGTCTGTTTGCCTGTATCTCGCCTTGGAACTTTCCGCTGGCGATCTTCACCGGCCAGATCGCGGCAGCCCTGGCCAGCGGGAATGGGGTGATCGCCAAACCGGCAGAGCAGACCCCAGCCACGGCCTTCCTGGCCACCCAATTGTTGCACCAAGCCGGGGTCCCGCGTGCGGTGCTGCAACTGCTGCCCGGCGATGGCGCGACCCTTGGCGCGGCCCTGGTGGGTGATCCGCGCCTGGCCGGGGTGTGCTTCACCGGCTCCACCGACACGGCCCAGGCCATTCACCGGGCCATGGCGGCAACTGGCAACGCCGCCGCGCCGCTGATCGCCGAAACCGGCGGCCTGAATGCCATGGTCGTGGATTCCACCGCGCTGCCGGAGCAGGCGATCAAAGATGTCATCGCCTCAGCCTTCCAATCGGCTGGTCAGCGCTGTTCGGCCTTGCGGGTGCTCTATGTCCAGGAGGACATTGCCGAGCCCTTCCTGGACATGCTGCGCGGGGCCATGGACCGGTTGGTCCTCGGCGATCCCTGGGATCTGCACACTGACATCGGACCGGTGATCGATGCCGAGGCCCGAGCAGGCATCGAAGCCCATATCAAAACCTTCAAAGCCCAAGGCGCGGTGTTGCATCAGATCGCAGCCCCGCAACGCGGCTGCTTTGTTGGCCCGACCGTCCTGAAAACCAGCGGCATCGGTGCATTGGAGCGGGAGGTGTTTGGCCCGGTTCTGCATTTGGTGCCCTATGCGGCCCAGGATCTGCCAAAGATCCTCCAGGACATCAATGCCAGCGGCTTTGGCCTGACCTTTGGGTTGCACAGCCGGATCGATCAGCGGGTCGAGCAGGTCAGTGCCAGCCTTAAGGTCGGCAATCTCTATGTGAACCGCAATCAGATCGGAGCCATTGTCGGCTCCCAGCCCTTTGGCGGCGAAGGCCTGTCCGGCACCGGCCCCAAAGCCGGAGGTCCGCAATATTTGCTGCGCTTCACCCAAGGCCCCAGCCCGGCAGAGGGGCAAGGCCCCGCCAAGGCGCCAAGCGCGGTGACTCCGACGCCAAGCCCAGATCTGGACCAGCTGCAAAACGCCTTAACCTATTTGGGCCATCAAGCCACCACCGCCCTGTCGACCCAGGACATGCCCGGTCCGACCGGGGAGTCCAACCGCCTGTCGACCTATGCCCGCGATCCCTTCTTATGCTTAGGTCCCGGGGCCGAGGCCGCCGAGTCCCAACGGCAAAAGATTATCGCCGCCGGTGGTCGCGCCATCGCGCTGCCGGAGGGTCTACCGGCCGAGGCGCTGGACAGGCTGAACGGGTTTGGCGGTGTGGTCTGGTGGGGCAATTCTGCGGAGGCGCAAAGCCTACGCCAAGCTTTGGCCGCCCGCTCCGGCCCCATCTTGCCCTTGGTCACCGAAGGCGATCCGGAACATTATTGCCTGCTGGAACGTCATCTCTGCGTCGATGTCACCGCCGCAGGGGGCAACACGGCGTTGCTCTCCATGGGATAAGCATCCGGGTCCGTTTAAGCCCGGCGGCTGGCGGCGGTGGGATCCATGGGCAGAATTGTGCCCTCCGCCATCACCGCCCGGTTTTTGCCAGAGCGTTTAGCGCGATAAAGCGCTTCATCGGCCCGAGAGACCAGGGATTCCCGGGTATCGCCGTCTTGGAATTGGGCGCCGCCTAAGCTGACTGTAACGGTTACGGACTCCGGTGTGTCGCCCGCCACAGAAGACGACTTCTCGCCAGCCCCTTCGGCAATCCGAAGCCGGATCTTCTCGGCAATCTCGCCAGCGTCTTCCAGGCCGCAACGGCGCAACAGGACGATATATTCCTCGCCACCCCAGCGGCAGACATTGTCGGCCTCGCGCACCGCAGTGGCGGTCTGATCGGCGACCCTTCGGATCACCTCATCGCCGCCCAAATGGCCGAAATGGTCATTGACCCGCTTGAAGTCGTCGACATCGAACAGCAGGATCGAGAGTGGCTCGCCGCTACGCCGGACATTGGCGATCTCGGTTTCAAAGATCGCTTCAAAGGCTTGGCGGTTCAGCAAGCCGGTCAGCTTGTCCGTGGTCGCCATGGTCAGCAATTTGGATTGGTGATTGCGCAGCACCCTGGTGAATATCAACAGGATCGCCACGCTGATCAGGATGCAGATCCCAATGTTCAGATAGAGCGTCTGCCTCAAGCCGGTCAGGGTGGCTCCTTCGGCCTGTTCCACCACCAGAAACCAGCTCAATTCCTGGACAAAGCGGGTGCTGAGCAAATAGGTCTCGCCATTGGCCTGATATTCAAACGACCCCGCATCATTGACGATGATCTGATCGCGGACCGTGTCCAGACCCTCTTGGCTGCCAATGCCCTTATCCCCGGTCAGCACCGGATTGCCGCCAATATCCAGGAAATAGACATTGCGGTCGAAGCGGTCCTGATAGCCCTGGATCTCCTGTTGGACCGTATCGACCTGCAGGCCAACCCCGGCAATGCCGAGGAAGTCGCCCTCATAGTCCAACACCCGGTAATTGATGAAGATCGTCAGTTGGCGTGCATTGGCCTGGTCGGTATCGACATTGATTTCATAGGGCAGCGACATGTCCCGGGCGCGGAAATACCAGATGTCGTCCGGATCATCCTCCGAGACCTGCTGCACAATGCCCTTGGGATGGTAATAGTTTTTGGTCTGCTCGGAGATGAAAAAGGCCGAGATGGCATCATTGCGGGCCATGACGTCGGTCAGATATTTGACGATCGGATCGGTGTCTTGCTCACCGTCAATGACCCAATCGCGCAAAAAGGTGTCCGACGCCATCATGGCGGAGACCAAGACCGGGCGGACGAGGTCCTTCTGAATTTCCGTGTAAATATTGTCCGAGGTCAGCGGCAGCTCGTCGGTCATGATCAAGCCACGCACTTTGGTCACGGAGACAAAATAACTGGCCAGACTGGTGGCCAGGAAGCCGACCACCAACAGGGCGGCCGTGATCAGGACAAAGCGCTGCTGGCCCAAATGGTTTGCGATCATGCGCTTCATTGTAACGACGATACTCCCCGCACTTCTAATTTTGGCTCCGTGCGCCTCAAACACCCATCGACGAAAGAGGGTACTCCGAAACTGGAGCCTTGGGGAAGCTAAGGTTGATTAGCAAACGCAAATAAGGTCACCGCATTACAACAAAGCGGCGTGTTTTTGCCGCGCCTCTTGACCGCACCCAGCCGGAGCGCTATTCCACGCCAGCCGAAGGATCAGAAGCCTTGGCAACAGCCCCCGCCCTCCTGGCTGTCAAAATAAAAACGAAAATGGACCGCTTGGCACAGCGTTGCGGGATGGTCCGAGGAGGACAGAACTGAACTTTCCTGTCTCTTCTGCGTGAGCGTGTTTCTCATGTCCCAGCCTCCGTCATCCCTCACCCTTGCGGTGCGCGACATCCAGGCCGCCTTTCAGCAATGGTTCGTCTGGCATCATCTGACCATGCTGGAGCTGAAGCAACGCTACAGCCGCTCGACCCTGGGTCCGTTCTGGCTCACCGCCAGCATGCTGGTGACCATCCTGACCATGGGGGTCTTGGTTGGGATCATGTTCAACCTGCCCCTGCCGCGCTATTTGCCCTATCTCAGCGCCTCCCTGCTGGTTTGGAACCTGATCACCACGGTCGCCACCGAAGCGGTGATGATCTTTATCAGTTCTCACAGCCATCTGACCTCGCATAACCGACCCCGGTTCCTCTATGTGCTGCTGGCGATGTGGCGAACCATCGTGATCTGGCTGCATGTGTCGCCGATCTACATTGTCATCGGGATGATTTACGGCACCTTGCCCGGCATTGGCGGCACCCTGGATATTTTCAGCGGCTTGGCCCTGCTGCTGGTTGGGATCTTCTTGCTGGTGATCAATTGCACTTGGCTGTTGACCATCCTGGCGATCCTGGCGGTCCGCTTCCGGGATGTGCCGATGATTGTGACCAATCTGATCAACGCCGCCTTCTGGCTGACCCCGGTGATTTATTATCCGGAGCAGTTGGGCGAGCATGCCTATTTCCTGAACTTCAATCCGCTGACCCATTTGATGGAAGTCGTGCGCTCGCCTTTGATGGGTGAACCGGCCTCCATGCTGAACTACCTGGTCTGCACCATTGCTGCGGTGGTCGGCTCGCTTGCGGCCTTGGTGTTCTTTTCCAAGTTCCGCGCCCGCATCACCTATTGGATCTGAAGGCCGCCCCCATGGCGTATATCAAAGCTGAAGACATCGTCGTCGACTTCCCGATTTATGACCAAAACCGCTCCCTGCGGCATGCGGTTCTGATCAATCCGATGAAGTCGGTGTTTTCCGGCCAAGCCAAAATGGTTGGTGGCACCATCACCAAGCAAGGCGGCAACCGGGTGGTCATTAAGGCGCTGGATGACATCAATTTCGAGCTGGTCAATGGCGACCGCCTGGGCATTATCGGCCATAATGGGGCGGGCAAAAGCACCATGCTGAAAATGCTCGCCGGGATCTATGAACCCACCGGAGGCCATCTGACCGTCGAAGGCTCTTTGACCCCGGTGTTCGACCTGATGGAAGGCTATGACCCCAATGCAAGCGGGCTGGCGGCGGTGAAAACCCGCGCCCTGCTGATGGGGTTGCGTGAGCAGGAAGCAGATTCCCTGATCCGGGAAATGGCCGAGTTCACCGAGCTGGGCGAATATCTGGAAATGCCGATCCGGACCTATTCCCAAGGCATGCTGGTGCGCCTGGCCTTCGGCATGGCGACCTCCGTGCGCCCGGACATCCTGATCATGGATGAGGCCATTGGGGCCGGAGATGCGGCCTTTATGGAAAAGGCCTCAGAGCGCTTTGAAAGCTTCATGACCAGCGCCGGGATCGTCGTTGTTGCCAGCCATGATGACAACATCATCCGTCGCTGGTGCAACAAAGCCATGCTGCTGCACAAAGGCAGAATGGTGCATTTCGGCGATGTGGAAGGGGCGTTCAACCATTACCACGCCCTGCTCCATGGAGAGGCGTAGGCCGTAAACTCATAAACGGGACGTTTTTGAGTTTACGGCCTAAGAGAAACTCGCCCTAACCCCTCCGAGATATCCAATCAGTCCGCCGGAGCTTCGGCGGGCTTTTGCGCCGTAGCGGTCAACCCACCGGACGAGGCGGCGACAAGATCATCGGCATTGCCCTGGGCGGCGGTGAACACAATCGCTTCCACATTCAACACCCGACGCAGATCTTCCAGCACCGGCTCTAGGGCTGCCAAATCCACCGGCGATCCGGCCTCCGGATCCGGGGTGACATGCACCGCGCCCAGCGGGGTTTTGATCGAAACACCCAGATCCGATTTGATCTTGCGCACGGCGGTCATCACGTCCAGCAAAGCGTCGGCGAACGGACAGGCTGGCGGCAGGGCTGCGGCGTCAAATTCCGGCCAGGCACCCCGGGCATGAACAGAAGCCCGCTCCCCGCCCTCTTCATTGACGAACAGGTCATAGACCTTCTCGGTGACATAGGGCACGAAGGGCGCAAACAGCCGCAACACGGCGGTGGTGGCGAAATACAAGGTGGTGCGGGCGGAGGCCTGATCGGCTTCTGAAGCCGCACTCTCCGGCCCGGTGCGCCATTTCACCAGCTCCAGATAATTGTCGCAGAACACGCTCCAGAAGAAGGTTTCGATGCCCTTCAGGGCCTGGGCATATTCATAGCGATCAAAGGCCTCGGTGGCTTCGGAAGCGGTGCGGGCCAGCTCGCCAATCAGCCAGAGATCAATCGGATGGCTGATGTCTTTGCTCTGCAGGGCTTCTTCCAAGGTTCCTTGCGGCGCGCTGCCGCCCAAGGACATATGGGCCAGCCGGGCGGCATTCCACAGCTTGGTCACCAGACGTCGCCCCTGCTTCAGAGTGTTGGGCGACAGGGCAGTGTCATTGCCCAAACGCGAAGTGCCGGTCCAATAGCGCACCGGATCAACCCCATTATCGGCAATCAGCCGCAGCGGATCGATGATGTTGCCCTTGGATTTGGACATTTTCGAGCCATCGGAGGCCAAGCACCAGCCGGAGATACAGATGTCCCGCCAGGGCACATCATTCTGGTGATGGAGTGCTTTGACGATGGTGTAGAAGGCCCAAGTCCGGATGATTTCATGGGCCTGGGGCCGCATGGAGGACGGGAACAGCCGCTCATGGGCGGCAAGGTCATAGCCGCGCTCCGGGGTGATGGAGCGGGTGGTCAGCTGGGGCGTCAGGGACGAGGTCGCCCAAGTGTCCATCACATCCTTGACCGGCTCAACTTCATCGCGGCTATAGCCCTCGGGCAGATCCACCAGCGGATCAACCGGCAGAGCATCGGCGGCGGGCAGCAGCACCTTGCCTTCCTCGCCCGCGCGCTGGGAAATCCACACCGGGATCGGCACGCCGAAATGGCGTTGGCGGGAAATGCACCAATCCCATTTCAGGCCTTGGACCCAAGTTTCAAAGCGGTTGAACATGTATTCGGGATGCCAGGTGATCTCCTGACCCTTGGCCAGGATCTGGTCGCGGTATTCCAGGGTGCGGATGAACCATTGCGGGGTGACGATGATCTCCAGCGGCGCGCCGGAGCGTTCGGCCACCGGCACCACCTGGCGGATCTTTTCCTGACCGTTGAGCACCCCGGCCTCCTGGAGTTGCTCTAGGATCAGCTTGCGGGCTTCATTGACCTTCTTGCCCTGCAGGGCCTCTACGGTGGCTTGGGCCTGGGCCGCATCCACGGACGGCCAAGCCGGATCGCTGCCAATGGGAAGATCGGATTTCATCTTGCCCGCATTGTCGATCACGACGCGCAGCGGCAATCCATGGGTCTTGTACCATTGGATGTCGGTGACATCCCCGAAGGTACAGCACATCACCATGCCGGTGCCCTTTTCCGGGTCCACATGCTCATCGGCGATGAAGGGCACGGGCACCCCATAAAGCGGGGTCACCGCATTGCGGCCCAACAGCTCAGCCGCCCGGGGATGTTCCGGGTGGATCATCACCGCGCCGCAGCCAGCGATCAGCTCGGGCCGGGTGGTGGCAATCTGGATCCCGGCTCCGCCCTCCCCCTCGCCCTCAATGGCAAAGGTGATGGTGTTCATGAAGCTGTCGCGCTCCATTTCTTCCATCTCGGCCTGGGCGATGGCGGTGCGGTCCGCCGGATCCCACAGGGACGGCTCCAGGCGCTGTTCGATCAGGCCTTTTTCATAGAGATCGATGAAGGACAATTGCGAGATCGCCCGGCTTTCCGGGCTGATGGTCTGGTATTCCCGGCTCCAATCAACGCTGAGCGCCAGGGTCGAAAACAGATCGCGGAACTGTTCCTCATATTTCGGGATCACATCATTGCAGATGGCAATGAACTCTTCCCGGCCCATGGCCCCACCCCGGACCTTGCGGACCTTTTCCACCAGCCGTTCGGTGGGCAGGCCATTGTCGTCCCAGCCGATGGGATAGAGCACATTGCGCCCGCGCATCCGGAAATAGCGCGCCACGATGTCGGCCTGGGTGTAGGAGTAGACATGACCCACATGCAAGGTGCCCGACACGGTCGGCGGCGGGGTATCAATGACGTAATTGGTCTCGGACGGCAGCTCCGGATCCCAGGTATACACATCGCTGCTTCCCCAGAAGGCTTTGACCTCGTCCTCGACGGCGCTGGCTTTGTATTTCTGCGGGAAGTCTTTCATGGAATTCACTCTGAGAAGGGGCGCGCAGGCGGCTGCGCGCGTGGGTCTGTTTCGGCCCGTTTTGGGAAGGGGGCTGTTATACTGAAAGGCCCTTCAAAACAAAAGCCGTTATCGGAAAGCGGACCTTGGATGTCAGGCCTTGAGCAGGCCATAGGCCAAAAGATCCGCCTCAAGGGCCGCAGCCTGTTTGAAATGATGGGTGTGGAAGCCGAGCGCCGAAGCGCTTTCGATATTGGCTGCATTGTCATCAATGAACAGGCAGTTCTGCGCCGTCTCCCCAGCCCGCTCTAGGAACAGGCGGAAAATCGCCGGGTCGGGCTTGGCCATGTTTTCCGCCCCGGAAACCACCAGGACATCGAAGCCTTGCAAAAAGTCAAAGCGCTGCTGGG
The DNA here is from genome assembly GCA_049604415.1 of Rhodospirillaceae bacterium. GTDB lineage: Bacteria > Pseudomonadota > Alphaproteobacteria > Rhodospirillales > Rhodospirillaceae > JBMYTN01. The sequence goes on along the minus strand of JBMYTN010000006.1, from coordinate 120,830 downwards.
CGATGGGGAAGGTCTCCATCGACCAATTGGTGATGGCATGCAGCGGCACACCGGCAGCCTGCAAACGCCGGAGCAGACGGACCGTGTCTTCGAACGAGCCCTCCAGCATTTCGACCCAGCGGTCGCGATAGGCGGCAATCAAATCGGCTTTGTCGGGATGCTGGGCCGAGAGCGCATCCACACCAGCGGTGAAGGACACTCCCGCATCGAATTGGTGGTTCCAGGCCGGGGAGCAAATGTCGCGCAGGAAGGCTTCGCGCTCGGCATCCGACGGGATCAGCTTGCGATAAAGGTGGTTCGGGTTCCAATCCACCAGGACTCCGCCAATGTCAAAAACCACGACCGTCGGTGCCATACCGCGCCCTCTCCCATCTCAAAAACCGGTTTGGGCTGTTTAGGCGCTTGGCACGGCTTCGACCAGCCCTTCCGTTTCCAGGGCGCGCAAAAACTCCAACACGTCGGCTTCCAAGGTCGCCCTGGGCGCGTCATAGAGGGCCTCCAAGGCATCCACCAGAGCCATCACCGCAACCGAGCCTTCCAACCGGGACCAGACATCGGTCCCGATATCATCCAAGCCAAAATATTTGCCCGAGGCCATGTTCAGCATGACCGTGCGCCCATCCATGGAGGCCTCGACCGGACCTTCTGACTTTCGAACCGTCGACGTTAGGGTGATGGTCATGGCCCCCTCTTCTCCTGCTGCTGCAAAAACAAACCCAACATCACCACCCGCTGCAGATTGATCAGAGCCGCCCGGTCGACCGGTTGATCCAACGCCGTCTCCCCCTCGCCCAATCGCGCCATCTGCGCAAACAGCGCGGCAAAATCGATGTAAGACGCCGCGAGGGGACCGCTTTGGATCTCCTCAAGGCGCTGGCGTAAAACGGGCATGGCGCGGCGCATGCGAGCGGCAACGCCGGGCAAAGCGGTCTGGGCCTTGTCCCGCCGCCAAGCGATGGAGGCCGGAAGGCGCTTTTGGAGAAATCGATGCATCAGCAACCGGCCTTGACCACGAAACACTCTGTGCTGCACCGGGATCGACAGCACAAAGCGGACCAAGGCCAAATCCAACAACGGGTAGCGATAGGTCACGCCATGGACAAAACCGGCGACCCAGGAGCTTTCCAAACGAAGGCTAAAGGGGGCTTGCCCGACCCAGCTGGCTTGCTGGGCCGCAACGCTGCGAAACCGCCCTTGCTGGCTGGCGCGATCAACCCGCCCCGCCAAATCCATCTCCTGATAAAACGACTGCGGCACCGTCAGAGACGCCAAAACCTCCTGGCCAAACGGCACGTGGTCCGCCCTAGGGCGCAGCCAGCCATAGAGGGCACCGAATTCCGCCCGAAGGCTTGCCCGGAGAAAGGTACGCCAGGACGCTTCATGCGCCCCGGGAGCTCTGGCCTGCCCCGCAGCGCGACATTCCCGCCAGAGCGCCCGCCACGCCCGGGATTGGGCATATTCGCCAATCACCATGCCGCAGGGCGCGGAGGCATATTGATCGCCGCCTTGACCGGAGAGCATCACCCCAACGCCATCGGCTTGGGCCTGTCGCAGCACCGGATCGGAATGGCAGGCGAACCCATCGACCAAGGGCCCGCCATGAACCGCTTGGATGCGATCCGCATGGTCCAAAAAACTATGCCCCTGGGACGGAACGATGTGATGGGTCTCTGTCAGCCCAAGATGGTTCGCCACCAAAGCCGCATGGGCGGTTTCGTCTTCAAACGGCCAGACCGTGCCGCGCTCCTGTGGGCTTAGGCCGTGGCAATAGGTCCGCAGCGGGGAGGACAGCGTCCCAACGGGCAGCCCTGCAGCGGCGATGCTAACCACGGCGCTGCTGTCCAGACCGCCGCTGAGTTCAGCCCCGAAAGATTGGATCCCTGGGGTTAAGCGGTCTCTGACGGCCCGCTCCAGATGGGCGGCAAAAGCGTCTTGGATGCGGGCTGCGGACCAGTCGAGCGGGTCCGGAGGGTCAAAGTAGAAGACCCGGCGCGTGAACAGCCTGCCCGCGTGCCATGTCAGCAGATGTCCTGGGGGCAGGCGGGAGACGCCCAGATAGGGCGTGATCTCCGGATCGCTTTCGCTGCGGGTCAGGTAGTCAGCAATCCAATCCGGATTGACCCCCGGAGCCGCCTCCTCAAAACCGATCAACGGTGCGATCAAGCTGCTGAAGGCCAAACGACCATCGGGCCAAAGCCGGTAATAGAGCGGTCGACAGCCAAAACCATCCCGGAGCAACAGCAAGCACCGGGTCCGAGGATCCCAAAGCGCAATGGCAAACTCGCCTTCCAAGCGCTCAAACGCATCCGAACCATGGGCAAGATAAAGCTGGGCGACCCGCTCCGCTGCCCCATGGACTCGGCAATGAGGATCTGGGGGTAACCAAGCATCGGCCACCACCATGACACCGGTGGGGGCATGATGTGCCATGCTCCGTCCCACCGGCTCTGGCGAGCCATTCGCAAGAAGGGTTCCCATAACGCACTGTGCAGAGGCCCCAGGACAACAAGCCCAGGTGAGGGTTGGTGAGGCGTTGAACTGTGTTTGCAAAGGCGCGAAGGGGGGCCGATCTTCCTCGGCCACCACCCCGGCCAATGCGACCATTTAGGATGCTCGGGTAAAGGCTGTTTCCGAGGTATCCAGCGCGGTCCCCCCTGACGTCTCGGAGATATCCAAGACATTCAGGCAGGGTTTGGACCAAGCTTGCTTTTGACCGGTTTGAGCCGCATCGGCGGCCAACTCACGATGATCAGAATGGTCAGTCATGGGCAGCGTCCTATTTATGATCTCAATAAGTGGGTTTATTATCCCTATTGTATAAAAAACGATATATGCGATTGTCAAAATTATTACTCACCCTATGGGGAAATTCAGTCTCCAGAACCCTCATAGCCATGGCAGGCCATCTCGGGGCCAAGACAGGCCTCAATACGGGTCAAGTGCTGCGCCGAAAGGGTCACGCGTCCCTGGCCAATACGTCCGCTGCGAAAAAACCGCACGCCGGACGCCTCGCGAAATCCATCCCCTTGTTCCTGGGCCTGCAAGCGTTCCAGACGGCACTGCCCAATCGCAGCGTCCAGTATGTCGCGCGATGGGGATAGCTGGAGAAAACCGGCCACGGCCCCAAGAGATGCCCGAGGGTCGGTGACCAAATCCTCATAGCGCACCACCAGCCGAGGCAGTGGGGTCTCGCGCCAGCTTTCGCTGTGCCCGGCCCAGTCGCCGATCACCTCCGGCAATTGGGCGTATAAAATGTCATGGGAAGGACCGATCCGCTCCAATGGCCGGGAGCAAACCCAGTCCGCAGCCCGACCAAGGTCTAACCCCAACTGGTGGGATAAGGAGACAGCGACATCCCGGGGATCTCGGATCAAATGGATAACCCCATGGGAAATGTCTGCCGGAAACAAGGGCGATCCATCGGCGACCCGGCGATAGCGATCATGGGTTTTGCTAAACAGCAGCCCTTGGCGGTCCTTCACCCAGTGCCGATAGAGCACGGGTCGAAGGGTATCGGCGGTCGTGGGATCGAAACTGCTGGCCTCCACATCAAGAATGCTGCGGAACAAATGCCGGTTGGCGGCATGGGCCTCGGGCAGGCGGACATGATTGATGTCTACCGGTGCCCCACCGCGCAGCAGACTGTCGAGCAAGAACCGCAGCCAGGTATTGCCGGATTTGGGATAGGAGGCGAGCCAAACGATCCGGGCGGTCATGGCTGCCCCTCCTGCCCCAAGAGATGCCGCACTGAGCGTTCCAACAGGGCTTGCCATGCGGGCAAAGACCCTATCACCGTATCCCGCACCAAAGTGACACAAGGAACCGTCTGCACCATGGTGGCGTTGGCGGCAAAAATCTTGCTCAATTGGCCCGTCAACCGGGCGACGGCCTGGGCCGCGACCGCCTCCTGGACCAAGGCCAAAGCATCGACCCCGGTTTCATCCTGGCTCCCCATCTCAATCCCTCCGGCCCTGACCCTGAGCCGCACAATCCCCCGCACGGGTATGGGCGCGGTCTGCGGCAATGCTGTTGGCATGCACACCCGACCGGAATGGTCCGAATGGGTTTCCGCCTGTCCGGTGAAGAGGTCGGCCATTGCTGGCCAAAGCCGAAGCGTTCCGGATGTCGGGCGCAACATGGGCACCGATCCGGACAGGTCCACCGGCACAACGCCATCCCCAGCGCAAGAAAACCCGCCACTAAGCAGTTGTGCGGCCGCGACGGATTTGCCGGACCCGGAATGCCCCACGATCAAGACCGCTCCGGCAGGTCCAACAACAGCACTGGCGCGAAACGGCACCCAGCCCCTTTGCAGGCTCAGAAGCGGCAAGACCACATCCCAGAACGACGACAGGACCTCCGGCAGGGTGACCAAGGGGTCGAGGACCACCCGATTGCCACGGCTGATCAAGGCCCGACCGAGGCCGGGCAGGTCGAACAAGCAATCCTCGAGCCCCCTTAATTGAAACAGCGGTGCCCGATGGGTCGCCTCGGGCAATATGGGGGCCAGAGCCTCCACCAGGAGCGTGATCTCGGGGTCCTGCCCGGCCATGCCCTGGGCAACCGGCAGGTCCGGCAGGGGACAGGAGGCCCCTAGATGCAGTCCACAAAGGTGGTGGTCCTGGAATAACACGCTTGGTTCACTTTCAGGCTTAATGCGACTTTGGATCCATATTGCCGCAGCAGGCCCGCCGGTGCTACTGTCCGCGCCGGAATTTTCCCTCCCCGAACATCAGAAGACTTACCGCAGCATGACCGATAGCGCTGAGACCGAGGCCAATGGTGGCCCCCAAGGCACCGATGGCTCCCTTGAAACCTGGCTGGAGGCATTGGCGTCCTCAGCCCCGGCCCCAGGCGGTGGGGCTGCTGGCGCGGTTAGCGCCTCCATCGGTGCCAGTCTGGTGGAAATGGTCTGTGCCCTGACGATCGATAAGCCCAAATTCGCCGCCCATCGGGACAGCTTGCTGGCGGTGATGGACCAGACCAAGGCCTTGCGCGCCGATGCCCTGCGCCTGGCCGCTGCCGACGCCACCGCCTTCGACGGCGTGATCGCGGCCTATAAACTGCCCAAGGCCACCGATGCGGACAAAGCCGCACGCAAAGCGGCGATCCAAACCGCACTGAAACAGGCCGCCGAGGTGCCGCTTGAAACCGCCCGAACCGCTGTGGCGGTGATCGATCTGGCGGAAAGCATCCTGGACAACACCAATTCCAGTGTGGCCTCGGACATTGCCGTCGCGGCCTATGCGGCCCGGGCGGCGCTCGACTCCTCGATGGTCAATGTGGAGATCAATCTGGCCTCGGTGAAGGATCCCGACTGGTGCCGCCAAACCGTTGAGGCCCTGGAGGGCTTTAAGGCGGCCGGCGCCAAAGCCGATCAGGTGGCCGGAATTGTCCGCGAAAGGATTGCCAAATGAGACTGATCGACGGCAAGGCCATCGCGAAGAAACTGAATGCGGCCACCAAGGTCGATGCCGCCCGCCTGACCGAGGCTGGCACCACGCCAAAGCTGGCCATCGCCGTGCCCACCGACGACGAATCCACGGCGTGGTATGTGCGCTCCATCAAACGTGCAGCGGAGCGGCTTGGCTTGCTATGTGACATCGAAACTTTGACCGGTTCCACCGGTCCGCAGATCTGTGCGGCGCTGGACCGGCTGTCCGCCGATCCCACGGTGCATGGCATTATTTGTCAGACCCCCCTGCCCGAGGGAGTCACTTTGTTGGATGTCGCTGGTCACATTGTCCCGGAAAAGGACATTGACGGCACCAATCCGCAAAGCATTGGCCGACTGGCGGCGGGTCTGCCGACCTTCGCCCCGGCCACGGCCCAAGCGGTGCTCGACATTCTGAAGGCAGAAAAAATCCCGCTCTCTGGGGCCAATGTGGTGGTGGTTGGCCGCTCCATGGTGGTTGGCAAGCCTGCAGCCCTGTTGCTGACTGCCGAGGACGCCACGGTCACCGTCTGCCATTCCCGCAGCCGGGATCTGCCGGGTCTGTGCCGCCAAGCCGACATTCTGGTGGCTGCGGTGGGTCGGCCACAGCTTCTGACCGCAGATTATGTGCGCAAAGACGCGGTAATCATTGATGTGGGCACCAACCCGACCCCCGAGGGCGGTTTGGTCGGCGATGTGGATCCGGACTCGGTGGCCCCGATTGCGGGAGCCCTGACCCCGGTGCCGGGCGGTGTCGGGCCGGTGACCACCGCCCTGTTACTGCGCCATGTCATTGAGGCGGTTGATCGCACCCAAGAAGGCGCGACCGCTTAAGGGGAAAAGCGGTCAAACAGCCCTGAGAAGGTTTTCCTGCGTGGCGTCGCATAGCCGCCGGTTTTGGCGGTTTTCAAACCAAGACGGGACAGGGCCTCGACCTGGGCAGCGGCTGCCGTCACCCCCTCAATCACCGGGACCCCATACTTTTCAGACAGGCTGTGGGTCAGATCGACCATCCCGGCGCAGCCCAACAGGATGGCTTCGGTGCGATCCTCCGCCAAGGCGCGTTCAATCTCGACTTCGATGCGCGACAAGGCCGGACTGGCCGGATCTTCCAGGTCGAGCACCGGAACCTCTGCGGCCCGGATCCGACGGCATAAACGGCCAAAGCCGTATTTCTCCGCCAAATGCTCCAGGGCTGGGACCGAGCGGGACAGGGTGGTGATCACCGAAAACCCATTGGCCAGCACCGAGGCCGCCTGCATGCCCGCTTGGCACAGACCGATGACGGGTCGGTCAGTGACACATCGCAGGGCATCAACACCAGTATCATCAAAGCACCCGACCACCACGCCATCAAACTGGCCCTGATGCTCTGCAACCACCTCCAGCAGCGGTGGAACAGCAAAAACCTCATCATAATAGCCTTCAATGCTGGGAGCCCCGTATGGCACGGTCTTCGCCAGCAACGCCACCCCGTCAGGCATCACCGTCTGGGCGGCACCTGCCATGCGCTCTGTCATCGCCGTTGTTGTGTTTGGATTGACCAACAAAATGCTGCGGCTCATACACCCTCCCCGTTTTTACGGCCATCGCCTCGGCGACGGCGATGCAGCAGGGATATGGCCGCAAAGGCCAGCGCGATGATCAGAAAGGAAACTGCCGTGGTTAGGGTCCCGAGCGCGTAAAGCGTGGGCGTGGTCACGGTGGTCGTCATGCCAAAGATTTCCAATGGCAATGTGTTCTTCGAGCCCACCGACAATAGGGAGCGGGCAAACTCGTCGAAGCTGAGGGTAAAGCCAAACAGCCCCACCCCAATCAGGCTTGGCCCGATGATCGGCACAATGACATGGCGCAGCACTTGCCAGGGCGAGGCGCCCAAATCCCGCGCCGCCTCCTCATAGGACTTATCGAATCGGTTGAAGACCGCAAACATGATCAGCAGGCCAAAGGGGAGAGTCCAGGTTAGGTGGGCTCCCAGACCGGATGTGTACCAGGTGCTTTCCAAGTCTAGCCGGTCAAACAGCAAACCGATGCCCAAAGTGATCAGGATGGAGGGCACGATCAGGCTGGCCACGGTGACATAAAACACCACCCCTGCCCCCTTGAAGGGGCGGCGGAAGGCCATCCCTGCAGACAGGGAAATCACCACCGTCAACGCCATGACCAACAACGCCAATAGGATGGAGCGCAAGAAGGAGCCCTTGAAATCACCGACCCGCTGTTCCTCGAACAACGCGCCGAACCAATGCACCGAAACCCCATTCATCGGGAAGGTCAAACCGCCATCCGGTCCCTGGAAGGATAAGGTGACGATGGCCAGGATCGGCCCATAGAGGAACAACACAAACAGCCAGAAAAAGGCTGCCAGCACCCAAAAACTCCGCCCGCGTTTCTCCCCGACCCGTCCTGCCATCTGCCGCCCCTAAAGCTCTTTGCGGATGTTGACCGAGCGCATCAGCATCGCCACCACGGTCAACACAAAGGCCAGCAAAATCATCGCATCCGCTGCAGCGGCCGGATATTGCAGCAAGGCCCGCTTGTTGTTCATCGCCACCCCAACCGAGGCACTTTGGCCACCGGACATGGCCTGAACGGTGACAAAATCCCCCATCACCAGACTGACCACAAAGATGGTGCCAATGGCGATGCCGGGGCGGCAGAGCGGGATGATCACATGCCGCACGGTTTGCCAGCTGGTGGCTCCGGCGTCCCGGGCGGCCTCGAGCACCGCCTGATCGATGCGCATCATGGAATTAAAAATCGGGACGACCATGAACAGGGTGTAGAGATGGACAAAGGCCAGCACGACGGTGAAGTCGCTGAACAGCAACCAATCCACCGGCTCGGACACCAGTCCCGCGTTTAGCAGGGCCGTGTTGACCAAGCCTTCGCGGCCTAAAACCGGGATCCAGGCAATCATGCGGATCAGGTTCGAGGTCCAAAACGGGATGGTGCAGATCAAAAACAAGGCAATCTGCCATTTCAGGCTACGGACATGAAAGGCCAGGAAATAGGCCACCGTGAAGCCGATCCCCAGGGTAAAGGCCCAGGTCAGCGCCGCATATTTCAATGTGTTGAGGTAAATCGTATAGGTGACCGAGGATTCAAACAGCTCCCGGTAATTGGTGAACACAAAATCTGGGATCAAATCGAATTCGGAGTAATCCCAAAAACTGACAATAAAAATCAAGACAATCGGTCCAAGCAGGAACAGCCCCAGGATCGCGACCAGAGGCAGAACTTGCAGGTAGGACCGATAGTCGGACATGGGATCCCCTTTGGTCAGTGAACCAATCGACCCCCCGCAGGCACAAAGTCCTACGGAGGGTAGACAGGATCAGAACACCCGCTTTATGCCGCGATGAATTCGTTCCATTTTCTGACCATGTAGCGGTTTTCATCCATGACCGAATTCCAGCAGGCCACAGCCCCCATCCGGTCATAGAACGACCCGCCGTCGCGGGTTGCTCCGGCCTTCTCCAGCACATTGCCGAACGGATCGACAATGTCGCTTTCCGCAGGCTTGCCTTCAAACCAGAAGCCCCATTCATCATCGCTCATATGCAGCTTGGAGGTCTCCGGAGCCGCAGAGTAATAGCCTTGGCGCATCAACAAGCCGCCGACCCAACCGGACAGATACCAGTTGATGTATTCATAGGCCGCTTCCAGCTCGAGGCCGGAAAGATTGCGCGACAGGCCCAAACCGCCGCCCCATGAGCGATAGCCTTCTTTCAGCGGCTGATAGATGCAGGGGAAGCCCATGGACTTCACTTTGGTGATCGCGGGGGACCACATGGACTGAATCACCACCTCGCCCGAGGCCATCAGATTGACCGACTCATCAAAGGTCTTCCAGAAGGCACGGAACTGGCCATCCTTTTTCGCCTCGGTAAAGATCGCCATGGTCTTGTCGATCTCTTCGGTGGTCATATTACCTTTATCACCATAGGTGATCTCGCCCATGGCTTCGCAAACCATGGCCGCGTCCATAATGCCGATGGAGGAAATGTTCAGGATCGAGGCCTTGCCCTTGAATTCCGAATTCAGCAACTCGGTCCAGCTGCCAATGGGACGACCGATCAAATCCGGACGGATGCCCAAGGTGTCGGCGTTGTAGATGGTCGGGACCAAGGTGTACCAGTTGGTCTCTTCTCCGGCGAAATCCTTGGCATCGGGATCGGCGACAAAGCCCACCGTATGCGGCGCGGTGCCCTGGGCAATGGTGGAGTCCGGGGTCAGCTTGCCGTTCTTAAAAATCCCGACGATCTTGTCGTAATTGGTCAGCTTGGAGACATCAAAGGGCTGCAGATTGCCCGCGCCCCAAACTTTCTTCACGGTGAAATACTCGATGTCGGCGATATCGAAGGATTTCGGCTGGGTCACCACCCGCTGGGCGGTGGTGTCGGTATCCAGGGCGGTCATCTCCAGGGTAAAGCCCAGATCTTCCTTCACCTTGGTCGCGATCTCATTGATGTTTGAGACCCCGGTGCCAAACTGGCGCAGGGTGACGTCTTTGATGTTTTGCGCCCAAACCGTGGGGAAGCCCTTAATGGCTCCGGATCCCAAGGCCACCCCACCGGCTGCCGCAGCGGTGGTCTTCAGGAAATCCCGGCGTTTCAGTCCAGCCTTAGGCTTTGCAGTCTGATCGGTCATCGCAGTACTCCTGTTCGGGTTGTGAAGGCAGGTTATGGCGTGGCGGCCAGCAGATGGACGCCCTCCGGTGACCAGGACGCCAAAACCGGCTGTCCTGCCTCTAGAGGGGTCTGAAAGAAGGTCGTTTCGGATTGAACCGCGCTAAGGGTGGTCTGACCATCGGCCAGCAACAGGGTCAAATGGACCTGTGCCCCAGCATATTCGATGCTCGAAAGAGTCGCTGCGACAGATGCGGGTTGCTCCGGCCCGCTAGGCTCTGCCGCTTGAACGTCGATGGCATCAGACCGCACTGTGAACGCCAGCCGCGTTCCAGTTTGTGTTCCGGACAGGGCGGTCGGATCTTTGGCGACGGGATAGAAAGCCCCAGCGCCGCCCTCAACATAAACCCCATCGGTGCGGGGCTCCGTCAAAATGCCTTCCAGCACATTGTGACCGCCGATAAAGCGCGCAACAAAGCTGTCGGCGGGACGGTTAAACAACACTCTAGGCGGATCAGCCTGGCGGATTTGGCCGCCTTCCATCACCACCACCATATCGGCCAGGGCCATGGCCTCGTCCTGGGAGTGGGTCACATGAATGAAGGTGATGCCCAGTTCTTTTTGCAGGGAGCGCAGCTCTGCGCGCATATGGGTGCGCAGGAATGGATCCAGCGCCGAAAGCGGCTCATCAAGCAGCAGCACCTCCGGATTGGTGATCAGCGCCCGGGCCAAGGCCACACGCTGCTGCTGGCCACCGGACAGTTGGGCGGGCATGCGCGTGGTGTAATCAGACATATGGACCAGGGCAAGCAACTCAGCGGCTTTCTGATGCCGCTCCGCCTTCGCAACCCCTTTTATACGCAGGGAAAATGCCACATTGTCCAGACAGTTCAAATGCGGAAACAAGGCATAGTTCTGGAACATCATCGCCGTGCCCCGGGCCGCCGGGGCGGCTTCGGTGACATTGCGGCCATCGATGAGAATGTCGCCCTCGCTCACCTCCTCATGACCGGCGATCATCCGCAGGGTCGAGGTTTTGCCGCAGCCCGATGGCCCCAACAGACAACAATAGGATCCCGGTGCGATCTTTAGGGAGATCTGATGGACCGCTACGGCCTCGCCATATCGCTTGGTCACCCCAAGCAGTTCGACACCGCCTTTATGGCGGGCAGAGGCGAGAGCAGCGTCTGTCATCGAATATCCTGGTTCTGTCTCGGAATAGGGCCGACGCAGCCGCAGCAATCCTTATGCCAAATCAGTGACAAAACCGGGATGAGGCGGAGCCTCACGGAGGAGGTCCATTCTGTCACATTCCAGAAACAGAACCGCGCAAAGTCTGAGCGTTCTGCTCAAGAAATGGACTGCATAACGCCCATTCTTGCTGCAGCGCACAGGTTCGCCAGAGGGCTATCGGGACGGCCCTATTTGGTGCCGAACAAGCGATCCCCGGCATCGCCGAGACCCGGCACGATATAGGCATGTTCATTAAGGTGGCTGTCGATGGCCGCCACATAGACCGCCACATCCGGATGGGCTTCAGTGAAGACCTTTAGGCCCTCCGGCACTGTGACCAGGGCCATGAAGCGGATATCCTCGCCCTTAACGCCGTGCTTCTTCACCACCTCGACCGCATGGACGGCGGAATGGCCGGTGGCCAGCATCGGATCGACCAGGATGAAGGTCCGGCCCTGGGGCTGGGGCAGCTTGACCAGATATTCCACCGGATGTTTGGTCACCGGGTCGCGATAGCTGCCGACATGGCCAACCCGGGCCCCGGGCACCAGCTCCAGCAAGCCATCGGCCATGCCGGTCCCGGCGCGTAGGATTGGCACCACCGCCAATTTGCGCCCGGCAATGACCGGCGCGTCATAGTCGGTCAGCGGGGTTTCAATATTGGTGGTGGTCATGGGCAGGCTGCGGGTCAGCTCATAGCCCATCAGCAAACCGATCTCCCGCAACAGCTGGCGAAATTTGCGGGTCGAGGTCGCCTTGTCGCGCATATGGCTCAGCTTATGCTGCACCAAGGGGTGGTCGACCACCATGACCGTCGGAAACCCATCCGCCTGCTTCATTGACCGGTGCTCCTGCCGTTTGTGTTGCCGTTGCAAGACATAAAGCGATCTCCCCCGATCGCTTCAAGCCGCAGCGCAAAAGAAAAGCCCTGCCCCCGTTCGGGGGCAGGGCTGTTCCATCAGGGTATTGGGCCTGTTGATCAGGTCAAGGCAGCACAGAAGCGCTGGATCCGGGTGCAGGCTTCCGTCAAAGCCTCGGTGGAGGTCGCATAGGAGATCCGGAAATAGGGCGACAGGCCAAAGGCCTCGCCCTGGACGGCGGCGACGCCCTCCTCTTCCAACAGCGCGGTGACGAAATCCGTATCGCTTTCGATCTTGGTGCCCGCTGGCGTGGTTTTGCCAATCACACCGGCACAGGACGGATAAACATAAAACGCTCCGGTCGGCACCGCGACGGACAGGCCCGCCGCCTCGTTGATCATTTTGACCACCAGATCACGGCGCTCAACAAAGACGGCATTGCGTTCGGCCAAAAAGTCCAAGGCCCCATCCAACGCGGCCACCGCAGCGGCTTGGCTGACCGAGCTGGTATGGGTGGTGGATTGGGACTGGATCTTGTTCATCGCCTTGATCAGCACCGCCGGACCGGCCGCATAACCAACCCGCCAGCCGGTCATGCTGAAGGCCTTGGAAACGCCGTTCAGGATCAGGGTACGGTCCTTCAGGGCCGGGGCGACTTGAGCAATGGTCGAGAAGGTCATGCCGTCATAAACCAGATGCTCATACATATCATCGGTCATGACCCAGACCTGGGGATGCTTGGCCAGCACCTCCGCCAAGGCCTTCAGTTCTTCAGCACTGTAAACCGCGCCGGTCGGGTTCGACGGGCTGTTCAACACCAGCCATTTCGACTTCGGCGTGATGGCCGCTTCCAGCAGGGCCGGGGTCAGTTTAAAGCCGACATCTTCGCCGCAGGGCACGAACACCGGGGTGCCGCCAGCCAACAGGGTGATGTCCGGATAGCTGACCCAATAGGGGGCCGGGATGATGACCTCATCGCCCTCGGCCACTGTGGCCATGATGGCGTTGTAGATGGTTTGCTTGCCGCCACAGCCGACGGTGATTTCGTCCATGGCGTAGTCGAGGTCGTTCTCGCGTTTCAGCTTGGCGATGATCGCCTTGCGCAGCTCCGGGGTGCCGGGCACCGGGGTGTATTTGGTCTTGCCAGCCGCGATCGCAGCCACGGCGGCTTCTTTGATGTGATCGGGGGTATCAAAATCCGGCTCCCCAGCCCCCAGCCCGATCACATTGTGACCGGCGGCGCGCAATTCGGCGGCTTTGGTGGTGACGGCAATGGTGGGAGACGGCTTGATCGCGGACAAACGCTCGGCAAGAAGAGACATTGGTTTCAATCCCGTTTCGGGCAGCTGGGTGGAAAAAACGACGCCTCGGACTATGCGCCCGCCGGACGGCCCAAGCAAGGCCCCGAAAGGCGAAACTGCCCGAAAACAAACAAAAAAAGGCGCATTGGTGACCCCAAATAATCCCTAAAAATAATGCCCGTATTGCCGTGACAGGATCCTCCCTAGCCATCCGCCGGATATGGGGCAGCCCTTTGCAATCTGGCAGATTTCACCATACCTTCTAACAGCCCATCGCGTTGTGCCCTCCAGACGCAAGTGTCCCTGCCCCATGACCGCCTCCGCCCCCATTCTGTTGCCGATGTTCAACCGCCCTGCCGCCGGTCCCCGGGCCGACTTCCGCATGGCCTCGGACTATCAACCCGCCGGGGATCAGCCGACAGCCATTGGCGAGCTGAATGACGGCATTTTGGGCGGTGAGCGAGATCAGGTGCTGCTGGGGGTCACCGGGTCGGGCAAGACCTTCACAATGGCCAAAATCATCGAGGCCCAAGGCCGCCCCACCCTGATCCTGGCCCCGAACAAGACCTTGGCCGCCCAGCTCTATGGCGAGTTCAAAGGCTTCTTCCCGGACAATGCGGTGGAATATTTCGTTTCCTATTACGACTACTACCAGCCTGAAGCCTATGTGCCCCGGACCGACACCTATATCGAGAAGGACAGCTCGATCAATGAGCAGATCGACCGGATGCGCCACGCCGCCACCCGGGCGCTGCTGGAACGACGCGATGTGGTCATCGTCGCCTCCGTTTCTTGCATCTATGGCATCGGGGCCGTCGAGTCCTATGCCCAAATGACCCTGAAGCTGGAAACCGGTCAGACTTTGGAGCGCAAGGATCTGCTGCGCACCCTGGTCGAGATCCAATATACCCGCAATGACATCGGTTTTGCCCGGGGCTGCTTCCGGGTCCGGGGCGACAGTGTGGAGATCTTCCCGGCCCACTATGAGGACCGGGCCTGGCGGGTCGGCCTGTGGGGCGATGAGATCGAGGCGATTAAGGAGTTCGATCCCCTAACCGGGGAGACCACGGCGACCCTGGAAAGCGTCACGGTCTATCCCGCCAGCCACCATGTCACCCCGCGCCCAGCTTTGTCCCAAGCGGTTCGGACCATCAAGACCGAGCTGAAGCAGCAGCTGGAAAATCTGACCAATCAAGGCAAGCTGTTGGAAGCGCAACGGCTGGAACAGCGCACCCGCTTTGACCTGGAGATGATCGAGGCCACCGGGCATTGCAAAAGCATCGAAAACTATTCCCGCCATCTGACCGGGCGCGAACCGGGCATGCCGCCGCCGACCCTGTTTGAATATCTGCCGGAAGACGCTTTGCTGTTTGTCGATGAAAGCCATGTCGCGGTGCCCCAAATCGGTGGCATGTTCCGGGGCGACTTCCAACGCAAAAGCACCTTGGCGGACTATGGCTTCCGGCTGCCTTCCTGCGTCGACAACCGACCGCTGAAATTCGAGGAGTGGGAGGTGATGCGCCCGCAATCCCTGTTCGTCTCGGCAACGCCGGGCGGGTGGGAGCTGGATCGCACCCAGGGCGTGGTCACCGAGCAGGTCATCCGACCCACCGGCCTGGTGGATCCGGTTTGCATCATCCGTCCGGTGGAAACCCAGGTCGATGATTTGCTCTCAGAGGCCAAGCTCTGTGCCGAGAAGGGCCAGCGCGTGCTCTGCACCACCCTGACCAAGCGCATGGCCGAAGACCTGACGGAATATTTGACCGAACAGGGGGTGCGGGTGCGCTATATGCACTCCGATGTCGACACCCTGGAGCGGATCGAGATCATCCGCGATTTGCGTCTGGGCAGCTTTGATGTGCTGGTCGGGATCAACCTGCTGCGCGAGGGCCTCGACATTCCGGAATGCGGGTTGGTGGCGATCCTGGATGCGGATAAGGAGGGCTTTTTGCGCTCCAAAACCTCCTTGGTCCAGACCATTGGCCGGGCGGCGCGGAATGTGGAGGGCCGGGTCATCCTCTATGCGGACAAAATGACCGACAGCCTGGACTACGCCATTGGCGAGACCAACCGACGCCGGGAAAAGCAGCAGGCCTATAACGCCCTGCATGGCATCACGCCGGAGACGGTGCGCTCCCGGATCTCCGATGTGTTGCAAAGTGTGTATGAGCAGGACTATGTCACCGTCGACGCGCTGCAGGATGGTGATGGCCAAGACCCATATTTGGCGGGCGACAATCTGCGCACCCATATTGCCGAGCTGGAAAAGAGCATGCGCGCCGCTGCGGCTGACCTGGAATTCGAAGAAGCCGCCCGGCTGCGTGATGAGATCAAACGCCTGGAAGCCATGGAGCTGGGCGTTCCAGCGGATGGCTTGGCCGATGCGGGCCCGGTTGCCCCCTATCGCGCCTCCGCAGCCAGGGGGCGTGGTGCTGCGGCCAAGTCCAGCGCCAAGGCGAAAGCGAAAAACAAGGCGCGGTCACGACGGCGGTGAATGCTTGGACTGCCACCGGAGCCAGGCCATGAATCAGCCTTGGGACCCTGCCCCGCTTGATTTGGCTATGGACATCGCGCGGTCGGAGGGGTAGCAGGAAGCGCCTTCCTGTCCCCATTGTTCCCTAGCGAGCCCTCCCATGACCGACAGCCCAGTTTCGACCCCAGAGAAGAAGCGTATCTTGACCGGCGACCGCCCCACAGGGCGGCTGCATTTGGGGCATTATGTTGGCTCGCTGCAAAACCGTGCCGCCCTGCAGGATCAATATGACACCATCCTGATCATTGCCGATTTGCATATGCTGACCACCAAATCGGAGCCGGAGCATATCAATAAGGTGTCCGACAATGCCCGGGGCATGGTGATGGACTATATCGGGGCTGGGATCGACCCGACCAAAGTCACGATCTACCTGCAATCGGCCATTCCTGAGGTGCCGCAAATCAGCTTGCTGATGTCCCATTTGGTGACCGTCAATCGCCTGACCCGGCTGCCGAGCATCAAGGATATGGCCCGGGATGCCCAGATTTCCGAAGAGTCCATTCCCCTCGCCCTGATCTCTTACCCGTTGCTGCAATCGGCAGATATCTTGATGCCCAAGGCCCATCTGGTGCCGGTCGGCAAGGACAATGTGGCCCATGTGGAGATCACCCGGGAAATCGCTCGGCGCTTTAACCAAACCTATGGCGAAGTGTTCCCGATCCCCGATGTGATGGTCAGCGAGACCCCGTCATTGGTTGGCTTGGATGGCGGGGCCAAAATGTCCAAATCCCTGGGCAATTGCATCTTCCTGTCCGATGACAGCAAGACCGTGGCGAAAAAAGTGAACTCCATGTTCACCGACCCGAACCGGATCCGCGCCGACATCCCAGGCAAGGTCGAGGGCAACCCGGTCTTCATCTATCACGACATTTTCAACCCGAACAAAGACCAGGTCGAGGAGCTGAAGACCCGCTACCGTGCTGGCAAGGTCGGCGATACGGAAGTTAAAGGCCTGCTGACCGAAGCCATTGAAGGCTTCCTGACCCCGATCCGGGAGCGCACCGCCGAAGCCGAAGCCAAAACTGGCTATGTGGACGAGGTCATTGCCGAGGGTACGGAAAAGGTTCGAGCGATCGCCCAAAACACCCTGAAAGACATGCGCAAAGCCATGGGGCTGACCGGTGTGTTCAACCGCATCCGGCGCGGGGCGGAAAATCGGGCGAAAAAGCTGGCCAAGGCCCAAGCATAGTGCGCCAGTTGACGAAAACCCGACCTTTGAGACCGAATTGGCTTGCGTCTTAAAAAGAAATTAACCAATTGGCATTCTAATATAGGCTTCGCAGAATGCGGAGTGATCAGTCCCAACTGGAACAGCTTGGCGGGGCAAACAGAATGTCTTACCGCGTCCACTTTATTCACGCGCCCGATCCGGTCTATCAGGCAAGGCAGAATTTCGGCAATGCCTATACCCCGCTCTGGGCGATGGTGATCGCGCCGTTCATAGAAGACCGCGCCTCCATAACCTATGATCTGTTTGACACCCGCATCTGCTCTGAAGATGAGATTGGTGAAGCGGACGCTTTTTTGTTTAGCGCGCTAAACCAGGATCTGGACTATATGCGCGGGGTGGCAGAGCGCCTGAAAGCCCGCTATCCGAAAGCCAAATTCGCCATTGGCGGCCCGATCACATGGTCCTTTGACCAAGCTGGTTGGCTGAACGAATTCACCCCTTTCGATTACATCTGCATTGGCGATGGCGAGCTGATCATCAACCGCTTGCTGGATGCGGTGCGTGGCAAATCTGAAGAAGACCGTGTCATTCGCGCCCCGCAACGCTTCAACATGGGCGGCTCCATGCCCATGGACCAAGCGCTGTTGAAAAAATACGTCCACCACTATTACGGCACCCTGTTGGAAGTCTCCCGAGGCTGTCCGTTCCTATGCGAATTCTGCGATATCCGGATCTTGACCGACAACAATCGGGCCCACAACAAAGACCCCGATGTGATCATTGAGGATTTGGATCGCCTAGCCAATTTGGGCGTGAAGTCCTTCATGTTGTGTTGCGATAACTTCATTGGCGAGCCCCGCTGGGCCCATGAAGTGGCCGACAAGATGATCGAATGGCGCGAGCGCACCGGTCACCGACCCAGCTTTTTCACTTGGCTGACCATCAATCTGGCCCAAGACCCGGCCTTGATGGTCAAGCTGCGCCAGGCTGGGTTCGATGTTCTGTTCATCGGTGTGGAGTCCTTCGACACCAACACCTTGCTGGAAATGAGCAAGGTACAAAACCGCTCGAAGAAGTTCGATCTGCCTGAGGCGCTGCGTCAAATTCAATCTTATGGCTTCATCGTGACCCCAGGGCTGATCTTCGGCTTTGATTCCGACACGCCGGAAATCTTCGACAAATCCCTGGAGGGCATGGAAGAGTCCTGCTTGCTGACCTCCAACCCCGGCCTGCTGGTCGCTTTGCCCGGCACACCGCTCTATCGCCGGATGAAGCTGAGCGGTCGCTTGCGCCCCTTAGCAGCCCATATCGGTCGCTTCAAATTCCAGACCAACATCCGCTATTTGCTGCCGACAGAAACCCTGATTAAGGGCTATGTGCATTTTATGAAGTCATCCGCAGATGGACGGCACCAATATCGACGGCTGCGGAACTATGTGGAAAATTTAGAAACCGGCAATTTCATCGCCCAGGAAGGGGCGGGCTATGGCAGCTTGGCCGAATTGCTGCGCAATGTGATCCGCAACCGCTTGGTTCTGGCATCCTTAAGTCTGCGCATGGGACGGTTTTTGCTCCATCCGATGCGGGTCTATTTTGTAACCAAGGGGTTGCTGTTGCTGCTGTCTCGGCGCAAACGGATCCAGAATGTCGGGAAGCTGTTTTCAATTTGGCTCTACGGCTGGTCCAACATGGTGATCCAGTCGGGCAATATGAAGCCGACGGATTTCGATATCGAAAGCGTCCAAGGTGAGATCACCGGCGAGATGATCCTGCCTGCGGGGTATGAAAACAATGGCGAGGAAGAAATTCCGGAAACCAAAAAAGCCGCACAGATCCGGGCCACAACCCAACAACTGCGCCGCCTGGTCAAAGATCTGCCACCAGGGCAGAGCAAAACGCCTGAACAAGTTGCCACAGATAGCGCCGCTTGACGCCTAATCCACCCGTATTGGCCCTTTAGGCCGTAGCCTCATAAACGGGACGTTTTTGAGTCAACGGCCTGGTTCCAGGCGTTTAGACCCAGGTGATCCGGAACAGGGTATAGGTGTCATTGCCCGACATATGGGCCGGGGTTGATGGCCACTCGCCCAGTTTTTCCGCCCGACACCCGTCCGGCAATACCGCGTCCCGACCATAGGCCGAGGTCATCAGATAGGTTCCCCGCTCTTTGGCCAACCACTCAATAATGTCCTGATTGTGGTACCACTGATCATCCCCGGCCTTAAACCGCACAGGGGCCTGCCAAAAAAAGCGCTGGCAGTAATTATGGGCGTAGATGGTCTCTTCCGACACGACATCAGTGAGACCATCAGCCAAGTCTTTGGTGATGGTGCGACGCTGGCGCACCCAATTGCGCAGCAACGGACCATGCAGCATGACCTGCAAAACCAACAATCCTGCAAGGGGCACCAGAGACCAGCCCGGTTGCCCCATAAGAGCCACCGCCACGGTCTCCAGCAACAAAATCTGACAGAGCAGGATCGGCAGAAACAAGGGAGCGCTGCGCTTCAGCCAGTAGGAAAAAGCACCATGGGCACCGATGATCACCATCAAAGCCAGGAATAAGGCTGAAACCGGGTGACTGACCCCATTTATCACCAGGCAAAGCAAGCCGGTGAGACTAAAAACACTCAAAAACGCCCACCCCACCCAAGCGGTCACTCCATGGTCTTTGACACCATCGGGGCCTGTGAACCACAACCATTCTGCCAAATTGCGAAACAGATAAGGGTAGATCCGTAGTTTGGCCATTTTCAGCGGGATAACGGCGGAATTCACTTTGTTCGCCGAGCGCCCGGTAAACAAAGCGAAGGCTTCCCGCAGGTTTTGCAACCGTTTCCCGGCCCAGCCCAATCGGGCCATCACAAGCAACTGCAATGCTTCGGCCAAAACCGCACCAAGCAGGCAGGCCACTGCTGCCACCAGCCCTGCCAACCAGCCCCCCAGGGCAGCGGACAGAACGACAAAAGCAACTGCCACAATCCCCATGCAGGTTTGCTTCACCCAGATCAGCACCCCAATGGCAAAGCCAATGATCCAAGGATGGTCCAGGAGGGTTGCCGGAACCAGAAGCAAAACAGTAATCAGCGCAATAAGGGCAATGGTGGTCACATGCTCGATCACGCCGACCATCATGTAGTGCAGTTGATTGGCATTGAGCAGCAAGATCGCAGCCGCAGTAAGAGCCGCCCACCAGGGCATCATCGCCTGAAGGCAAAGCACCATGCCAACACAAGCCGCGCCATTCATCAGCAAGAATGGAACGCGCATGCCCCGGTTGGTCAGCCCGAAACTGGCAAACCCGAGCAAGCAAGGCAGCGCCGAGGCCAAGCCAAAGGCATAAATCGGCGGATAGGGGCGCAAATCTTCTGATCGGGTTCCCAAGCGCCGGTGCCACAGCCAAGCCCGGGCATCGGTCATGGTGATTTTTTCACAATGATGCAGGAACCAATGGTCCAGCCGGTCTCTTCGCACCGTGTTGAAAAACGGTGCTGGCCCGTCCCAATGACACGCCCAACAGCAAAGCACTATCACCGGAACCACACAGGCCAGGGCCAGAATGATCGCGAAAACCTCCATAATGCCTCTGTGTCGATTGTCTAACCCAAAGCTGGAACAATGGCCGCACCCAGGCCATAACACCACAGACAGAATATAGGACCAGTGGACATGTGGGCATGATCGATTTCGCAGGGATCACAGATTGGATCCCGTTTCTGGTGTTGGGCTCTCTCTGCCTTGGTCTCGCGTTCCTTCAATCTGAGCTGAAGCTTGACCGGTTTGGGTTAAAGTTAGAGATCGGCGTCGGCATCGCTCGGATCGATCCCTCTTTTCGCAATCGATTGCGGGATCAAGGCTTGGTTTGCCAGGATGCCATGTCCCTATTGCAGGGCCGGTTGGCAGAGATCCGCTCCCAACGGAGCGCCGTTCCACCCTCAGCCCAGTGGGGGCTGGGAACATCCGCTTTGGCGGCCTTGGCCATACGTTTTTTTGGGCCCTCGCCAAACGCCCTGCGGGCCGTCACCGTGCCGCTCTGTTTCATCTCCAATCTGCTAACAGCATTGCTGCTTGTAACCCTCGCCCCCTCCCCCTGGGGCTGGTGTTTGGCCTTGGTCTTTCTGATCAACATAGACCAGTTCCTGAACCAGCCCTTGCTGCTGCCCGAAACCATCGTCACCCCAGCCCTGCTCGGGATTTTGGCTTGCGCAACCTGGGGGCCCGACCTGTTTCTCGCCAACCACATCACTCTTGCGATCTTGGTAAGTGTGATCATCCTGTTCCATCCCGCTTTTGCCGCCTTTGCGCTGACTCTGGTCCTCCTCTTAAGCTTTATGCTCGGCAGTTCACCAGGAGACCTGCTTCTGGCAGTTGTCCTTGGCTTCGCCTCCATGCTTGCCTTGGAAACCCTCCATCTCGGCATTCTGCGCCGCTGGAGCTTGGACCAGTGCCGGTGGTCCTCGACCACTTGGCGGGATACCCTATCAAGACTGATCCCCGCTGGTCCTCTCGGAGCAGACAGGATCTTTCGCTGGACTGCGTTGCTTCAGCCCCTATGGCTGAAACACTTGCTTCTCTTGGCTGCGGCTCTGGCAGGAAATCTGTTGATCAGCCCGCTGCCCGATCCATTTGGCCCCGCATTGGCCATGGCTGCTGGCACCGTTTTATTGGTTTGCTCTGGCAAAGCACTGCTGGCAAAGCAGCCCGGTTTCCATCGTCAAATCCACGCGGGGCAACGCGCGGCCATAGAAAGCTTAGACAGTGCCATCATGCCAGGGAGCAGCATTGCCTTGGACCCAGATGGCTGGAGCAGGCTTTGGCCGTTACCCGATCGTCCGGGCAAGGTTTTGGAACACGATCTGGAACGTGCCAATCAAAGCCAAAGCAATGCCGAAGCCGTCGCCCGGTGGGCCCTTGACCAGGAAACCGACTATGCGTTGATCGTTCTATCCGGACCCGCTCCCACACTGGACCTGTCACCAGAGGTCAGCCGAAAGCTTTTACCTCTGCATGCCATCGATATCCCGGCCCTCGACTCGGAGGATCCTGATCGTCTTATCGTGCTCTTCCGGCGTTGAAACGCACGTCACGATCGCCGGACAAAGGCTTGGTCCTGAAGGCTTACCGGCGAAAGCTGAAACGGGAAAGCCGTATTAGGCCTTAGACTCATAAACGGGACGTTTATGAGTTTACGGCCTAGACCGACTCCAGACGAAGCCCTCCGAGTCCGCAGCCATCGCTTTTGCCTGAATGGCTCACCGTTAGGATTTAGGCTCTGCATTGGTGCATCGCATCCGAGCAATTCTCTCAAAGAGAAAATTTTGAGTAATTTTATTTCGGAATCACGTCGTTTTTAATTTTCTTGTTGCAGGGCAGCAGATCAAACTTTATCAACAACATGCCTTCTGAAGGAGGGCTCCTCGGGATCTCTCCTTCGTTCGGTGTCTTTAGCCTTCACTTCCACTTGCACCTCACGGGCGATCTTCTTGATCGCCCTTTTTTTTGTGTGTGCAGAAGGAGCGATTCTGAAGACCGCCCGCCTTATGGCGGCGATTGGGGCGATTTTTTTGATCGCCCTTCTTTTTTGTATGTGCGGAAGGGGCGATCCTGAAGATCGCCCATATTTTTGGCAGGGCCGAAATGCTTAATTTGTGCCCAACCGATAGCGATCGGCGAAGGAATTCAGCGTCGAGGGGATATCCTGGTTCAAAGCCCCGCGATTGATCTCGGACGCCCGTTGGCCATCCTGCGGCGTGCTTTGGCCTGATTGAGCTGCCCCGGTCTGGGGCTGGCTCGGTTGAGCCTGCACATTGCCCGGCGTCTCGTTCATGCCCGACCCGGCAGACTGGCTGCGCTCCGACGGCGCCATGCCGGTCATTTCATTGGGCGCTTGTGGGGCTTCCCGGGCTGCGGTGCCCCCATCCCCAGACGGGGCCAAGGCACTGCCCGGCGCGCTGGGACGGCCGGTTCCGGTGGACCCGCCCTGCGATTGGCCGGTCGTTGTGGCCCCACCACTGCTGCCAAAGCCCGTGGAGGCATCTGGCATTGCCGAATTGGCCGGGGTGAATTCATCAATCCGGGCATTTTGCGGCGTGCGGCTAAAGACCGGATTGTCCAGCCCCCCAGCGTTCGTGCCCGCGCCCGTCGCCCCGCCACCGCCGGTAGCGTCTAGCGGCGTCTCACCGGTGTTCAGGATCAACGGCAGACCATCCTTGCCACCAATGATCACCATCTTGCTGTTGCGCGAGGCCGCCAGGGCCACCGTCGCTTCAATGCCGCGCAGACGCAGATACTCATCGGTGATGCTGTCGGCCACCTTGGCCTGGAACGCCGCGATCCCTTCCGCCTCAATGGACTTGCGGACCTTTTCCTTCTCTTCCCGGGCGAGACGGAAATCATATTCCAACATGGCCTGATATTGCTCGGCCTTGCGCTCAATGGCCTTTTGCACCGTTTCGGGCAGCACCACAGAGCGGATCAGGACATCTTCGACCTCAATCAGCTTGCCGCGCACCGATTGGTTCACCAGCGAGGCCCCCAATTCGGTCACCATGCGCTCCAGAATCTGGGCCTGAATGAAGGACCGGATATCGGAATAGAGCTGTTCAGGGGTGTAGCGCGCGATGATGTCACGGGCATGGGAGCCGATTTCCGGATAGACCAGGATTTCCGGATATTTCGGCCCGACCAGCTTGTGCAGCAGACCGACATTTTCCTGATTGAGCCGATAGCGGGTGGCGATTTCGACCTGCAGGCTCAGGCCGTTGGAGGAGATGGTGTCATAGGTCCGCGCATCATTCTGCAAGCGGGCGTCATAAATATACATCTCATCCCAGGGGAAGATAACCGTCACCCCTTCGGTATAAAATTTGTCGGTGTCAGTCCCGCCCAGGAAACGCTCCCACAACACACCCACATGACCCGCCGGGATGGTGATGAAGATCCTGGGTGCCAACAAGCCAACGCCGAGCAAGGCCAGCAAAAACAGCAGGGTCAGAGAAATGGCGTGACGGTTGAACCAGCGGAACAACCAGCCAAACAGGAAACCGAAAATCCGAGCAAAAATGCCGCGCTTGCGGGGCGGCTTGCCATGGCCATTTCCATTGCCGTTCCCATGCCCGTTGCCATTGCCGCGCCCATTGCCATTGGCCTTGGTCTTCCGGCCCCGGGCTTTACGCTCTTTGCGTGCCTCGGCCCGGGTTTGCTTGGCCGTTTTCGGCTCCTCAGCTTTCGGGCTCTCCGGAGCAACCGCTTCGGCAGCCTCCGCCCCGTTTGCACCGTCTGCTCCATTCTCAGCCGGTTCAGCAGCGGAAGCAGCAGCGTCTGGGGCATCACTGGGCACCGTCTCCGCAGCGCGATCACCGTTGGACGGGTCTTCCGCAGGGGACGGAGACGGAGACGCCGTCGCAGCCGCATCGCTCTCCTGCGAGGCCGCTGTCTCCTGTGCCTTTTTGCGCTTTTTAAAGCCAAAAACCATCATCGACCCTTTGCGCACATCACGAGGAGAACCGGGAAGAAGACGAGGGATCTTCTTCCTCGTCGCTGTCTTCGTCGTCCCAGTCGTCAGCCTCCTCCTGGGCCTTGCGCAGGCTCATCCGGGAGGCGATGGACTGGACCAGCAGATCCCCAAACGGGGTGAACAAAAGCCCGATAAAGAAATGGCCAAAAAACCCCAACCGCCCATTGCGGCCCAATATGCCGACGGCAATGCACCCAGTCACATAGAGGGCAAATAACATGAACAGCATGGGGGCGCCTCTGGCGGGACAACAGGATCGGGGTGGTGCGACATAGGGATGAACCGGACAGGACAACAGAGGCCGGAAGACTGTCAGATCGATCCGGCAAACCCTGGCTTCATGTCCTGGTTCGCAACCAATAGAGAGGGGGATCATACAGGTCCCTCCACCGCAGCGCAAACCTAGCACAGCCAATGGCGGAATTTTCCTGCGTTAACTGCCGCAAAAAGCGCTTAGGCGAACAGCCCAATGCCAGGATGCCGGGGCGTGATCGGTGGGATGGATCGATGAGACAGGATCGGAGGGAAGGAACAAGGAGAGGGACAACAGGCTACGCAAAGGAAAGGGGCGGCGATCCAAATCCGTGATCGTCGCCCCTGCCCGAAATGATCAAACCTCAAAGTCGGACCTGATCACCCGAAGGTGGGGCCGGGCCTGAAGACAGTGTTAGGCGGCGGCTTGGGCCGCAGCGTCATCGGAGGAAGAGGATTCTTCTTCCATGATCTTTTTGCAACGCAACTTGGCCTTGGCGGTGTCCAAGGTCAGCAAGGTGCCGCCGGATTCGAAATGCTCGGTGAACATTTTGCCAACCGCATAGGTGAAGGCCCCACCGACCACCGGCGCGCTGGCCAGTTTCAGCACCGGACCAACGGTCGGAATGCCGCCGAGGACACGGCCCACAACGGAATGGCCAATGATGCCCGCTGCCGTGCTGCCAGCAACCGCCGTGATCACGGATTTGACGACGTTCTCTTTGAACTCAACCTCATAATGCTCGGACAACTTCTGCACCATACGCAGTTGCACGGCGAGCAGAGCAGCGGTGTCGACGACCATCACGGGGATGGCGCTGGCCCCAATGCCCCAATAGCTGAAGCGGCGAACGAGCTTCAGGGCTTCGTCCTTTTTAGAGGTTTCCTCAACCGCAGCATCGGCCTCCGGAGCGTCCGTTTCGGGGGCATCAGCGGCGGTGG
This sequence comes from Rhodospirillaceae bacterium, assembly GCA_049604415.1. Taxonomy (GTDB): domain Bacteria; phylum Pseudomonadota; class Alphaproteobacteria; order Rhodospirillales; family Rhodospirillaceae; genus JBMYTN01. Next base: position 94,954 of record JBMYTN010000006.1, on the reverse strand, counting down.
CGGTGGTGTCATCGGGCTTTTCGGCCATGGGTGACTTCCTTAATGTTGTGCGAAGCGGGTGGCGGATGCTGGGACCCGGGCCCTCTGGGGCTCCGGAAACCTTAAATCAAATCGATATGGCAGGACTTTGGCACATCCTTCCCAGAGGATATAGGAGATTGTCCGTTTCTACCATAAGGCTCGGCGCGAAAAAGCTGCTCGACCGATAAGAAACGGCCCTCTTGAGACCCAAAAGAGACCTGCGAGATCCGACCCCGCGCCAAGGCCTAACCCCAAAAGCTGTCCAAACTATATGTTTACACCCAAAGCGGGTCAAACCTTTTCCCATAAGTCAACTATTTAACCGGTGCTATCCCCGTCCCACCCTCTCTCTGCGCACCTGCTCTGACCGGTTCAGGAGTGCAGAGGGTTCGCATCGTCCAGTCTTCCAACCGCCCCTTCTTGAGTCGCGGGGAGGGGAAGAGAAAACCTTTCCGTGCCAAGGCAGGCGCGCCCGCTTCGCCTCGGATTATCGGTTTCCCACAATGGTTTTGCAGACTCCGCGAAGATTGTGGAGATTTGGTCCTTGAGACTGATAAAATTTAACGGAAAGTGCGTTTTTTCCAACTATTGCATTGACGTCTGCGGACCGCAGGACAACTCTCTGCTCTTGTATCAGTTGTGAAGCGTGGGCCTGGACCAAAGTCTAATGGCCGGTGCGCGCCAGAAAAGGCCCGGATATGCACTCCTTGCTGACATATAAGATTGGCGGCGCCATGGTGACCGTCATCGTGTTGGCCCTATGCTTGACCACCCTTCTCAACTATTTGCGCTTCGAAGAAACCTATTCCCGGCTGGTGGAAAACCGGCTGTCGATTGTCGCGGCTGAGGTCGCCGAAACCGCCGTGACCGGCATTGACTTGGGTTTGCCACTGACGGCGTTGGAAACCCTCCCGCCTGCCATGGAGCGGCAAATGGCCCGCGATCCGGAAATCACCGGGGTGTTGGCCCATGATTGCAGCTTTGCCCCGGTGGCCCAGGTCGGGGTCGTGCCCGAAGAGCTGGCACTGACGGACGCCTTGCTACAGCGCGATCGCTGGCGCTTTTTTACCGATGAGATCGTGGCCGTCGGGCGCAGCTTCACCGACAGCTTGGGCGATTGTGCGGGCGGCGTGGCGGTGTTCCACAGCCCGGATGCCTATGTCGCCTCCCGCGATGCTGCCCTGGACCGGATGATCCGGGGGGCCGCGATCTCCGCCGCCGTCGCCCTGCCCGCTGTCCTGTTGGTTTCCGGCGTCTTTATGGGTCGGCGGCGGGCCTTGCGCTCCTTGGAAGTCGATCTGGCCAATGTCGCCCTGGGCAAGGCAGAGGCCGAACCGGATCAAAAGCTGGTGGCGCAAACCAAGCAAACCTTGCCGGAGCTGTCTGAAGCCTATTTGGCCGCCCGCCCGGTCCTGCTGGAGATGGCACAGAAGCATCCTCCCGAAGCTGAGGGTGCTGGGGACAGCCCAGAGAAACCTGATGGCCACAAACCCGATGGCAAAAAACCGGCCACCAGTCCGACCCCGGAGAGCGTGTGATGCTGCGCCGTTTGCTCTCTGGCCCCGTCGCCCGCCTGTTGATCGTCACCGCCATTGCGGTGATGTGTGCTCTTGGCACGGTCTCGTTCATTGCCGTTGAGGTCAATGAACAGACCTTGATGCCGGAACTGGCGGGCAAAGCAGAATTGCAGGCCGACAGCGCTCGGAGCCGGATCGACCGCGCCCTGGAGCTGGGCATCCCGCTGGACAAACTAGCGGGCTTCGAAGCCTTTGCAGATACGGTGCGCAAAAACGATCCCGATTTGTTGTTCATGGCCCTGACGGACGCCGGGGGCCGGATCTTGATGTCCTATGGCCTGCCGGAACCGGAGATCGCTCGGCAATTGGCCTTGCCGACCCAGGCGGTGACTTCAGGATCGATGGCTGCTGAGTTTGGCGAGGCCGCCCCGGCAACCCTGGATACCGCAGCCCCGCTTTATTCCGCTTTACAAGGAGACCTGTTGGCCGCCTTCGCCCGGGTTGGTATCAGCGAAACCTTCCCCGATGGCGAAGGGGTGCTGGTTGTCGCCTATGACCGGGCTGCCCTGCTGGCCCCGGTGGCAGAAAACCTGGAAGACATCGGCATTGTTTTGATTGTCTGCCTGTTCCTGTCCTTTGAATTGATGATCCTGGTGTTGACAGTGAACCTGGTGCTGCCGATCCGCACGGCGACTCAGGTGCTGAAAGAAATCGCCCAACGGCATTTCACCAAGCTGCATGGCCAAATCACCCGCGATGATCTGGGCCGCTTTGCCCGGCATTTGAACGAACAGGTGCGCCGGGCCTCGCGCACCACGCCGCAGGAGACACCGAAACCAACTCGGGAACCGAAGCTGATCGCGGTGCGTCTGCTGGCGTTCCTGTTTGTGTTTGCCGAGGAGCTGGCCCGCCCCTTCATGCCGGTGTTTTTCGGCAGCTTTACCGAAGGCACTGGGATCGCGCCGGAGCTGTCTGCGGGCCTGATCATGACCTTGCATACGGCGATGATCGCCTTGGTGATGCCCATTGGCAGCTTGCTTTATGAGCGTGTCGGGCGGCGACGGATGTATGCCCTGGGCGCAATCTTGGCGACCATTGGCCTGGTCGGCACCGGCTATGCAGTCGAGCTGTGGGATCTGTTGCTCTGGCGGGCCATTTCCGGGGCGGGCTACGCCTTAGCCTTTGTTGCCTGTCAGGGTTACGTGCTGGAAAGCACCGGCAGCCACAACCGCACCCAAGGGGCGGCGATGTTTGTCGGCGGCATCATGCTGGCCGATATTTGCGGCCCGGCCATTGGCGGCATCATCGCCGACCGGATTGGCTATTCGGAAACCTTCCTGGTCGGGGCCAGCATGGCCGCCTTGTCCGGCCTGTTGGTGATGAAGCTGATGGATCCGCTGACCGATCACCGGGAAGCGCCGCCAAAACTGACCCGTGCCACCTTCATCGACACCTTGAGCAATCGCCGGTTCTTAGCCTTGCTGTTCCTGGCTGCTGTGCCGTCGAAAATGCTGCTGACCGGCTTTTTGTTTTTCCTGGTGCCGCTGGCGCTGGTGGATATGAACACCTCGGAATCCGAAATCGGTCGGGTGGTCATGATCTATGGCATCTTGGCCGTGGTGCTGGGGCCGTTTTTCGCCAAGATCACCGATAAGATCCGCAGCCATGGCGCGACGGTCGGGGTCGGTTGTTTGATCGCGGCGGGGGGTGTCCTGCCCGCCTCCCAAGGCGCGGAACCCATTGCCATTTTGCTGGGCGTGGCGGCACTCGGGATTGGCCAAGCCATGTCGATCTCCGCCCAGGTCAGCACCGCCGTGGCCATGTCCGAAGATGTGATCGCCAAACATGGCCAAGGGCCGGTGATGGCGGTTTTGCGGCTGGTTGAACGCCTGGGCGGGTCCATCGGTCCGCTGGCGGTGGCGGCCATCGCCGCCCATTCCTCGCTCTATACCGCCATTGGCGTGCTGGGGGTCTATTGCCTGGCCTCCGCCGCGCTGTTTATGTTGGTGGTGATGATCGACGAGGCGACGAAAATGGCCGAGGAAAACCGGCTGCTGCAGCGCATGGCCAACAGTGCGGGATCCTCTGCGTCGATCACGCCATCCAAAAACCCTGGCGAGGGACCGCTCGGATGACCCTGCTGCGCCTTTTTATCGGTCTTGCCGTAAGCGCGATCCTGTTCGCCGGACAGGCCCCAGCGCAAACCGGGGCGCAATCCGGGGCCCAAACCGCCCCCGTTACCTTGGACCCGGACAAAAAAACCGTGTTCATGATCCTGTGGCGCGGCGAGACTGAGGTCGAGCAGGGCTTCAAAGCCTATATGGCCGAGCGTGGGGTGGATCTGAACCTGATCATCCGCTCTGTGGATCGGGATAAGTCCAAGCTGCCGGGCTTCATTGCCGAGGCCAAGGCCCTGCGGCCCGATGTGGTCTACACCTGGGGCACCTCGATCACCATGGGCACGGTGGGCCAATATGACGCCGTCGATCCGGACATCCACATCACCGACATCCCGGTGGTGTTCACCCTGGTGTCCTATCCCAGACCGACCAAAATCGCCCCGCCCCCGGATGGCCCGCGCCGTCCCAATGTGACCGGAACCTCGCATATCGCGCCCTTAAGCGCCCAGATCAATGCGATGCGGGCCATGCGCCCCATGCGCCGCCTGGGGATCATTTACAATCCGCAAGAAGACAATTCCCGGACCAATGTGGCGGATCTGAAGCGCAATGCTTCGGAGCTGGATTACACGGTTCTGGAAGCCCCAGTGCCGCTGGGGGCCGATGGCGCGCCAGACCCACTTGCCATTCCCGGACTGGTGCAACAATTGGCCGATCAGAATGCCGATGTGATTTATATCGGTCCGGACAATTTTGTCGGCGAGCATCGGCAGTCCTTGACCGATCACAGCACAGCAAATGGCATTCCGACCTTCAGCGCCACCCAGTTCGAGATCCGCAATGGCGATGCCATGTTCGGGCTGATCAGCCGCTATGATCTGGTGGGACGTTTGGTGGCCTCCAAAGTGCTGCAGGTCCTGGACGGAACGCCGCCCAGTGAGATCCCCATCGAGACCCTGGACCGCTTCACCTATCTGATCAAACTGCCCGTCGCGCTGAAGCTAAAGATCTATCCGCCTTTGTCCCTGTTGGACTATGCGGAAGTGGTCGATTGACCGCCAGCGCCGAGGATCCGCTGCTGCGCCCCCCTGCCGGTCTGACCACCCGCCCTTTGACGGCGACGGACCTTCCGGCACTGCTGACCTTGTATCGCCTTGGCTTGGCCTCGGTTGCCGAGGGGGTCTTGGCGGAGGAAGACCCAGCGCATTTTCCCGAGCATCTCGGCCTGCGGGGTGAAACCTTTGGCAGCTTTAAAGGCTCCGATTTGGTGGCCTATAGTGTGCTCGGCCTGCCCCGGACCGCAGCGGAGAGTTTCCTCAACGACCTGCCACCCAGAACCCCAAAACCAACGGCAACACTGCTTGCCCATATGGATGGCACGGTGGTCCATCCGGATTGGCGCGGTGCGGGCCTGCAACATCATTTGACCCGGCTGCGCCTGCACCGCGCACTGGCCTGCGGACGGCAGTTTGCCATCAGCCATGTCTCGCCGTTCAACCCAGCCAGCATCACCAATGTGCTGCGCGGTGACATGGCCCTGGTGCGCTTGATGCGCAAATATGGCGGCCATTGGCGCTATGTCGGCTTCGGTCCGATCAAAGGGGCAAATGGCACCGCGCCCGCAGAACCGCCACCAACTCTACATTGGGTTCGGTTGGAGGATCTGGACGCCCAACAGGCCCTCTTCGCCAAAGGCGCACAGGCCATCGCATTGGATGCCCAATCGGAAGGTGAGGCGATCAAACTCGGCTTCAACCAAGCGCCGTGATCGGTTATTCTAAAGGTGTTTAGACCAACCTGTCCTTGATCGCCCTTATCGGAGCCCCCCGCATCCATGGCGACCTCCCCTTTTCCCATTCTCGCCATCGCCACCCTGAAGGGCGGCAGTGGCAAAAGCACTGTGGCCAGCTGTTTGGCGGTGCATTGGTCCCTCAAAGGCAAAGCCCCGGTGCTGCTGGATGCGGACCCGCAACGCTCCTTGATCCGGCTGGCGGCCCGGGAGCAGGCCTTAAACGGGGTCCGGGTCGTGGATGGGGCCTCCGACACCCCGGGCGTTGTGGCCAAGGAGCTGGCGCAGAGCGCCGGGCCGGTGATCATCGATACGCCGGGCTTTCGCGCCGAGGCGACCTTGGATGCTCTGTCCACCGCCGATTTGGTGATTGTGCCGGTGAAGGCCTCGCCGCTGGATGTGGATGTCATGACCGACACCGCCGAAACCCTGATCCAGCAGGTCAAAGGCGCGGCCCCCTTGTTTCGCTGCCTGCTGACCCAAACCACCCGGGACAGCGTCATTGCCCGCCATATCCGCAGCGAGCTGAGCGAAGCCGGGTTTCCGTTGTTCGAGACCGAATTGACCAATCGCGTGGTCCATGGCGAAGCGGCTCTGTTCGGGGCCACCCCGTCCATGCTACAACCAAGAAGCGCTGCAGCCCGCGATATCGCCCAACTCGCCAAGGAGGTCGACAGCCTCTTGGCCGCGACCAAATAAGCCCGTTAGGAGAGCTCCATGGCCCGCCGCCTCCCCAAGGCCACGACCAAAACCATGAAAGACCTGACCGGCGAGACCACGGTCGCCGATCCGGCTGCAGCGACAGAGCCCACAGCAGAAAAGCCTGCGCCGCGCCGCCGGGCGCCCCGCAAAGCCGCCAGCAAAGCCGCCGAGGTCAAGACCGAAGCGGCGACGGCGGCCGCGCCCGAAGCAACCACTGCCTCGGAGCCCCCGGCCGCAAAGCCGAAACGCCCGAGCCGGTCGCGGAGCAAAGCCAAAGCGGCCCCGGTTGTTGAGGAGGTCGCTGCCGACGCTCCAACAGAGCCCCCCGCAGGGAACGCTGGCGACGCTCCTGGCGAAGACGCAGCCTCTCCGGTCCAGGATGAGCGCGAGGCCGCCCGGATTGCGGTGCGCCGGGCCAAGGCCCATAGCCTGGTGGAGCGTTTTGCGGTCTTCGGCGGCATTGGCGGTTTTTTGCCGATGCCGATCCTGGACACCGCCACAGTGTTTGCCGTCCAGCTGTCCCTGGCGAAAAAGCTGGCCGCCCATTATGACCAGCCGTTCCAGCCGGATCGGGCTCGCGCCGTAATCTATTCCGTCGCCGGGGCGGTGGTGCCGATGGGGGCGGAAGCGGTCACCTTATCGGTGCTGGGCAAAGCCAATCCGCTGGCGATTGTCGCTGGGCTGGCGGTCTCGACCATCACGGCGGTCGCGACCACGCGCAAGGTCGGCAACGCTTTCATTGAGCGCTATGAATCCGGGGAAGGCGTGTAAAGCTAGAGCCTGTGGACTGGGACACTATTGGCTGGGCAGGCGCAACATTGGGACGGTGCCGCCGCATTCTGCATCGCGGGGATCATAGGAGCCCCGGGGCAACCAGCCGCGCTCCCAATAATACCGTGCCGCGCCCTCATGGAACTCGAGATAATTCCCCTTATTGACCATGTCGCACATATTCACCGTGCCCAGGGCCGGATGGCGGGATTTGAAATATTCGGTGTGCTCGATGACCGTTTTGACCAAGTGATAGACCACATCCGGGCGGGCTTCTTCCCGAGCCAACAGCGAAGCCTTAAAGCCATAGGTGGTCAGCTTCGGTCGGGCGGCCTCGCATTCCGCATCCAGGGTCGCGGCGGCGGCCAAATAGCCCTCGCCGGACGGGGAGCAGGGGTCTTCCCCTGGGGCAAAAGGATGGTAGGTCGCTTCGGGCAGTTCCAAGCGGAACAAATAGGGTTGGGCTGAGATCATCGAGGCAACTGGATCGCCCCAAATGCCTTTGACCTCCGCATTGCATTCGGAAATCGCCTCTTGGATCAGAGACGCCGGATGGCCGATCCACAAGGCGAAGGCGTCGATCTGATTGCCGCAAATGCCTTGAACATTGAAGTCCTGGGAGACCTCAAAATACTGGCCAATGTCATCGACGGTCATTTCATAGGCGCCGAGCAGATCGTCCCATAGCTGGCGCGAGGCGGTGCTCGGACGGGCGACATTGACCCGCAAGCGCTTCAGATCCTCAACGCTGTCCAAGGTGACCCCATTGCGGGTGACGAAGACGCCCATTTCGTCATGCAAGGACATGACGGACCGGGTGCGCGGGATCGGGGCCAGTTTTTGCCAGGCATAAAAATTGGTGTCGGATTGGACGATGGCGAATTGCGCCCGGCCTTCCTTCAGCAAGGCCACATTGGCCCCGACGCCACCGGAGCGCAGCGGGGTGCAATTGACCCGGACATTGGGTTCTTCCATCCGGTTCTGCAATGTCGCGCAGATCGCCCCGGCGATGTAGAAATAGGTCCCCCGGGTCGAACCGCTATAGATCGCGGCGAAATAGTCTTCTTCCGGACCGACCTTCATCGGGTCGTCCATGAAATTGCCATTGCCGTCTTTGGTATATTGGAAGGCCGGAACCGAATCCGGTTGATAGGGCATGGTGCCATCGGAATAGGGTTGCGGCGGTCGGGTCGCCCCGGTCGGTCCGGACCCGGCCATGCCAAAATTCGGGATCGCGGTCAGGGAGGCCTCATAGGCCGACGCCTCCGCATCGAATTTTTCCAGCAGAGCCTCGGACTCCGGATCCAACGCGCCATTGGTGCCGGAGCTGGTGCCCGCATTGGTACCCGCACTGGCACCAGGAGGAGGCTGGGCCGATTGCGCCAAAGCGGGGGCGCTGGGATCAAACACACGAAGTGCGGCCATCAGGGCCAAGGCCGAAATGCTGATCTGTCGCACTGGAAAGCAGGCGGCCATCTTGATCCCTTTATCCATTTGGCCCAAGGTTCGAATTGGGCGATGGCCCAACTCCGAAGCGGGAGTATACCCAATCGGGCTCTTCTCCCAAACCGACAATACATCTTGGTCTTTTACAATCAATCCGCATGTCCACGCACCCCACCCTGCCAACCGATCACTGGGTTCGTCCCGAAGCGCTGCCCTTAACGGGTCCCGACAGCGTCGCCCTGCAAGCGACACTCGACCAGCGGCTGCCCCGGGATGACATCGCCGAGGCCAAGGCCTTGCGCCAAAGCATGGTGCCTGCGGTCAGCGATCCGACCCCGCTTTATGACCTGCCTGGACTGGCCGCCGAGCTGGGCCTTGGGGTTCTGCGCATCAAGGATGAGGGCCAACGGGCGGGCAAAGGCGGGGTGAAAGCCCTGGGTGCGCCCATCGCCCTGGCCCGGGCCTTGGCGCGCCGCGCGACCTCCGATGCTGCACCAAACGCCAAACCGTTGGCGGTGGCGGCCACCGATGGCAATCACGGCCTTGCCCTGGCGTGGTCGGCGACCTTGCTCGGCTGCCGAGCGAAAATCTTTATGGGCCGGGAGGCCGACCCGCGCCGCGCAGCCCGGATCCGGGCAGAGGGTGCGGAGGTGGTGATCCTGCCCGGCACCTATGACGATGCGGTGCGCGCGGCGGAGGATCTGGCCGCTGCCGATCCGGCCCAGGTGCTTTTGATCACCGATACGGATTATGGCGACAGCATCCCTTCGGCCCGGGACACCATGATCGGCTACACCCTGGCGGGAATGGAGCTGGCCGCGCAATGGCCGGAGGGTCCGACCCATGTGCTGGCGCAATGCGGTGTTGGCGGGGTGGCGGCTTCGGTGATTGGCGGCTGGCTGCAGGCCATGGGGGTTGCCGCGCTGCCCAAGGTGATCACCGTCGAGCCGACCCGAGCCGCGCCGATGCTGGCCTCTTTGCGCGCCGGAACCTCTCAGGCGGTGGGCGGCGGCCTAGAAACGGAGATGGCGGGCTTGGCCTGCGGCGAGGTCTCGACCCCGGCCTTTGCCTTGATGCGCCAGATGGCGATTGCGGCGTTGTCCGTCGAGGACACCGATATCCACCCGGCGATGGCGCGATTGGCGGCCGGTCAAGGCGGCGATCCGGCGGTGATGGCGGGGGATACGGGCATTGCCGGGCTGGTCGGCCTGCGGGCGCTGTGCGCGGATCAGTCTTTGTCTGCGTCTGTGGGGCTGGGTTCAGAGTCCCGGGTGCTGTTGTTGTGCACGGAGGGACCGGTGCCGGAGAGTGCCTGAACTGCTCCCCTGAAAAGTCCGGTGAATTTCGCTGCAGACTACTGCTGAGCACTCAGCCGAACGAAGGAAGTTTTAAAAACTGCCCGCAGTATTCAATTGCATTATCTAATATCCAACAGCCTTCACATACTCGAAAAAATCACTTTCAAATTTGTCTAAATCGGTCTCGTTATCAAACTGATATTTCGAAGTGCCTTGAATTGATTTTTCTCGCAAATCAATTTTATGATTCTTATAATTGTATGAAAACACATATCTTTTTCCGGAAATTGTTACCCAACAAGTCCGTGCCATCTGCCCCTTCCGCTCATAAACTTCGACGCGGTCCTGGGTCAAATTGAGCCGGGCCCTCACCACCTTCGACAGAGGCATGATGATTTGCGCGACATCAGGAGCGTGATGCTGCGCCTCCCTAATAACCTTGGCGATAAAAGTATCGATTTCCTGGTCAGACGTTAATTTCCGTGCCATTTCTGCCTACTACACCGAAAACACCTTCATCACTTCGTCGCCGAAGTGGTTGATAACTTTGACGGCAAAGCGACCCGTTTCCGGTTTGGGGAACGGGCGCGACACGTCGCGATAGAGGGATTCCCAGGCTTCCTTGTCGATCTCGGCTTTCAGGCTGGTCTTCAGGGCCTTGTAGGGATCGTTCGCCCCGAGGAAATAGGCGTGGCGGACAAAGAAGCTTTCTTCGTTGTAGTCGGTGTCGATAAACCAGGCCGCAATATCATCCTTCTCGCTGGCCCGCACCTCACTGGTTCTAAGATCGAAGACATCCAGACCAAGGACCTCGACGACGATATTGCCGTCATCATCGAAGTTCCAGTCAATATCCGGCTCGCCAATGATCGTGAACAGATTGCCCTTGCCGGTATTCTTGAGCTCGTCGGACATATGGAGGTCTTGGTTCATCTTGGCCTTCAGGATCGGCAACGGCCCCATGCGAGTCAGCTCTGATGAATGCGCATCAAAATTGAACCCGCAAGCGATCAAGACGTCGAACCGAGCATCATTGGCTTCGCGGGCTGCCGCTGTTAGGTCGGCACGGGTTACGGTGCCGAATTCCGGTCCGACAAAGATCGCCGCCCGCTTCTCAATGCCTTGTTGTTTCCCTGTCGCGGCTTCGCCGCTTCTCGCCTCTTGCCCGCCATCCTGAAAATACCCTTCGGCGGCGATATATGTGCCCGGCCAACCATCAATACTGTTAAAGCTGATGCGGTCTTCTTTTGCGGCCTGATGGACCCCTGCGGATTTCAAGTTCTCCAGGATCATCGCCGTAAAGTCTTTTTGCGGTGCATTCGAGCGATCCCGATGGCCCTCTGCAGCATCAACCAAATCAATCAGTTCTTCCTCATCTGCGGGAACAACCCGGTGCGGCGACAGACTTTCGACTGTGAAAGGCCCAGCCACACGGACCTTTGAATTGTCCTCGTAGGGTCGGTCGTAGAGCAACTCCACATCTGCTTTTTGAGCAATGGATTTGTCGATCTCTGCTTGGCGGGCAATCCGCAACTCCCACCACTTGGCGTGCGCATCCTTGGCGTCTTTGGACCAGCCGCCATCGACCTCGCGTCGTATTTCCCATTCTTCCCAAGACTTGCCGAGCGCGGAGTTCAAGCGTTCGCGAAGTAGTTCCAGCTCCTCCTGACAATTTTCCCAAATGACGTCGATCTCGGCATTGTTAGCAATGGATTTGAGGGTAATGTGCGGGGCGCGTTCGTAGACGAAGCCATGTCGAATATCGTAGCGGGTTGGCGTGTCGGGTTGAAACGCTCCGGTAATATCCTGCTCTTTATCTTTGCCATCAGGACTGTCAGCGAGCAAATAATATGGATAACGCGCGCCCATGATGCGCGACCGAGCGAGAGCAAGAGAGACGCGAGAGGTGTCTATTGTAATCCACCGTCGTCCCCATTGCTCGGCAACATATGCGGTGGTCCCCGATCCGCATGTTGGATCAAAAACTATATCGCCAGGATCGCTGGTCATCAAAATGCATCGCTTGATAACATCTGGCAAAGTTTGAACCACGTATAGCTTGTCTGAGGAAAAACCAGATACACCAGTATCCATCCAAACGGATACAATCGGTTTTACCAAATAGTCATCTAAATACCTTTTATAGCTAACTGTATTTCCGCCTGCATGAAGCCTATTAGACCTTAAAAGTCTCATCATCCCATCAGGATAGTTGGCTTTCCAATGCGTGTTTTTGGGCGGATAATAGATTTTGCCGCCAAGCTGAAGGGGGGTCTCGTGATCAGAGCTACCTTGACCAGTGAGGTTGTCATACCTGAACACTCGACTTCGGTCTGGAATTCTCTTCAAGCCAGCCTGTTCTTCAGCATCGAGTCCTCTAATCTGGAAGCCCCCAAGATCGAGCATCCTGTAATTCTTGTCTTCAGATGGTAATTTTTCTGAATACAGTTTTCTCAATTTAGCTCTCGGCAAATCTTTCGCATACCAGAGAACAATGTCACCAACCCTGCTAAGCCCTTTTGTAGCGAGCCCCCCAGTAGTTCTGTAAAAAATAGTATTGAGAAAGTTCTCTTCGCCAAAAACTTCATCCAAAAGAGATCGCACTCTATGAGCGTTTTCATCCCCTATCTGCACAAATATTGAGCCAGTTTCAGAGAGCAGATCTCTCATAAGCGTAAACCGGTCTCTCAAGTAGGTCAGATAAGAGTGAATACCATCAGCCCAAGTGTCGCGAAACGCCTTTACTTGCTCAGGTTCGCGACTGATTTGATCTAACTTGCCGTCTTTGACATCACGCGATCTGGTTGAAACTTGCCAATTTGAACCAAACTTGATCCCATACGGAGGGTCAAAATAAATGCACTGAACCTTGCCCCGTAGGCCCTCACGTTCTGCCAGACTCGCCATGACCTGAAGGCTATCGCCCAGGATCATACGGTTCTGCCAGTTCTGATCGTGCTGGTAGAACTCGGTCTTGGCTTCCGGGTCGATGCCGTTGAAATCCCCAAACATATCGAAGAGGTCGGGCGCGTCGGTTTTTTCCTTCGCGCGTTTTTCCGACTTACGCTTGAGGTCTTCGATGATCGCTTTTGGATGAACCTTTTCCTGGATGTAGAGCGGTGGTGCTTGAACCACGAGGTCCGACCAGTCCTGCGTATCCTTGCCGCGCCAAGTCAGTTGCGCCTCGCCGATTTCGAGCTTGCCGGTCGTTGTCAATTCCTCGACCTGCTCGGGCGTAAGCGAAAGGGTCGCCCCCTTCCAAATAATCTGCGGGTCCAAATCTTCGTCTCGCTCTCTCGTTTCACCTTCGGCCAATGGGTGCGCGCGCGGATAGGTCACGGGCTCAAAGGGGGATAGCTCCTCAATCCGCTCCGCAGCCGATTGCAATTCTGCCGTCGGGATATTCTTCCGTTTTGCTTCCGCATGGGTCAGCGTCTCGACCTGTTTCGGCGCCTTTGGTTTACGCGCCATTTTGCCCGCCCCCTAAGCTCATTATGTTTACCCCCAAGGGCTGCCCAATGATCTGTCGGCAGCGAAAATCCGCAGCAAACCAATCTTCCACAAAAGACATGGGCGAATAATTCTTTAGAGCAACGAGTGATTTGTCGAGCGGTTGCTTTAAGAGCTTGCGGAGGCCTGTCGACAGGTCCGAAATCTCTGTCGGTGTCTCTTCGACGTCGGCAAAAAATCGCAAGTAATCTTGATCTGATGCGCGGGGCTTGCGGCGAGGCCATATCCCAAAGAACCGAAGCAAATTTTGATCATCGATCTGTTCCGGCGGATCCGGAACGCCTAAATTCGATGCAAACGCATCAAGGTCCTTGCGCAGACTATGTATGGTCTTGAACACTGGCTGTTTGGTTTCTTCGGACGAGCGCTCAATTTCGTCTTCAAGCGGGCTAAATCCTTGCACTGGCTCTGACCCTTTGGAATGCCGAAAAGCGGTGCAGGCTCTATCGAAGCTCACATGGTGATTTGTCCCCGCAGGCAACGAAAATGCGCTGGCTGGAAAACAAAGGACAAGCGGTTCTCCATCTGATCGCGCAGCGACGCCATCCTGTTGAACGATATCCAACTCTTCCGATTTATGGAATGCCGGGACCACATAGCGGACCAACGCTGAAGGAATATGGGATAACGCGTTTTCTAGTCTCTCTAATTGCTCTCTCTGATTAAAATCACCGCCACAGTTTGGTTTTTTTGGATTAGGTGCCGTCCACTTGAAATTCACTCGATAGAATGGCTTCTCTAAGCTGCTAAAGCTTCCCTGCGTTACTTCAGTCAAAGAGCTATGGGAGCCAGTCACGCAGTCACATCGCTTATACTGAAAGAAGCACGCGACCCCGTTGCTCGTCATAGCGACATCAATCGGGAAGGTAGCTTCTTGACTCTGCGTCGGATGGAAGGGAGCACCTGTTTCGTTGAGCACGGCTCGGGCTTGTTTCGGACTAAGACCAAAATCATGTATCAACTCATAGTGCAAATGACCCCAATCCCATAGTATTGCCCGGTGCCGAGCGGCAAATCGGACAGAAGCACCAAATGGGCTAAACTGACCAAAGCGAAGATTTACGACCCCCTGAGTAACGCAAAAGCCAAAGGCAAATTCCGAGAATTCTGGTGCCTCTATGACATTTCGAGGAGACACCTAAGCAGCCTCCCCATCGGCATTCTGATCAACGAAGTCGCCAATCACTTTGTCGAGAAACTTTTCGATCAGCTCCTGAAATTCATTCGGCATCGACCAAGCGTCCTGGAACTCGACAAAGGCCCACCGCCCCCACTGGCCGAGGTTGTTCACGCCAGGGACCCATTGGGTGTTCATTGTTTCAGATTTCAGCTTGACGTTTTCATTCCGATATCCCTTGACCTCGACGATCAGGTTTAACGGGTCGTCGGAACCATGGCCGTCATCGATTTGAACAATGAAATCCGGGATATAAACCCTGGCATTCGAACCATCCTTATATGGCACCTCCAGGCCGAGCCCTTGGTTTTTCACATAACACAAGACTTTGGGGTTTGCTTCAGCGGCGATCGCGAACTGATCTTCCCATCCACTATCGGCCACAACATAGTTTATGTGGCATTTGACAGGCGACGTTTTGAACAAAGATTTCGTCGTTTGGAAGCCGACATGGGCGGTTGAGCCCTTCGGATTATAAGGGTCGAGAACCGCTTTTACGCGGGGTTCCAGGTCACCGGCTTCCTCTTCGGCGTTCATGCCATTGACGATGGCATTGTAAATCCTCTCCCCCGCTTGCGCTTGCACATTCGGATAGGAGGCCAGCATCCACGTCCCGGTATCACCCTTGGCTTCGAAATAGCCGCCATCCAGCCATAGCCTGACGATGCGCTTGATTTGGCCAAACAGATGCAGCTTCGGCTCGCCATCCTCGTCCTTGAAATATTTAAGCATGACGTGTTTGGCGAGATTGAATGAAATGGTGCTGAGGCGAAGTTTCTGCGCTTCTCCCGCCGAGATCAAAACACTTTCACCGACAATACCTTCCATCAACACCTGACCCGGACCAACCTCCTCGGGCGTCAGGGTGTAGCTGGAGTTCTCGGTAAATTTGACAGGCAATCGTTCTTCCGGAAGGTCAACCCGATATCCCGCGACGCGCGGAAAGATGATCTCTAGGTTGGAGCGTTCCTTCATGGCCATCACCCGTTCCGTCTTTTTTGGCGGTTTTGGCGGAGCGACCTGCGGCTTGGCCGTGAAATTAAAAGGAATCCCCATGATGTCGGCGTATTCGACATTGAACAGAGAGGCGTCGTTGAGGTCATAAGAATACCGGCGCAGTGCCCGACCCACGACCTGTTCGCACAGCAACTGGGTGCCGAAAGCGCGAATGCCCAGAATGTGTGTCACGGTGTTGGCGTCCCACCCTTCCGTCAGCATGGAGACAGAAACAACGCAACGGACCTGCTCACCCAGTCGACCTTTTTTGCCGACAGTATTCATGACTTCGCGAAGCAATTCGCTATCGGTGATATCACCGTGCTCCCCGCGTTCTTTCCGCTCGCGTTGGAAGAGCTCAATTTCCTTGGCCGCAATCTTTTTAAAGTTATCGTCCAGCGCCTCTCCGCTTTCGATTTGCATGCTGTCGATCAAAAGCGTATTGGGCCTATGGAGCAGGATTCCATTGTTGTCGTAGTTCCGAAAGAGCTCCAGATGCCCATTATGTTCAAAGACCATTTCGTCGTCTTCATTGGGCCGCTCCCAGCCCGATATCCACTCCTGCACCAATTTTGACGTCGAGGTGTTATTGCACACGACGATAAAAACAGGCGGCGTTTCAATCCCCGCTCGTTTCCATTGTTCAAAGGTTTCCGCGTAATGTTTGTAGAGCGCGAACAGAGCGGTTTTCAGCATGTCCGGGATGTCCATCGGATTTGCGTCGCCCCCCCCTTTGCCCCGACCCTTTTTGGGCATCTCCTTACCGATATGCCTCCAAAGTTCTCGGTAGACCGGCATTTCGTTGCCAGGGATCAGTGCATTGTCCGCCACAGGAACACGAGGCAACTTGACGATGCCACACTCAATCGCATCGATCAGGGAAAAGTCGCTCACCGTCCAGGGAAACAATGCCCCTTCCCGCCAGCCGGAACCGCTAAGAAAAAAGGGTGTGGCTGAAAGGTCAAAAACAAATCGAACACCAAGTTTCTTTTTGAAGGCTTCGATGCCGTTGATCCAAAGGCGCGCCGCCTTATTTTCCTCCTCGGCTGCTTTCTTTTCATCGCCTTTGAGCTCCTGGATGTCATCATTGCCCGGTTTCTCCCGATAGCAATGGTGAGCCTCGTCATTGATCACGACGACGTTCTTCATCCCCATGAGCTCTTCTGCAACCCGACGGACCATCTGCCCTTCGTTTTCTTTGGTCTTCAGCTCCTCACCACGTCCTTGTAACAAAGATCGCCCAACTTTGTTGGTGTCCATCAGTTCCTTGAGTTGGAAAGCATGATAGTTGGTGATGACAATCTTTGCTTTATTGATGTCTTCCAGCATGTCGGCCGGGACGAGTTCACGGGTCTTGTAATAGCCCTGCGGATCGTTCGGCATGAGAACGCGAAGGCGATCCCGGATCGTAATGCCGGGCGAAACAATTAAAAAACCGCGAGAAAATAACTTGCTTGTGGGTGACCGCACCGCATTCACGGTCTGCCATGCAATCAACATCGCCATGACCGTGGTCTTGCCTGACCCAGTCGCCATTTTCATAGCCAGCCGCAGCAAATCGGGGTTTGCGACCCTGTTCGCGCTCTCAATATGACGCCAGAAATGCCCGCCTGTCTTTTGCTTCCGGGCGACTTCTGTCAGCCAGATAATCGTTTCCACCGCTTCGATTTGACAAAAGAAGGGGCGAATACCCGAATAGTCATAGTCCCGCCAATGCTTCAACAAGCGCGCTGTTGCTGGTGTCACACCCCAATCCGTGGTACTCGGGAGCCTTCGCCATTCCGCGACCTTGGATCGAATTTCGTTGATGATTGGGGTTGGATCATATTGCTGATCATCTCCCTCATCGCCCGCGTCAATCCCAAGACCCAAAGATGTTTGACCTGCAGCCTCATTCGCCCGCTGACGACGATTGCCTGGGACCATTGGGGTTGTAAGATCCGATTTCCGTCGACCGAGAACCGGCTCATCATCTGTTGGCTGCCCCTCATCATCCAGCGCGTGATGACGAGACGGCTCCTCGTAAGGGGAGTTCAGAATTGGCTGATCATAAAATGTCGTCCCCATTGCCCTGCCCCTTAGCTTTTGCCCTGCCGATCAATTCAGTCTTGAAACCCGCTCTGCAGGACCACAACAGGATAAGAAAATAGTGGAGTTTCAACGCATAATCAATCTGCGAGCGTTCGACTTTATGCTGCTGTATTAGGATTGCAATCGCCTGACTTCCGCAGCGCGTTCAGGTCCCCTTTCAGCGGCTATCGGTTTCGTTTTCTGATTTTCGTGTTCCGGGCTCTGCTTTCCGCTCGGCAAGTGGACTTATTCATCGGAATAGCCGTTCCTGAGGGTGCTGAAGTGCCGCTCAAGACACAGCAGGCTGTCTTGTTTTTGAAACACACCTTCTGGATTTTACTGCTTCGCACATAATTTCTGATACTATACTCGCAACGCGAACATCCCATAATCTTGTATGCAGTCGAGACCTTTTTCCACTTTTGGCATTTGTGCGACAAAATCGAGACCCCTTTCAGGAGAGTCAAAGTCACACGAGGCCTTAGGCATGCCTAAATCTTAGAGTGGCGGAA
Source organism: Rhodospirillaceae bacterium (assembly GCA_049604415.1). Taxonomy (GTDB): domain Bacteria; phylum Pseudomonadota; class Alphaproteobacteria; order Rhodospirillales; family Rhodospirillaceae; genus JBMYTN01. Next base: position 77,025 of record JBMYTN010000006.1, on the reverse strand, counting down.
ATAGTAAAGGCAATACGGTCCCAACTCAGATGATCTTCCTGCTCGCCGACAGCTTTCAGACAGCCTTGGCCAAACTGCCCAATGCGGCGCAAAAGGCGGTCAAGCTGACCGTGTTTGACCTGCAGCAAGACCCCTCCAATCCGGGCCTAAAGTTTCATCGAATCGAAAACGCCAAGGATCCGAATTTCTGGTCGGTGCGGGTCAATCGCGACATCCGGTTGATCGTCCATAAAACCGCGTCCAGCTTCCTGATCGCCTATGTCGATCACCATGACGCGGCCTATCGCTGGGCCGAGCGGCGGCGCATCGACACCCATCCGCGCACCGGGGCCGCACAGCTGGTGGAAATCCGGGAGCGGGTCGAGACCATCTTCGGCCCGGCCTTCGTCGACGGCCCGACATCGACGCTGCCCCCGCCCATGGCCGAGGCCGCCGAGGAGGACCAAGACCCCTATTACCCGCCCCTGTTCCTGCAATTGACCGAGGAAGATCTGCTGGGCATCGGGGTGCCGGAAGACTGGCTGCGCGATGTCCACAATGCTTCGGAAAACAATTTCCTCGATCTGGCAGACCATATCCCGGCGGAAGCCATGGAAGCTCTGCTGGGCTATGTCGCCGACGGGGTGTTGCGCCCGCCGGAGCAGCAATTGCCGGGGATCGATCCCTTCAGCCATCCCGATGCCCTGCGACGGTTCCGGGTCATGGACAATGTCGCGGCCCTGGAAAACGCGCTGAACGCGCCCTGGGATCGCTGGGCGATTTTTCTGCATCCGGACCAGGAGAAACTGGTAGAGGCCCCCGCCTCCGGCCCGGTTCGGATTGCCGGATCCGCAGGCACCGGCAAAACTGTGGTGGCTTTGCACCGGACCAGCCATTTGCTGCGCACCGCCCCGGCCAGCAAATTGCTGCTGACCAGCTTTTCCAGTCCGCTCTGCAACGCCTTGCGGCAAAAGCTGCGGCTGCTGGTCGGCAATGACCAGATCCTGACCGACCGGGTCAGCATCGCACCCTTTGACGGCGCCGCACAGCAGCTGTTCACCTTGATCAAGGGCTATGAGCCGCGCCTCGTCAGCCCGGAGACCGTGCGGTCGACCTTGCTCCAGGCCGCTGAAGCCCAAGGCCTGCAGGGCTTTACCGACCGGTTCTTGCTGTCCGAATGGCGTCATGTGGTTGATGCCTGGCAGATCGAAAGCCTTGAGGCCTATGCCCGGGTGCCACGCCTGGGCCGGAAAAACCGGCTGGGCAGCAAGCAGAGGGAACGGCTCTGGCCGGTGTTTGCCGAGGTCCGGGAGCGCTTACAGGCCCAAATGAGCCTGACCCCGGCCATGGTGTTTGGCGCGGTCACGGCCCATTACAAAGACCGAGCAGACAAGCCCTTCGATCATATCCTGGTCGATGAGGCACAGGATTTGGGCGTCCCGGCGCTGAAAATGCTGGCCGCCATTGCCCCGAAAACCCCCGACGCATTGTTCTTTGCTGGCGATTTGGGCCAGCGGATTTTTCAGGAACCGTTTTCCTGGCTCGGGCTGGGGATCGATATTCGCGGGCGCTCCCACACCCTGAAGGTCAATTACCGCACCTCGCACCAGATCCGCCGCGCAGCGGATCGGCTGTTGCCCAGCATGGTGCGGGATGTGGACGGCATTGAGGAAGACCGGCGCGGCACGATCTCGGTGTTTAACGGTCCCGATCCCGTGGTGCATGTGGCCGACAGCCCCGAAGACGAAATCACCGCCATCGGTCTGGCCTTGTTTGAGACCCTGGATGAGGGCATCCCGCCTGAGGAAATCGGGGTCTTTGTCCGCTCCGATACCGAACTGCCCCGGGCCCGCGCGGCGGTTCAGGAGGCTGGGGCTCAGGCCCTTGAGCTGTCCGACCGCATTGAGGATCGCACCGGGCGGGTGGCCATTGGCGTGATGCATTTGGCCAAGGGCCTGGAGTTCCGCCATGTGGTGGTGATGGCCTGTGACGAGGAGGTGCTGCCCGATCAGGACCGGATCGAAACCGTGGCCGATGAGGTGGAGCTGGATGAGGTCTATGAAACCGAACGCCAGCTGTTTTATGTCGCCTGCACCCGGGCTCGGGAGCGGTTGACGATCTCGGGCGTGGCCCCCGGCTCAGAGTTTTTTGGTGATTTGGCAGAGGACTGACCGACGGCGCGACTGACGCGCAGACCGACAGCAGACCGATAGAGACAGCCGCCCCTACTCCCCGACCTCTTGCTTCAGGCGGCTGGCCATGCCTTCGACCTTTTCTAAGGTCCGGCGCTTGTCTTCGACACTCATTTTGTCGAGGTCGAGCACCATCAAAACGCCCTCCTCCACATGGCGCAGGAAACGCCGGGAGCTGTCCATGCCCTCAAGGATTCCGCGCACATCATAGGGCACCACATCGCGGCGGATGCCCTTGACCTGGATCGGCTCACGCGGCTCCGCATGAACAATGTCGCGGACCAGGGCGTAGGTTTCATAAGACATCAGGATGCCGCCCGGCTCGGCCTTGCCTTCCAGCCTGGCGGCCAAATTCACCTCGTTGCCGATGATGGTGTAATCCATCCGGGCATCACTGCCGAAATTGCCCACATTGCAAAAGCCGGTGTTGATGCCAATGCGCATTTGGAACGGATGCTCATAGCCCTTGGCGTTCCAAATCTCGCGCAGATCCTCCATGCGCCGCTGCATCTCGATAGCCATGCGGACACAGGATTTGGCGTCTTCCAACACCCCCTTGGAGTTGGGATCGCCAAAGAACATCACCATCGCATCGCCAATGAACTTGTCGATGGTGGCGCCATGTTTCAGGGCGATCTTCGACATTTCGCTGAAATATTTGTTCAGCAAATAGGTCAGATCTTCCGGCTGCAGATCCTCGGTGGTCTGGGTGAAGTCCTTCAAATCGCTGAAGAACACCGTCAGCTTTTTCCGCGCCGTTTTCAGCTCGACCCCTTGAGCCCCGGTGAAGATCTGATCATAAATCTGCGGCGAGAGATATTTTGACAGGTTCTGTGACAGCCCCTCGAGCATGGTGCTCTTCTCATCAAGGGTGTTGGCGACCCGGTTCAGTTCAGCCTCATTGCGGTCCGAGATCTTCACCAGCTTCGACGTCGTGCGCAGCAGCTTGCGATAGGCCTTGAGCAAGGCGTCAAAAGACTCCCGCCCCTCGCCATCCGGCAAGGCATCCGAGGCCAGCAGGGCCTCGGCATCGGCGACAATCTTTTCTTCGCGTTTGAAGATCTTGGAGTTTTCCACAAGCGTCAGCCCGAGAACGTTTCAATGGTGAAGGTGACCGACTCCAGGTCCTCGGCGAATTCCTCGCCCAGCTCCTGCATATTGTCGTCTTCTTCTTCGATGCGCCAGATGATGGTCACCTCATTGCCCCGCTCGCCGGTCTGGTCAAGCAGATCAAAGATTTCCATCACGATCTTGGCCGTCGAACTGTTGATATAGACCAGCTCGAATTTGAAGGTGACTTTCGCCCCCTCCTGGCTTTCCAGATGGGTTTCCAAGGCTTCCATCAGGGAGCCATAGAAGTCGGTGACGTTCTCCGGATAGGACTCGCCCGTGATGCTAAACTCATTGGCATCAAAGTTGAATTGAACGTCTGGGGTGCGCTGTGTGGCGGCGATTTGGATGCTGTCCATGGCCATGGGTCCTCTCAGAGATAGGCCTTAAGGCAGAAATAGGAGTGCTGGTCGCTGATCGGCATGAAATCAAAATCAAAGCCGTGCGACGCTTGACGTGCGATATCAATAAAGCCGACGCCCGCGCCTTTGCTGCCCTCAGGCCGGGCACCGCGCAGGGTCTCTTTATGGAGTTTCATCAAAGCCTTGCGATCCAAGGACTTGATGTGGTCGAGGGAATTGCGCAGACGATCCACGTCCTTCTGGACGATCAGATTGCCGCAGGAGACGAACAGCCTTTGGTCTTCGCGACCCACCGAAAGCACGCCATAGCGCAGTTCCTTGTCGCTGTCCTCGTCGCCATTGTCGCCGATTTCCCGTTCGGCGGAATAACGGATGATGTTTTGGACCTGTTCGACAAAGACCGAAAACAGGTTCTTCGCCCTCTGCCGATCCGTCTTGTCCAATTCCAATTTGGTCCGCAGGGCTGAACCAATGGCGGTCAGCACCTGCTCGGTCATAAACCCACTGTAGCAAAACATGACGCCGCGCTCTGCCAAATCGCTGCGTAAGTCATACATGTCCTTTGCCAGCATGCCTTGCCCCTCGCTCATAATCTGAACCCGATGACGGATACATCATCCCGGCGTGGCTCGAGTCCTTGGAACATTTGCAGACTGTGCTGCATGGCGGCTTTCTGGTCACTCATCTCATCCGCCCCCACCTCCTGTAATAACTGTATAAATCGTTTCTTTCCATAGCTGCGGCGGGTCTTTTCGCCAATTTGGTCAATCATTCCGTCAGAGGTCATAAAGAACCGCATGCCGTCGCGGACCTCGATGCGGTGAGCGTCGAATGTTTGCGAGGCCGGGGTGCGGCGATAGCCCAGGCCTTTGCGGGTGCCTTTGACCTCGCTGACCGCCCCATCCTCAACAATAAACAAGGAGAACCGAGCCCCGACATAGGTCATCTCCGTCATATCCGGGCTGATCAGGCAGGCTCCAAGCTCCAGGCCGTCATCGGACTCCCCGGAAACACCATGCTGGCCCAAGGTGATCTGGATCGAGCGGTGCAGTTCCGAGATCAGTTGGGAGAGATCGCCGGAGACGCATTCCAGCATCGCCCGCTCCAGGGCGCCGGAGGAGATCAGGGTCATAAACGCCCCGGGCACCCCATGGCCGGTGCAATCGCCGAGGATCAGCAGGATGCTGTCCTTCCACATCTTGGCCCAATAAATGTCACCGCCCACCGTATCGCGGGGTTCCCAAATGACGAAATGGTCGGTGAAGAAGGCCCGCAGCATGGCCGGATCGGGCAAGACCGAGCGTTGGATCCGGGCGGCATAATCGATCGAGCCGGAGATGACCTCGTAAGCGTCCTTCAGTTTGCCTTCGGCCTGCTTCTGCTCCGAAATGTCGAAATAGGTCAACATCCGCTCGCCATCGGGCAAAGAGAAGCACTGATAGATCAGCACCTTGCCGTCAGCCCGGGTCATTTCCACCGCCGGGAACCCACCCTCGCGCACCGCCTCGACCCGTTCCTGGACATAGACATCAAAGGCGTCGTCGTCTGATGGATCGGCCAGATAATAGAGACCGTTATAGCGGTTGCGCCGGATCAACTCTTCCATGGTCGGCTTGGCGGCCAAAACATCCGGATCGAAATGCCATTGGGTCATGAAGGCCTGGTTCATCACCCGGACCCGCAGATCCTTGTCCATGAAGCAAATGCCGTAATCGATGGCTTCCAGCACCGCATCCATCTCGCGCAGGGTCTTTTGCGACAGGCGGAAGGCCTGTTTCAACTTGCGTTCCGCATCCCGGCGTTTGGAGATGTCGGAGAAGGAGACCACAGCCCCGACAATGGCCCCATCCTTGCGGATTGGGGTGGCGAAATACTCCACCTCCAACGGCTTGCGGTCCTTGCGCCACAGCACCTCATTGTCGATCCGATAGGATTCGCCCTCGGTGAAGGATTTGAACATCCAACAGTCATGGACCGGATAGACCGAGCCATCCCGCCTGTGATGGTGGAACAGCGGGTGGGCTTTTTGGCCGATCATTTCCCGAGCCAGGAAGCCGAGCAGCTTTTCTGCCGATTGGTTGACGAAGGTAATGCGTCCGTCCAGATCGACCCCGAACACCCCTTCACCGACGGATTCCAGGATCAACCGGGTGCGCTCTTCGGATAGGGTCAGCGCCTCGCCAGCCTTTTTCCGGGCACTGATGTCGCGGACAATGCCGGTGAAGGTTTTCCGGCCCTCGATCAGGATTTCGCCCACCGCCAAGTCCATCGGGAAAGTGGTGCCATCCTTTTTGCGCCCGGTTACCTCGCGGTTTTTGCCCACCACATGGGGCCGCCCGCCCGCCCGATAGGCGGACAGATAGCCGTCATGCTCCCGGGCGATCTCTGGGGCCATCAGCATTTTGATGTTCTGGCCGATGACCTCTTGCGGCGTATAGCCAAAGATCTGACCGGCGGCGGCGGAAAAGTCTTCGACGGTGCCTTGGTCATCAATGGTGATGATGCCATCGACCGCATTGTCGATGATGGCGCGCATCCGGCGTTCGCTGGTGACCGCGTCCTGGGCGCGCTCTTCCACCCGCTGCTCCAGTTCCTGATTGGCCACCCACAAATTGCGCGATGCACTGCGTCCGGTCCAGATCGAGACCCCGGTCAAGCCCAGGCCGATGGCCACCACACCGCCGACCAAGGACAGCAGGATCAGCCGGGTTTCCTGATAAGGCCCTAAGGCTTCGGCCACATCCACTTCGGTGGTGATGCCAATTTGCGAGGAAGCGATCCACTGCCAGGCACCAAACACCGGCACGCCGCGATAATCCCGATAGCCGGTGCCATCGACATCAAAGCCGCTGCCATCACGGAGGGCGGATTGAACCATTTTGGTCAAGGTCCGGTCTTCGGGCGCAAGGGGGCTTTGCGCCCCGGTGGTCAGGTCGACCTCCGGATCCGCCACCCGCAAATTCAGCACCTCATCCCCCGGTGATCGGATCAGCCCCATCTCGACCAATTGATCGCCAAAGCGGCTGGCGCTGAGCATCAAGCCATCTTCAGAGAACGCGTAGGTCTCCCCGGTGGAGAACAGCTGGCCGAAGGCCATGATCCGGCTGAGGCGTTCGCCCTCTGCCGCAGAGATGATCAGGACCCGAGGCACGCCGCCTTGTTCCGCATTTGCGGAACTCACGCCCGGCAAGGGCACGGAGAAAAACGGCATCGGACGGGTCAAGGGACGCTGGATGGTCGAAACCTTAATGGTGCCCAGGAACAGCGCCAGATCGGTTTCCAGGGTTTGCAGCACCCGGGGGGCCACTTTCGGCCAGTCGAGCGGCACCGCATGGCTGTCGACAATATCGCCGACCAAGGTTTGGCCCTGGGCATCCAAAAAGACAAAGTGATCCACCCCCAGATCCGTGAAATAGGAGGTCAGGCGATAGAGATTGTCCGCCGGATCCGGGCTTTCGGCGACCTCCATAGCGATCCGGCGCAGCTCTCGGTCTTCGGCCAGTTGCTTGCCCACCAAAAGGTGGTGGCCGATCCAGGATTCCACATGGGCGCGTCGGCCATCCACCGTGGTGATCAAACTACCTGCGATCCGGTCCCGGGTCTGGCGCTCCAGCACATCCAGCGCCAATTTGGTGCCGACCACAACCCCGCCCAGCACCAGCAGCACCACGCCAACGCCCATGATCAACAGCGGCCGAGACCGATAAAGCCGGGTCGGATTGCCCTTCGCGACAAAGCGGCCCAGGACCAACAGGGCCACCAGAATGCCGCCCAGGACCATGACGATGATCAGCAGATCCTGATAGGCGCTGGCCTGGGTCTCCTGGGCCAATTGTTCCTGGACCAGCACCGCCGGGCTTTTGCCAGCGTCCGGATCCTGGGCGTCGATTTCGCTGCCAAAGGTGAGCCAACGGTCCCGCAGCGGTCCCATGGTCTCCGGTGTCAGGGACCGCACTGCTTTGGTCAGGATCGAAGCCAGCTCCGGGCTATCGATCCGGGTGGCGATGTTCAGCAGAGAATATTCCGGATTGCCCAGCTCAACCTCGCCGGAGATCACCAGATCGCCGAGCATGTTTTCCGCCAGCAGATATTGCAGCACCGCCAGTTCGCCAAAGGCGGCATCGGCATCGCCAAAGGCCACCGCCTTCATCCCGGCCAGAATATCAACCACGGTAAGCAGCTTGATATCAGGATAATCCCGGGCCAGCACCTCTTCAAAAAAGAACCCTTTGGGCACCGCGACGGTCTTGCCGTTTAAGCTTTCCACATCGGTGAAACGCTGATCTCGACGGCTGAGGATCGCATTGGGGTTGGACATGTAAGGTGGTGTGTAGAGCAGATAGGTTTGCCGCTCTTCGGTCTTGACGATGTTGAGCATGACGTCCAACTCGCCCGCCCGCATCATCTGCAAAAAGTCACTCCAGCTCGGACCGGTGACATACTCCACCTGAAGGCCGGTTTTTTCCGCCAGCAGGTTCATCACATCGATGGATAGGCCCCTGGGGTTGCCACCAATGGCAAAATTGAAGGGCGGCCAATTGGTCTCATTGTGGACCCGGATCACCGGATTGTCCCTGATCCAGGCCAGTTCCGCAGGCGTCAAACCCAGCTCATTGGCGACCTCGACCCAGATCTGGATCGTCCCGATCACCTCGCCTTCAAAAACGCTTTTGGCGCTGAAGCGGTCCAACTCCATCACATTGGACGGCAGGACATCGTCAAAAACCACTGCCCCGCTGTCGAGATCGCGGTAATAGCTGAGCATCAGCTCGTCATCGATGCTTTCGATGACCCGCAAACCCCTAATGTTTTGATTCTGCTCCAGGAAGGGGTCCACAACCGCGCGCAGTTGGTCATTGTCCAGATTGTAGATGGCGCGCGCGGTAAATCGGGCGAGGCTTTCGGCGAGCGCGTCACCCGCGCTGGCTTGGGTTTGCTCCGGCGATCCGGTTGTTTGGGCAAAACCATCCCCAGGCGTGCCCATACCCAGCCACAGCACCGCCATCAGCACCATAAGGCTGCGCGCCATCACGGTGCTAAGCACAGGGCCAAGCAGTGCCAGGCTACCGGCTGGAAAAGATCGCCCAGAGGGGGTCATCAACGCTCCTTACCGGTCATACCGGGCGGTGATGGCCTCGACGACACCCTCGGCGCGCAGGGCATCCAGCGCGTCTTGCCATTTTTGCACCAAAGCGTCCGGGGTTTCCTTATTGACCGCGATATAGAGCGATCCGGAGAGAATGGTCACATTGGGAACCACCTCGATCTGGTCAAGCTCACCATAAAGCCGGGCGCTGTAGATCCCGGCGTAATAGGCGGTCGGCCACGTATCGATGCGGCCCTTCACAAGACGCGAGATGTTTTTGTCGTCCGAGCCGCTTTGCATCACATCCAGATTTTCAAATCCCATCTCCGTCAGAATCTCGTGGGTGGCGACATTCTTGGTCACACCAATCCGGTCAATGGTTTTGGCTTGATCCATTGATGTGATTTCAACCCCGGAGCCCTTTTTGATGAAGAACACCATTTCCAACGGCGCCAGAGGTCCAATCCATTTGAATTGTTCTTCGCGCTCCGGCGTCCGGGCGGTGGAGAACAGGAAGGTATTCGGATTCTTCTTCACCAGTTTCAGCGCCCGGCTCCAAGGCAGCACCTCGTGGGGTGTTTCATCGCCCACCCGTTCTTGGATGGCCTGGACGATCTCGATCGAGATGCCCTTCAAAACCGGATCAGCCTGGGCCTCGTCCTGGAATTGGTAGGGCGGCAAAATCTCCGTCAGAATCCGCAGGGAGTCAGACGCCTGGGCGCTGGCAGAGCCCAGTCCAACCATCAGACCAATGAGTGAACCTAGGGTCAAAAGTCTAGAGATGATGCATCGCATGAATTGCCCCTATTTTTTCTGGAGTTAGCGTGGTCGAACGCTACTTGCGGGGAGGGGTAGAGTCAATCGCACTGCACCCCGGACAGGATGAAATACAGACCTTTAGCTTAAGTTAAATTGCTTTATGTCAAGCCGAAGCGATCAAACGCAAAATTCGGGCGATAATGTCACCGCAATGGGGGTGGAGGAAGAAATGTCCGTCCTCATAAACATGGCTTTCGACGGTCCCCCCGGCGAGGTCCTGCCACGCCATCACCGTCTCCGGCGGGGCTTCTTGGTCCTTCGCCCCGGCCAAGATCAAGACCGGCATCGGGAAAGGCTGACCCAGGCTGCGGGCATAGGTTTCTGACATTTGGAAATCCGCCCGCAGGACCGGGATCAAAACCTCAAGCAATTCCGGATGCTCAAAAACCTCTTTCGGGGTGCCACCCATTTGCCGGATGGCCTCCAGAAAAGCCGGTTCCTCCAGCAGATGGAGTGGGTCCTTCTGCGGCCCCAAATGGCCCGGACGCCGCCCGGAAAACACCAGCGCCGCCGGGGCCGTGCCCCCGGCAATCAGGGTGCGGGCCACATCATGGGCGATGGCTGCGCCCATGGAATGGCCAAACAGCACCATGGGCACCTTGTCCGCCAGGGGCCGCAGGGCCCTGACCAAAGGCGGCACCACATTGGCCACATCCGTCAGCACAGGATCGCGCAACCGGTTTTCCCGGCCTGGCAGTTGAACCGCCAAAACCTCCACGTCTTCGGGCGCTGCAGCGGGCCAGAGGCGATAGGCCGACGCCCCGGCCCCGGCATAGGGAAAGCAGACGATGCGCAGCCGGGGGTTTTCCACCGGGCGGAAGGCGGTCAGCCAGGGCGAGCGCTTGGCCTCAGGCGAAGGCTGTGGAGAAGATATGGCCGGAGATGAGGGTGCGGACGCTTTTGAGAGCTGCGGATCCGGGCTTTTGGGGGCTGCGGTCACGGGGCAGCCCCGTCACTGCCCCAACCCTCGGTGACAAAGCGGCCATAATCCATATGCAGGATCTGGTCGGCGATGCCAAACCAGCGGTCATCATGGGTGACGCAGACCACGATCTTGCCCCGGGCCTTCAGCTCCGGCAGCAAGTCCTCGTAAAACCGTTTGCGGAAGGTCGGGTCCTGGTCGGCGGCCCATTCGTCGAGCACGACCATTTCCTTGTCCTCCAGCATGACCTGGATCAGGGCAAGGCGTTTGCGCTGGCCAGTGGACAGATCAATGGTGGAAAAGGCACCGTCTTCAAAGCGGGTTTTTTTGCTTAGGCCAAACTCCTCAAGCAGCTTGGCCACCAGATCTGGATCGGAGTCTTCTAGGCCATAGGCGCGGCGGAACAAATGGAAGTCGGAAAAGATCGCACCGATCCGGTCACGATAATCTTGGCGCTGCCCGGGCCTTAAGGGCGTGTCATTGACCAGCATGCTGCCTTCGCGCGGGCGGGCCAAAGCGGTCACCAGGCGCATCATGGTCGATTTGCCTGACCCATTGCCGCCGGTAACAAAGGTGATGCTGCCCGCCGTGAAGGTCGCCGATAGCGGACCGACGGAAAAGCCGGTCCGGCCCTGGCCATCCACATAGCTGAAAGTGGCGTCCTCCAGACGGACCGAGCGCAACGGGCCCTCAATCTCCTCTGCCGCCTCGTCTTCGCCCTCGGCCAGGGCCTGTTTCAAATGGGCGCGCAGGGCTTCCACATTGCGCACCGCCCGGTCGGAATCTGCCAGCATCGGGATCGCCTGGGCGACCACGCCAACGGGGCCGATCATGAACAAAGCTGCGGTGGAGGCCGGGACGATCACATCGTGGAAATCCTCGGTGAACATCGGCACCACGAAAACCATGATCGCCAGCAACAGATAAAACGCCAATTGGAACAGGACGAATTCAAAGGCCCAACCGGCCTTGATTTGGGTTTTGATCACCCGGGTCGAGCCCGACGCCAAGGCCAAATCGCCCATGACGCCCTCGGCCCGGGCGCGGCTGACACGGATTTCCTTAAAGCCATCCAGCAAATGCCCCAGCCCGGCGAAGACCTTGGCCTCCTCGCGATGGGCGTCGACCATGCGGGCATTGTGGACCTCCATCCGCTTGATATGCACCACCACGGCGATGATCAAAAAGCCCACAGCGGCGAAAAAGGCCTCGGTGGAGAGGATCGCCATATAAGCCCCGACACAGACCAGCATGACGATCTGCTGCGCGCCAATGACCATGATCGGCAGATTGCGGGAAATGGTCTGGGTTTCCTGGGTCAGACCGGCATAAATCGGCCCTGTGCCCAAGCGCTCCATGGCCTGGAGATCTGCGGCCCGGGCATCCTCAAAAATCCATTTGCGCAAGGAGCCGACCAGGGTTTCGACTTCCCGGGCCGAGGTCGCCATCACCCAGCGTTGGGTGATGATATAGAGGCCAATGGCGGCGATAAACATCATCGCAAGGCGCAGGCTCGGGCCATCGCCGCCACCGCCATCGGTCGCGGCATAGTCCATCGAGCTGGCCAGCACCCCCTGCAGGCTTTGCTGGATTGCCTCAAAGCCGGTTTCCCCACCCTGCTGTTGGTCGCCATCGGTCTGGGTGGAGCCCATGACCGCCTCATTGACGATGGCCAGGATCATGGTGGTCGAGATCCCGGCCAGGAAGGTCATGATCCCCAAACGGCGCAAATCGACCGAGGCATGGAGGCGCAACAGGCGAAATAGTTCCATCAGTGCGCCTCCTCGGGTTTGGCAGACCCGTCTTTGTCCGCCGCCTCAGATTTGGAGGACGCCCCGTTCAGGATCGAGGGCGGGCCAGGCTTGGTGGGCACCGGCAATTCCTCCAACGCCCCCATATCCATATGCAGCCGCCGGTCCGCGCCATCGAAATAATGGTCGTCATGGGTCACGGCGATGACGCAGAGCCCGATCTCTTTCAGGGCTGGCAGGATCTTGCGGTAGAAGATCTTGCGGAAACGCGGATCCTGGTCCGCCGCCCATTCATCAAGCACCAGGATCGGCTTTTCCTCAGCCAAAGTGGCGATCAGGGCCAAGCGCTTTTTCTGGCCTTGGGACAGGTCGATGGTCGAGAACCGGTCGCCATCGAAGCTGACCTTGGCGTCCATTTCAAACAAGGGCAGCAGGGAGCGCACCCGCTCCTGCCCGCTTTCGCTCAGACCATAGAGCCGGGGAAACAGATGGACGTCGGAGAACACCGAGGCGGTCAGTTCCCGGAAATCCGGACGGCGCATGTCGGAAACTGGTTCGCCATTGACCCGGATTTCGCCCCCATCGGGGCGATATAAACCGGTCAGCAGCCGGATCAGGGTGGTCTTGCCCGAGCCATTGCCGCCGGTCAGGAAAACCAACTCCCCGGCCCGCAGGGTCAGATTGATCGGCCCAACGGCAAACGGCTTTTCCTCCGGCTCCGGCTCCGGCTCTGGCTCAGCCTCAAGCTCTGGTGGTGCCTCCGGATCGCCCGCGCTCTCAGCTGGGTCAGATCGCGCGCCAGGAGCCGGGCCGATGCCGTTCACGTCCGCGCCATCCAGCCCGGCCAGGCTGCCATAGGTGAACCGGATCTGATCCATCCGGACTTCGCGGAACGGGGCTGGGAAGGGGTCGACGCCATTGGTCTCCTCCTCCATCCCAGCCAGGATCTTATCCAAGCGATACATGCCTGCCGCAGCGGCTTCAGCCCCGGCCAGGGTGGTCAGCGACTGGATCACCACGCCAATGGGGCCGATCAGGAACAGCACCGCCATGGTGGCCTGGGTGATTTCTCCGTCAAAATTGTCCGAATAGAGCGGCACCACAAACACCATCAGCGCCAACATGGCGTAAAACGCGGTCTGGCCGAACACGAATTGCTGATAGGCGCCATTTTGGGTGTCGATGCGGCTTTCGGTGCCCTCATCGGACAGCTCGTCATAGATATCGCCAATGGCCTGGGAGCGTTCGCGCCAGAGCTTGGCTTCCTTAAATCCGTCCAGCAGGTCGGTGACGCTCTCAAACTGGCGGTTTTCCGCCGCCATCATCTCCTGAAACCGGACACCCATTTTTTTGCCGAGCAGGTGATAGCGCCGCCCGGCCACCGCGACCATCAAGGCCACCAGGGTGAAGGCGATCCAGGACTCATAGGCCAGATAGAGCGCCAGCACGACCACCAGCACCGCCGATTGGAAGGCGATGGCCAGGAAGGTGGCGTTTTGGGAAATCGTCTGGGTCGATTGGGTGATGCTCTCATAGAGCCGGGAGCGGCCAAAGCGCTCCAGACGCCGATAGTCGGCCCGGCGCACCCGGTCGAGCAGCCCCATCCGCATGCTGTCGACGGCCTCGTCCACCGCCGCCCCCACATCGGCGATCAGGCGAAACTGCGCCACCGCATAGGCGACAATGCACAAGGCAAACATACCCGCCAGCAGCCAATCGACCTTATCGACGCCGTCCGCAGCAATTTCCCGGGCTGCGGAATTGACCAGCACCAACACGCCCATGCCGCCCAGGGAGGACACCAGGGCGGCAAGCAGCAATCGATCACGGTTGAATTTCGACCGGGTGGTGACGAGGTCGAGCAGCTTCATGGGGCGGAACCGGTGGCACTGGCTGACAAAGGGTGGAAAGACTGTGCCACACTATGCCCAACAGGTTGTGCAGCGCAAAGGGAAAGCTGTGCGCTCACGCACCCTCTCCACCAAACCGCGCACCGGACACCGGTCCGGACGGCCCTGAAAAACCAGATTTCCCCGAGAGACCTGAATGACCGGAAAGCCCTGAAACACCGGAAAGCCCGGCAAGACCAGCGCGCTGCAACAGCGCCGCCGCATCCCCCATGATCTTTTCCGCCACCAGATCCGCATGCCGGGCCTGCCAGGACTCCAGCGCCGTGCCCCGAACCAGATCATTAAACGCGCCCAAAGCCGGGCCGCAATGGATTTGGAAATCCGCCGCCCGGGCCGAGTCCCCCTCCAGGGCCAAGCGGGTTGAACGACCAAAATACCAACGCAAGATCAAAGCCAGCTTGTGTTTCGGCGCCCGGTCGGCCCGCTCCAATTCCTCAGTGGGCCAAAAGGCCTGGCAATCGGCCCAGGCTTGGTCGAGGGTGACACCAAACCAGCCCTCGATCCGGGCTTGCAGCGCGGTGCCCAGATCCTCAACCGCCTCATGGGTGCGGTAAATGTCATAGAGCGTGTTGGCCCGGGAGGCGAACAAAGTGCCTTTTTTCAGCACCTGGACCCGGGCACCGGTTTCGAAATACTGGCCCGAAGGCGCGTAGGCGGTGTCCTCCGGCCCCATCGCCGCAAGACGGTCTTTGGCGGCAATGCTGGTGCCAGCCTCCGGGGTGCATTGGTTGACCGAGCCGGTGACCACATAATCCGCACCGAGCAAAAACGCCGCCGCCGCCGCTTCACCGGTGCCAATGCCCCCCGCCGCTCCGACCCGCACCGAAGCGGCCAAGCGGTCGCGCAGCCGGACCAGCACCGGGATCAGGGCATAGGGATTGCGGCCATCGGTGTGACCACCGCTATCCGCCTCGGCGGTCAGGTCATCACAAAGCGGCAGGCCTTGGGCGAGTGTGGCTTGCTCTGCCGTGACCCGACCCGCCGCCACCAGCTCTCGCACCAGATCATCGGGGGCTGGCGACAGGAACCGGTCCGCCACTTCGCTGCGGGAGACCTTGGCCGCCAGCTTGCGCCCGACCACCACCCGGCCATCGGGGCCTCGGGACAGGCCGCGCAACCGCCAGGCCACCAGGATGTCCGAGGGTTTGACATAGGCCGAGGCCTCGATGCGTCGCACGCCATAGGCTTCCAACAGCTCGGCACAGAGGGCTTCACGGGGGTCAGGCAACAGATTGGCCCCCCAAGGCGCTTCTGGACCCAAGCGTGACGCCAGTTCCGCCAAGGCCGGTTCCAGCCGGTCGCGTCCGAGCCCGCCGGAGCCGAGATAGGCCAGCAAGCCGCGCTCGGCCATGCGCCGCACCAAAGCCGCCGAAGCGATGCCCTGATACATCGAGCCCGCCGCATAGGCCATGCGGCAGCCATGGTCGGCCTTAAAGGCCGCACTGCCCAGCGCCTCGGCCCCGCTGGGAATAGCTGGGTTTTGCCGGGCTTGGGTTGGGACTGGGGCTGGGGCCGGGGATGGGACTGGGGCTGGGGCCGGGGATGGGACTGGGGCTTTGACTGTTGCTTGGGCTGGGACTGGGAGCTTGGCGGCTGGTTTTGGCGCTGCTTGGATCGCCGAAACCATCCGGGTCAGCACCTGGCCTTCTCCAAGCTCCACAAAATCTGTCGCGCCCAACTCTTCCAGGCAGCGTACGCTCTCCACCCAGCGCACCGGCGCGGTGAAATGGGCCGCCAGCAGCCGTCGGATCCGATCCGGGTCCGCTCCATGGGGCCGCGCGGTGACATTGGAGATCACCGGGATCTGCGGTGCGGCCAGATCAAGGCCTTCCAGCCACATGGCAAAAGCCCGGGCCGGGTCGGCCATCAAAGGCGAATGGAAGGCCGAGAGCACCTTCAAGGGGATCACCGCCCCGGCCCCGGCGGCTTCCAGAGCGGGCATCAGCGCCTCGAGCGCCGGTTTGGCCCCGGAGATCACAATCTGGTCCGGCGTGTTGTCATTGGCGACCACCGCTTGGCCCAGCAGAGCCTGATCCCGGATCACCGCTTCAATGGCGATTTTCGACAGGCCGCGCACCGCTGCCATGGCCCCAGGACCGGCGCTGGCCATGACCTCGCCCCGCTTGCGCACCGCCGCCAAAGCGGTTTCGAAACCTAAAGCCCCCGCCGCATAGAGCGCAGCATATTCGCCAAGGCTGTGGCCGGCTGCGAAAGCAAGATCGACCGAGCCGCCGTGTTGGGCACGCCAATCTTCCAGCGCCAAAGCCGAGACCAAAAAGATCGCCGGTTGCGCCCAATCCGTATGGGCCAAGCGACCGTCCGGGTCTTCCAGGCACAAGGTTTTCAATGAGCCACCCAGGGCCGGACCAAGCACCGCATCGGCCCGGCCGACCAGCTCTGGGTAGCGGTCAAAGTATGCGCCACCCATGCCGACCTTCTGGGTGCCCTGTCCGGGAAACAGTCCGGCGATCCGGCTCATGCGGCCTGCTCCTGATCCAACGCGGCGACCACGCTCTGCACCATGCCCGCCACCGTCCGGGCCTGCATCAACTGCGCCGTCTCCGGCACCTGACCGGTTGCCTCACCCAAACGCGCACCAATCCGCGCCGCCAAGGGCGTGGTCAGTCCCAAAGCCAGCAGATCCGTCTCCGCCGTCACTGAGCGGACCGGGAGCCCCAACAGCGCCGCCGCCTCGCCACAAATCAGCGCTGTCAGCAGTGCCGGTGGCAGGGTTTTGGGTCCGGCGGGGGGTCCGGCAGAGGGAGGGGCGGAGGGTCCTGTGGAAGGTACTGCGGAAAACCCGGTAGACGGCACGCCAGCCCCGGTGGGACCAGCTCCCGCGAACAATTGGTCTGGCGATAGGGCCGCCGTCGGCCCGTCTTGGAACCAGCAGCGCACCGGAGCACGCGGCGTATAAACCGGCGCAGGAGGCGTCACGCCTGGGCGTACCGGAGCCTCTTCCAGCACCACATGGGCGTTGGTGCCCGAGAAACCGAAGCTGGAGATCGCCGCTATGCGCGGTTTGCCCGCCGGTGGGATCCAGGGCTCCGCCTCGGTGACAAAGCGGAAGGGCGCGTCGTCCAACGGCAAATGCGGATTGGCCGCCGAGAAATGGGGCAGCGGCGGTAAGGTCTTTTCCCGCAGCATCAGCAGTAGTTTTAACAGTCCCGCCGCTCCGGCAGCCATCGCCGCATGGCCCAGATTGGCCTTCACCGAGCCCAGAGGCAAAAAGCCCACTAGCGCCGTATCGGCCTGAACCGCATCGCGCAGGGCCTTAAACTCCACCGGATCGCCCAGCGGCGTGCCGGTGCCATGGGCCTCAATATAGGACAGATCTTGGGCCGCAATCCCGGCCTTGGCCCAGACCGCGCGCTCCAGCTCCGTTTGCGACCGCGCGCTGGGCGCAGTGATGCCATTGGTCCGGCCATCTTGGTTCAACCCGCTGGCCCGGATCACCCCATGGATCGGATCGCCATCGGCCAAGGCCTTTTCTAACGGTTTCAGCAGCACAGCCCCTGCGCCCTCGCCCGGCACAAAGCCATCCGCAGAGGCATCAAAGGCAGCACAGCGTCCGGTCGGCGACAGCATCCCGGCATTGGAGGCAAAGATGTGGAATTGCGGGGTAAAGCGCAAAAACACCCCGCCCGCCAAGGCCAGATCGCACTCCCCGGACAGCACCGACTGGCAAGCCTCATGGATCGCCACCAAGGACGAGGAACAGGCCGTGTCCATGGCCAAGGCCGGTCCCTTCAGATCGAGCAAATAAGCGATCCGGGCCGCCAGCACCGAAGACGCATTGCCCCAGAAGCTTTGCGGCGGCAAAGCCAGCCCCCGCTCGCGGATCAGGCTGACATAATCGCCCTCGCCCACGCCCGCGAACACCCCCACCGAGCCACCCTCAAAGGCGCTCGCCGGTTTGCCGCTATGTTCCAAGGCGTCCCGGCACACATCCAGGAAGATCCGTTGTTGCGGATCCATCCAGGCCGCCTCACGCAAAGACAAGCCATGCACCGCCGGATCAAACAGCTCGGCCCCTTCAACAAAGGAGCCAAAACGGCAATGGGTCCGGTCCAGCCGTCCGACCTCCGGGTCATACCAGGCCTGCGCATCCCAGCGCTCCGGCGGCGCTTCCGTCACCAAATTACGCCCCGCCCGGATCGCCTGCCAATAGGCCTCCAGATCCGGACAGCCCGGGAACCGCCCCGCCATCCCCACAACCGCAACCCCGGAAGCCCGGGGGGGCTCAATTGGGGACCCGACTGAGGGGGATGGAATGGGTGTAGAGGACGCGACGACTATGCGGGCGGTGCTTGGGGCAGTTGGCTCTAACGTGGCACCCACACTGACCCCGGAAGCCCGGGGAGGCCCTAGTTGGGACCCGACCCCGGAAGCCCGGGGAGGCTTCATTGGGGACCCGACTGAAGGGATAGGTATGGTATCAGTGGACCCTGCGACTGCACCGGCAGCGCTTGGAGCGGGGGATAAGGCGCGCGCCACCGCGCGGGCCGTGCGGTGGTCATGGAACAGATGCCCCGGCACTGCGTGGCCCAAGTACACGCCGAGCAAAAGCCCAACAGCCTCCGCATCCGCAGCCCCTAAACCCATCTCCGACACATCCCCATCCGGATCCACCGCCGCAACCGGGACCGAGAGCACATCCGCCAACGCCTCGCACACCCGGTCCAACAGATCCGACCGGTCAAACACCGGCCCGGTGGTCGGGGTTGAGACCTGCTGGGAAGCAGCTGCACCTACATATGCAGTTGCAGCTGTGGTCGAGGGAGTGGCAGGCGGTATCGTTGAAGGCGGTGTGGCCTGGGAAGAGCGCGCCTCAACTACATATGCAGTTGCAGACGCAACGGGAGTGGCCGGAGCGGCGGGTGCCGAGGCCGCAGTGGCTTGGCCAACCGACCCACCGCTGGTCAAGGCCGCCACCGCCAGCTTTCTCGCCGACGGATGGTCAAACAAATCGGTGATCGCCAGATTGGCACCCAAGGCCTTGTTGACCTCTCGCACCAACCGCACCCCGACAATGCTATCGACCCCATAATCCCGGAACGCCGCATCCGGCTCGACTTGATCCTCGGGCATGCCCAACGCCGACGCCACCGCCGCAATGACAACGCCCATGGCGTCACCGCCCGGTGCTCCTGCGCTTACAGGCGACCCGGTGCCGTTTGATGGGGCGTCATTGGATAGGCTTGTGGACACAGGAACAGGAGCAGAAGCAACAGCGGCTGCCGGTGCCGGTGCCGGTACCGATACCGTGGGGTTCTGTTGGGCAGGCAGGCGACGCAGGCCGTCGCTTTCTCCGACAATAACATTCTGGTCGCCCAAGCCCCCATCAATGGCCAAGCCGGGCAGGAGCTGGACGGAGCGATAGCCCAACTCGCCAAGGATCCGCCGCCAGGTGTCCGGAGCCAACAGCGGCGCATCAGGAAGACGCTCCGACACGTCCTGGAACAACCACCAGCCATCCACCAGACCAAAGGTCAAAGTGGTGAAGGCGCTGGCCATGGTGATCTCATTGGCGATCAGGCAACCACCTTCGGCCAGCAGCGCTTTCACATGGCCCAAAGTGTTGGCCATATCCTTGGTGGCATGCAGCACATTGGTCGCCACCACAATGTCCACCCCACAAGGCGGGAAGCCTTGCGGTGCCGGATCGCGCTCAATGTCCAAGACGGTATAATCGACGAAGGGATACTCCGCCCCAAACACCCGCTTGCCATGGGCGGTGAAGGCCCGGGAAATGTCCGTATAGACATAACGCAGCCGGTCGCCAAAGGGGGCGAGATCCGGCAGCAGGGTTCGCGTCGTGCCCCCGGTGCCCGCCCCGATCTCAACAATCGTAACCCGCGCCTCTGGACCGGCAGCGGCCAGCTTGGCTTTGGTCAACGCGACCACGGCGGCGGTGGTTTGGATGTTGCAGCGATCCGCCTCCGGATTGCCGCGATAGATCGGATCGACCAGATCCATCGAGCCCTCTGGGAACAGCACATCCGTTGGTGCGGTCTTGCCGGTAACGGTCTCAGCAAAGCGCGCCAAACAGGCCTCGGTCAAGGCGCAGAAGCCCGCCGTCGAGGGATGATCCCGACCCAATTGCGCCGCCAACTCCGGACCGCCAGAGGCCGCCTCAGCCAAGCCCGGCAGGGCCGTGACCCGGGCGACATCCTCCGCGCCAGGATCCAGCTGCACCAGCCCGGCCCGATCCAAGATCCGCAGGCAAGCTGTGAACAAGCGGATATGGCGGTCGACAATGCCAAGGGATTGACGCAGGGCCTTGACCCCGATGCCCGCAGGACCACCCGCGCCCTTGGTTCCCTCCGCGCCAACCTGGCCCGCCTGGCCCGCTGCCAGCAATTGAGTGCGCAGGCCCAAGGGATCCAACGCACCCAGCACCATGGCCGGGGCTGCGGCTTCAAAGGCGTCGCGCCCGGCCCGCCAGGCTGCTGCAACGGTCGGGTCTGCGGGATCGGCTTCCAGCCCGGTCGCCCGGGCGGGACCGAGGATCTCAGGCGCGGGACCAGTGGCGGCTTCCACCCGATCCGGCCGCAGCCCCAAGGTCTCCAGCAATGCGTCCGTCGCTTTCATCGCCAGCACCTGCGGCGTTGGCGAAGCCAGGATCCGCTCGATGGCCGCCATGCCTGCGGCCGGATCCATGTTCAACAGCCCCAGGGCCGCCAAACGCCGCTCATGGACCGGATTGGCGACAATGCCGGTGGTGCCCCAGTAGCCCCAATTGATCGTGCGCACCGGATAGGACACATCCGAGCGGGCGGCCAGCCAGTGCACCAGGGCGTCTTTGACCGCACAACCTGCCGCATAATTGCTTTGGCCTGGGAAGCCGAGCACCGAGAGCCCGGAGGAGAACACCAAAAACCAGTCTAGGGGCGCATCCGCCACCGCTTTGGCCAAGGCAGCAATCCCGGCGGCTTTGATGTCATAGGCCTTGCGGAAGGCGGCATCATCCATCCGTGCCACCGCCATATCGTTTAAGACGATGGCGGAATGCACCACCCCATGCAGAGCGCCAAACCGCCCCCGGGCTGCGGCGCAGGCCGCCGCGACCACGCACGGATCGCTGGCATCGCCGCTGTAATAGAGGACCTCGCCTCCGACCGCGCGGACCTCGGCCATGGCCGCCCGGATGGTATCGTCCTCGGCCCGGCGACCGAGCCAAACCAGCTTCGCCCCTCGTGTCTGGGCCAGATGGCGGCTAAAGGCGGCCCCGAGCCCACCGGCCCCGCCAACAATTAGGTAAACCCCGCCATCCCGCAACGGCACCGGGCGGTCGCTTGCCGCCCCATCGCGCATTTCGCCCGCCGTCCCGGACCCCGTCCCTGACCCTGTCTCGGGCTCCATTTGGGGCCCCATCTCCAGCAGAGACAGCCGCCGCCGCAACCGCCGACCGGCACGCAAGACGGTTTCATCGCCCCGGGGATCCGCCGGTTCCAGCAGCACTGCACGGGCCAGATCCGCCCACACATCAGGGTCCGCCAAACCATCCCGGCCCAGCCCATCGGCCCGGCAGAGATCGATGCAGGACACCGGTAAGGCGGAGTCTTCCTTGGCCAAGGATTTGGCAAAGCCATGCAGCCCGGCGGCCAGCGGATCCAAAACCGGTCGTCCACCCGCAGGCAAGGCATCGGCAGTCAGGATGGTCAAATGCGGCCAATCCCCGCCGCCCCGGGCGGACAGAGCCGCCACTGCGGCCCGCAACACCAAGGGACCGGTCCGTGTGGCGTGCTCGACCACCTGCGGATCGCGCGGATCCCCGTCCGGCCCTGAGGCCCCCTCAAAGCCGACAAACAGGATCCGCTCCGGTAAGGGTGCTTTGGTCTGGGTCAGACGCGCCGTGACGGCGGACGCCTCTTTGGCCACACTCTCAACGGCACAGCCCAAGGCGCGCAAGCCTTCCTCCATAGGGCCGGAGCCGATGACCAACACAGTGCCGGGCAACACACCGGCGCGCATTCCTGCGGATGCATGCCCCTCCGATAAGGGCTCGGAAACCCAACGCGGCAGGGTGAGCAAACCGCTCAATGGATCAATCGGTGCACCTTTGTCTGAGGCTGGGCTCGGGGGTGTGTTGGAGCCGGGCACCGCCTCCTCTGCAACTACAGATGCAGTTGCACCCGTTGTCTTGGGCATCGCCGGGCGAGCTGATACGCCACCGGGCAGTGGCAGCGCCATGCGCTCGAAGGGATAAGCCGGTAAGGAAACCTTTCGAAAGGCCTGAGCCGGATAGATCGCCGACCAATCCACATCCTCTCCAGCCAAAAACCGATCAATCAGCCCGTCTGCGCCTTCCCGGTCTTGTTGCGCGATCTGCGCCACCGCCTTGGCATCCCCGGCCAGCCAGGCCCGCAGCCGGGCGACCAACTCGCCCCGGCTGTCCACCACCATGCCCAACCGCTTGGCCAAGGGCTCCCGACCGGTGCGCAGCGTATGGGCGATATCGGGCAGCGCCGGGTCGGGCGCATCCATGGCCTCAAGGGCCGCAACCAGCCGTTCCGCTTGAGCCTTCAGGCGAGCCCCAGACCGCGCCGACAGCACAACGGCCTGCGACAGGCTGCGTGCGGGGTGGTCCGGCAGGGGGTCCGGGGTGCCGCGGCCCTGAACGATGACATGGGCGTTGGACCCGCCGGAGCCAAAGGAGCTGACCCCGCCGACCAGCGGCGCGCCAGGGGTAGCGGGCTCCCAGGGCTGGCCCGCGATGGCGACCGTAAACGGCGTCGCGGCAAAATCCAGCCGAGGATTGGCCGGGATGGCGTTCAGGCTCGGCGCGATCCAGCGCTGCTCGGCCTGGACCAACAGCTTGGCCAAGCCAGCGATGCCCGCCGCGCCAATCAAATGCCCGATATTGGCTTTCAAGGAGCCAATGCGACAGGCACCCGGGGCCACATCATCGGGCGCAAAAGCCCGAGTCAGACCTTCCAGCTCAATGGGATCGCCCAGCTTGGTGCCGGTGCCATGGCATTCCACATAGGTCAGCGCCTGGGCCGACAGACCGGCGTCGTCCAAGGCCTCGCGCACCAAAGCCGCCTGGGCCGACGGATCGGGCACCGTATAAGCGCTGGCCCGGCCACCGCTGTTGGAGGCCGACCCCGCCAGCAAGGCGATGATCCGATCACCATCGCGTTGCGCCCGGGACAATGGCTTCAGCACCAGGGCGACAGCCCCTTCGCCATCGACAAAGCCCCCCGGCCCGTCGCCAAAGGGACGGCAGAGCTGTTCCGGGGTTAGCATGCCCTTGTCGCTGAATTGCGAGATCCGCAAGGGATCCAAGGTCAGATTGACCCCGCCGACCAAAGCCGCCTCGCAATCGCCCGCAGCCAAGGCCTTCAGCGCCAAATGCACGGCGGTCAGGGAGGCGGAACAGGCCGTATCCACCGTCAGGCTCGGCCCGTGCAGATCCATCAAGAAGGAAATCCGGTTGGCGATGTCCGACAGATCGGTTTCCACGGTCAGGGCTTTGCCGCCGGGTGGTGGTGCGGCCCGGGCGGCCAAGGTGGCAAAGCTCTGCGTACTGGCCCCAATATACACCCCGCTGCGCCGGGGCAGATCACGGGGACGGATCCCGGCATCTTCCAGGGCGCTCCAGGCGGTCTCCAGCATCACCCGTTGCTGCGGATCCATTCGGGCCGCGCTGACGGGCGGGATGGCGAAGAACAGCGGATCAAAGGCATAAGGATCAGGCAAGAAGCCGCCAAAGCGGGTGTAGTGACCGCCATCGCCTTGGCCCTTTTCCCCGGCCCAGGCCTGCCAGTCCCAGCGCTCCGGCGGCACTTCGCTGATCGCAGACACCCCGTCCTTCAACATCTGCCAGAAGCTGTGGATATCAGGCGCGCCAGGGAACCGCCCGGCCAGACCGACCACCGCCACCGGCTCCCGACCCGGCTGGGGGGGACTGCGATGCCGGGGCCGTTCTGTGGTGGGAACCTCCGTGGTGGAGGCCTTCAATGGGGCACCACGGGCCTCGACGGCCAGATCCAAAGCGGCCACCGCCTCGGACCGCTCCCGGGTCAGCCAAGCCGCCAAAGCGGCAATGGTCGGACAGGAAAACAACAGGGTCGCCGGGACATCGCCCACCGAGCGGCTGAGCTTGGCAAGGATGGCCTCATTGGCCAAGCTGTCCACGCCGCAGGCCTCGGCCAGGCCAGCTTCTTCGGGCAAGCTGGCCGCCGGGCGTTGCACCACCACGGCAATCAGGTTTTTGAGCCAATCGCGCAGCGGCTGATCGCCTGCCGCGTCCGAAGCTCCCGAAGCCGGAGCAGAAGCCGAAGCCAATATCGAGGCCTCCAGCCGATCAGCGCCCGGTTCTGGAAGCGGATCAGGATGGCGCGGAATGGAAACCCGAGGCGTGAGGGGCAGTGGCCAAAGGCGCGGCAAATACAAGTCGGCCCCGCTTTGCCAGAGATCGGCCAAAGCGGCGAGCGGATCGGTCCACTCAGACGGTGCAACGACACCATCTTGCGCACCCGCCTCGTTTTCATCCTCTGCCTTAACATCAAGGACAAAGTCTTCAAGCGATGTCGGATCCGGACCGAGCGCCCCCCCTGGCAAGCCCGCAACCCAAGCATCGAAGTCGGCCTTGGCATCCCCTGGAACCGATTGCCCCGCCAACAGAGCCAGCAGGGCGTCATCGGAGGCCAGTTTCGACCAATACCTCACTACCGTCCCCCATGGACAATCCCGGCTGAGAGGCAGTTCCAAGCCGGCGGCGTCGACCAGCGGGGCGAGCACGCGCAGTTTCCGCGCCACACGCACGGCTTGGGGATCGGTGTCTGGAACCAGCTTGGGATCCAGGCCCGGCAAACCCGCATGCCACAGCCGGTTCAGCGCCCGTTCGGCCTGTGGGGCAGTGTCAATCAAGTGGGCCAGAAAAGCCGCCGGATCTATCGGGCCCATCACGCCGCCCCGGGTCTGGACGGCCTGATCTGGTCTGCTCAAGCGAGAGGATTCGAGTATCGGTGCGGGGAGCATGTCGGTGACCCGGGCGATCGCCTGCGCCCCAACCAGGGAGGTGGCCTGCAAAGGGGCCGCACGCCCCAAGCCCAATTGCTGGCAACCAAACAGCATTACCGCTTCAGCAACACTGCGATAGAGATCTCGTTTGGCTTTCGGCCAGGGTCTTGCGCCCCCTTTTGCACCCGTGAACTGAGCGATCTCCGCACGGCTCAGGCCCACCGCGAGATGGTTAACCGCATCGCGGAAAACCGGGATCTCGAGCCAAGCGGCGACATCGGCTGGTCCGTTTAAAGCGGGGGCGCCAATCGCCCGCAAGGATCGAATTTTTGGCGTCAAGGCCGGTGCGGGATCTTGGCGCAATTGGGCCCGCAGGTCAGACCAGGACTTCGCCCAAACCACCCGCCGCGCGACCAAAGAAGCCCGACCAATCGCTTGGGAGCATAGAGCCTGTTCAAAGGGCGCGGTCCCGGCCACACCGTCGCTCTGACACCAGGCCTCCGAGAGACGCTGAAGCGATCCGGGATCCGTCGCTGACAGGAACAGCGGCAGGGCGCGGCCTGGTCTCGCTGCCGGTATAGCGCCGTCCTGGCCACCCCCCTTGGTCTTCTTCACTTCAGCCTCTACGTGGCCTGAAGAAGCTGGAGGAGCCGACGGGGCTTGCAAGATCACGTGGGCACAGCTGCCACCAATGCCCAAGGCGGTGACGCCAATGCGGATTGGCTCATCGGGACTAAGGGAACGTAACGGGGTGACCCTGGATGGCAAATGCAGCACACCACCGGGTTCCAGATCGATCAACGGGTTGACCGCTGAAAGCGGCGGATGGGCCGGGGCCAAACCGGTCTCAAGCATCCGCACGGCCTTTTGCAGCCCGGCCATGCCCGACGCCGCCTCCGCATGGCCCATCAAGGCCTTCAGCGACCCAATGACACAAGGCTCGGATCGCTTATCGGCGGTTTGGCCAACCACCTGCGCCAGGGATGCGACCTCTATGGGATCGCCGACCCGGGTTCCGGTGCCGTGCAACTCCACAGCGGACAACTGCAGCCTCAACGGCAACACCTCGCGCAGCGCAGCGCGGATCACCTCTGTCTGAGCATTTTGGTTGGGCCGCCCCAAGGCTGCCGCATCACCGCTATGCCTGACCGCTGAGCTCAAGATGAAAGCCCTGGGCCGCAAATCCCATTCGAGCACGCGCTCCTCTGTCATCAGGAGCAACACCCCGACCCCCTCCGAGGGCGCCACCCCATTGGCCTGGGCATCGAACACCGCACAATGACCGTCCGGTGAGAGCAATTCGGGTGCCCCCTGCCAAAAAGCAAAATCATGGGCCACTGCCCCGACCAGCGCAATGTCACAGTCGCCCCGTTCCAGGCTTGTGCGGGCCTCATGCAACGCCACCAAAGCGCTGGCATGGGCAGCATCCAGGCTATGGCTGGGTGCCTGAAAGCCGAACAGATGGGACAAGCGGTTGGCAAGCAAAAAACCGCCGCCCCGGAGCAT
The DNA here is from genome assembly GCA_049604415.1 of Rhodospirillaceae bacterium. Lineage (GTDB taxonomy): Bacteria > Pseudomonadota > Alphaproteobacteria > Rhodospirillales > Rhodospirillaceae > JBMYTN01. The sequence goes on along the minus strand of JBMYTN010000006.1, from coordinate 50,417 downwards.
GGCACTCACCCGATCCCCGCCGGACGCCGCTTGGTTGACCCCAGCTTGAAGATCCGGATCTCCGCCGCCCATGGCCGCAATGGTCACCGATACATCATGTCGCAAAAATTTGTCGAGGCTCAGGCCAGCATCTTCAAACGCATCCAGGGTGGCTGTGACCAAAAGCTGTTCACGCGGCCCCAACCCATCCCAAGCCCCCGGTGCCGCGCCCAATCGGCGCGGATCCGGCGCGATGGGACCGTCCACCAAGCCAACCGCACAGCGCCCATCGGCGCGGGGTGCCGGCCCATGGCGTCGTCCCCGGGCAAGCAAATCCCGGGGCGAGACCCGCTGAACCAAATTGCGTCCGGTCAGCAGAGCGTCAAACAGGGCCTCGGGGCTGTCCGCTCCCGGCCAGCGCCCCCCCATGCCTATAATCGCCACTGTCGGCGTCGCATGCGCCATGCTCAAAGCGTCCTCTGTTTGGTCAATACCATCGACAGCAGCCTTCCGGGGTCACTGCACAATTTGGGTCACAATGCGGGTCACAGTACGGGCAATATCTCGGGCTTCTGCAAATCCGCAGCGGAAATGTGGTGATGATGCAGGGAAATGTCTGCCCCTAGGCCTTGGTTTGGTGCTGCGTCCCAGGCCACCGCGATGACATCTCGTGGATCAGAGGAGGCCAACCGCCGGAACGGCCACCGCGCCCCGGTTTCGGGTCCATCGCCGACAACCTCGATCCAACCACACGCCACTTCGCCATCCGGCTCCTGAATTCTCGGACGGGCCAATCCCAGTTGCAGGCCCAAACCAGAGAGCTTGCAAGCCGCTTCCTTGGCAGTCCAAAGCAACAAAAACGCTTCTTGAAAGGCGGCCTCCGCCAAAACTCCCAGTGCGTCGGCCTCCTCTGGGGCATAGGCATGGCGGGCCAACCCGCGATCCACCGGGCGGCGGGTGCGGCGTTCCACATCAATGCCCAAACGCGTCACACGCCCATCCGGCCCTGAAGGGGCCACCGCCACGGCCACCAAACCCCGAGCATGGGCCAGGCTGACCGCCAGCGCGGGGTGACCCGGCTGCCCCGCCACGATGGGCGCGCCTTTATCGGTTGCAGACAACGGCACCTGTCCCGGCGTCCAAGCCCGCGCCCCCTCTGGACCTGAGAGGACGGCACAGGCCTGGCGCAGCAGGGCGTGAGACAGCTGATAGGCAATCCGGTCTGCGGCAAAATGGAACTTGTCGGCCCGCGCCTGCTCCTCTGGGCTCAGGCCTTCGCTCAGGGGATCAGGCAAGGCGAGATCGCAGTCCGCAGCCTTGCTGTCCGGATCCGGACAATGGGCCGTGATAACCAACAGATCCATGCGGCCGCCTTGGGTCATTCCCAAGCGCTCCTTCCAGACAATGACAAATTGGCAATCAAAAGATCAGCCCTGGAAAAGGGCATCAATCAAGGGAGGGGCTTAACTCATTCCGGAAACGACATAGTATAAAGCTCGGGTTTTCCTGTGGAAGGCTCCTGGCCACCTTGCCGTTAACTCTTTGCTTCGGTATTCTGCCGATCTCAGTGATTGAAAACAACCCGATCCAAACCAATCACCATAAAGTCACATTCAACCCCTCTTAGCAATGCTAAGCTGTGGTCGGAATTGACCCCATTGACTTGTCTCGATCCGGGGCCTCCCCACATGGGGGGTCTGAAATCCAGGCAAAATCAGGCAGCAAGGGAGAGGCCAGTGCCCAGGAACCCGAACCATCTTCGGAAGGCGCGGCGCGTCCTTCTGCCCCGCTTTGCCTTGACCTTGGCCGGGGTTATGACCCTGTCCCTGACCAGTCCAAATCTGTCGGTTCCCGCCGCCCTGGCCCAAGACAATGCCGCAGCCCCAGCCTCGGGTGCCGCCCCAGCCGGTCCGCCGCCGGTCTCGGTCACGGTGGCCAAGGTCCAGACCAAGACCATGCAGTCCTGGACCAATACGGAGGGCACCGCCCAGGCCTCCCGCCGGGAGATCATGCATTTCGGTCGGTCCGGCAAGGTGGTGGAAATCGGGCAGGACAGCGACGGTCTCGCCATCCGGGAAGGCTCAGCGGTCAAAGGCCCCAGCGGGTCCGATCCCGGCACTCTGATCGCCCGGCTGGATGAGCGCAGTGAAGCCCGGCAGGTCGATCAACAACTGGCCCAGGCCAAAGCCGCCCGGCAACGGGTGACGGCGGCGCAAAGCAATGTGGATATCGCCCGCTCGGGCATCACAACCGCCCAGGACGCCCTGGCCCGGACCCAGCAGCTGGTGCAAACCGGGGCCGCCCCGCGCAAGCAATTGGGCGAGGACGAAAAGGCCCTGACCGACGCCCAGGCCGATTTGGAACGCACCCTGGCCGATCTGGCCGCCGCCGAAGCCGAGGCCGACGCCGCCGACTCCACCGTTGAAGAAACCCGGCTGAAGATTGATCAAAGCCGCCTGACCGCCCCCTTTGACGGCATCATCAGCTTTATGAATGTCTCGGTCGGCGATTATGTCTCGCCGCTGACCAGCGCGGGCATGAGCCTTGGCGATCTGATGCGCCAAGCCGCCGCCGTGCTGATCGACCCCAGTGAATATGAAATCCTGGTCGAGGTCCCCTCGGCCATCGGCTTGGACATCACCCGGGGCCAAACCGCCCAGGTCACTTGGTCCGGCCTGACCCTGTTTGACCGTTATGATGCGGCGATCAATGCCGGGGACGAAAAGGCAGCGGCTGAAATCCCCATCGCCAAGGCCGAGGTCTATGCGGTCGCTCCGGCCATTGCCCCAGACAGCCGGGCGATCCGGGTCCGGTTGCGCACGACGGCGGGGGCGGAACATTTGCGCGATGGGTTGTTTGTCGCCGTCAGGATCCAATCCACCACCATCCCCAATGCCATGGTGATCCCGGTGCAGTCTTTGGCCTTTGATGCGGGCGGGGCCCATGTTTTTGTCCTGGGTGAGGACGGTAAGACCGTGACCAAAACCCCGGTGCAGTTGGGCATCAGCGACGGAACGTCGGTATCCGTCAGTGCCGGTCTGACCGGCTCGGAAACCATCGTCACCCAGGGCCAAACCCGGCTGAGCGACGGAGCCACGGTGCGGGTGATTGACCCGGCAGCGGCCCCGACCGCAGCCGATCAGGACAGCAAATCATGAGCGGCCCGGCGGTGAACAAGGGGTCGTCCGGCGGCTCCACAGGCCCCTCCGGCCTGTTTCGGTTCCTGTTCGTGGAAACCACCTTTGGCAGCCTGCTCGGCATCCTGATCGTGGTCGCTGGTCTGTTCTCCTATCAGGCCATGGTCAAGGAATCCTCGCCGGATCTGGCGATCCCCATGGCGATGGTGCGCACCGCCTGGCCCGGTGCAGCCCCGGAACTGGTGGAAAAACAGGTCACAACCCCGATTGAGAAGGCGATCAAATCAATGGATCGCCTGAAATCCATCACCTCGGGCTCACGCACCGGCGAGTCCGTCATGTTGGTGGAGTTCGAAGCCAATGCGCCGGTGGAGCAATCCCTGCAATCCTTGCGGACCAAGGTCAGCGAGGCCGCTGGCTTGCTGCCCGAAGATGCGGGCGCCCCGGCCGTGGAGCAGGTCAGCACCACCGATACCCCGGTCATGACCTATATGCTCGCGGGCGATGTCTCCGATGCGGAACTGGGCGAGATCGCCCGCGCCGTCCAGGAACGCCTGGAACGCCTGCCCAATGTGCGCAAGGTTGAGATCTCCGGCGCGCGGGAGGCCATTGTCCGGGTCTTGGTCGATCCCATGCGGCTAAACGCCTATGACCTGACCCTCTCGTCGGTCAACAACAGCATCGCCCAATCCGCCGTTGACCGGCCCTTGGGCGAGATCGCCGATGGCCCCTTGGCGGCGTCCATGTCCCTGGCCGGGCGGTTTACCAATATCAATGAAATCCGCGCCCTGCCGATCCCGACCGATCAAACCGGCTATGCGGTCAAGCTGTCGGACATTGCCGAGGTCCGCCCGGATCTCTCCACCGCCTCGGTCAAAACCTATGTGTCCTTCAATGGCGCGGACTTCCGCCCCGGGGTCTCGATCACGCTTTATAAGAGCCCGGGCAGCGACACCATCACCCTGACCAACAATATCCGGGCGGCGGTTGATGCCTATCCCCTGCCCGAGGGCGTCAATGCCACGGTGCTGTCCGATGATTCCATCGAGGTCACCAACAAGCTGAACACCGTGTTCGCCAATGCCGGTGAGGCGGTGGTCGCGGTGGTCGTGGTGCTGCTGCTGATGCTGTCCTGGCGCGAGGCTCTGATTGCCGGGGCCGCCGTGCCGGTGACCTTCCTGGCCGCCATTGCCGTGGCCTTCGCCATGGACATGACCATGAACCAGATGGTCGTGGTCGGCATGGTGCTGGCCTTGGGTCTGTTGGTCGACGTGTTCATCCTGGTGATGGAGGGCATGCACCAAGCGCTCTATGTGGAGCGGCGCAGCTTTGCCGGGGCGGTGAAGCAGACGGTGCGCAAATATGCCCTGCCCGCCTTTGCCGGGCAGTTGACCACCATTTTGGCCTTGGCCCCGCTGCTGTTCCTGGGCGGGACCTCGGGCAAATTCATCCGCATCGTGCCGCTGACCGCCATCATTTGTCTGGTGGCCAGCTATGCCATCGCTTTCCTCTGGGCCCTGCCCATGTCCCGGCTGTTGCTCGGCTCCGGTCCGAAGGAAGAAAAGATTTCCCTGGTTGACCGGGTCACCCAATCGGCGGGGACGGTGGTTGCCGGGGTGCTGAAAAAGCTGGTGCTGCGCAACAAGCTGGTGGCAGGGGTCTGGATCATGGGCTCCATTGGCCTGGTGTTCTTCGCCTTGATGCTGGCTTCGACCCTGCCCCAGGAAATGTATCCGAAGGAAGATGGCCGCAATATGGGCATCACCGTCGAGCTGCCCGCAGGCACGCCATTGGATCGCTCCGCCGAACTGGGCAAAACCATCGGCGCAGTGCTGCGGGGCAAGGACTATATCGACAACATCATCCTCTATGCCGGGCAACGCAGCCCCTATGCCACGGGCGCACCGTCGGATCAGATCACCGACAGCCCGGGCAGCCATATCATTGGCTTCTCGGTGACCTTTACCACCCTGGAGGCGCGCAATGGCAAGCTGGCCTATTCCTATGTGCCGGAGCTGCGCCAGGAACTAAACGGCGTGCTCGGCATGATCCCGGGCGCAACCATGGTGGTGGCCGCGCAAACCGGCGGCCCGTCCGGTGGTGATGATTTGCGCTTCGAGGTTTCCGGCGAGGACCTAGCGGTGTTGCGTCAGGCGGCCGAGGAAGTGGCCCAGCTGGTTGCCTCCGTCGGCGGCACCGAGGATGTGCGCACCGATCTGGGGCCGCCGCAATTGCAGCTGGCCGCCAGCCCCCGGCGGGAGGCCCTGCAATATTTTGATATCAATCTCGCCTCCCTGGCCGAGGAAATGTCCTTGGGCATGGGGGAAACCACCGTGGCCGAGATCAAAAGCCCGGGCATCAAAGACGATGTTCCGGTGGTGATGGGCATGGCCTGGCCAAGTCGCGATGGCCAGCCCGGCCCGCCGAAGACTTGGCTGGAGATCGCCCAGATCAAGATCAAGGGCAATAAGGGCGATACGGTGGATGCCACCAAGCTGTTCCTGGCCCAGCCCGGTGGCCTGCCCCAGGTCATTGTCCATGTGAATGGCACCCGGACGGTGACCGTGCTCGGCAAGGCTGCCAATGTGAACACCGGCGTGGTGATGCAAACGGTGATGCCGCAATTGCCCAGCATTGAGGCCAAATATCCTGGCATCACCATCGGCTTGGCCGGTCAGGCCCAGGAAGCGGCGGATACCGGCGCGCAAATGCTGCAGCTGTTCGGCATCACCTTCTTCCTGATGTTTGCCGTGCTGGTGCTGCTGTTTAACTCCTATCTGCTGCCGCTGATCATCCTGTTCACGGTGCCGATCGCCTTGGTCGGCACCTTTGGTGGCTTTGCCGCCATCTCCATGCCGATCAGTTTCCCGGCCATGGTTGGGATCGTCTCGCTGCTCGGGATTGTGGTCAATGTCGCCATCGTCATGGTCGAGACCATGCGGGAGTATCTCCGCGCGGGTCATAGCCTGCAGGAGGCTGCGGCCCATGGGGCAGCGGATCGGCTGCGTCCGATCCTGTCGACTACCCTGACCACGGTGGCCGGTCTGGTGCTGCTGTCCTTCTCCAGCCCGATGTGGCAGCCGTTGTGCTACGCTATCATCTTCGGCCTGCTGGCCACCACCGTGCTGTCGGTGGTGGTGATCCCGGCCTTGTTCCTGCTGCTGACCACCAAATCCACGGCGGCCAAGCTGGCGGCGGACCGGCGCGGGGATGGTGGCGATGCGGATGGAGCGACCCCGATGCCCGCCCCGGCGGAATAACTTCTCCTAGCTCCACACCAGAAAACCCGTTGGAGAGCCCTCTCCAACGGGTTTTTTTATCGGCAAACGCCAACGGAAGGATCAGCCGACAAAGGCCTTTTCGACCACATAGGTCGAGGGACGGGAATTGGCCCCTTCGTCAAAGCCACGGGTCTCCAGTAGCGCTGCCGTATCGGTCAGCATCTCCGTCGAGCCGCAGATCATCACCCGGTCGGTGTCCGGATCGAAGGGCGGCAGGTCGTTGTCGATGAAGAAACTGCCATCTTCAATGCGGTTGGTGATCCGACCAGAGCGCGGATAGTCCTCGCGGGTGGCGCTGGTGTCGTGGATCAGGCGGCCTTCCACCATTTCACCGATCAACGGGTCTTCGGTCAGATTGGCCACCAAGGTCCGGCCATATTTCAGCCCGGCCACGGTGCGGCAGGTCTGGGAGAGCACCACACGCTCAAACTTATCATAGGTTTCCGGATCGCGGATTACGCTGGCAAAGGGCGCAATGCCGGTCCCGGTGGAGAGCATATAGAGCGTCTTGCCGGGCAGCAGCGCATCCAGGGTTAGGGTGCCGGTGGGCTTTTTACCCAGCAGGACTTTGTCGCCGGGCTGCAAATGCTGCAGCCGAGAGGTCAGCCGCCCCTGTTGCACCTTGATGGAATACAGTTCGACCTCGTCATCCCAAGCCGGGCTGGCGATGGAATAGGCCCGCAGCAGCGGCTTGCCATTGGCAAACAGCCCGGCCATGACGAACTCACCGGAGCGGAAGCGGAAGCTTTGCGGACGGGACAGGCGGAAGGAAAACAGATTTTCCGTCCAATGGGTCACACTCTGGACGGTTTCCTGGGTCAGAGACCCGGGCAAGGGCAGGTTCTGATCTTCCATGGACGCGCAATCCTGGGGCCCTTGAAAAGCCTCCGGAGCGACGGTCTGACGCGACATACAAAATCCTCCAAAAAATTTTTAGTCATGCCTTGAGCAAAAGCACTGAGCTCGTGATCCGAGCTTGAACGAGACGCACTCGCATTTGGCTTTGCATGTAAGGCAGCACCTACCGCAACGCAACATGTTTGGTTCGAATAGGTGGGGAGTCAAAGGACCTGTTCGCCATACAAAAAAACGGCCAGCCCAACAGGACTGGCCGTTTTCTTTCATCGAACCCGAAGGCCCGACTAAGTTTTTTTACCCTCGCCTTAGGCGGCAGGCGGCGCAAATTTGGTCAGGTCGATGCCTTCCACCGCGCTCTTATACTCATCCAGGCTCGGGGTCCGGCCCAGAATGGTGGACAGCACCACCACCGGGGTCGAGGCCAGCAGGCTCTCGCCGGATTTTTCATCGGAGTCTTCCACCACACGACCCTTAAACAGGCGGGTCGAGGTGGCCATCACTGTATCACCCTTGGCGGCTTTCTCCTGGTTGCCCATGCACAGGTTACAGCCCGGGCGTTCCAGATAAAGCACCGGCTCGTAAGCGGTCCGGGCCTCGGTCTTCGGATTGTCATCGTCAAATTCGAAGGAGGAGTATTTCTGCAAGACTTCCCAGTCGCCCTCAGCCTTCAGCTCATCGACAATGTTGTAGGTCGGCGGCGCAACCACCAGCGGCGCGTTAAACGTCACCCCGCCTTCGTTCTTTTCAATGTTGCGCAGCATTTGGGCGATCACCTTCACATCGCCCTTATGGACCATGCAGGAACCGACAAAGCCCAGATCGACTTTCTTTTCCGCCTTGTAGAAGGAAATCGGGCGGATGGTGTCGTGGGTATAGCGCTTTGAGATGTCGATGTTTTCGACATCCGGATCCGCAATCATCGGCTCGTTGATGGCGTCCAGGTCGACCACGACTTCAGCGACATATTTGGCATTGTCATCGGGCATCAGAGCCGGCTTTTCACCGGATTTGATTTCCGCAATGCGCGCATCGGCTTTGTCGATCAGACCCTTCAGCATCTGAACGTCGTTTTCCATGCCCTTGTCGATCATGATCTGGATGCGGCTCTTGGCCAGCTCCAGGGATTCGATCAGGGTTTCGTCATTGGAAATGCAGATCGAGGCCTTGGCCTTCATTTCTGCCGTCCAGTCAGTGAAGGTGAAGGCTTGGTCGGCCAGCAGAGTGCCGATATGGACTTCAATCACCCGGCCTTGGAAGATGTTGTCGCCAAACTGTTCCAGCATCTGGGCTTGGGTGGCATGAACCACATCGCGGAAGTCCATATGCTCGCCCATCTTGCCCTTGAAGGTCACCTTGACCGATTCAGGGATCGGCATGGTGGCTTCGCCGGTGGCCAGGGCCAGGGCGACGGTGCCGGAGTCCGCACCAAAGGCCACGCCCTTGGACATCCGAGTGTGGGAGTCACCACCGATGATGATCGCCTGGTCATCAATGGTGATATCGTTCAACACCTTGTGGATGACGTCGGTCATGGAGTGGTAGACGCCCTTCGGATCCCGGGCGGTGATCAGGCCAAACTTGTTCATGAAGGCCATCAGCTTCGGCGTGTTGGCCTGGGCCTTTTTGTCCCACACCGAGGCGGTGTGACAGCCGGACTGATAGGCCCCATCCACCGCCGGGGAGATCACGGTCGCCGCCATGGCTTCCAGCTCCTGGACGGTCATCGGACCGGTGGTGTCTTGGGAGCCGACAATGTTGACCTTGACCCGGACGTCGGAGCCCGCATGCAGCACGGTGCCGTCCGCAACGCCAACCGCATTGTTGTTGAAAATCTTTTCAACGGCGGTCAGGCCTTGGCCCGCATGGGACAGTTCTTTGGACGGCGCAAAGGCGGAGTCCAGCGGGATGCCCAGGGTTTTGGAGGCGAAGGTTTGCAGCTTCTTGCCGAAGACGATGGCGTAGGAGCCACCGGCCTTCATGAATTCGACCTTTTGCGGGGTGAAGGAGTCGCCCAGATCGGCGAACTCTTCCTTGCCATCCGCATCCAACAGCATTTGGGTTTTGGTGTTGATGGTCAGGATGGTGCCGGTTTCGACGGAGTATTTTTGCTCCAGCACCGGGTTGCCATCATTGTTCAAGATGACATTGCCATCATCATCAAGCTGCTTGACCCAGTTCTTCAGGTCGATGCCGATGCCGCCGGTCACGCCAACGGTGGTCAGGAAGATCGGCGAGATGCCATTGGTGCCCGCCACGATCGGGGCGAAATTGACAAAGGGCACATAGGGGCTGGCTTGCTTGCCGGTCCACAGCGCCACATTGTTCACACCGGACATCCGGGAAGAGCCAACGCCCATGGTGCCCTTTTCGGCGATCAGCATGACTTGCTTGTCGGGATGGGCCTTTTGCATTTCCCGAATTTCAGCCTGCGCTTCCGGGGAGATCATGCATTTGCCATGCAGCTCGCGGTCGGCGCGGGTGTGGGCCTGGTTGCCCGGGGACAGCAGGTCGGTGGAGATATCGCCTTCAGCAGCGATATAGGTCACGACCTTAATTTCTTCTTCGATGTCCGGCAGCTTGGTGAAGAACTCCGCCTTGGCATAGCTGTCCAGGATGTCCTTGGCGACCGCATTGCCCGCCGCGAAGGCCGCAGCCAGACGGTCGGTGTCGGCTTCATACAGGAAGACCTGGGTCTTCAGGACCTCAGCGGCGGAGGCCGCGATGGCGGCATCGTCACCCAGGGCCAGATCCAGCAGCACTTCCACCGAGGGACCGCCCTTCATGTGGGAGAGCAGTTCAAAAGCGAAGGTCGGGGTGATTTCCGCGACAGTGGCCTCGCCCAGGATGATTTCCTTCAGGAAAGCCGCCTTGACGCCCGCAGCGCTGGTGGTGCCGGGCAAGGTGTTGTAGATGAAGAATTTCAGGGATTGGGCGCGGTACTCATGGCCGGTGTCTTTGATTTGTGCGATCAGCTCGGCGACCAGAGCGCCGTCATCGATCGGCTTCGGGTTCAAATCCTGCGCTTTGCGCTCTTCGATTTCGGCCAAATAATCATTGTAAAGGCTCATAATCGTCCCTCCCCATCATGTTCAGAGAAACTTGGACGGCAGCGCCTGATTTCTTACTCTTTGGCTGGACCGCCCAATGTTTGCGCCATGAATAATTCAGCCCGGGGGGGCGAGCAAGTTGATTCTAGGAAGCCAAGACTAAACCATTGATGGTCAACTCTTTGGCTCGGCAGTGCAGCATTTTTACCTATGAGATCTTGACCACCTGAAAATTTATTCAATCAAATCTTTTCCTTAGAGCCCCCTCGCCCGCCAGAAGGGGCGAAAAAGCGGCCCAAGAGCCATATTTTTAAGCAGCGAATTTTACACCTATAGCGGGATAATTCCAGCAACCAGAGCGACGTCATCGCAAAGCGCGATGCCTGACTAGGCTAGCGTGCGATGTCGCGATGAGAAGTTGGACGGACTAATTCAGCTATTAGGATATGGTTTCGCCCGCCAAACCGGCGGGTCCGGACCGTCGGATCGACCCAGAGCGCAGGGGGCCTCAGCCTGGAGTCGATCAGCTCTGCAGGTCAGCCAGCCAAGCCCGCATGCCCTCGGCGAGCACCCGCACATGGGGATCGCCAACGACGCTGTTATGATCGCCCGGGACTTCATGGACACTGACCCGTCCGGTGATCACATCCTCCCAGCCCCAATCGGGCCGGGCGAGCACCCCACGCAAGACGTCATCGACCAAGACCGTCAGGCCCTTGCCATGGCGGCTGTCATAGGCCGCATAGAGCATCACATCCACCGGCACCTTATAAGGCGGCATGTAATCGACCGCCAGACTGGCCCGATAGACCCGGATCAGACCGCGCAGACGCTCGACCCCCTCCCCCGGCGGATTCCAGCCCGCCGCCTTCAAGCGGGCCGAGAGCAGCACCAACTGCTCTTCCTCATCCATGCCAGACAGTTCCGTCGTCGACAACGGCACCGGCTTGCCGAGCACATTGGAGGCGACCATGGCCAGCTCGACCATCCATTCCGCATCATCTTTGTCGCGGATGATCATATGGCAGTCGATGATCGGCGCGATGGTGTCGATCACCAGCATGGCCGGTTGGCGCTCGCCCTGCTCGATCAGCACCCGGACCATTTCCAGGGTCACCCGGCTGCCAAAGGAATGGCCGACCAGAACATAAGGGCCTTGGGGCCGGATCCGGCGCATTTCTTCCAAATAGCGTTGGGCCAGGGCTTCCACGGTGGTTAAGGGCTCGGAGGTGCCATCCACCCCCGGGGCCTCAAAGCCATAGACCCGACGCTCACCGCGAAACTCTGCCGCCAGCCGGTTCAGATAAAACGGATTGCCCCCGGCCCCGGGCACCACGAACAGCGGCAAGGCGGTTTCCGGACCGTCGGCCAGACGCAGGATGCGCCCGCCGGGCAGCAGGGCTTCCTCACCTTTGACCAAGGCGGCGAAGTCTTCCACGGTCGGGGCCTGGAACAGGGCTGCCATGGGCAGATCGACCCCAAAGACGGCGCGGACCTCCGCAATTAAGCGAATGGCCGAAAGGGAATGGCCGCCCAGGGTGAAGAAATTGTCCCGAATGCCAACGCTGTCGAGCTCCAGAACCTTGGCCCAGATCCGGCAGAGTTGTTTGTCGGTGCCATCCCGGGGCGGCACCGTTGCTTCGCCGCCCAGCACACTGTCCTGATCGGCGATCAAATCGGGCAGCCGCTTGCGGTCGACCTTGGCGTTGGGCGTTAAGGGCAAGGCATCGACCAGATGGAACCGGGCCGGGACCATATAGGCGGGCAGGCTCTTGGCCAGGGCGTGGCGCAGGGCGTCCGGATCCAGCGCGTCGGTCGCATCTGGAGCAGCCACCAGCACCGCCTCCAGCCGGGCATCGCCACCCTGCCCGCGCAGACACAGGGCCGCATCATCCACATGGGGCTGGGCGCGCAGGGCGGCCTCGATTTCGCCGAGCTCAATGCGGAAGCCGCGCAATTTGACCTGCTGGTCGGCGCGGCCCAAAAACTCGACCACCCCATCGGGACGGCGCAAGGCCAAATCTCCGGTGCGATAGATTTGGGCCTCCGGGTCCAGCGGATCGCGTGGGAAGCGTTCCGCGGTCAAATCGGGCCGGTCATGATAGCCCCGGGCCAGCCCGTCGCCGCCAATCCAAAGCTCGCCCGGAATCCCGGGCGGCACCGGCACCCCATGGCGATCAAGGATCCTTAGAATGGTGTTGGCGATGGGACGGCCAATGGGCTGGGCCTGGTCGGCTTCCCGGCGCCCCCCGCTGCCGGAGGTCAAACCCCGCGCCGTGATGTGATGCACCGAGGACCAAACGGTGGTTTCCGTCGGGCCATACAGGTTCCACACCCCGCCACCGCAACGACGCAGCAGCAGATCGGCCAAATCGCCGCTCATGACTTCGCCACCGCAAAAGGCTTTCAGGTTCGGCAACATGAAGTCGGCCCGGGCACAGAGCATGCGCCAGGTGGCCGGGGTGGCCTGCATGGCGGTGATGCCCTGTTGGGTCAGCACCCCAGCCAGGCGTTGGGCATCCTTGGCCTCCTCGGCCCCGGCGACCATGAGATGGCCGCCGACCATCAGCGGCAGGAACAATTCCAACACCGCGATATCGAAGGACACCGTGGTCACGGCCAGTAAAGTATCCGCAGCGCTTAAGCCCGGTTCTTCGGCCATGGAGGCGAGGAAATTCGCCACCGAGCGCTGCCCCAACACCACGCCCTTGGGCCGCCCGGTGGAGCCGGAGGTGTAGATCACATAGGCCTCAGCATCGGGGGCGACCTTGGGCAGAGCCACGCTTCCTTCAGCCGGAGCCAAGTCTTCCAGCACCAAAGCCAAAACCCCCTCGGTCAGGCTTGGCAAGGCATCTTGCAAGACATGGGAGACCACAACGGCACGCGCGCCGGAATCTTCGAGCATCAGGGCCAATCGGTCCGGCGGGAACAGCGGATCCATCGGCACATAGGAAGCCCCAGCCGCCCAAACCGCCAGCAAGGTGATCGGCAGATCAATCCCGCGCTCAACACAGACCGCCACCCGATCCCCCGGTGCAATCCCGGCCTGGACCACCGCCTTGGCCCGGTCTTCCACGGCGGCGATCACCGCCGCGCCGCTTAACGCAGACCCCGAAGACACCGACAGCGCTGGTTTATCCGGCGCAGCACGAAGACCGGAAAGCACCAAATCATGCAAGGGTTGGTCCGGGATCGGTCGATCCGGCCCGGTCAAACCGGCCAGTGCGGCCTGATCGGCGGGACGGAGCAAGGCCAACCGGCTGATCTGCCGATCCAAGTCGCCCGCCAGCATATCCTCGATCAGGGCGGCAAAATGCCCGGTCCAACGGGTCCAGGTCGCCCGGTCAAACAGATCCCGGTTATAATCGAACACGGCGGACAGACCGGTTCCGGCCTGATCCGGCGACACCGTCAAGGCGATGTCGACCTTGGCGGCCACCGCCCCGCTGTCAAAGGGCTCGATCCGCAAGCCCGGCAAGGAGAGATCGGCGGGCGGCAAGTTTTGCACCGTCAGCATGGCCTGATAGACCGGGCTGTAGCCCATATCCCGCTCCAGACGCAGCTCTTCGACCAGTTTTTCGAAGGGCAGTTCCTGGCGGGCCAAAGCCTCCAGGGACAAGCTCCGGACCCGCTGCAGCAGATCGGCCAGGGTGGGGTCATCGCCCATCCTCACCCGCAACGGCAAGGTGTTGATGAAAAAGCCGATCAGCGGTTCCAACTCGGCCCGGTCACGCCCGGCAACGGGCATGCCGATCACCACATCTTCCTGGCCCGACAGCCGATGCAACAGCACCCCGAACAGGCTGGTCAGCAACATGGTCAGAGTCACACCCCGCGCCCGGGCAAAGGCCGACAGAGCGTCTGTGGTCGTTGCATCAATCTGTAAGGTTTCCCGGTCGCCCTCAAAGGTCTGGATCACCGGGCGGGGACGGTCGGTGGGCAGGGATAACAGGGCCGGAGCCCCGGCCAGATCGTCCTTCCACCAAGCCAGCAAGGCGTCCAGCCGCTCCCCAGACAGACGCTCCTGCTGCCAATCGGCGAAGTCGCCATATTGGATCTCCAGCTCCGGCAAAGCCGGATCCTGGCCGGTGCGATAGGCTTCATAGAGAGCGGAGAGCTCGTTCATCAGCACGCCCATGGACCAGCCATCGGAAATGATGTGATGCATGGTCAGCAGCAAGGCGTGGTCTTGCGCCCCCAGTTTCAACAGGCGCGCGCGCAGCAAAGGCGCATGGGACAGGTCGAACGGGCGGGCGGATTCCTCGTGGATATGGGTGTCCAGGGCGGCCATGCGGTCGGTTTCTGGCAGGCCTTGGAGGTCGATGCTTTCCAGCGGCAGCGGGACCGCTGGGTAGATCAATTGCACCGGCTCGCCGTCTTCCTGGTCAAAGGCGGTGCGCAGGGTTTCATGACGGTCAATCAAATGGGCCAGGGAACGCCGCAGCGCCTCTTCATCCAAGGCGCCGGTCAAACGAATGGCCGCTGGCATCAAATAGGCCGAGCTGCCGGGCTCCAATTGATCAAGGATCCACAACCGCTTCTGAGCAAAGGACACCGGCAGGACATCCGGCGCAGTGTCCGGATCTGTCGAAACACCCGCAGGGGTTTTTCCGCTGTTGGCTGTATCGGCAGGCGCGGAAGGGGCATCCAAAGCCATGGTCATACCAAGTCCTTACGGTAAAACAATCTCTAGCGACGCTTGCGCCGGGTGGTGCGCCGGATCGGCCCGCCCGGATCTTCGGAAACAGGAGACGCCGAACCCGATGGCGATACCCCAGTATCAGGGACCGCCGGGGTATCCTCCCCTGGAGTGATCTCGGCACAGCGGGCGGCCAAACCGGCCACGGTGGGAGCATCGAACACGGCGGCAACCGGCAAGTCTACCCCCAGCTGATCGCGGATCCGAGACAGCACCCGCGTGGCCAACAGGGAATGCCCGCCAAGATCAAAGAAATTGGCATGGACATCGACCGCGTCCAGTCCCAGCAGGTCGCCCCAAATCGCTGCAATGATTTTTTCACCTTCGGTTCGGGGCGCTGTGACCGCCGAAGATCCGCTGAGATCTGCCTCGGGCAGGGGCGGCACAGATCGATCCACCTTGCCATTGGCGGTGCGTGGCAAAGCCTCCAAGATCCCGATCCGTGCGGGCACCATGACCCCGGCCAGCCCGGCCCGGAGAGCTTCTTTCAAGGTCGCAATGGCGGGCGGAGCCTCTGGGCTGTCCGGCACAATCCAGGCCGCCAGCAGGACATCAGCGCCGCTGCCCCGAATGTCGGCACAAGCGGCACTCACGCCTTTGAGGCCCGCCAAGGCGGCTTCGACCTCGCCCAATTCCAAACGCTGGCCGCGCAGTTTGATCTGGCCATCCTGACGGCCCAGGAACTCAAAGGCCCCATCGGCCCGACGGCGCACCCGATCCCCGGTGCGATAGGCCCACGCCCCTGGAGCGCCAAACGGATCCGGGACAAAGTGCTCCGCCGTCAAAGCCGGTTGACCCAAATAACCCAGCGCCACACCACTGCCGCCGATGACCAGCTCGCCGGGCGCGCCATTGGGCAGCGGGCGGCCATAGGGATCACAAACCGCCAGCACCGCCCCTTCCAGGGGGTGGCCCAGAGGCAGGCGGGCATCGGCTTCGTCCCGGGCCATCAATGTAGCGGCTTCGACGCCGACCTCGGCCATCAAACAGACCACGCTAGCCTCGGTCGGGCCATAGGCGTTGATCACCCGACGCTGGCCTCCCTCGGCCAAACGGTGGGCCAGGGCTGGAGACAAAGCTTCGCCGCCGGAGACCACACATTTTAAGCCAGTGGGCAACACCCCGCTGGGCAACCCGCTCCACAAGGTCGCGGCGGCCTGGGCATGGGTCACCCCGGCTTTGTCCAGCAAAGCCAGCAGGCCCGGGCCGGGCAACAAGGCGGTTTTCTCCGCCACCACCAGGGTTGCTTGGGCCACCAAAGCCGCTGCGAGATCACCCATAGCCACATCAAAGCCCACGGCGGTCATCATCAACAGCCGGTCTCCGGGGGCCATCTGCATCACCCGGGCTTGACCCTGACCGATGGGCAGCAGGCCGCCATGGCGCAGCAAGACGCCTTTGGGGGTGCCGGTCGAGCCGGAGGTGTAGATCACATAAGCCGGATCCTCGCCCTTTGGCGGGTCCGGCAGATCCTGCTGCGGTGCCTGGGCCAAGTCTTCCAGGGACAAGACCGGAACCGAGCCCTCCAGGGTCGAGCCCAGGATCAAGCGACAGCCGGAATCCTCGGCAATCAGCGCCCGTCGGTCAACGGGCTGGTCGGGATCAAGCGGCACGGCAATGGCCCCGGCACGCCAGATTGCCATCAAGGCAACCAGTCGCTCCAGACTGCGACAGAAATGCAAGCCGATGGGAACCTGTTTGGCGTTGCCGTCGCACTGCGCCACCAAACGCCCCGCCAGATCCTCCGCATGGCGCAGCCAATCCCCCATCGAAACCCGCGCGACCTCCACTCCGCCAGCATCGACCATCAGAACGCCCGGCTGATCGGTTTGTTCAGTACCATTGCGCGCGAGCACATCCCATAGGGTCTCGCCAGACAGCGTACAGGCCGGACCGCGCGCCACCACAGTTTCCAGCGCCGGGGCCAGTAGATCTGGGCCGATCAAGGCCCCGTCCGGATCCGCCGCCATGGCCGCCAGCAGCGAGGGCACCGCTTGGCCGAGGGCCTCAGCAAAGCCCGGGGCAAACAGCTCGGCATTAAACTCCACATGGCCGCAGAGCCCGCCGCTGCTGCCCTCCTCTTCCAGCAACAGCACCAGATCAAATTTCGCCACCGAAGGCGCAGGCGGCACCGCAGAGATCGACAAGCCTGGCAGCTCCGCCGCTGTCTCCGGGGTGTTTTGATAGACCACCATGGTTTGGAACAAGGGTGGCCGGGCCGGGTCGCGCTCCGGGGCCAGCACTTCGACCAGTTTTTCGAAGGGCAGCTCTTGGGAGCCATAGGCCGCCAGGGCTGCGGAACGCACTCGCTGCACCACATGGCGCGCGGTCAGGATCCCGTCGGCGGCCTCTTCGGGGGAGGGCGCGGACAGATCGCAGGGCAGCACCAGGGTGTTGACAAAGAAACCGATCAGATCTTCCAGCTCGGGCCGGATCCGACCGGCCACCGGGGTGCCGATGGCAACCGCCTCCTGGCCCGCCAGCCGCCCTAGCAGCGCACCCCATGCTGCGGCCACAACCATAAACGGGGTCGCGCCCACCAGACGGGCAAGGCCTTCGACAGCGGTCCGTTCCTGGGCCGTCACCACCACCGGCACCCGCCCGGCGGCAAAGGCCGTGCCCGCCCGCCGGGGCCGCTCGGTGGGCAGATCCAGATGCGGCGGAACGATCGACAAAGCCGCTCGGCGTTCCTCGGCCAGGGTGGCGATCCGGTCCTCGGTCAAAACACTCCGCTGCCAAGCGGCATAATCGCCATAGGTCAAAGGCAGATCGGCCAAACCGGCCCCAACCGGATCTTGCCCGCTGGCCAACCTGCCATAGAGCCCAGCCAATTCGCGGCCGAACACACCCACCGACCAGCCATCGGAAATGATGTGATGCATGGTGATCAGCAAACGATGGCGCCGGGGACCCAAACGCAGCAAGCGCAAACGCAGCACCGGCCCGGTGGTCAGGTCAAAGGGCGTGCTGGCCTCTTGGCGGGTTTCCCGTTCCAGCGCGGCGGCCAAAGCCTCGCCGGCCAGATCCGCCAGATCGACCAGCGGCAAGTCCACCGTCTCGACCGGCGGATCCATCACCATGCGCGGCGCGCCATCCTCGGCGTCGACGAACCGGGCGCGCAAGGCCGGATGACGGGCAATGACACCAGACAAGGCACCGACCAATGCGGTGCGATCCAGGTCACCCTCCAGGTCGAAGGCCCCGGGCATGACATAGCCAAGACTGCCCGGGTCCAAGCGGTCGAGGAACCAGAGCCGGGCCTGGGAGAAGGACAGGGGCGCGGGATCCTCCGGCCCCAGCAGAGCCGGGATCAGGGCTTCGTCCTGTGCTGCGGATCCGCCCTGAACCAAGGCCTCCAGTTGGCTGGCCAATTTGGCCGTGGTCGGGGCTTCAAACAGGGTGCGCAGGGGCACATCTTGGCCGGTGATAGCGCGCAGGCGGGTGACCGCTTGGGTGGCCAGCAGGGAATGGCCGCCAAGCAGGAAAAAGTCATCATGGATGCCGATCCGGGGCAGGCCGAGGATCTCGGCAAACAGCCCGGCGATAATCTGCTCCATTGGACCGCGCGGGGCATCGCTGCCGACCACCGGTCCGTCTCCGGCGTCCGGTTCTGGCAGCAGCTTGCGGTCCACCTTGCCGCTGGCGGTTAAGGGAAAGGCATCCAGCGCCATGATCACCGAGGGCACCATGTAATCCGGCAACCTTGTTCCGGCATGGTCGCGCAGGGCCGGGGCCAGGGCTTGGGAAACCAGCTTCATCGATGGGTCGTGGATCCGCAGATCCGCGCCATTGACCGGGGTCCGGCTGGCCCGCAACGCCAACAGCCCCGCCGCCAAAGCGGGCTCCGGCGCAACCGCCAGATCCAGGGCAAAGGCATCACCCGAGGCCGCCGGGGCCAGGACCAGCGCAAGGCCGTGATCAGCCGCCAGCACGGTCAAATCGTCAGGATGCAGGTCAACAGTGTCGGGACGAGGCAACGCCAGCAGATCGGCCAAGGTCTCGCCGTCCCCAGCCTTTTCCAAAGTCTCTATCCACTGCCGATCCTGGACCAACCGGGCATTGGGCAAGTCGCGCAGAACCAAGCTTTGGCCGGTTTCGGCCAATGCGCCAAAACAGCCCGCCAAACCGGCCCGGTCATCACGGTCTGGAGACCAGGGCCGTTCCGCATCGGCGAGGGTTGGGTTTTGAGCGTCTGCCTCAGCGGCTGGACCAACGCGCAGGGTAATGTCCAAGCGATAACGGGTCAGCTCATTGTCGACCCGCCCCGGCTTGACGGCCATTTCCACTGCGCGCAGGCGGGGGATCCGCCCCGAAGCCGCCAGGGCATGGAACCAGGCCGGGTCGAGCACCAGCTCTTCTTCCTCGCGCACACCGCGCCGGATCGCCTGGCTCACTTCGGAGAGCGGCGTTGTTGGGGCCATCCGTCCGGACAGGCGATAGAGGTGATAGGCAGACAATCCGGAAAGGGTGCGGATGTCGCCAAAGAAGATCGCGCCGCCATCGGCCACCATCTCCACCGCTAAGGCCACCACCTGTTCCAAATAGGCCGGGGTCGGGAAATATTGCGCCACGGAGTTGATCACCACCAGATCCACTGGGTCGGGATCATCGGCGGGCAGTGCCGCCGACAGCGCCTCACCATGGAGCAAACGGACCCGATCAGCCAAAGCCGGGTCCCGATCCAGGCGCGTTTGCAGCTGGGTCAGCACCGGGGCGGAGAAATCCAGACCGAAGCTGCGGGATGTTTTCGGGGCCACCGGGCGCAACAACAACCCCGCGCCGCAACCAATTTCAAACAAGCGTCCGGAGCCATCGGCGGGCAGCAAAGCTTCCATCCGCTCACAGGTGCCCTCAACCCACACCCGCATATCGGCCTCGGGGATCGGCAAGCCGCTGCGGCTGTCGGCCCAGCCGCGCAAATCCAGGCCGTCGTCCTGGGCCGCCCCGCTCTCATCGGGCGGGGTGCCATAGGTGCGGTCCCAGACCGACTGCCAAGCTCCACCCTGCTCTTCGGGACGATCCGCTGCCGCATCCCCTGACATGTCAGAACTGCTTTCAGTGCCAATCAGGGACTGCACCCCGCTGGCATCGGGGACCACATAGGCCACCAGCTTGGCCGCCATGCCTTTGCCCTTGGGCACCACCACGGCCCGGGCCACGGCAGGATGGGCGGCCAGCACGCTTTCAATCTCGCCCAGTTCGATCCGGAAGCCCCGGATTTTGACCTGATGATCCAAGCGGCCAAGATATTCGATCCGGCCATCGGGCAGACGCCGGGCCAAATCGCCGGTGTCATACATGGTCGCGCCGCGCCGGGGATAACCCAGATCGGCCATGTCGGTGACAAAGGGATCGGGGATGAATTTTTCTGCGGTCAATTCCGGTCGGCCAAGATAGCCCCGGGTTACGCCATCACCGCCAATGTAAAGCTTGCCCGCCACCCCATCGGGCAAGGGCCGCAGGGCATCATCGAGGATATAGAGCGCGGTGTTGCCGATCGGATAGCCGATGCTCTCCGGGGCTTCGTCGGACAAATTGGCCCGGGTGCCCTCCCCGATCTGCATGATCGCCGAATAGATCGTCGTCTCGGTCGGCCCGTAAAGGTTCCAGGCCTGACGGAAATGCGCAATCATCCAGCGGCCAAGATCCCGGGTCAGGGCCTCGCCTGCCGTCCAGGCAGCGATGGTTTTGCTGCCACCCCAGCCTGCCTCCATCAACATGCGCCAGGACGCCGGGGTCGCTTGCAAAATGGTCGATTGGGTTGCCAGGGCCAAGGCCCCAAGGGCGGGGCCATCGGCGACCACCTCGCGCGGGGCAATAACAATCTTTGCCCCGACCGTCAGTGGCACCAGCAGCTCCATCACTGCAATATCAAAGCTGGGGGTGGTCACTGCGCAGATCACATCGCTGGCGACCATGCCCGGAGCGTCTAGCATGGTTTCGCGGAAATTGGTCAGCGCCCGTTGCGGCACCGCCACCCCTTTGGGCCGCCCGGTGGAGCCGGAGGTGTAGATCACATAGGCCAGGGAGTCCGGTCCCGGATCAGGCATGGGGGCCGCCAGCGCGGCGCCCGCCTGTGGCACAAGCGGCAGATCCTCCAGATACATCACCGGCAGACCGTGATCCCGGGGCAGCCCATCCTCGTCACAGCGCCGGGTGACAATGGCCTTGGCACCGCCATCATCGGAGAGCATCAGGGCCAGACGGTCTGGCGGAAAGATCGGATCAAGGGGCACATAGGCCGCACCCGATTTCAGCACCCCGATCAGGGCCATGGGCAAACCGGCACAACGGTCCACAAAGACCGCAACCCGCTGATCAGGCCCGATGCCCAGCGCTGCGATTTGGGCGGCCAAGGCATTGGCCCCCGCATTCAGTTCATCATAGCGCAGCTGTTCGCCCCGGCATTCCGAGGCGATGGCCGCAGGCGTTTGCGCCACCTGGGCTTCGACCATGCGATGCAGGGGGCGGGTCGGATCATAGGCCAGGAAGGTCCGGTTCGGCTCGCGCAGCAGGGTCCGGCTGGTGGCCGCATCGAGCATGGCAATCTCATCCAGGCTCGCGTCCGGGGTTTCCAGGATCCCTTCGAGCATATGGGCCAGATAGCCGGGCAGTGCGGCGATCTCATTGTCCAGATAGAGCGCGCCGTCATAGGAAACCTTGATGGCGATCTGATCACCTGGAATGACTTGGATCGAAACCGGGTCATTGACCTCCTCGACGGAGACATCGACGCTTTCCGGGGCGAAGGGCACCACGCCGTCGGCACTGACCCCGGAGAGGGCATCCTCGACCGGATAATTTTCAAAGGCCAACAGCACGTCATAAGGTGCTGTGCCCGGGGGTAATTCGGACCAAGCGCGGATATCGACAATGGCCGCATGGCCATGGGCTTCGCGGGCCTGATGGGCGGTTTGGACCTCGCGGAGCCAGCCCAGCACCGGGGCCGTGCCCGGCAGTTTAAAGCGCGCTGGCAGGGTGTTGATGAACAGCCCGACAGTTTCTTCGGCCCCGGGACATTCCGGGGGCCGTCCGGCCACCACGGTCCCCAGGCACAGATCCCGCAAGCCGGTCAGACGGTGGATCACCAAAGCAGTAACGCCCTGGATCAGAGTGTTCAGGGTCAGGCGATTGGCCCGGGCAAAGGCCTCGGCCCGAGCCGACAGATCAGCCTCAAAGACATCCCGGACTTCCCGGAACGACCGACCGCTTTCCCCTTCTGGCCGGTCCGGACGGGTCAACACCAGACGGCTTGGGGTGTCGAACCCGGCCTGCTCGGCACGCCAAAAGGCCTCGGTTTCGCTGTCATCCCGACTGGCCAGCCAGGCCACATGATCGGCAAAACGCCCCGGGCGCGGCAAATCCGGTCCGGACAGGGCCTCGGGCCGATGGGCGAGATAGAGCGCGGTCAGATCCCGCAACACCAGGGACTGGCACCAGCCATCGAAAATACTGTGATGGATGCTCCAGGTCAGCCGCCATTCCTCGGGGCCAAAGCGGATCAAGCGCAGCCGGGTCAGGGGGGCCCGGCCCAGGTCAAACCCTTGGGCCTTATCGGCCACCAGATAGGCCGCCAGCCGGGCTTCCGGATCCGGATCATCGCGCCAATCCAACAGGGCAAAATCGGGATTGGCGGCCTCGGAGACCACCTGCAACGGCCGCGGCAGGCCCTCCCAAACATAATGGCTGCGGAAGGCCCCATGGCGGCGATGCAGGCCGGTCCAGGCAGCCGCGAAGGCCTCCGGGTCAAAGGGGGCTTTGATCACCGCCGTGGTCTGTTCAAACCACATGCCCTCGGCCCCGGCCTCGCCCAAACGGCCATGGTAGAGCATGCCGTCTTGCATCGGCGAGAGCGGGAAAACATCTTCAATGCCGCCGCTGCCGGGCGGGAACAGCCGGTCCAAATCGCCCTGTTCCAGACCG
This sequence comes from Rhodospirillaceae bacterium, assembly GCA_049604415.1. Lineage (GTDB taxonomy): Bacteria > Pseudomonadota > Alphaproteobacteria > Rhodospirillales > Rhodospirillaceae > JBMYTN01. Next base: position 27,493 of record JBMYTN010000006.1, on the reverse strand, counting down.
CTGGCCGGGAAATCGCTGGGGCTATAGCCAAGCCGGGTTCCGGCCTCGGCCAAGCTGGCAAGCTCGCTTAGGCAGTCGGACAAGGCGGCTGCCAGGGCTGTCACCGTGGCCGGGTCTAAACTGCCTGGCGCATAGGCCAGCCGGAATTCCAACGCCCCGGAAGAACCGATCCAGCCATCAATTTCCAAGCGGTAAGGCCGGGGGTTGTCTGAGGCCCGGCTGGCCCCGCCCTCTTCGGCTGCCAAGCCGAAAGGCTCGGGCAACAAACGGGTTTCTTCCAAGCGGCCCAGATAATTGAACGCGATCTCGGCGGGCTGATCCGGGGCTGCGGCGCGCGGGCTGCCCGGCTTGGCTCGCAAGGCCTCTTTGACCGCCTTCACGGCGGGACCGAGTGCCCCATCCGCCGGAGCCCGTAAGGCCAGGGCGCGGAAATCGGTGAACCAGCCAACGGTCCGATCAACCGCAAGCACCTCGGCATCAGGATCATCGCCGGAGCCGCCATCCCGGCCATGGCCTTCCAACACCAGATCCAGCGCTTGCATGCCGGTCTGCCGGGCCACGGCGCGCAGCAAAGCGGTGATCAGCAATTCATCGCCCCGGGTGCCATAGGCCCGGTGCGCCGCCCCCATCAAGGCGGTGGTGGTCGGCACCGACAGCGTCACCCTTTCAGCTGTGGTTTCGCCTTCCTGACCCGGACCGCCATCGCTGCCGGGCAACGGCCGCGCTGCGGGCACGGTGCGCGGGTTCAAACCGGCCTGAACGCCGCTTTGGTATTCCGCCCAGGCGCCATAGCTGGTGGTGCGCGGTGCCAGGGCCGGAGCCTGCCCGCCTTGGCGGGCTTCCAAGGCCTGGGCCAGATCTTCCAACAGGATCCGCCAGGAAACCCCATCAACAACCAAGTGATGGGCGATGAGCAACAGGCGATCTTGGCCGTCCTCTGCCGGATCGCGGAAGCGGGCAGCGGCAAACACCCGGCCCTCGGCCAGGGACAGCCCGGCCTGCAGCACCTCGGCTTCCTCGGCCAAGCGGTCCATGGGCAAGGCAGGCAGATCAAATCGCTCCGAGGCGACCGGGGCAGCAATGGTCTGAATCCAAAGCCCCGCCTCCTCCTGCGTAAAGGCGGCCCGCAATTGGTCATGGCGGACCGCCAGATCACCCACCGCCATGGCCAGCGCGCTCTGGTCGGTCTCCGCAGGCAGGGTCAACAGGACCGATTGATTGTGGTGATCGGGGACCGGCAGATCCCGGGCCAGGAAGGCCGTCTGCGCCGGGCCGAGGGCCTGGACGCCGCTGATCGGTCCGTGATCCGCCGCCGCATCAGCATTGTCCAGCCGGGTGATTTCCTCGGCCAGCTCAGCAATGGTCTGGCGGCGAAAAATCGCCCGGGCATCAAGCCCATAGCCTTGGCGGCGGGCGCGGGAGACCACTTGGATGCCGATGATGGAATCACCGCCCAGCTCAAAAAAGTTTTGGTGGATGCCCACCGCATCGCGGTCCAACAGGCTGGCCCAAATCTCGGCCAGGAGCGCCTCTTCCGGGCTGCGGGGCTGTTGATGCTCCGGCAGGCCGTCGGCACTCTCCGCCACCTCAGCCTGTGTGGCAGGTTCCGGGTCAGGCAGTGCAGAGCGATTGACCTTGCCGCTGGGCAGCAGTGGGAAGGCCTCCAGGGTCACGAAGGCTGCCGGGACCATATAATCGGGCAGACGACTGCGCAGCAGCGCCTTCAGCTTGGCCGGGTCAGGCGAGTTTGCCGGATCCGCCGCCCGGACCCAGGCAATCAGCCGCGTTCCCTCCCGGGCTAGGACCAGGGCTTCGGCAATGTCAGGCAGTTGGGTCAGGGCGGTTTCAATTTCGCCCGGTTCGATGCGATAGCCGCGCAGTTTAATCTGCCGGTCCAACCGTCCCAGGAAGGCAATGGAGCCATCGGGCAACCGCCGCGCCCGGTCGCCGGTTTTATAGATCCGCCCGCAATCGCCCTGGGCCGGATCGGCAAAGGGATCGGGGTGGAACACTTCCTCGGTCAGCTGCGGGCGCTGGTGATAGCCCCGGCCCAAAATCTGGCCGCCGATCCACAGCTCGCCCGGCACCCCCGGCGGCACCGGTTGGCCATTGCGATCTAAGATCAGGCAGCGATGGCCCGGGATCGGCGGGCCAATGGGGATCGGCCCGGCGGGCTGAAAATCGGCCGGGATGTCAAAGGTGGTGGCGGTGACCACGATTTCCGTCGGGCCATAGCAGTTCAACAGGCGGGTAGAGAGCGGCAAAGCTCGCCAGGCGGCGATGCCTTGGGGCGGCATCACATCAGAACCGACAATCATCAGCCGCAGCTTCAGGGCGGCAACCCGGGCCGGATCGCGCTCCGCCCAATCCCGGGCGACGGGCACCCACAAGGCCGGTGGCAGGTTCAACACCGAAATGCTGCGCTGTTCACAAAGCGCAAAAATCTCATCGGGGGTCCAGGCCCCGGGCGGCAAAGGCGCGACGGTGGCCCCGGTAATCAAAGCGGTCCAGCATTGTTCCTGGGTCAGGTCAAAGGCCACCGCCGCCGCATGCAAAAACACATCGCCCGGGGCCATGGCATAAAACCGGGCCATGACCCTGATATGAGCGGCGATCATGCCATGCTCGACGGCCACGCCTTTCGGAGTGCCGGTGGAGCCCGAGGTATAAAGCACATAGGCCAGGGCATCGGCGGGGGGATCGGGCAAGCGATCCTCGGCGAAGCCCATCGCCTCATCGGCGGCGAACAACACCGCGCCGGTTTCCCCGCACAGCTCCCGGCCCCGATCGCACAAAGCCGGATCACAGAGCAGCCATTGCGCGCCACTGCTTTCGATGGCCATGCGCATCCGGCCATCGGGCCAGACCGGATCCAGCGGCACCATGGCCGCTCCGCATTTGTAGATCGCCAGCATGGCGGCGATGAAGCGCGGCGAGCGGTCCACCAACAGCGCCACACAGCCTTCCGGCCCGGCCCCGGAGGCCTGCAGACGGGCGGCCAGGCGGTTGGCCCAGCCATCGAGCTGACCATAGGTCAGGCTGTCCTCGCCCGCCGCAATGGCTAGGGCTGCCGGTTCGCGATCAACTTGGGCTTCGAACAAGGCCTTGAGGCTATCCGGTCCCGCAGGCACCTCCTGCACAACGCCATTATCGCTGGCCCGGGACAGGGGTCCCAGCTCTTGCGCCAGTTCTTCGGGCGCGCCAAAGGGCAGCCGGGACAGCGCACAATCGGGATCCGCCAAAGCGCCTTCGAGCAAGCGCGCCCAGCGGGCTAGGAACGCCTGCATGCTGGCTTCATCGAACAAGGCGGTGCCGAATTCCAAAAAGCCGCCATAGCCCCCGGCCCCGTCCGGCTCCAGGGTTAGGCTCATATCATATTGGCTGCTGCCCAGATCCGAGGGCAAAGGCGTGATCGACAGCCCCGGCAAAGTCAGGCTGGCCGGAGGGATGTTCAGCAAGGTGAACATGACCTGGAATAACGGGCCATGGGACAGGCTCCGCTCGGGCTTGAGCGCATCGACCATTTTTTCAAACGGCACATCTTGGTGGGAAAAGCCGCGCAGGGCCACCCGGCGCACCCGGGTCAACAGGGTGCGGAAATCCGGGTCGCCTTCCAGATCCATCCTTAGCGGCAAGGAGTTGACAAAAAAGCCAACCACATCCTCGCTGGCCGCCCCGATGCGGCCTGCCGCCGGAGTGCCGATGACCAGATCTTCCGAGGCTCCCTGGCGCTGCAAAGCCGCTGCATAACTAGCGAACAACACCATGAACGGGCTGGAGCCGGTTTGCCGGGCCAAGGCCGCCACCGCTGCGCCGGTCTCCGCCGACAGGGCCAGCGGCAGCCGCGCCCCGGCATAGGTTTCCCGATTGGGCCGGGGCCGGTCGGTGGGCAGATCGATCACCGCCGGCGCCCCGCTCAGGCTCTCAACCCAATGGGTCAGGGCCTCCGGTGACGGCTCGCCTTGAGCCACCGACACATCCAAATAATCAATCCGATCAGGCAAAGGCGGCAAACTGCCACCCGTACCATAGGCCTCGGTCAGGTCGCGCACCATCAAGCCCAAAGACCAGCCGTCAGAGGCGATGTGGTGCACAATCAGGGCCAGCACATGATCTTCAGGGCCCAGTCGCCAGAGGGTGGCGCGCAACAACAGCCCGGCCCCAAGGTCGAACGGCTCCCGAGCCAGGGCGCGCGCGCCTTCCAAGGCCTCCTCCAAGCGTTCGGCCTCCCCCTCCCGGCGGCATTCCAAAACGGTGAGCGGCACCCCTTGGGGATCGGCTTCGCGCTGCACCGGACGGCCCTCGGCATCTTCGCCATAAACCGTGCGCAGCGCCCCATGCTTGGCCACCAGGGCGGAGACCGCGCCTTCCAGCGCGGCAATATCCAGCACCCCTTGCAGACGCAACAAAGCGGGCAGGACATAGAGCCCGCGAGACCCGGCCATTTGTTCCATGAACCACAGGCGGCGCTGGCCTGGGGAGAGCGGATAGGATTGGGTGCGATCCACCCGGGTCGGCAGGGTGGAGACCGGCTCCGGACTGGCTTGATCCTGCTCCCGGGCCAAAACCCAGTCGATCACATCCTGCCGTCGTTCCTTGATCTGGGCCTTTAAGCTGTCGGTCAGCGCGCCTTTGGGGGCGGAGAACTTCAGGGCACCATCTTCGACCCGTAAGGTGACCCCCCGGGCCGCCAATTGGTCCATCAAGGCTTTCAGGGCAGGAAGATCACTCACAATTCACCCTCTTCCAAATCCTCATCAGAAGGCGTTTCGCTGGGCGCGCCCTCCAGCCCGTCCAGCCCATCCAACATTGACGCCAGATCCGCCAAACGCGGAGCTTCAAACAGCATATCGATCCGCACCCCCGGCCCAAAAGCCAGCTTCAAGCGCGAAACCGCCTGAACCGCAATCAGGCTGTCGCCGCCAAGCTGGAGGAAATCGGCATCCTGTCCGGGATCGGAAACCCCGAGCACCTCGGCAAACACCGCCGCCACTTTGCGTTGGGCATCATTTTCCAGCGCCGGGCCGGTGGAGAGCGCCTCGGCACCCGGTGCGTCCGCTTCGGATCCCACGGCTTGTTCAGCCTGGATATCTGCCCGCTTCGCAGTCCGGCCCTCCGCCGGACGGGCCAGCACAACAAGCTGCGCCTGATCGGGCAAGGCCAGCAGGTGCCCCAAAGCGGCCAAACCATCGGCCTCGGTCAGGGTGCCGGATTGCCACCGCTCGCCCGCTAGGCTCCAGGCATCCCAAGCAATGGCGCACCAGCCTTCCTCGGCCCGCAGCCGGGCAAAGGCATCCACATGGGCGTTGGCCGCCCCATAGGCCGCCAGCCCGGTGCCGCCAAAGCGCGCGGCAACGGAGGAGAACAACAGCCGTAGCCCCGCCGGGCGATCCCGGAACAGGGTGGAGAGGACGTCCAGAGCCTTGCCTTTGGCGGCCAATTGGGCGGTCAGAGACGGGCTGAGCGCCGGATCATCCAGGGTCTGGAACACATCCGCCCCCACAAGACCGGCGCTGTGGATCACATCGCAAACCGGACCCAAACCCAGGTTTTGCTCCGCCTCGGCCAAGGCCGCAGCGAAGGCCTTCGGATCGGCCACATCCACCGCAATCGGCGCGGTCTTGCAGCCCAGCGCTTCCAGCTCCAAACAGCTGCGGATGCGCGCGGCCACTGGATCCGTTTCTGGACCCGCCTCGGGGGCCTGATCCAAATGGGCTTGCCACTGCGCGCGCGGTGGCAAGGGGGTGCGACCGGCCAGCACCAAGCCGCTGGCTCCCGCCTCGGCCAACCACCGGGCCAAGGGCGCACCAATGCCACCGTGACCGCCGGTGACCAATATGGGACGACCGGCAACGCGTGCTCGCAGGGCCTCGGCAACACTGTCGGCATCGGGCAGCGGCAGCGTCTCCAGCGCCGCAGCCTCCAGCCAGCCGCCGGATAGCCGCAGCGCTCCGATTGGGGCATCGTCTTGCAGCAATGTACAAATCGCCCGGGCCACCAGCGCCGGATCCTTGCGGTCCTTGGCCGACAGGGATAGGGCGGCGGCCTTGCTGCCAGCCTGCTCAAAGGGGCGGGCCAGCACCGGGCCCAAAGCCAGCGCGGCGGCCGCCGGATCATCGGGCAGGACCACCACCACAGGACTGGGATCAGCGGCAGCCATCAGGGCGGCAGGACCATCAAATGCCATGCTCTGGGCTTCCGGATCCCAAGCCGGACGGGTTTTCGCAACCCCTTCAGCCAAATCCATCGGCCGCAGATCGACCAGCAGGGCCGCGCCGTCTTCTTGCTGTGGCACCAGCGCGGCCAAGGCCTTGGCGATGGCCTTCGCGGTCTTTGACTGGCCCGACAGGATGCGCAGGCTTTGGGTCGGCGCAACGGCCTTGCGCCCAACCACCGCTAGGCGACGCCAAACCGGCTGAGCCAGACGCTGTTTCGGGGCCAGCGTCCCTTCGCTCGGCTGCGCGGCGACAGCGACAGCACCTGCGGCGGTGCGCGCGTCGCGGCTCGGCGGATCGATCCAGTGTTTTTGCCGCCGGAACGGGGTCAGGGGCAACCGGAGCCGTCGCCGGTGATGCTCGCCCTTGACGGCGCGCCACTCAATTTCCTGGCCGCGCGCCCAGAGACCGGCCAGGGCCTCAGCGGGTGCGGCACCGGAGAGCACTTCAGAGCCTTTCGCCAGAGCCGTCAGGCCCGGCCCCGGACCCAGATCGAACAGCAGCGGCGCAGCGCCAACCGCGCCTTCCAGTCCAGCCAAACCATCGGCAAAGCGCACCGCATGGCGCAGATGATCAACCCAATAGGACGGGTCGGTTGCCTCCGCCGCGCTTAAGGGCTTGCCGGTCCGATTGGACAGCACCGGCAGGCTCGGCGGCGTCAGAGACATCGCCGCAACTGCCTTGCGGAAATCCTCCAGCACCGGGTCCATGGACCGGCTGTGGAAAGCATGGGAGGTCACCAAGCGCCGTCCCGGTGTGCCGCGCTGGGCCAGGGTCTTTTCCAAGTCGGCAATGGCGCTTTCGGGGCCGCCGACCACACAGCGCTGCGGGCCATTGACCGCACAAAGATCCAACGCGCTGCCCATCAAGGCGGTGGTGTCGGCTTCCGACAGCGGCACCGCCAGCATCACGCCGGGCTTGGCCGCAGCCATCAAACGACCGCGCTCGGCGGCCAGCATCAAGCCATCTTCCGGGCGCATCACCCCGGCCAGACAGGCTGCGGTCAGCTCGCCAATGCTATGGCCGAGCAAGGCCGCCGGACGCACCCCTAAGCGCATCCAGAACCGAGCCGCCGCATAATGATGGGCAAACAAGGCTGGTTGCGCCAAGGCGGTGTCGCGCAAACGCTCCGCAGCGGCTTGATCATCGGGATCGGCCAGCAACAGGACACTGAGGTCCCGGCCCAGGCGGGGTGCCAACAGTTTTGACGCCCAAGCCAGATCCTCGGCAAATCCGGCATCGAACGCAGCCAGATCCCGGCTCATGCCCGGGCGCTGGCTGCCCTGGCCCGGCAGCAAAAACGCAACCGCACCCGGTGCCCCGGTGACACGCCCGCGATAGAGGCCGCGTCCGCTGGATTTGCGCAGTTTGGTTACGGCCTCTTCAAGGCTCCCTGCGCTCACCGCCAGCCGATGGGGCAAGGCCCGCCGACCGGCCTGTAGAGTCCAGGCGATGTCAGCCAAGTCCTGATCGCCGAAGGACCCGCCAGACAGCCGCTCCGCCATCCGTTCCGTCACAATGTCCAGGCTGGCGGGATCGACCGCTGAGAGCACCAGGGTTTGCGGCCGCGCATCTGTCGCGCCGGGGCTTTGTTCCGGCGGTTGCTCCAACACCACATGGGCGTTGGTGCCACCAATGCCGAAGGAGCTGACCGCTGCCCGGCGTGGGGCGTTTTCGCTGGCGGGCCAGGGGGTACGCTCTGCGGCGGGCAGGAAAGGCCCATCCTGGAAGGCAACCAGCGGATTTGGCGTCTGCAAATGCAAACTGGCGGGCACCTCTCCTGCTTCCACTGACAAGGCCGCTTTGATCAAACCTGCCGCCCCGGCAGCGGCATCCAAATGGCCGAGATTGCTTTTCAAGGAGCCAATCAAGCGGCTGCCTGCTGGCGCGGGCTCCCGGGCCGGATCGCCATACACTCGGTTTAGCGCGCTGACCTCCACCGGATCCCCCAGCGGGGTGGCGGTGCCATGGGCCTCCACATAGCTAATGGAGGCCGCCGGGACCGCCGCATCGTCCAGCGCCTGGGCGATGACGGTGGATTGGCCCTCCACCCCCGGCGCTGTATAGCCCGCCTTGCGCGCACCATCATTGTTCAGCGCCCCGCCGAGCAACACCGCGCGGATCGGATCGCCATCGGCCAGAGCATCTTCCAGGGGGCGGAGCAGCACCATGGCCGCCCCGGCTCCGGCAACCGTCCCAGCGGCTGCCGCATCGAACGGGCGGCAATGGCCATCGGGGCTGTCAATGGAGCCCTCTTCACGCAAATAGCCCATGGCCTGGGGCACCGGGATCGAGGCCCCGCCCGCCAAGGCCATCTCGCATTCGCCCGCGCGGATCGACTTCATCGCCTCGACAATGGCGACCAGAGAGGTCGAACAAGCGGTGTTGACCGCCATGGCCGGGCCGCGCAAATCAAGCTTATAGGCGATCCGGGTCGGGGCGAAGTCCTTGTCATTGCCGATAAACAGGCGGAACATCGCCGGATCCGCACCACCGCTGGGATAATGCGGCAACAGATTGGAGACCGCATAGGCATTGGCCCCCACCCCGGCGAAGACGCCAATGCGCCCCGGCTCCCGGGTCGGGTCATGGCCCGCCTCTTCCAGCGCATGCCAGGCCAGTTCCAGCAACAGGCGATGCTGCGGATCGGTCTCGGCGGCTTCCTTCGGGCTGATGCCAAACAGCCCGGCGTCAAAATATTCAATGCCGTCCAGCACACCCCGGGCCGGGACATAATTGGGATCAGCGATCAGGCTCTGGGGCACCCCAGCGGCCAGCATCTCGGCATGGGACAGGCGGCGAATGCCCTCCTCGCCCGCCAGCAACGACTGCCACAGTGCGTCCACATCCGCAGCGCCGGGGAACCGCCCGGTCATGGCGATCACCGCAATGGGTCCGCTGGGTTGGGTTTTGGAGGGGGCGGCCGGTGCGGGCAGGGAGGCGTCGACCGGGGCCGCGCCCCAGCGGCTGGCCTGGGCGGCGATGGAGCTGTCGCGGAACAGATCGGTGATCGGGATTTCGCGGCCCAAAGCACCGTCGAGCTTTTCCTTCAGGCGCGGGATCAGCAGGGAAGTGCCACCGAGGTCAAAGAAATTGGCATGCACATCCAGCGGCGCATCGGGGCCGAGGCCGAGCACATCACGCCAGATCCCGGCCAAAGTCCGTTCGACCTGATCTCGGGGGGCGATGGTGGTGGCGCTGTCCGCTTCGAGACCTTCGGCCTCCGGCGTTTCCAAGGCCCGGCGGTCAATCTTGCCATTGGGCGTCAGCGGCAGGCTGTCGAGCACGGCAATGCGGGTCGGCACCAGCACCTCCGGCAAGGTCCGGCGCAGTTCAGCCCGGAGCGCGCTGGCGGAGATCACTGCACCCGCCTCCTCGACCACCCAGGCCATCAACACGGGTCCGCCGGGGCCGTCGCCGCGCAGATCGGCCACCGCCCGCTCGACGCCAGGCAGGGCGGCCAAGCTGGCTTCAACCTCGCCCAGCTCAACCCGAATGCCGCGCACTTTGACCTGGGCATCGTGGCGGCCCAAAAACTCCAGCGCCCCATCGGCGCGCTGGCGCATGATGTCGCCACTGCGATACCAGCGCCCTCCCAATCCGTCGGGGCCGGGTCCAAAGCGATCCGCCGTCAACTCCGGGCGTTCCGGATAGCCCAGGGAAACCCCTTGTCCACCAATCCAGAGTTCGCCGGGAACCCCAGGCGGGCAACTGCGCCCCGCCGCGTCGACCACCGCCAGCTTGGCCCCATCCAAAGGCGTGCCGATGGGCAATCTTGCACCGCTGTCAACCAAGTCTGGGGTGATCTCCGCCATGGCGCAACAGACCGTGGTTTCAGTCGGGCCATAGGCGTTGATCAGCCTTATGCCTTTCTCCAGCACTCTGGCGGCAGACCTGGGGGCCAAGGCTTCACCGCCGGTGACCAGCAGACGCAGGCTGGGCATGGCGGCGCGCAAGGGCAAGGCTGCCACCACGGAGGCGGGCATCTGGGCGTGGGTGACCCCAGTCTCGGCGATCAAGGCCTCCAGGCCTGGGCCGGGCAGCAGCGCGTCTTTGGGGGCCAGGACCAGCGCGGCTCCGGCGGCAAAGGCCGTCACCAGATCGCCCATGGTGACATCAAAGCCAATGGCGGCCATTTGCAGCAGCCGGTCCCCGGCGCGCAGATCCAGGCGCTCGGCCTGGGCATGGCCGAGGATTGGCAGCCCACGATGGGGGACCAGCACCCCTTTGGGCGCGCCCGAAGAGCCGGAGGTGTAGACCATATAGGCCCCGTCTTCCGGCCCCAGAGCCGGGACATGGACCAAAGCCTCAGGCGGGCTGTCCGGACGGACCGAGACAATGGGGACATCGAGACCGGGTAGATCCTCACCGATCACCAGCGCGCAACGGCTGTTCTCTGCCAGCCAGACCCGTCGGGCTTCCGGCAGGGCCGGATCCAGCGGCACCGCCACGGCCCCAAGACGCCAACAGGCCAACAGCGCCAAAATATGGTCGGCACCGCGCGGCAGATGGACGCCAATCCGCGCCCCGCGTTCAAAGGCTTGCAGGCTCGCGGCCAGGGCTTCGGCCCGGTCGCGCAGAGTGCCGTAATCCAAGGTCTCGCCGGTCCCGGTGCCTACGGTTTCCAGGATTGCCAAGGCTTTTGGATCCCGGGCACAGGCCTCGGTGATCAGATCCCACACCGAGGAGACGGCGGCGCGCGGTGCCGGACCGCTCAGCACGGCCCCGCCTTGATCCAGGGACAGGGTCGAGAACGGCGCGTCAGGGGTCTCCACCATGGCTTCGAGCAGATGGCGGTACCAGGCCAGCAGGGCCTGGGCGGCTTCGGGGCTGATCACCTCCAAGGCATGATCACATTCCGCGACAATGCCTTCGGGCAGCACCAGCAAATTCATCGCCAGATCATAGGCCACAGCGGCAACCGGGCGCGGCACAAAGCCCGCCTCCAGGCCCGGGAAGTCCGGTGCTCCCAAAGGACGGTCAATGTTGAAAATCGTCCCGAGCAAGGGGGGTTTGTCGCCGTCGCGTTTCGGCTTGAAGCGCTCCAGCATCACCGCGAAGGGCAAATCCTCATGGCTTTGCGCATCGAGCAAGCCATCTCGGGTTAGCCTCAAGAAGGCGTCAACGGAGACCGCCGGATCGTCCATCTGGCTGCGCACCGGCAGCAGATGGGTGCAATAGCCCACCACCCGCTCGGCCCAGTCCGGGCCTCGTCCGGCGGTTGGCACACCGACAATCAAATCGTCCTGACCGGTCAACCGGTGCAGCAATGCCAGCCAGCCGGTCAGCAAAACATGGAACAAAGTGGAACCCCGGGCGGCACCGAAGGCCTCCAGCTTGGTGACCAGCGCGGCTTCGAGCAAAGCCGTGTTCCGTTTGCCCGCCGGATCGCGCACCGCGCCGGTTGGCCGGACCCGGTCGCCAGGCATATCGGGCACCGGCGGCGGCGCTGACAGGCGGTCCTTCCACCAGCCCTCCAGGCCTGTAAAATCCTCGGACCGACGCACTGCGGCACCATGGCTTAAGAACCGGGCGAAGGAGACCACCGGCGGCAAATGGCGGTCGGCCCAGCGGGGCAGATCGCGCTCGCCTGACGCCGCAGCGGCATAGAGCGAGCCCAGCTCATCAATCAGCACCGAGAGCGACCAGCCATCGGAAATGATGTGATGCAGGGTCAGGACCAGTCGGGACTCGGTTTCAGAGAAGCGGATCAGCAGCGCCCGGGCCAAGGGCGGCGCGGCTAGGTCAAAGGCCGTAGCGGCTTCGGCGGCCTCCTCGGCGTCGGCTTTGATGGTCTTTTGCGCCGGATCAGTCTCGCTGCGCAGATCCACCACCCGCAAGGGCAAGGCGATGTGAGAGGCCGGGGCGATCCGTTGGGTCTGGCGGTCGGCACAGAGTCCCGCGCGCAGGGCATCATGGCGGGCCACCAAGGTGGCCAAGCCCGCAGCCAAGGCGTCCGGATCCACCGCGCCGGTCAGGTCCAGACAGGCTCCGACGCCATAGGCCGGTTCTGCCTGCGGGGCCAGGTCGGCCTGCAGGGCCAGTTGGGTCTGGGCTTCGGACAAGGGCAAACGCCGCGCCGAGGTCGGGCGGTCTTCCAGGAACCCACCACCGCGCAGCTGCTCGAGGCTGGTTTCGGCGGCCGCGACGATTTGATCGAGATCGGCCTCGTCATGGGCGGTGGAAATAAAACAGTTCCGCCCTTCCCACACATAAACGCCCTCTTCGAGCATATGGTGGAACAGCAGTTCCAAATTGCCCTGGAAAGCGAGCCGGAATTGCGAGCCACAACCGACCGCTTCGATGGGGGCCTGTTCCCGTTGGAACAACGCATTTAAGCGCTCCACCAGCGCCGTACCCTTGGCAAACAGCTGCTCCTGCAGGGCCGGGCCTTGCTCGGTCAAATGGGTCAGCACCGCATGGGCGGCGGCCATGGCCAGGGGGTGTTTGTTGAAGGTCCCAGCGAAGAAGGTGGTTTCGGCGGTGGGCGCGCTGTCATCGCCATAGCGCCAAAAGCCGCCATCAAAGGCATCCATGAACCGGGCCGAACCGGCCACCGCGCCAATGGGCATGCCGCCGCCAAAAACTTTGCCATAGGTCGCCAAATCGGCCTTGATGCCGAACAAGCCCTGGGCACCTTGGGGATGCATGCGGAACCCGGTGATCATCTCATCAAAGATCAGCGCGGTGCCCGAAGCCTCGGTCAGGCGGCGCAGTTCTTTCAGAAACTCAACCGGCCGGAAATCGGGGCGTCGGCTTTGCACCGGCTCGATCAGCACCGCAGCCAGTTGATCGCCCTGGGCCTTGATGGTCTCCAGGGCTGCCGGATCGCCATAGTCCAACACCAACAGATCAGAAACCATGCCCGGCGTGATGCCCGGGGCCATGGGCTCCGCCGGTGCACCGGGATGGGCCGGGGCGGTGCCGAGCACCAGATCGGCCTGGCCGTGATAGGAGCCGGAGAAGATCGCCACCTTGGAGCGGCCCGTGACCGTGCGCACCAGACGCAGGGCGGCCATCACCGCTTCGGAGCCAGTGTTGCAAAATGCCACCCGGTCGGTGCCGGTCAGCTGAGTGAACAGCTTGGCCGCCTCCCCCGCCAACTCCGCCTGGGGGCCAATCTGGATCCCGCGATCCAATTGGGCATGGAGGGCGGTTTGGATAAAGTCCGGCTGATGGCCAAATAGGGAAACACCAAAGCCGCAGGTGGCATCTACATAACGGTTGCCGTCAATGTCCCAGAGATGGGCCCCCTCGCCGCGCACACCGATGATCGGATAGAGGATCTCCTTCAAGGAATAGCGGAAGCCAGCGCTGGCCCGGTTGTCGGCCAGGGCTTTGCGGGAATCCTGCACCATCCGCCGGGAGCCGCCGGTGCGGGCCAAATGGCGTCGGGTAAAGGCATCCAAATGGGCCGCTTGGGCCTCGCTGAGGCCCCGGGCGCGCAGCTCGGCAACCTTCCAGGGCGGCAAGACCGATTTCTTTTTCGCCGCTGAGGTTGGTTTGGCGGCGGGAGGATGGGCGGCTAGTGTTTTTGGGGTGCTTGGAGAAGCCGTCGGCACCGCACCGGGCAGCGCGTCAGGCACCGCACCTGTCAGGCCCGGCATCACCGGCAAGGCGGCGGCCAGATCTTGGGGTGAGGCCTCGCCGCGCAGCCAAGCCAATTGCCGATCCACCACGGCGGCCAAGGTGTCCTCGACCATTTTCATCTGCGCGGAAAAAACTTGGTTCAGATCCGCCTCGCCCAGATTGGGCGGCGCGCCTGTGCTTTGGGACAGCGGATCTACGGGGTCCGCACCGCTGGGCACCACGGTGCCCGGCGCATCGGGCAAGGACAGGGGCGCAGGGGCGGCAGCCCGCTCGGCCAACATATCAGAGACATGCTCGGCAATGGCGGCGATGGAGGACAGATCGGTCAGGAACAAACGGTTGGGAATGGTGATCCGCCAGCGCCGTTCAATGGCCCGCGAGATCTCCATATGGGTCAGAGAGTTTGCCCCCAGCTCCAACAGCGGCACATCCAACGCGTCCTCTTCCGGCGGAGCCTTCAGAAAGGCACCGACCAGATCGCGAAGAGCCAGCAAAATGGCACGCCGGTCAGAAGACCCTGCCGCTGCGCCGGAGGGTTGCTCCGCAGCGGTGGACTCCGGGTCCTTGTCCATGCCGTCCATGGGCAATGTCTCCAAACAACTCCCCTGCTACGTCAGGGGATAAGGCCCCGTGAGGATCAGGACCAGGATGAGTCGACCACCACATAGTCCGGTGGCGTGCGCTGTTCCGACAGATCGTTTTCCAGATGGATCCGACCTTCGGTGTGGCCAATGTCGCGGAAATTGTTGAACTTGAATGTGACGTACATCATTCGATTGCGGTCGGTTTGGACAAAATCCGCCAGAAGGCGGACATGCGCCGCCCGGGCCCGGTCCCGCAGATCGTTGATCAGGATCGCACCCACACCTCGGCTCATCACCCGGCAGGACATCAACAACAGGCGGATGGTCCAAGCCTCTGGGGTTTTGTGCACCAGGCTAAGGCCGATTTTGCCGTAGGAACCATAACGGTCTTCTAACCCGGCCATCAGCAACAAATGCTCCGGATCTTTGGCGAAGGCGCGCAGTTCATCCAGATCGAAGGTTTCCCCGGTGGTGTTGAGCTGGTTGGTACGCTTGGTCAGCTCCTCGGCCCGCAGCAGGTCATCTTCCCGGGCCGGATGGATCGACAAACGCATGTTAAGCCCGGCGAGGAATTCCTCCGCCGGACCGTCAAAGCGGTCCTCTTCATCCTTGCGCTGCTGATCGGCCTGATACATCGCCCGGCGATTGCGGCTGTCTTCGGTGAGGAAGGTCGGGACCAGGGCCGGGTGGTCAATCAGGGCGCTCAGATCTTCGGGGTCGAGCACCAAGACCTCTGGATGGGTGGCGGCGACCTCGTCGCGCTCAAAGGGCTGGTCGTCGATAAAGGCCAAGGCATTGATGCCAATGTTCAGGGCCTCGGCCACATGGGCCACGGAGGTCGACTTCGCCCCCCAGCCGATCTGCGGTGCCAGGAAATACTCGGCCAAACCGAAGTCTTGCAGCCGGGCCAAGGCGACCTCGGGCTCATTACGGCTGGCGATGGAGAGCAAGATGCCGCGCGCATCTAAGGCCTTGACCAGGGCTTCGGCCCCGGGGCGCAGGGTTTTGGCCCCGCCCTCAAGCAAAATGCCCACCCAGAGCGTATCATCCAGGTCCCAAACCAGACATTTGACCGGCTTGCGTGCCGGGCGGGTCGCCGGAGGTGCAGAGCTAGCTGTTGCGGCGGCGGTGCTGGACGATGCTGCGGCGGGTGAGCTGTTTTCCGTTGCGCTCGTCTGACTCTGCTTGGCCTGCACAGTCATCAGACGGTCTCCGGACTGCGCTGACGGGCGGAAAACGGTTTGGTGCCGGTCTCCGAGGGCGGCGCGCTGGCGGCGGTCTCGGCAGCGCGCGGGGCCGGATCGGGCTTGCGACCATAGGGGGTGGCGTCGGCCCCATGGCGGGCGATGATCATTTGTTGGATCTGCGAGGAGCCTTCGATGATCTCCATCACCTTGGCGTCGCGGAAATAGCGCTGCACCGGATAGTCCGGGCCGCAGCCATTGCCGCCATGGATCTGGACCGCATCGGTGGCGGCTTTCAAGGCGGCCCGGGCGGTGAATTGCTTGGCGATGGAGATTTCCATAATCGCGCCGGGATCGCCTAAGGCCCGCCGCTCGCCAGCGGCCATGCAGATCGCCCGGGCGGCCCGGCCATCGGTGAGCATGTCGGCGATCATGCCTTGGATCAGTTGATGCTCGATCAGCGGCACATTGAATTGGGTCCGGGTCCGGGCATAGTCGAGCGATGCGTCGATGCAGGCCTGGATCAAGCCCACGCAGCCCCAGGCGATGGAGAACCGCCCGCTGTCCAGGCCGGTGCCGGTGACATGGGAAAAGCCAAACCCGACCCGCCCGACCAAGGCGTCTTCGGGCAAGAGGCAGTCTTCAAAGCTGAGCTCGGCCAGATGGGCAGCGCGGAAGCCCAGCAGCCCCTTCATCGGCTTAACGGTCAGCCCCGGGGTGTTGCGCGGCACGATGAATGCCGCCGAGCCACCGCCAAAACCGGCTTCAGCCCCGGCGACTTTGCCGCAGACGATATAGACATCGGCAATGGCGGCCCCGGAAATCCATTTCTTGTTGCCGGAGAGCGACCACCCACCGCCGGGCAGCGGTGTCGCGGTGGTGGTGACGTTCTTGGCATCGCTGCCAATGTCGGGCTCGGTCAAGGCAAAGGCCCCCCGCTGGGTTCCATCGGCCAAGCCCGGTAGCCAGGCATCTTTTTGTGCTGGCGTGCCCCATTTCTCCAGGATCGAACACACAATCCCATGGACGGTGATCAAGCTCAGCAGGGATCCCGAACCACGGCCGATTTCTTCACAGAGCAAGCCCTTGACCGTCATATCCGCGCCGGTGCCGCCATGGCTTTCCGGAGCCAAGACCGCAAACAGACCCGTCTTAGCAAGGCTTTCGACGACTTGGGGCGGGAAGCCTTCCGCATCATCCCAAGCGCTGGCATGGGGCATGACTTCGTCATCAACAAAGGCGGCGAACAGGGCCCGCTGATCCATCTGCTCTCGGGTGAGGGCAACCATTGGCGCGTTTCCTTTTATAAACGATCAAGCCCGCTGGGCCGTTGTGACCAAGCCCGCTGGGCCGTTGAGACAAGGGCTAAATCACCCCACTCATCGGCATCACCCCATCTATTATGGGGATGCCCAGGGCGTCCTTTGAGGGCCGCGCTAGAAACGGAGCCAGGGGAATGGGTCAAAAGGGAAGCAAAACCGGACAGCGTTAAGCCGGATCAGAGGCCCCGGTCTTGCGGGCAATCAGGGCGGAGATGGCATTGATGGAGCGGAAATTCTCGATATCGAGATCCTCATTGCCCACGGTGGTTTCGTAATCCTGTTCGACAAACATCACCAACTGCATGGCGAACAGCGAATTCACCAAGCCGGACCCGAACAGATCCTGGTCATCGGCAATGACATCGGCGTCGCGAATGTGACGTCCGAGGAACGCGCGCACGGCGCCTTTGATAGACGCTCCGGTGGGTTGGTCGGCGGTCATAGGACGATGGCCCTCCTAGCCAAAGGTGATCCGATCAAGCCGAGCGGGACGATCCCGGCTCGGCAGGGCCAGGCAAAGGCGCGCCTGATGGCCCAAAAATTCAGTGTGGATGCGAGAGGCCCCTTCCGGGCGCACCCTATCCATATCAGTACTTGTAAAAACCCTCACCACTTTTGCGGCCCAGTTGGCCTGCAGAGACCATGGACTTCAAAAGCGGGCAGGGTCGGAACTTGGGATCCGCGAATTCATCATACAATACCTCTAGGGATTGCAAAATGGTATCCAAACCAATCAAATCTCCGGTCTCCAGGGGTCCCATTTTGTGCCCAAAGCACTGTTTGAAGATCCGATCCACGGACTCCGCATCGGCAACTTGGTCCTGAACCGTCCAAGCGGCCTCGTTCACGGTCAACATCAGCACCCGGTTGGACACAAAGCCCGGCGAGTCGTTGACCAGCACCACCTCCTTGCCCATCGCCCCCATCAGGGCGGTGGCAATGGCAATGCTGCCCTCGGACGTCCGCCGTCCCCGGATCATTTCGACGGTGTGTTTCATCGGGACCGGGTTCATAAAATGAATGCCCAAGACCTTATCGGGACGGCTGGTGGCCGCACCGATTTTGGTCACGGGGATGCAAGAGGTGTTGGCCGCAAACACGGCATGGTCAGGACAGGCTTGATCCAAAGTCGCATAGATCGGCTTTTTGATCTGCCAATCTTCGGTGACATTTTCGACGACAAAATCGACATCGCCCATGCTGTCATAGCCGGTGGTCAATTCGATGCGCCCCATGACCTCGTCCGGGTCATGAACCGGTGCGGATTTGTCGAACATGCGGGCGAAGCGGACGGCTTGGCGGATCGCGGCTCCTGCCTGATCCAACAACGCCTGGTTCAGATCAACCAACACGACCTCATGCCCGGTTTGGGACAGGTTTTGCGCCACACCCCGGCCCATCAGGCCTGCGCCAATGACCCCAACCTTGCGCACCTCAGACGCTGCTGATCCTGACCCCTGCCCCATCACGCTCTCCACGCCACTCACCATTCCTAGGCCACCTTTTGCCGTTGCTCATCTACGCGGCCCGGATTCAGATCCTTGACCGCTGCCCAATTCACATCCACCCCCGCCAGCCACAGCCGGGCCACAGCGGTCATCATCACCAAGGGATCCGGGTCATCCTCCTCCGCCCCACGCATGCAGGCCAGTGCCAATGGAGAAGCCGACGGGAGCGAGCCTGGAAGGGCTTGCTCAGATTGGGACGGCGCAGATTGGGACGACGCAGATTGGGACGGCGCTGGACCCGGATGTTGATGGACAAAACTGGTCAAGCTCCGCCCGGGACCGACTTCCAACAAAATCTCTGCCCCGCCCGCAAACAGGCTGGTCAGCCCATCGGTAAAGCGCACACAGCCCAGGGTGTGATCAACCCAATGCTGCGGCGCTGGAGCCTTTGGACCAAGCGCCCGCCCGGTCAGAGTCGAAACCATTGTCCGCTGCGGCTCGGCAAAGCTTTGCGCTGCCGCCAGGGCCGCCAAGGGCTCGGCAACACCCGCAAGGCTTGGTGTATGAAACGCCGCCCGTGCCGTCAACTTTCGCGACAGTATTCTTTTTTCTTTCATTTTATTGGCGACAAGCTGCAGCGCCTCGGTGGGACCCGCGATCACGGACATCATCGGCGTGGATTGGACCGCGAGCGCACAATCGGTGCCCGCCAGGAACGGCAAAATCTGTTGTTCGGACAGCGGCACGGCCAGCATGCCACCGGGTGGGGCCTGTTCGATCAGCCGAGCCCGTTCAACCACCAACGCCATCGCCGCCTCGGCGGACATGACCTCTGCGGCGACGGCGGCGGCATATTCGCCGAGGGAATAGCCCATCACCAGATCCGGGGCGATGCCCCATACGGCCAATTGGGTGGTCAAGGCCAGTTCGGTGGCCAGGATGGCACTATGGGCGATGGGAGTTTGGTTCAGGGCCGCAGCTTCGGGGCTTTCTTGGACCGCACTTTGTCCCCTTGCTGCCGCCATCATGGCGCGCAGATCCAGTTTCCCTGAGGGGGTGGTTCCCGGTACCGCTTCGGCTGCGGATTTGGTTTCTTCGGCGAACACCCGGCTTTCCGGATTGTCGCCCAATTGCACTGCCGCCCCGGCACAAGCCCGGGTGAAGGCAGCGCCATAGCCAGCTGGACTCCAAGACGCCAGCGCCCGGCCCATGCCCAAATAGTGATCGCCGAGACCAGGATAAAGGTAGGCCAGCTTCGGTGCTCGCTGAGGACGCTGGCCCCGCCAGAGCCGAGACTTGGCCCGCTTGGCATCGGCCAAAATCGCGGGCGCTTCGTTGGCATCGCGCAGCAGCAACACCGCTGCCGGACCCGCATGACCGGAGGGTGGAACGGTCTGGCGCAAGCGCTCAGCTTGGCCCACCGGATCGCGGGCCAGGGCGGCGAGATCCCGTTCGATGTCTTCGTCGCTTTGGCCACAGAGCACAATTGGCAGCCAGGGTTTTGCCGGATCTGGAGTCTTTGGGGAGGCCGCAGACGCAGCTGTCGCAGCGGAGGCCGGTCGCGGTTTTATTTTCAACAGATGGGCGGTTTGGCGCTCCAGGACAGCTTTAACCGCCCGCTCCACGCCTTCGCGCTGGATCCGCAGCAGATCCGAATGTAGTTGGGTTGCCTCTAGATCGGGGGCGGCGGACGGCACCTCCGGCAAGGGGGTTTGGGCCACCGCAGCGTCGTCCTTGGAGGCTCCTGGCAAAGGCTCGGGTTGGGGCTTTTGCGGCAGCCAATGGCGGGTGCGGGCAAAGGGATAGCTTGGCGGGCGCTCGGGCACGCCCATCACCCCGGGCCACAGGACCTGCCAGACGGGCAAAGCACCCCGGATATAGGCCATGGCAGCGGCTTCCAAGGGATCGGACAGGCTGATGACGTTCTCTTGGAGCGAAACGGGACCCCAGCCCTCCGGAACCAACCAAAGCAGGTCAGGATCCAGGCTGTCTGCCGGTGTTGCCAGCTCCGCCTCGGGGAACAGGAGGTGCAAGGGCGAGGGCTGCGCCCCATCCTCAAGGGCCGCCAAGCCAATGGGTGGAGCACCGGCGGCAGGCAAGCGGCCTTGCCAAAGGTTTGGTAGCTCTTTGCCCTGGCGCAGGGCTTCAGCAATCTGGCTCGGCGCGCCGAGGACCGCCATGCGGTACTCCAGGCTTGAACCCGCCGCACTCCAGCGGGCAATGCGCCGCTTTGCAGTTTCGTGGCCTTGTTGTCCACTTTGGCAGTCGGCCTCGATCTGATCCGCCCAGGCCAAGGCAAGGCGTTTTAAGCCGTCTTTGGTCGCCGCCGACAGGCAGAGCACCAGCACTTCGGGCAGCTGAATGGCTGGATCGGTTGTTTCAGCAAGGTCCGCAGGGTCGACCGGGTCGGCCAAGTCTGGCGCGTTGGACAAAACCATATGGACATTGGTGCCGCTGGCCCCGAAGGACGACACCCCAGCCAGACGGCGGGTTTCGCCAGCGCCATCGGGAGCGATACCGGCTCTATCTGGCTTAGCTGGCCAGCTTTGGTTTTCCCGGACCGGCGCGACCGGCAAAGCCTCCCACGCGATCTCTGGGTTCGGGGTCTTCAGATGCAAATTGGCTGGCAGCTTGGCCTCTTGGAGGCAAAGCACAGTTTTGATCAGCCCGGCCACCCCGGCGGCACTTTCCAAATGGCCAATATTGCTTTTGACCGCGCCGAGCAGCAGTGGGCGATCTGCGGCGCGGTTCGGGCCATAGGCCGCTGCGAGAGCATTGACCTCAATGGGGTCGCCCAGCGGTGTGCCGGTGCCATGCAACTCCGCATAATCCACATCCGCCGGGGCCACGCCTGCGGCCCGGCAGGCCTTTTCGATGGCCTGGCGTTGGGCAGCGCCATTGGGCACGGTAAAGCCGCTGGCCGGACCATCCTGGGTCGCCGCAGAGCCTAAGATCAGGGCGCGGATCCGATCCCCATCCCGCTGCGCATCAGAGAGGCGTTTGAGCACCACAAGGCCGCAGCCCTCGCCCCGGCCATAGCCATTGGCTCCGGCGTCGAAGGTTTTGCAGCGGCCATCAGGCGCGATCATGCCTGCCTTGGACAGGATCACCGCGCCGTCGGGCACCAGCATCAAATTCACCCCTCCGGCCAGAGCCAGATCACAATCGCCAGCCCGCAGCGCGCCAATGGCGGTGTGCAGGGCCATGGCCGAGGATGAACAGGCGGTGTCCAAGGACAAAGAGGGACCGTGGAAGCCAAGGGAATGGGACAGCCGTCCGGAGGCGGCGTTCAGCGGGTTGCCGGTGAGATAATAGGCGTTGATTTCGCCCTGGGTACGCAACAGCTGGGCGTAATCGGCGGAGCTGATGCCGATATAGACCCCGGTCGCAGAGGCCTTAAGGCGGTCCGGCGCAAAACCGGCATCTTCCAGGGCATGCCAAGCGGTCATCAGCAACAAGCGATGCTGCGGATCCAGGCTTTCGGCTTCCTTGGGGCTCATATCGAAGAAGGCGGCATCAAACAGATCCGCATCATCGATAAACCCACCTTCCCGGCAGTGGGTCCGCCCCGGGGTCATGGGGTCGGGGTCGTACCAGGCTTCGCGATCCCACCGATCCTCGGGGATCGGGACCACGCCATCCCGCCCGGCAAACAGGGCGTCGCCAAAGGCTTCTGGGCTGTTGCTCCCGGCGGGCAGGCGGCAGGACAGGCCAATCACAGCGATGGGCTCAGCGGTGGCGGCATGCAGCTGCGCGCTCAAGGCCTCTTTGTCGGCCTTCAGCTTTTTGACCGCCATGGCCAATTTGCGCAGTTGTTGCTTGTCGTCCACCGGGCTCATTGGATGCGCTTAGCCTTCCGCCAACAGGTCATCGAGTTCACCATCAAGGAATGCTTCCAACTCCTCGTCGCTCATCTCTGCCCCATCTGCACCGGATGGTTCTGTGCCGCCGATCACATTTGAGGATTTTTCCGGATTTTTTTGCCCGTTTTGCGGAGTAGACGTCCCGGTGATCGCTGCCGCCCCTGCTGTCACGCCCGACATCGCCGACGGTCCCGTCGCGGACCCCTCACTCAAGCTGGCTTCGCCGGTAAGGGCTAGGCCTAAGCGATCAACAACCAAATGGCGGGCCAGGGCTTGGGGGTTGGGATGCTCAAGGGCGGCGGTGGCGGGCAAGGTGACACCCAAGGCTCGACCGAGCCGCCCGCGCAGATCCACCGACAGGAAGGAATCCAGGCCGAGGTCGAAAAAGCCTTTGGTCGCTGGAATATCGGCCACCGGCACGGCCATGACGGCGGCGGTTTGCTGGCGGACTTCCTCGGTCATGCGGCGCAAGCGTTTGGTCGGAGCCAAGGCTTCCAGTTCGAGGCGCAGGCTCGGCAGATCCGCGTCGCCAGAGGACCCATTGCCAGAGGACGCGTCTGGTACCGCACCATGGTCCGCCACCCGGTCCAGCAAGCGTCTTGGCCTAGCTGCGGCATGCAGCGGGGCGAAGCGGGTCCAATCCACATCAGCGACGCAGAGCAACGGCGGAGCGTGGCGGCCCGCATCGAGGGCTTGGTCGAACCGGTCCAGAGCGATCTCGGGCTGCAATAAGCTCACCCCGGCCTCAGCGAGCCAGCGCACGGCTTCTTCATCTTCGGCCATGCCCCCGCCCGCCCAGGGTCCCCAGGCCAGACAGAGGCCCGGCAGGCCTTGATCCTGGCGCAAGGCGGCGAGGGCTTCGAGCGCCCGGTTCGCTGCCCCATAGGCGCTTTGACCCTTGGAGCCCCAAACCCCGGCGATGGAGCCATAGAGCACAAAGGCTTTCAGCTCGGCATTGTCCCGGGTGGCATGGTGCAGAGCCCAGGCACCGCGTACCTTTCCGGCCAGCATGTCCTGGATCCCCGCCGGGGTCTCCTCGGCCAGATCGGTGCGGGTGACAATCCCGGCGGCATGGACGATGCCGGTCAGCGCCCGGCCTTGGCAGAAGGCGGCGACAGCATCGGCGTCGCTGAGATCCAGGGAGGCGACCTCAACGGCACAGCCCAGGGCTTTAATGGCATCGATGTCTTGAAGGGCTGCAGCGCTGGGCGCGCGACGGCTGACCAGGATCACGCTGTCCGCACCCTGCTCCGCCAGCCGTCTGGCGCTGCGCATCCCTAGGGCACCAAGGCCGCCGGTGATCAGCCAAGTGCCGGAGCGGTCCAGCTTTTGACCATTGCGAGACAGTGGGACTACAGGCAGCAAGCGCGGTACGCTGGCCCCCTCCGCACCCAGACGGATCAGTTCTTCCTCCCCAGCGGACAGCGCTGCACCTACAATCGTAGTTGCAGCCGTTGCAGCATCCGGACTTTCGACCTCGATCACCCCGCCCCAGCGCGGGCCAAGCTCCGCAGCCAAGGCCAGACCAAAGCCAGACAGCATCGGGGCGATGGGACCGGCGGCAGCCAACCAGAGCGGGCCGGGGCCGTCATGGGCTTGAACCCGATGCAGCAGATCACCCGCCAGGCTGTCGCAGGCGGCATCAATATCGTCTCCCCAAGACAGGGCGGTGAGGTCAAGGACCGCTCCATCTGCGCCCAGGGTTGCGCCTTTGTCGACCAAGGCGGCTTCGACGGCCTTGCACTGGCGCTCTGAGCCGCCAACCACCTGCCAGTCACCTACATAAGTCGTTGAGCCCGCTGCATCCGTTGGCATCGGTTCCCAGGTGACCCCATAGAGATCCTCTCCCCCCTGCCCGGAGGGCATGGACCCTGGGGCGGATGCCCCTGCCACCCAGTAGGGGGTGCGGTGGAAGGCATAGGTCGGGGCATCCACCAGGGCGATGCCTTGGCTGGCGGTGGACCAATCCACCGCAGCGCCGAGGGACCAAAGCGCGCCGAGACCGGCAGCGGCGGTGGTTCGATCCTCGGGAGGGGTATCGCCGCGCCCGGGGCGCAGCAGGGAGACACTGCCCCGGAAGCTGGGGGTGTCCTCCAGGGCTTCGCGCAGCAAGGCAGAGAGCAGCGGGCGGGGGCCAAGCTCGGCAGCGGCCTCGCAGCGTCCGGCGAGGGCTTTGGCCCCATCGAAGAACCGCACCGGGGCGCGGATATGGCGGACCCAATAGGCCGGATCGGTGGCTTCTGCAGCGGTTAGGTCGCCGCCGGTGACATTAGACAGGATCGGGGTCTGCGGCGGGGACAGGGTGACCTTGGCCAGGGTCTCGCCAAAGGCCGCCAGCATGGGCTCGACCAGTGGGGAGTGGAAGGCACGGCTGACCGCCAGCCAGGTGGCGTGGATGCCTTGGGTTTTGGCTTCGGCCAGCAGGGCGTCCAGGGTATCGGGCGCTCCGGCGACGGAGACATTGGCCGCGCCATTGATCCCGGCCAAGGCGATGTCTTCCGCGCCAAAGGACTGCAGCAGAGCCTCGGCGGTGTCCTCGGAACAGCGCAAGGCGGCCATGGCCCCGGGCGGACAGAGATCGGCCATCAGGCGGCCCCGGGCGGCAACAAGGCGCAGGCCATCGGCAAAGCTGACCACCCCGGCCAGATGGGCCGCAACATATTCGCCAACCGAATGGCCCAGCAACACGGTCGGGGCCAAGCCATGTGCTTTCAGGACTGCAGCCACGGCGCATTCAACGGCATAGAGCGCCGGTTGGGTGGCCTCGGTCGCCGAGAGCACAAACGGGTCCTCGGCTTGCAGGAGAGCATAGAGGCCGGATCCCGCGCCGCCCTCTGCGCGCAGCAAGGCATCGGCTTCGTCCAGCACTACCTTGGCTGCGGGGAAAGCCTCGGCCAGCCCCAGAGCCATGCGCGGATATTGACTGCCCTGGCCGGTGCACAGCCAAGCCAAACGGGCTGCCGATCCTTTGGCTCCAATGCCGGTCGCGGGCAAGGAGGTCGCTTGGGTCAGGGCATCGGCTGTGCCCGCGAGCCAGCGCTGCAGGGCCGTCGCCAAACCGGGGCCATCGGCTGCGCTGAGGGAGAGGCGCTCGGCAAACATCTCCCGCCCCCGGGCCGCTGTGGCGAGCAGATTGGCCACCGGAGCCTCGGGTGTGGCCAAGCGGTCGGCCCACCGGGCGGCGAGTCCGCGCAGGGCGTCTGGGTCTTTGGCCGAGAGCAACAGCGGAAGCGGTTGGGGCAGCGGTTGGGACAGCGGCTGTGTCGCTTCTGGACCTTGCTCTTGTTCAGATGGCTCCGGCGCTTCCTGAACCAGGATATGGGCATTGGTGCCGGAAAAGCCGAAGCTCGAGACCCCGGCGATGCGCGGGCGCTCAGCCCTGCGCGGCCAGGCCATGGGGCCATCGCCGGGGATTTGCACCGGCAGGCTGTCCCAATCCGCATGGGGGGTTGGTGTCTTGAAATGCAGATGCTGCGGGATCTGACCATGCTGGAGGGACAGGATCACTTTGATCAGTCCGGCCACCCCGGCAGCACTTTCCAAATGGCCCAGATTGGTCTTCACCGAACCAACCACCAAAGGTCCGGGCCTGTCCGCAGCCGCCGCACCACCAAACACGCTGCCCAAAGCACCCAGCTCAATGGGGTCGCCCAGGCTGGTGCCGGTGCCATGGGCCTCCACATGGTCGATATGCGCCGGGCTGAGCCCCGCCCGCTCCAAAGCGCGCCGGATCAACGCCGCCTGGGACGGGCCACAGGGCACGGTAAAACCACCGGATTGGCCGTCCTGATTGACCGCCCCGCCCACCAAACGGGCGAGCACCGGCACGCCTCTGGCGTCGGCGTCGGCTTGGCGCATCAAGACCACCATGCCGCAGCCTTCGGCACGGACAAACCCATCCGCTCCGACATCAAAGGTGGCGCAGCGGCCCTGCGGCGAGAGCATCCGGGCCTGGCAGGTGGCGGCCATGATCTCCGGCGAGAGCAAAGCATTGACCCCGCCCGCCAAGGCGATGCTGCAATCTCCTGCGCGCAAAGCGGCCATGGCTTGGTGGACCGCCACAAGAGCCGAGGAACAGGCTGTGTCCACGGCCAGACTTGGACCGTCGAGCCCCAGGGCATAGGCGATCCGCCCGGCAGCGGCATTTAGAGGCGTGCCGGTGACAAAATAGGGATCAATGGCTTTGGCCGCAGAGCGCGCGTCATCAAGCATCATCCGGGCATAGTCCGAAGCGGTGATGCCCAGAAAGACCCCGGTGGATGTGGCACGGATGACATCGCCCGCCAGCCCGGCACGCTCCAGAGCTTCCCAAGACACTTCCAGGGCCAGCCGATGTTGCGGATCCATGCCCATGGCTTCGCGCGGGGTGATGGAAAACAGCCCGGCATCGAACCCAGCAATATCGTCTATGAATCCGGCGCGTTTACAATAGATCCGGTTCGGGGTTTCCGGATCCGGGTCGTACCATTGGTCCATATCCCAGCGTCCCGGCGGAACTTCGGACAAGGCATCACGACCGGCCTGCAGCAAGTCCCAATAGGCTTCCGGGCTGTCCGCTCCGGGGAAACGGCAGGCCATGCCCACAACAACAATAGCATCCGCGTCTTTGGTCGCGTTCTCGTCTTCCAGGGCTCGCTTCGGTGCCGGGGATGATGTGACCGAGACTGGGGCCGGAGTTGGTGCAGGTGCTGGAGCAGGAGCTGGCTCCGCCCCAGCGGCTGCCGCTTCGGGGGTGCCCTCGCGTGCGGGCATCCGCTCTGCCAGGAAGGCCGCCAGGCGGGCCGTGGTCGGGTGGTCAAACACCACCGTGGCAGGCAGGGTTTGACCACTCGCAGCGGCCAGTTTTTTGCGCAGCTCGACAGCCATCAAGCTGTCGAGGCCAAGGTCGAACAAGCGGTCGTCACGGCCCGGCATATCCCAGGCCGCACGCCCCATAACCGCCGCAACCAAAACCCCGATCTTGGTATCCAGGGCGCGCAAGCGGTCATCACCCTTGCTGCCGGCCAAATCCGCCAACCAAGGCGCTGTGGGGACGCCGACGTTTGCGGGGGCAACTGCGCCGTTGCGGGGTAAGGCCACCACCCGATCCAGCAAGCGTCTTGGCCGGACTGCCGCATGCAGCGGAGCGAAACGGGTCCAGTCCACATCGGCGACGCAGAGCAGCGGCGGAGCCTGGCGGCCCGCATCCAGGGCTTGGTCGAACCGGTCCAGAGCCGCTTCGGGCTGCAATAAGCTCACCCCGGCCTCAGCGAGCCAGCGCACGGCTTCTTCATCTTCGGCCATGCCC
>JBMYTN010000005.1:0-147511 GCA_049604415.1 Rhodospirillaceae bacterium | reverse complement strand
AGGGTCCGGGGCCCAGTCGCGTCCTTACATGACGCTCCAGGTTCCCTGAGGTGAGAGCATAGAAAAAATGGACATCTCCCTCTCTCCCCCCTATGCGGAACTGCATGTCCAAAGCAATTTCAGCTTCCTAGAAGCTGCCTCTCACCCTGAGGAACTGGTCACCACCGCACTGGCCCTAGGGCTCTCGGGCATCGGTATCACCGACCGCAACTCCTTGGCCGGGGTGGTGCGCGCCCACCGGGCCTTGCGCAAACTCACCCCTGCCCCCGCCGCACCATCCCCCCTGCCGGAGGGAGCACCCCCGCCCTGGGCTCAGGGCTTCAAATTGGTCATAGGGGCGCTGATCGCCCCACTGCCCGGCGAAGGGCCAGACCTGCTGCTCCACCCAGAGGACCGAGACGCCTATGGCCGCCTCTGTCGTCTGCTCACCCTGGGCCGCCGCCGGGGCGCCAAAGGCGAATGCCCCTTAACCCAGCAAGACATCCTCGACCATCTAGATGGACAATGGGTCACCCTGCTGCCGCCAACCGATCTGCGCCCGGATCTGGACAGCGCCCAAGACCAAGAAGCCATCGGCCATTTCGCCGCTTGCGTGGCCCGCTATGCGGAACGCGCCGGATCACGGCTATCCATCGCCGCCACCCCGCAATTTGATGGTCAGGATGACCGACGCCTACACCGCTTGGGCCGCCTGGCAGAACAATTGGGCGTGCCCTTGCTGGCCACCGGCGGGGTAAGGCTGCACAGTCCGCACCGCAAACCCCTGCTCGATGTGCTGACCTGCATCCGCCTAAACACCACCATCGACCGGGCCGGGCTGGCGCTGGCCCCCCATGGCGCCCACCACCTGCGCAGTCCACAGGAAATGGCCGCCCTGTTCCCAGGCTGGGAAGCCGCCCTGGCCCGCAGCGTGGAGATCACCCGGGCGATTACCTTCTCCCTGGACATGCTGGCCTATGACTATCCCATCGATCCGGTCGGCCCCGGAGAAACCCCACAAAGCCGCCTGGAAGCCCTGACCTGGGTCGGCGCAAAAGAACGCTACCCCAAAGGCGTGCCAAAGTCGGTCCAGGCCCGGATCCGCCATGAATTCTCGGTGATCCAATCCCTGGACTATGCGCCCTATTTCCTGACCGTCCAGGACATCGTCCGCTTCGCCCGCTCGCGCGGCATCCTCTGCCAAGGCCGAGGCAGCGCCGCCAATTCCGCAGTCTGCTACTGCCTGGGCATCACCGCTGTGGACCCGGCCCGGGTCGATTTGCTGTTCGAACGCTTTGTGTCCGCCGCCCGGGACGAGCCGCCGGATATCGATGTGGATTTCGAACATGAACGCCGGGAAGAGGTCATCCAATATATCTACCAAAAATATGGCCGCGACCGGGCCGGACTGACAGCCACGGTGATCTCCTATCGG
The DNA here is from genome assembly GCA_049604415.1 of Rhodospirillaceae bacterium. GTDB lineage: Bacteria > Pseudomonadota > Alphaproteobacteria > Rhodospirillales > Rhodospirillaceae > JBMYTN01. Next base: position 146,097 of record JBMYTN010000005.1, on the reverse strand, counting down.
GCACGCTCCGCCCTGCGCGAAGTCGGTCGGGCCATGGGACTGTCCGAAGACGCCCTGTCGGCCCTAACCAGTTGCCTATGGGGCTCCGGCACCAAAATCCCCGAAACCGAACGCCTGAAAGAATCCGGCTTGGACCCGGAAGAGCCCTATCTGGCCCGTACCTTGGCCCTGGCCGGAGAGTTGATCGGCTTTCCCCGCCATCTGTCGCAGCATGTCGGCGGCTTTGTTCTGACCCGGGAGCCGCTCGACAGCATCGTTCCGGTGGAAAACGCTGCGATGGCCGACCGGACGGTGATCCAATGGGATAAGGACGACCTGGACGCCTTGGGCCTGCTCAAGATCGACGTGCTGGCGCTGGGCATGCTCAGCTGTATTCGCAAGGCGCTGGATCTACTGGCCAAGCGCCATGGCCGCCCGCTCTCACTGGCCCAGGTGCCACCCGAGGATCCGGCGGTCTATGACATGCTCTGTCGCGGCGACAGCTTGGGCGTGTTCCAAGTCGAAAGCCGGGCGCAAATGGCCATGCTGCCCCGGCTGCAGCCCCGGCGGTTCTATGATTTGGTCATCGAGGTCGCCATTGTCCGCCCCGGCCCGATCCAAGGCGACATGGTTCACCCCTATTTGCGCCGCCGCCGAGGCGAAGAAGCGGTCAGCTACCCCTCCAAAGCCCTGCGTGGGGTGCTGGAGAAAACCCTCGGTGTGCCACTGTTCCAGGAACAAGCCATGCGCATCGCCATTGAGGGCGCAGGCTTCGCCCCGGCAGAAGCCGATGCCCTGCGCCGGGCGATGGCAACCTTCAAACACACCGGCACTGTGGGCCATTTCCGGGACAAGTTCCTAACCGGCATGGTGGAGAACGGCCATGACCCAGGCTTTGCCGAGCAATGTTTCCGCCAGATCGAAGGCTTTGGCAGCTATGGCTTCCCGGAATCCCACGCCGCCAGCTTTGCCCTGCTGGTCTATGTCTCGGCATGGCTGAAATGCCATTACCCAGCGGCGTTTACCTGCGCCCTGCTCAACAGCCAACCCATGGGGTTTTATGCCCCGGCCCAGATCCTGCGCGACGCCCGGGAACATGGGGTGACCGTGCTGCCCGCAGACATCAACAAAAGCCATTGGGACAACACCTTAGAGCATCATAGCGGCACCCGACAGGACATCGCCCTGCGCCTCGGCTTCCGCCAGATCCGAGGTCTGGCCGAAGAAGACGCCCAAGCCGTCGTGAAGGCCCGAGGAGCTGGCTATGCCGACCCCCATGCGGTCTGGCGGCGGTCCGGCATCGCGCCAGCGGTCCTGGAACGCTTGGCCCAGGCGGATGTCTTTGCCTGCCTTGGCCTGCCGCGTCGGGATGCGCTCTGGGCGGTTAAGGCCCTAAAGGCCAACCCCCTGCCCCTGTTCGCCGCCGCCGAAGCTGCGGAAGCTGCGGAAGCCGCAGAGGCATCCGCAGCCCGCAACGCCGCCCAAAAGCCAGAGCCGAAGCCCGTGCCAGAACAAGAGCAGGAGCAGGAGCAGGAGCAGGAGAACATCCGCCTGCTCGCCGCCCCGGATCTGGTGCGCGAGGAGCGGCCCATCCTGGCCGACCTGACCCCCGGCGAAGCCCTGGTGGAGGATTATGCCGCCATGCGCCTGTCACTGGGGGCCCATCCCTGTGCCCTGTTGCGCCGGGAACTGCGAGATCGCGGCGCACAATCGGCGGCAATCCTGGCCCAGGCCCGCCCGGAAAGCCGGGTGATCCTTGCCGGGCTTGCGGTCTGCCGCCAACGCCCGGGCAGTGCCAAGGGGGTGGTGTTCATCACCTTAGAAGACGAAGACGCCGTGGCCAATCTGGTGGTCTGGCCGCCGATGTTCGAGGCCTATCGCAAGCAGGTCATGGCCGGACGCCTGCTGTTGGTTCGGGGCCGGGTCCAGCGCGACGGCTTGGTGGTCCATGTGGTGGTCGAGCATTTGGAGGACCTGACCCGCCTGCTGGGTCAGCTCAGCATGCCCCAAGGCAGTGATGGTGCGGGGGAGCCGCCCCGGGTTGAACCATCCCGCGCCGACCGATTGCGGCATAATCGCCGCCCGGTTTTGCGCCGGTCGCGGCGTTTGTAGCAATTGATCCCCCCGACAAGCCGCCCACATTCCACCCATGCCCTATCCAAGCGAACCGACCCAACCCAGCCCAGCCCAGGCCGAGGCCATAACGACCATCGCAACCCGAGCGCCACGCTTGGACCAAGAGGATTTCTTCGGTGTTCCCTGGCAAACTCTACCCTGTTTTGATATCGAAATTATACCGGAACAAGGCTTTGCCTTGATCCTGCGGGCCACCAATCCCGCCCGGGCGGATCTGTTTGCCTATGTGCTGCCCGAACATCGACGCCAAGGCCTGTTCACCCGGCTGATCAGCAGCCTGGAACACCGAGGCCCCGCATCCCTCGCCCTGTCCGCCAGAAGCTCCAGCAGGCATCCACAATCCGCCAATGCTTTGACATCCCAAGGGTTTGAGGCGGGAAAAGTGGATTTGGAGATGGCCGGTCCCCTGACTAAACGGCCAGAAACCGATTTTGGCCCCGCCATCACCTTCCAGCTCTATCAGGGCGGCGATCAGAAGCTTGATGGACAGATCGCAGCCCTGGAAAACCGGCTTTATGGCCAGCGGACCACAGACAGCCTGATCACCGCAGAGATCGTCACCAGACGCTTTGCCAGGGGATCCTATGTCATGCTGCTGGCCCGGGATCAAAGCGGAGCGCTGATTGGGCAAATCGAAGGGCTCACCGAGCCCCCTTGCTGCACCCGCCTAGGGGTCATCCGCGCCCATTGGGGCACCGGGCTGGCCCAAGAATTGACCACCCGGCTGATTAACCACATGGTACATCTCTGCTTTGAACGCACCGTTTCAGTCGTTGCGGAAACAAATCATGCCTCCCTGAGCCTTTGTCGCGCCTTTGGCATGGAGATTATCGGTCGCATCACCACCTATCACAAAACACCCCCCTGACCCCCTGCATGACACGAGACAGGAGCGCTTCGCCCATGATCCTTTCCGAAACCACAGCCCCGACCGCCTTGTCCGAAGACATGCTTGCTTTGGTCGGCGCGGCAGATTTGGCCCAGACGAAGGCGCTTAAGAGCGAAACTGCACCCCTCCATGGTGCCGCTGAAACACTGAACACCAATCGGTATTACACCTGCATTTCAGCGACGGGAGCCGCCCAAAGCTTTCCCCATTGGGACTGCCCTTCAGCTGCCGAAACTGCGAGCACCACGCCGACCTATGGCTGCGTGAGTGCCTCCCATATTGCTTTCAGCAACACCTTCGATCCGTCCAATGATTGCCTGAGTGCCGCAGCGATGTCGCACACCCACAGCATGACCGCTTGCGGATTGGTCTCAAAATAACAACCGATAAAGCTTTTTCCGAAACGGAGCGGCCATCTGGTCGCTCCGTTTTTTTTCCTTAGCACCACACCATTTTGGTGAAAGCTTCGGTGATGGCGTAATCATAGGGCAGCTTATAGGGAAAGTTGTTTCCATGGTCGAAACTGTGCCGAACAGCTGGGTTGAGCTCATAGATCAGCACATCGCCCGCATCCGTAATGGTAAAATCAATCGACCAGAAATCCAAATCGACCTCAGCGGCGATCCGCTCCAAGCGCACAACATTGGCCGGGCCGACATAGTCCTGCCAGGACGCCAAGAAGCGCTTTTCTTCGGCCATCAGAGCCTCATTGTCGCGCATAACGGTCTTGCGATTGCCGCCATGGACGTTCCAGACCCTGTCCAAATGGCAAACAACGGGAAAAAAGCGATCTTTGATCCAAAACAGCCGCAATTTGCGGAATAAACCGTCCAAAACCCGGTGTTCCCGATAGGCAATCAGGTAGTACTCACCATCTAGAACACCATTACGGTTTTGTTCGACATGGGTCCGAACAGCCTGGGCATCGGGGAGCAAAACGGTGGTGCGACCGGTTTGAGTCCCGGTACGGCGGAGGATGACAGGCCCCTGCAGACCGAGATGGGCGATGGTTTGGGTCACCGCCTCGGCGCCGACAGTCCGAAACATCACCCGAAAGGTCGGCGGAAATTCGATCCCATTCCAACCCCGGAACCGTTGATAATTCTGATCCCGTGCGGTCAAACGCACCCGCTCTGGCTTGTTCAGGACCACCGTCTTGGGGTGGTCGACCAAATAACGCTCCAGACAGGCCAGGGAGGGTGCCTCCAGATCCGGATCAGCAATGCTGTTGAGCATCAGGCCGTGGGGCGGAACCACATTGGGCTGCAGCAGGTTTTCTTGAGCGATGGTAAAGCTTCGCCGGGGTTGGTCAGCCCCCTGCATCAAATAGGTGGTGGTGAAATGGCCGCCGCGCTCAATGACCGCATAGTCGCCGGTCTCTCGGGATTTGAGCAATTTGGCTTCAGTGTCGTGAAAGCCCCGCAGGATCAGCAGCAGCGCCCGCCCCGGGGACGAAGTGCCCCGTAATGGGCCCAAAGGGTTCCGGGCGTAGAATCGCCGCATCAGGCCTTGCCCGACCTCCCGATCCCCCCGACTATTGGCAAAACCGGCCAAAAACCGATGGGCATGATCGTGATCTGGGGCCAGTTGGGCGACTTTGCGGGCCAAAGGCAGGGCCAAGCGGGGTTCAGCCTGGGCCAAATGCGCCTCTGCCTGGCGCCAAAGCGCCTCAGGATCCTCTGAATGCGCTTCAGAGGCCATGGGGACTAGCCGTAAAGGGCTTTGGCGCGCTTTTCGAAGGCCCCAACCATCAACCGCACTGCTTCTTCAAACAAAGCGCCCATGATTTTGCGCAAAATGGCGTTCTTGAATTCAAAATCGACATAGAAATCAATCACCGTGCCGCCATTGCCATCGGGAACGAAAACCCAGTGGTTGTTGAGATAGCGGAACGGACCATCACTATAGGTGACATCAATCCGGGTTTTTGGCGTCAGTTCGACGCGGCTGGTGAAGCGCTCGCGGACCATTTTGAAGCCGATGATCAAATCGGCCCAAATTTTATCCTCTTCACGTTTGTTGATTCGCGCCCCAATGCACCAAGGCAGGAATTCCGGGTATCGTTCGATATCAGCAACCAAATCGAAAAGCTGCTCCGGCGTATAGGGCATGGGGCGCTTTTCGGCATGGGTTGGCATCGGCAACGACTTCCTGGCTAGAACCGGTTCGGGGGGCTTCGGGCTTACCGGGCGAGCCGTTAAGCGGACTCCCGAGCGGCCCGCAATTTTTCAAAATCCTCGTCCGCATGGTGCGATGAGCGGGTCAGCGGCGAGGAGGACACCATCAAAAACCCTTTGCGCGTTGCCGTCCGGGCATAGTCCTCGAACTCTTCAGGCGGCACAAACCGTTCCACAGCGGCATGCTTCAGGGTCGGTTGAAGGTATTGTCCGATGGTAATGAAGTCCACCCCGGCGGAGCGCATATCGTCCATCACCTGGAAGATTTCATCTTTTGTCTCCCCCAAACCGACCATCAAGCCGGATTTGGTGAAGTTTTCCGGCCGGATTTTTTTCGCCTGCTCCAGGATTTTCAGACTGTGGAAATAGCGCGCGCCGGGTCTGATCGCCGGATAGAGCCGGGGCACGGTTTCCAGATTGTGGTTGAACACATCCGGCCCGGCGGCGGCGACCGCCTCCAGGGCACCAGGCTTATCGCGGAAATCCGGAGTCAGCACTTCGATGGAGCAACTGGGCGCGCGCTCCCGGATCAGATCGATGCATTCGACGAACTGCCCAGCCCCGCCATCGTCCAAGTCATCGCGATCCACCGAGGTGATCACCACATGGCGCAGGCCCATGGCCAAGACGCTGTCGGCCAGCTTTTGCGGCTCCTCGGTGTTGACCGCACGGGGCTTGCCGGTGGCGACATTGCAGAAGGCGCAGGCCCGGGTGCAAATGTCGCCTAGGATCATGAAGGTGGCATGGCGACGCTTCCAACACTCACCGATATTCGGGCAAGCTGCCTCTTCACAGACCGTGTGCAGATTGCCTGCCCGCATCAGCTTGCGGATTTCGGCGGCCTCGCCGGACACCGGAGCTTTAACCCGGATCCAACTCGGTTTGCGCGGGCTGGGTTTATCCGGCTTATGCGCCTTTTCCGGGTGACGCAAGCGGCCATCATTCAAGGTCGGTGCTTTGGCAGCCGCCTTCGGCTTGTCCATCACGGGGTCATTCATCTTCTTGCTCTCCCCTGCCCTGCCAGCCCACCACTGGGTCCGGCTGCGGCAACGTCTCTCCTAGAAATGGATCGCGCGGCCATAGGCGTCTAGTACGGATTCATGCATCATCTCGGACAAGGTCGGATGCGGGAAGACTGTGTGCATCAGGTCTTCTTCGGTGGTTTCCAGGGTCTGGGCAATTGAATAGCCCTGGATCAGCTCCGTCACTTCGGCTCCGACCATATGCGCGCCGAGCAGTTCCCCGGTTTTGGCATCGAACACGGTTTTGATCAAGCCTTCGGGTTCGCCCAATGCGATGGCTTTGCCATTGCCGATGAAGGGGAAGCGGCCAACCTTGATCTCATGGCCACGCTTTTTCGCCTCTTCCTCGGTTAAGCCCACCGATGCAACTTGAGGATGGCAATAGGTACAGCCGGGGATGCGATCCGGATCGATCGGATGCAGATCCGTCTTTCCGGCGATTTTTTCCGCCACCAAAACGCCTTCATGGCTGGCTTTATGGGCCAACCAAGGCGGACCGGTCAGATCACCAATGGCATAGATCCCGGGCTCGCCCGTGCCGCAAAGCGGATCTGTGACGATATGGGACTTTTCGACCTGGATCTTGGTGCCTTCCAGTCCAAGGCCCTCGACATTGCCGACGATGCCCACCGCCAGGATCACCCGATCCACGGTGACCTGCTCTTGCTTGCCATCCGCGCCTTTCACGGTCGCAGTGACCGTATCGGCCTGTTTGCTTAGGGCCTCCACTGTGGTTCCGGTGCGGATTTTCATGCCTTGTTTTTCAAAGGATTTGCGGGCGAAGGTACTGATATCGGCATCCTCGACCGGTAAAACCCGGTCCATGACCTCCACCACGGTGACATCAACGCCGCAATCCAGGTAAAAGCTCGCAAATTCGATCCCAATGGCCCCGGATCCGACCACCAGCAAGGATTTCGGCATGGTTTCGGGCACCATGGCGGTCTTATAGGTCCAAATCAGCTTGCCGTCGGGCTCCAACCCCGGCAGGGTCCGCGCCCGGGCTCCGGTGGCCAGGATGACATTCTTGGCATCCAGAGTTGCGACCGGTTTGTGATCGGGTGCCATGACGGCAATCTTCGCCCCACCACCCGGCTTCAGCTTCGCCAGACTGCCTTGGCCGTCATAAACCGTGACTTTGTTCTTTTTCAGCAAATGACCAACCCCTCCATTGAGCTGGGCGGCCACGGCCCGGGAGCGTTTGACCACGGCGGGTAAATCCACCGAGGCACCGGAGACCGACAGGCCATAGGCCTTGGCATGTTTGATATTGCGGAACACTTCGGCACTGCGCAGCAGGGCTTTGGTCGGGATGCAGCCCCAATTCAGGCAAATGCCGCCCAAATGCTCCCGCTCGACGACGGCGGTTTTTAGTCCCAATTGCGCGGCTCGGATCGCTGCCACATAACCGCCCGGCCCGGAGCCGAGCACAACAACATCATAGGAGGTCTCAGCCATTGTTGGGCGTCCTTCCTTTTTAACTTTTCGTAGATTTCCCGCCGACTATGGCTCTAGAGCATCATAGTGATCGGATCTTCGATCAGGGCTTTGAAGGTGGCGAGGAATTGGGCTCCGACCGCGCCATCGACCACCCGATGATCCACCGAAAGGCTACAGGACATCACGGTGGCCACGGCCAAAGCGCCGTCCTTGACCACTGGGCGCTGCTCTCCGGCCCCAACGGCCAGGATGCAGCCTTGGGGCGGATTGATGATCGCCTCGAACTGTTTGACGCCAAACATGCCGAGATTGGAGATGGTGAAGCCGCCGCCCTGGAACTCATGGGGCTGGAGTTTGCCGTCCCGGGCCTTGGCGGCGAGGTCTTTCATCTCAGAAGAAATGGTGCCCAAGCCCTTTTGGTCGGCTTTGAAAATGATCGGGGTGATCAGCCCGCCTTCTGTGGCCACCGCCACGGAGATGTCGACGTCCTGATAGAGCAAGATCGCCTCTTCGGTCCAAGAGGCATTGGCGTCCGGGACTTGGCGCAGCGCCAGGGCGGAGGCTTTGATGATCAGATCGTTGACCGAGAGCTTCACCCCACTGCCCCGGGCCTCTGCCTTGCTGTTCAGCTCCTTGCGCAGGGCCAACAGGGCATCGAGTTCGCAATCAATGGTCAAATAGAAATGCGGGATGGTTTGTTTGGCCTCGGTCAGCCGTTTGGCGATAACCTTGCGCATGGTGGAATTGGGCAGGGCCGTATGCGGTGCCGTGATTTCCGGTGTGGGCGCTGCGGGCGACGCCGCAGCCCCAGGAGCCGCCGTCGCTGGGGATGGTGCCGCTGCGACGGCTGCGGCTTTGCCGGTTCCGGCGGCGATGGCGTCTTCGATATCGCGCTTGATGATGCGACCATGGGGACCGGAGCCTTGGAGCAGGCTGAGGTCGATACCCTCTTGGGCCGCCATGCGTTTGGCCAGGGGGCTGACAAAAATCCGGGCACCGGACGCCGATTTGGCGGTGGGAACTGCAATGGCAGGCGTGGATGATACGGGAGTAGGCGCTGACACTGGCGCTGGATCAGAATTGGACGGCACTGCGCCTCCGCCTCCTCCCCCTGCCGAATATCCGTCCAGGGCGGACGCCGCTTCGCCTTCTTCCAGGAGCAAGCCAATGGGGGTGTTGACCTTGACCCCGGCGGTTCCGGCATTGATCAGGATTCTGCCCAGAGTCCCCTCGTCCACGGCTTCGAATTCCATGGTGGCTTTGTCGGTTTCGATTTCGGCGATGACGTCTCCAGCGGAGACACTGTCCCCTTCGGTTTTCAGCCATTTTGCCAGGGTGCCTTCTTCCATGGTTGGGGAGAGGGCTGGCATGAGGATTTCGGTTGGCATCTCGATCGTTCCTCTAAAGTCTTTTTGCGCCTGACGGTTTGGTCCGCACGTCATTCCCCCTGCTGGGAAGCATATGGCTGGTCCCGCATGGGACCGCATGGGGCTGAGTTTAGGCGTAGCAGGTGGCTTTGATGGCGTCTTGGACGGTATCGGATTGCGGCAGAGCGAGCTTTTCCAGATTGGCGGCATAGGGCATCGGGACATCGGCTCCGGTGACCCGGCGGACCGGGGCGTCGAGCCAGTCAAAGGCTTGCTCCATGATCAGATAGCCGATTTCTGCGCCCATCCCGGCGACTGGCCAACCTTCCTCGACGGTCACGCAGCGATTGGTCTTTTGCACCGAGGCCAAGATGGTCGCGGTGTCTAGTGGGCGGAGCGAGCGCAAATTGATCACCTCGCAGGAGATGCCCTGTTCGGCCAGGGCTTCTGCGGCCTCCAGGGCGACGCCGACCATGCGGGAATAGGCGACAACGGTGCAATCGGTGCCAGCGCGCTCGATTTTGGCTTTGCCGATGGGCAGGACGAAGTCGGGCGAGTCCGGGGCCTCGAAGCTTTGGCCATAGAGGATCTCGTTTTCCAACACCACCACCGGGTTGGGATCGCGGATGGCGGCCTTAAGCAGGCCCTTGGCGTCGGCGGCGGACCAAGGGGAAACCACTTTCAGGCCCGGGCAATGGGCATACCAGGAGGCAAAGCATTGGGAGTGCTGGGCGGCGACCCGGGCGGCAGCGCCATTGGGGCCGCGAAACACAATGGGACAACCCATCTGACCGCCGGACATATAGAGGGTTTTGGCGGCAGAATTCAGAACCTGGTCAATGGCTTGCATGGAGAAGTTAAAGGTCATGAACTCGACAATGGGTTTCAGACCGGCAAAGGCGGCCCCAACCCCAAGGCCAGCAAAGCCCATTTCGGTGATCGGGGTGTCGATGACCCGCTTGTCGCCGAATTCATCGAGCAAGCCTTGGGAGATTTTATAGGCACCTTGATATTGGCCGACCTCCTCGCCCATCAGGAACACGCCCCCATCGGCGCGCATTTCCTCGGCAATGGCATCGCGCAGGGCTTCGCGGACGGTCATGGTGCGGGTTTCGTAGCCTGCTTCCGGATCGGAGGTCGCGGGTTCGACAGCAGGTGCGGGGGCTGCCGGGACGGCCGGAGCGCTGGCTGGGGCTTCGATGACAACCTGCCCCGCTCCTTCCGGGGCATAGCCGGTCAGGCTGTCGGCGGCTTCGCCCTCTTCGAGCAGGACGCCGATGGGGGTGTTGACCTTGACCCCTTGGCTGCCCGCTGTGATCAGGATCTTGCCGAGGATGCCTTCATCAACGGCTTCGAATTCCATGGTGGCTTTGTCGGTTTCGATTTCGGCGATGACGTCCCCGGCGGAGACGGTGTCGCCTTCGCTTTTCAGCCATTTTGCCAGGGTGCCTTCCTCCATGGTTGGGGACAGGGCTGGCATCAGGATTTCTGTGGGCATCTTGTTCGTTCCTCTAAGGTCTTTTTGCGCCTAACAGCTTGGTCCGCACGCGGCTCCCCTGCTGGGAAGCATAATGTCTGCCCCGCATGGGGCCGCTTAGGACTTCTCGGGGTCCCTGCTGGGAAGCATAAAGCCTGCCCCGCATGGGGCTAGGCGTCGACGAGGATGTCGGTCCAAAGCTCGGATGGGTCGGGCTCAGGGCTTTGTTGGGAGAACTCTGCGGCCTCGGCGACGATGGCTTTGACCTCTTTGTCCATGGCTTTGAGGCCCGCATCATCGATCAGTCCGTCACTCAGCATCTTGCTGCGCAGATTGTCGATGGGATCGTTTTCGGAGCGCATGCGGGTGACCTCCTCCTTGGTCCGGTATTTGGCCGGATCGGACATGGAGTGGCCGCGATAGCGGTAGGTTTTCATTTCCAGGATGGTTGGGCCTTCGCCTTTGCGGGCGGCTTCGACGGCTTTTTCTGCCTCGGCGCGGACAGTGAAGACCTCCATGCCGTTGATGGCGATGCCGGGAATGTCGTAGCCAGCGCCGCGATGGCATAGATCGGTGGTGGCGCTGGCCCGCTCCACCGAGGTGCCCATGCCGTATTTGTTGTTCTCGATCACATAGATCACCGGCAGCTTCCAAAGGGCGGCCATGTTGAAGCTTTCATAGACTTGGCCCTGGTTGACCGCGCCATCGCCCAGATAACAGAAGCAAACCCCGCCATCGTCGCGATATTTATGGGCAAAGGCCAAGCCGGTGCCGATGGGCACCTGGGCGCCAACAATGCCATGGCCGCCATAAAACCCGGTCTCCTTGCTGAACATATGCATGGAGCCGCCTTTGCCTTTGGAATAGCCGCCTTTGCGTCCGGTCAACTCGGCCATGACGCCTTTGGGGTCCATGCCGGTTGCCAGCATATGGCCATGGTCACGATAGCTGGTCACGACGCTGTCGCCGGGATGGGCCAGGGCTTGCAGGCCGACTACGACCGCTTCCTGTCCGATATAGAGGTGACAGAACCCGCCGATCAGGCCCATGCCGTACAGCTGACCAGCCTTTTCTTCGAACCGCCGGATCAGCAGCATGTCGCGGTAATATTGGGTGATGTCTTCCGGAGACAGGGCGGCGGAGGGATCTTCCGCGACCTTGGTCTTGCGCCGGGTGACTGCCATGTTTCCTCCCTTGGACTTTCGGGTTTGCCCCGGGCCTGTCCGTTGCTTGGGTTTCCCAATTTTTGGCCGATGCAGCATCATGCCTTTGGGTTTTAGGTAGAGCAGCATGCACCAGTTACAAGGGTGCGTCGAGGGCTAAGGCCTTGTTTTGCAATGCACAATTAGATTTTAACTTGATTTCGGTTAAATAGCTGGATTTACGAAAGAAAGACCAAGGGACGGCGTTGGAGACCCAAAGGCAGCTCCAGTTTAAGGCTTTGATTTTACGACAGAAGGACCATCATTTGCGCCCCACCCCTGGTAACGCGCAAAAGACTTTTGCACTCAATGCAAAAACGACAGGGGTTTATTGCGCTGGCTCAGGGGGCAGCAGGATCACCCGTTCATTGGGGCGGACCATATTGAGCATATGCCGGACCCGCTCGTCGAGCAGATCCCCATCCAGAGCGGTGCCGGACAGGCGGACGACTTTTTCTTCCAGGGCATCATGCTCGACCTGCAGCTCGGCCAGATGGGCTTCGGCGGTGGCGATTTGGCCGTCGAGATGCCACAGGGCAATCAAACCACGATCCCCTTGGACCGCGTGATAGCCGAAATAGCAGACCGCGAGGATGCCGATCACGGATCCAATAAGGCCACCAGATTTGGCCCGCTGCATGGGAAGTCGAATAACCATGCGCTTATGGAATCACGTCGGAGTCGCAGGGTCAACACGGATTTGTGAATTGATTCCAGTTATTTACAGATTTCACAGAGGTTAATGAATCGGAGTCGTTTTGACTATCAAGAAGTTGTATTGGTCAATCTGTTAACCACAAAATCCGGCATCACTTGGGGTCTTCACCGCGCTCAATCTCACGGTCCTCTTCCACTTGACGGCTAATCGAAACAGAAAGTCGCGAACCTGCAGTAACGATTCTAGACAAAACTAGTAATTGCTCTCTCACACTCAAACTATTTGACTTTTTTGGATAGTTAAGCCAATGATCTAATTCACCCCAAGATTCTTCAAACAGCGTACGCACCTGCAATTCGCACCGCACGTCGCTGGGATCATCATTTCGCAAAATATAATGCAAACTTGTATAAAAAGATTCTTTAAATTCCACCTTAATTTCTAAACCTTCGAGCACTTTTTTAAATTCTGGATCCCAAGTATACGCCTTTGGCTGCTCTCCAAACTTAAATTCTCCTTTTTTAACGCAACTCATTAAATATTCATGAATTATTGGCACTTGATCCAAATGAATGTGGATTAATCTTATACCAAAGAAATCTTCAATTTCATTGAATACATTATTCTCATCTACTAATATGCCTCTTTTCATTTTTCTTTCACATTTTTCAATAATACTATTTCTTGTTTTCTTTCTAAATTTGATTGAATGAACACAATTCATTCCTTGATATTCAAGCGCAGGATTTCCATCAAAAAGAGCCATCACTCTTTTGCAGAAATATTCAAAAACTCTCTCTGAATGCTCAAGTTTACTTAAAGCAGAATCAAATTTTAGACCCATTAAATTGCCTCCATCCTTGCGCATAAGTCCTCAGCAAACTCAATATACCGCTCTTTAGTATCATAATACCTTTTCCTATTACCGCTAATCGTACTCTTATCTTCTAAATCTAAAGCTTTATTTGGGACCTCCCACATAGGTACTTTATATTTCTGAGACATTGTTGCCATTGTCTGGTGAGTATGCATTACAGCTGTTTCCCCAATCGGCATATTCAAAATGTCTTCATTAATTGGAGCTCTAATATCCTTACCAATGTTATCTCCGATCATTGAAGGAATTTTTTGAGCGTAGTTAAAGTGACCTGTCGCTAAATCCCACTCATTTTGACCAGCATACCTTTGTGCTTTATAAATTGTATAACCAAGAAATTTTACCGGCACATCGGAAAAAAGCCCTCTTCGTGACTCGGGCAATACTTGTTGCAGTATTTTGAAATTAGAACTCCAAGCATTCAAACTTCTTCCTATATTTTTGATCCCATACAAAGAAAACAAATCCGGGTTACATGGAATTAAGAAACCATCAGCCATTGACAAAATGGTTCTGTTTAAAATCCCTAAACTGGGTGAAGTATCAAATATCACCACATCTATTGCGTACTTTTTTGCATACTTATGAGATAACGCCTTTATACTTGTTATGGTTCTGATAGCAAGGTCATCGCCTACAAATACATCCGACCACCGAGAAGACAGTTTATCTTCAAACATGTGTAGAGAAATTCTGCCCGGAAGAAAGTGAATATTAGAAGTAAGATTTACAGGTGGTGGCAACTCGCCCAAATCATCGATACCTTCTTCAACAGGCTTCAACAAAAAATGTACAGATCTGTGCTCACTAACCAATTCATCAAAAATTTTTGAAGTTGAGTAATCTCTCGATCGTTTAAAGCCATCAATGTACGGCTCTTCTTTTTCCCATATTTGTTCAATCGCTTCATTTTCTAAAGCATATATTGAGAAATTACATTGGGGATCCAAGTCAATGATAAGAACTTTCTTTCCCATCTCACCCAGTGCATGCGCTAAATGGAAGGTTAGGGTGGTTTTTCCTACTCCACCCTTGTTATTAAAGATAGCTATACTTTTCATATTTGAACCTCATGCTTCTATCGCAATGATCGATAAAGAATACTTTATTATTTTTTTGCTTGAAATGTAAACATTGCATTTCTGATTTTACATTTTATCTGTCTAACTATCACATGATAAAGCGTATTTCCTCGTGTTGTAGCTCAGGATTGAACCCGAATGGCCCGCAGCACCGCATTAACCTACGACCATATGGACAGTCCTGTGGGGCGGTTGTTGCTGGCGGGCGACGGCACCGCCCTGCACTATCTCAGCTTCCCAGGCGGCCATAAGGCCTTTGGACCGGACCCAGCTTGGACCCAGTCTTCTGAGAGCTTTCCTGAGGTGAAACGCCAATTGGCGGCCTATTTCGCCGGTGAGCTGGCGCGCTTTGACCTGCCGCTGGTCCTAAACGGTACGGCGTTCCAACAGCGGGTCTGGAAGACCTTGGCCACCATCCCCTTTGGCGAGACCCGCAGCTATGGTTGGCTGGCCATGGAAATTGGCTCGCCCAAGGCCAGTCGGGCCGTCGGGGCGGCCAATGGCAACAATCCGCTGCCGATCATCTTGCCCTGCCACCGGGTGATCGGGGCCAATAGCAGCCTGACTGGCTTTGGCGGTGGGCTACCAACCAAGCAATTTTTGCTGACCCTGGAAGGCGCTTTTGAAAGCCAGCCAGCGGCGCAAATGTCTTTGTTTTAAAGCGCGGCTCCCAAATGGATGCCGCGCTTTAAAACGAGGTATCGAGAAGAAAGAACGCCTTAGCCGCGCAGGATCGACTTCCCGGCATAAACGGCGGTATCGCCAAGCTCTTCTTCGATGCGGATCAACTGGTTGTATTTCGCCATCCGGTCGGAGCGAGACAGGGAACCGGTTTTGATCTGACCGCAATTGGTCGCCACCGCAATATCAGCGATGGTGGCGTCTTCGGTCTCGCCGGAACGGTGAGACAGCACCGCCGTATATTGGGCCTTGTGGGCCATTTGGACCGCTTCCAGGGTTTCCGACAGGGTGCCGATCTGGTTGACCTTTACCAGGATGGAGTTGCCCACTCCCTTGGCAATGCCATCGGACAGGCGGGCCGGGTTGGTGACGAACAGATCATCGCCGACCAGCTGAACCTTGCCGCCCAGACGCTCGGTCAGTAGCTTCCAGCCATCCCAGTCATCCTCGGCGCAGCCATCTTCGATGGACAGGATCGGATATTTGGCACAGAGGTCCTCGTAATAGGACACGATGCCATCCTGATCCAAGGTCTTGCCTTCGCCCGCCAGGACATATTTGCCATCCTTGAAGAACTCAGAGGACGCCGCATCCAAGGCCAGCATCACATCGTCGCCAGGCTTATAACCAGCGGCTTCAATGGCTTGCATGATGAAGGACAGGGCTTCGTCGGCGGATTGCAGGCCCGGGGCAAAACCGCCCTCGTCACCGACATTGGTGTTGTGGCCCGCCGCGCTGAGCTTTTTCTTCAGGGCGTGGAAGACTTCCGCGCCGACCCGGATGCTGTCGGCCACCGATGTGGCCGCCACCGGCATCACCATGAATTCCTGGATGTCGATGGGGTTGTCCGCATGCTCGCCGCCATTGATGATGTTCATCATTGGCACCGGCAGAGTATGGGCAAACGCCCCGCCAATATAGCGGTAGAGCGGCAGAGCGCTTTCCTCCGCCGCTGCCTTGGCCACGGCCATGGAGACCCCAAGAATGGCGTTCGCGCCCAAGCGGCCCTTATTCGGGGTGCCATCCAGATCGATCATGGCCTGGTCAATGGCCAGCTGGTCATCGGCTTCCATGCCGGTCAGGGCGTCATAAATCTCGGAATTGACCGCTTCAACGGCGCGCAACACGCCCTTGCCGTTATAGCGTTCCTTATCGCCATCGCGCAGTTCAACGGCCTCATGGACGCCCGTCGACGCACCAGAGGGCACCGCAGCCCGACCGAACGCGCCCGTATCGAGCAGCACATCCACTTCGACCGTCGGGTTGCCCCGGCTATCCAGGATCTCACGACCCTGAATGTCGATGATTTCCGCCATCCGTTTCTCTCCTGAAAATCAGAGGGTTATAGGGTGGTCTTTCGCCACCACGTCAAACTGTTTGAACACCGCCAGCAGATCCGGCACGGCGCTGAGCGGCACCATATTCGGCCCATCGGAGGGCGCATTGTCCGGATCCGGGTGGGTTTCCATGAACACCCCAGCGACGCCAACCGCCAGAGCCGCCCGGGCGATCACCGGGGCAAAGCGGCGATCCCCACCGGAAGACCCGCCCTGCCCGCCAGGCTGCTGCACCGCATGGGTGGCATCGATGATCACCGGACAACCGGTGTCATGGGCCATGCTGACCAACCCGCGCATGTCGGTCACCAGGGTGTTATAGCCGAAAGAGGCACCACGCTCGGTGACCAGGACTTTGTCATTGCCGCTGTCATCGAGCTTGGCGACGACGTTTTTCATATCCCATGGCGCCAGGAACTGGCCCTTCTTCACATTGACCACCGCGCCGGTTGCCGCAGCAGCCAGCAGCAAATCGGTTTGACGACACAGGAAGGCCGGGATCTGCAACACATCAACCACTTCAGCAACCGCAGCACACTGCCCGGCCTCGTGGATGTCGGTCAGGACCGGAAGCCCCAGGCTGTCCCTGATCTCAGCAAACACCGGCAAAGCGCCGTCCAGGCCGATGCCGCGCTTGCCCGACAGGCTGGTCCGGTTGGCCTTGTCGAAGGAGGATTTATAGACCAGCCCTACCCCTGCGGCGGCGGCCATGTCTTTTAGTGCCGAGGCGGTTTCCAGGGCGTGGTCGCGGCTTTCCATCTGGCAGGGACCGGCGATCAAAACAAAGGGCAAATCATTGCCGAAGGTCACGGACCCGGTCGCTGGGGTCGCGGCGTGGCCGCCCAAGGTAATCCGGCGTTGCGGGGTGGTCATGGTTGGTTCCGAAAAAAGGTTACACCAAGCGGGATTGGCGCACGGCGGCGGCAACAAAATCCGTGAACAGCGGATGCGGATCAAACGGCTTTGACTTCAGTTCCGGGTGAAACTGGACGCCAATAAACCAGGGATGGGACGGCAGTTCCACGATTTCCGGCAGCACCCCATCGGGCGAAAGGCCGGAGAACAGCATCCCAGCCTCTTCCAGCTGCTCCTTCAGGGAGACATTGACCTCGTAGCGGTGCCGATGGCGCTCATGGATCACATCGGTGTTGTAGATATCGCGGACCCGGGATCCTTCGCGCAAATGGCATTCATAGGCCCCTAAGCGCATGGTGCCGCCCAGATCGCCATCGACCGTCCGTTGCACCCGCTCATTGCCTTTGACCCATTCGGTCATCAGGCCGACCAAAGGCACCTCCGGCTTGCCGAACTCGGTCGAGCCCGCCCCCGGAATCCCGGCCTGGCTTCGGGCATATTCGATCACCGCCATTTGCATGCCAAAGCAGATGCCGAAATAGGGCACCTTGCGGTCCCGGGCAAAGCCAGCAGCCTGGATCTTGCCTTCCGCGCCACGCTCGCCAAAGCCTCCGGGCACCAGAATGCCATGCACCCCTTCCAAACGGTGCAACGCGTCGCCGCTCTCAAAGATCTCGCTGTTGATCCAATCGAGCTCGACGCTGACATTGTTGGCGATGCCCGCATGGGTCAGAGCCTCGATCAAGGACTTATAGCTGTCCATCAATGAAACATATTTGCCGACAATGGCGATGGTCACCTTGCCCTCGGCATTACGCTTGCGCTCGACAATGTTGATCCAGGGCGTCAGATCCGGTTCCGGCGCATCAATGCCGAAATAGCTGCATACCTCATCATCCAGGCCTTGATCATGATAGCTGATCGGCACTTGGTAGATGGTATCCGCGTCCAGGGCCGGGATCACCGCTTCCCGGCGCACATTACAGAACAGGGCGATTTTGTTGCGCTCGGTTTCCGGGATCGGCCGGTCTGAGCGGCACATCAGCATGTCGGGCTGGATGCCCAGGCTAAGCAATTCCTTGACCGAGTGCTGGGTCGGCTTGGTTTTCAGCTCGCCCGCCGAGGGGATATAGGGCAGCAAGGTCAAATGGATGATCATGGAGCGTTCCCGCCCCAGCTCGTTGCGCAGCTGGCGGATCGCTTCTAGGAAGGGCAGACCCTCGATATCACCGACCGTGCCGCCAATTTCACAGAGCACGAAATCCTCGTCACTCAAATCGTCGAGCACGAATTCCTTGATGGCGTTGGTGACATGGGGAATGACCTGGACCGTGGCCCCCAGATATTCGCCGCGCCGTTCCTTGGCCAAAACCCCTTCATAGATCTGACCGGTGGTCACATTGTCGGTGCGCCGGGCCGGAACGCCGGTGAAGCGTTCGTAATGGCCCAGATCCAAATCGGTTTCTGCGCCATCATCGGTGACGAACACTTCGCCATGCTGGGTCGGGCTCATGGTGCCCGGATCCACATTCAAATAGGGATCAAGCTTGCGTAGCCGAACCGTAAAGCCGCGTGATTGCAGCACTGCCCCCAAAGCCGCCGAAGCAAGGCCTTTGCCGAGGGAGGACACCACCCCGCCGGTGATGAAAATGAACCGCGCTACTTTTTTTGCCGGGGCTTGGCTACCGTCTGCACCATTATCCGTTTGACCATGGGGGACCCCGCCCTTGTCCGTATCAGCCGAACCGGGATCATTGGAAGCGCTGGAAGCCACGGTGTCTGCCCTTTATTCAGCCACAGGAGCGGAGGGAATGGCGGGGGTCGCGGGCGCGCTCGGTGCATCCGGCGTGCCGCCAGCCCCATCGGAGCCCGCCCGTTCCGCCGCCGGGATCGTAAAGCCCGGGGCTTGATCCGGCAGATTTTCCTGATTTTGGGCCGCATCTGGAGCCACGCGGTCCAAAAGACCGGCCTCCTCCGCCCGCTGATTGGCCATGATGGCCAAGATCAGACTGGTGGTCATAAAGGCTGCGGCCAAAAAGCCGGTGGACCGGGTCAGCACATTGCCAGCCGCCCGACCGGTCATCAGACCGCCACCACCGCCGCCGCTGCCGCCGATCCCAAGGGCACCGCCTTCGGAGCGTTGCAGCAGGATCAGGGCCACCATGGCAACCGCGATCAGAATATGAATTGCGAGGACAACAGTAACCATCACGCTCTTCCTTCACTGGCGGAGGTCATGAACCCGGACATCCACCAAACTTTCAGTCTGTCTGTCTGCTGCCCTTACCTGGCAGCCTGGGCAATCGCCCAAAAATCGTCCGAGACCAAAGAGGCCCCGCCAACCAATGCCCCATCCACATCTTCCGGGGCCAGCAATTCTGCCGCATTGCCGGGCTTGACCGATCCACCATAGAGGATCCGCATCTTACCAGCGGCCTCGGCATCCACGCTTTGTGCCACCGCTGCGCGCAAGGCCGCATGCATTTCGGAGACATCGGCCACGGTCGGCGTCCGCCCGGTGCCAATGGCCCAAACCGGCTCATAGGCAATCACAACGGTTTCAGCACTGGCCGCATCGGGCAAAGAGGCCTTCAACTGCCCCGTCACCACATCGAAGGCCTTGCCCGCGTCACGCTCTGCTTCGGTCTCGCCAACGCAAATCACCGCCACAAGGCCCGCCGCCAAGGCCGCTTCTGCCTTGGCTTTAACCAGGGCATCGCTTTCGCCATGATCGGCCCGGCGCTCCGAATGTCCCAGAATGACAAACTGGCAGCCCATATCCTTGAGCAGCCCTGCTGCAACATCCCCGGTATGGGCACCGCTCTCGGCTTGGTGGCAGTCCTGACCGCCCACGGCAATGCCAGACCCGGCCACCGCTCCGACCACAACCGGCAACAAGGGCCCCGGCGGGCAAAGCAGCAGGTCAAATCCAACCGCTCCAGCGCCGGAGAGCTTCAAGGCCAGATCTCCCGACAAAGAACGGGCGAAATCACGGGTCCCGTTCATCTTCCAGTTCCCAGCGATCAGCGGGCGACGCATACCATACCTCCAACACTCGGCAACGCGATGGATCAACGCGGCTCCAGGCCTTGGCCCTCTTGCCGATCAGATCCCTAAACACCAACACAAAGGCCCAAGAAAACGCTGCCGGATCGCGAGTCGCGGGGCCGTTTCTCGGGCTATCCTATTGTCGATTGGTCCCGGAGTTCGGTCCTAAGCGCCCTTTTCAAACCACAAAGCTGCGCCCACCAAGTCCCTCCGACCCGTATGGGATCCAAGGGTTAGCACAGCGTTCGGGGCATTTCCAGAAACTTCCACCCCCGATCCAGGCCTGACCGGCCCTGCGATGCGACAGCGCAACAGCCCCTGCCATGGCAGATTGCCCCTTGGCTGAGTTGGGGTTCTCGCCCACTTAAAAGGCAGACCCAATAACCCTTGCGGCGTGTGGGGGCGGCCTCCTATCATGCGCGCCGGTTTAGGGCTGGGCGTCTGCTCCGCCTGCCCTGGTTTTCTCTCCTTATCCAGTCTTGATCCCTAAACAGTGACGGTTGTTTGCCATGCTCCACTCAATGCGCAAAGGCTCAAAATCTTGGGTCGCCAAAGCGATGCTGCTCCTTTTGATGCTCAGCTTCGGGGTCTGGGGTATTGGTGATTATGTGGTTGGCGGCGGGGCCTATGACACGGCAGTCACCATTGGTGAGACCGAGCTGAGCGCCGAGCAAATCCGACTGGAATTTGAACAGGACCTGTCCGTCCTGCGCCAAAACGGTATGGATTTCAGCACCCAGGAGGCCCTGTCCATGGGCCTGCTGAGCCGCACCCTGACACGGCTGACCGAAGCTGCCGCCTTGGATGAAACCGCGCGCTCCCTGGGGCTGATGGTGACCGATGACCATCTGGCAGCCTCTATCCGCACCGACCCCCTGTTCATGAATGACACCGGACAATTTGACCGGGGGCAATATCGGGCCATGTTGGCGGCCAACCGCTTGAGCGAAGCGGGCTATGAGGCCCAGCGTCGCCTCCAGACCATCCGGCGCACCATTGTCGAGCCGGTCTTTGGGGCCATCGAAGCCCCGAGCGTGGTGGCCGATCTGCAAGCGTCCTATCAAGCCGAATTGCGGTCCGGTCAATTGCTGACGGTCTCGGCCGCCGCCCTGCCGCCGCCCGCTGCCGAGCCCAGCGATGAGGCCGAGCTTCAGGCGGTTTATGATGCCCAGATCGATGCCTTCACCGAGCCGGAGTTCCGTAGCCTGTCGGTGATCACCTTAACCCCCGCCTTGGTTGCGGACTCCGTGTTGGTTCCCGAGGAAGATCTGCAGGCCCTGTATGACAGCCGGATCGATGATCTGCGCATTCCGGCCAACCGCGATGTGTCCCAGGCCCTGTTCGCTGATCAAGCCACCGCCCAGGCGGCCTATGATCAAATCCAATCCTCGGCAGCCACCCTCCAAGACGCCGCCGATGCCGCCGGGGCCAGCGCAGTGGTGGATATGGGACCGGTAACCCCTGAGGACCTGCCTGGCGGTCTTGCTGACAGTGTCTTTGCCCAAGAGATTGGCGTGGTCGGAGCCCCAGTCGAAAGTCCGCTGGGGTGGCATTTGTTCCTGGTCAACAGTGCTCAAGCCGAAACCGTCCCGCCCTTGGATGAGGTCCGCGAGAGCCTGACCGAAGAGCTGAGCGCCGAGCTGTCACAAGATGCGCTTTATAATTTGTCGGCGGATCTGGATGACGCCATGGCGGCGGGCAATAGCCTGGAAGAGGCCGCCAACAGCCTCGGCCTAACCCTGATCCGGGTTCCGGCCCTGTCAATCACCGGCAACACGCCAGAGGGCAGCCCCGCCCCGGCTCTGGCGGAGGTGTCCGACCGCATCGAGATCATCAACCGTGGCTTTACCCTGGCCGAAGGCGAAGAGGATTTGCTGCAAGAAACGGAAACCGGGTTCTTCCTGGTCCGGGTGGACAGCATCACCCCGCCCAGTGCCAAGCCCTTGGCAGAAGTCCGTGATCAGGTCATCACCCTGTGGCGGGCGGACCAGCGCAGCAATGCCGCCTTGAACAAGGCCGAAGCCTTGGCCGATCAAGTGATCGGGCTGGGGGAAACCATGACCTTTGACGCCATGGCCAGCGAAGAACCTGCCGTGACCCTGACGGCGATCCCGACGGTTACCCGCTTGGGCACCTTAGGCCCTGGGGCGGCCGAGGAGACCGTCGTTCCTGAGCGTCCTGTTTTTGAGGCTCTGTTCGCCCTATCCTCCCGGGGGGACAGCCAGGCCATTTCCTTGCCCAATGGCGATGCGGCCCTGGTGGTTTTGCAGGAGATCCAACCCGCCTCGGACGACAATCCCATGGCAGTTGCTGTCACCCAGCAGCTTTCGGAGGCCTATTCCGCCACCATTGGCTCGGCCTGGGTGGAAAGCCTGCGCAACGCGGCTGGGGTAAACTATAACCAAGCCGCCCTGAATGCGGCCTTCTCCCAGGACGGCCCCACGCACTGACCAGGTCACTTACCAGGACACTGATGAGGCTATTGAGCCCCCTCAGAACCCTTGGAAGGGTGTATAGAAGCCCCCCTTCTCGATTTTCAATTGCCTGCCCGGCTTCTGAATGGTAGCCGGGCAGGATACCGACCTGTCTGGGATCAGATTCCGGACTGCTGACAGGCTTTTTTGCTTATGACCTCTACGGATATCATCTTTTTCCCGACCCTTGAGGACGGGTTCGCCGAGCGTTATGCCCAAGGCGTGCATCAAGTGGTCTACACCCATCTAGTGGCGGATCTGGAAACCCCGGTCTCGGCGATGATGAAGCTCACGGCTGGCGGGGCCCATGCCTTCCTGTTGGACTCTGTGGTTGGTGGCGAGGTGCGTGGGCGCTATTCCATCATCGGCTTTCGCCCCGATGTGATCTGGCGGGCCACCGGACAAAAGGCCGAGATCAACCGCCATGTGGATAAGGATCCGGAGCGCTTTGAAGCCGATGGCGAGACCTTAAAGTCTCTGCGCCGCCTGATTGAGGCCTCGCGGATCGACTTGCCGCCGGAATTGCCACCGATGGCCTCGGTGGTGGCGGGCTATATGGGCTATGACTGTGTCCGACTGGTTGAGCCCCGGGTCCCCGATGAGAACCCCGACCCCATCGCCGTGCCCGACGCCGTCTTCCTGCGCCCGATGATCATGGCGATTTTTGACAATGTCGCCCACCGGGTCACCCTGGTCACCCCGGTCTGGCATGATCCGGACACAAGCGCAGAAACCGCCTGGGATGATGCCGCGGAGCGTTTGATGCGGGCGGTGGAGGATTATGACCAACCCCTGCCCCGGGGCCGCAGCATTCTAAACGAGGCTTTGGAAAGCCCGGATCCGGAACATTTGATGGAGCCGCCGACCTATCGCGAGATGGTCCGCAAGGCGAAGGAATATATCTACGCCGGGGACATCTTCCAGGTGGTGCTGTCACAGCGCTTCCAGGTGCCCTTCACCCTGCCGCCGTTCTCGCTCTACCGCGCCCTAAGGCGCACCAACCCTTCGCCCTTTATGTTTTATCTGGATTTGGGCGCCTTCCAGATTGTTGGTGCCAGCCCGGAAATCCTGGTCCGGCTGCGCGGCGATACGGTGACCATCCGCCCCATTGCCGGCACGCGGCCCCGGGGCGCAACCCCGGCGCAGGACAAGGCCAATGCGGATGATTTGATGGCTGACCCCAAGGAGTTGGCCGAGCATCTGATGCTCTTGGATCTGGGTCGCAATGACACCGGACGGGTCAGCGAGATCGGCTCCGTTACGGTAACGGATCAGATGTTCGTGGAGTATTACTCCCATGTCATGCACATTGTCTCCAATGTGGAAGGCACCTTGGACCGCGACCGCCATGACGCCCTGTCCGCCTTGCTGGCGGGCTTTCCTGCCGGAACGGTTTCCGGAGCGCCGAAAGTGCGGGCCATGGAAATCATTGACGAGCTGGAACCGATCCGCCGGGGCTTTTATGCCGGGACTGTGGGCTATTTCGCCGCCAATGGCAGCATGGACACCTGCATCGCCTTGCGGACCTGCCTGATCAAAGACGGGGTGATGACCGTCCAGGCCGGAGCCGGTGTGGTGGCGGATTCCGATCCAGAGAAAGAGCATCAGGAGTGCATCCACAAGGCCAAGGCCCTGATGAACGCCGCCAAAGTCGCGGCGCAATATGCCGGGAACTAGAGCCCATTGTCTGCACCACCCGCCCCCCGCCCCGTCACCCTGATCACCGGAGCCTCCCGGGGTATCGGTGCAGCCTGCGCCACCGCCTTTGCCGCTGCCGGGCATGACCTGCTGCTGACCTATAATGGCAGCCCGGAGGCGGCAGAGATCACTCGCAAAGCCTGCCTGGAGGCCGCGCCCAGCAGCAAAATCAAGGTGGTGCAGTGCGATGTGGCCGAAGAGCGCCAGATCCTAGCGCTCTATGCCACCCTGGACGCTGACTTTGGCCACTTGGATGTGTTGGTCAACAATGCCGGGATCGTCGGTCCCATCGGCAAGCTGGAGAGCTTTTCGGCGGAGCGTATGGACCACATGCTTCGGGTCAATGTGCTCGGATCCCTGCTCTGTGCCCGGGAAGCGGTCAAACGCATGTCCACGGCCCAGGACGGGGCCGGTGGATCCATCGTCAATATTTCGTCCATCGCCGCGCGGATCGGCAGCCCGTTTGAGTTTATTGACTATGCGGCCTCAAAAGGGGCGGTCGACAGCTTCACCTTGGGCCTGTCCAAGGAAGTCGCGCCGGAGGGCATCCGGGTCAATGCGGTCCGCCCAGGCTTGATCGAGACGGATATCCATGCCAGCGCCGGAGCCCCTGACCGCCCGGATCGGTTGGCCCCCTCGGTGCCTTTGCGGCGCTCCGGCGGTGCCCAGGAAGTGGCAGAGGCGGTGCTTTGGCTCGCCTCCCCTGCGGCGTCCTATGTCACCGGCACCTTGCTGGATGTGGGCGGCGGGCGATAAGCCTACGCAGCAGGAAACGGCCGCTTAGGCCGCCCCGTTAAAATCAAACCCGGCTTCTTCGATGGCGTTTTCAATGGCCGCAGCATCTTCGAGACCCTCAACGGTCACCGTTTCGGCGTCCAAATCGACCGAGATCACCGCATCTGCTTTGACCGTCTTCAAGGCTTTTTCCACCGCCGAGGCGCAGCCACCACAGGTCATTCCCCCTACAGAATAAACTGCACTCATCCTTTATTCCCCTTCCCTTCAATGCCTTAGGCATTCATTTTGAAACCGTTTCTCAGCGTTGCGCCGCGATGATCGGCCGCTGCAAAGCCAAGGCGGAGAGCGGCACCAAGCGGATGCCCTTCTCCGGCAGGCTGGCCAGCCATGGCCCCAAAGCCGCCAAGGTGGCAGGCCTTGGATGGCCAATGCCAATCGCGACACCCTGTTGGTGAGCGAGGCGTTCCATGGCCGCCAATTGCCGGGCCACAGCCGCTGCCGAATTGTCATGGTCAATAAAGACACTGCGCGACAGGGTCGTGACCCCGGCCCGGCGGGCTTGTGCCGGACCCGCCGTGGAGGGCGAGGTCACGGAATCCAGCCACATAATCCCCCGGCGCTGCAAAACCGTCATCACGGCGGCCATGCTGGCGGCATCCCGGGTGAAGCGGCTGCCCATATGGTTGTTCATCGCCACAACGGGGCCAATGCGATCCAAGGCGGCATCAACCCGACGGCCAATTTCGTCCGGCTCTAGCCCGACCCGCAAAGCCTGCGGTCCCGGATCGATCCGGGGGTTGGTGGGCTCCATGGGCATATGCAGCAGGATTTCATGCCCGGCTGCCCGTCCCCGGGCCGCTTGTGCCGCCAGATCCGGCGCATGGGCCAGATAGGCCAGACTTAGCGGTCCAGGCAAAGCCTCAATGCCCAAGGTGCGGCGGCGATCCAGCCCCAGATCGTCAATCACCACCGCCACCGCCGGTCCATTAACTGGCGGTACCCGCAACGCGGCCCGCTGCCACGCCCCTGGGCCGATGGGTCCGCGCATCACGGCGGGTGTGGCTGCGAGCGGCGTGTTGGCCGGTTCAGGGGGTGCGACCTGGTCTGCCCTGCCCTCAACCCAACCCGGGCTTGGGGCGGGTTTCAGGAGCGGAGCTGGGGCTGGGATCGCATCGACCGAGGCCGGATTGGGCGGTACTGCCGTCAGCTGTTCGGGCGCAGAGGAGCCGGGAATTGGGCTGGGCGCGGGGTCCTGGACCACTTGCGGCACGGGCTCTGGCGCAGGGGGAGGTGCCGCGACGGGAGATGGCGACAGCCGGATCTCATCATCGGGCAAGGGCTCTTCCATCACCCAGGCTTCGCCAGTGCTGCTGTCCAGGGTCAGCAAAGCAGCATAATCCGGCGGCAATTCGGTCAGGCGATAAGGCGTTATGGGCGCGTCGCGACGAATGGTCGGAAGCTCATCCTCGGCCAAGGGCAAGGGCGCGGTTGGGTCTGGCAGTGCCTGGGCTGGAGAGGTTGGCGTTGATGGGGTTTGAGCTGGGACTGGCAAGGGCGGTGGCAGATAAACTTGCGGCGGCACCGGTCCGTCCGGGATCCGGTCCGGTCGCGCCAGAGCCACCGTATCCTGCCCGGCGCCCGTGGCGTCCTGTGGTGCCGGATCGCCTTGCAGCGCTCCACCGGCCAACACCGCAGAGCTGTCCGGTTCCGGTGCCCAGAGCGCAAGGGCGATCACACCGGCAACGACCAGTGCGAACACGCCATAAAGCACCCCACCGATCCACCGCACTGCCAATAACCCTTGTCTTGCGCTTATTCAGATCTGACCAACTGACGTAGTGTTTTTATCGGGCCAGAAACAAGCGCTACGTTCAACGGTTCAACGCCTTTTCGAACACATCAGTGTTATGTGCCTCGCCTTTAGGATCCCTTAATTCGGTTCACGACCCAACCAACACTGGTTTGCGGAATTTCAGGGCCAAAGAGCTCAACACCACAGACACGCTGGAAAAGGCCATCGCCGCTCCCGCCACCATGGGATCGAGCTGACCAGCCGCCGCCAGCGGCAAAGCGACAACATTATAGCCGAAAGCCCAACCCAAATTCTGCTTGATTCGGCGATAGGTGGCCCGGCCCAAATCAATGGCTCCGGGCAAGGCAGCCGGGTCACCGCGCATCAGGGTGACCCCAGCGGCCTCCATCGCCACATCGGTGCCCGAGCCCATGGCCACCCCCACATCGGCCAAGGCCAATGCGGGCGCATCATTGATGCCATCGCCGATCATGGCCACCGACGCACCACCCTGGCGCAGCGCGGCCAGGGTTTCGGCCTTGGAGTCCGGTGTTTGCTCGGAGCGGACATCGTCCGGCGCAATCCCGACCTCCTGGGCGATGGCCCGGGCTGCGCGCGGGTTGTCGCCGGTCAGCATCACCGGGCGCAGCCCCATGGCTTTTAGGGTTCGGATGGTTGGCGCAGAACTGCTGCGAACCTGATCGCGCAAGGCAATAAATCCGATCAGAACCGCCGTCTTGGGCACCCCACCCTTTACCGAACCGGGTGCAGCCGCCTGGGCAACCCAGGCAATGCTCGCCCCCTGCTCTTCTTCCGCAACCGCTGCCGCCAAAACACGCTCGCCGGGCTTCAGGCCGGTTTGCTCCAGGATATAGGGGGCGTTGCCGATCAGAATGCGCCCAGCGCCGCCCACCTGCGCAGACACGCCGCGCCCGGGCGTCGCGATAAAATCCTCCGCCTGCGGCAGGGATAAGGCTCTGTCCTCGGCATGTTGGCGGATAGCCTCAGCCAGGGGATGGGCGCTGCCGGTTTGCACCGCAGCGGCCAAGGCCAGCATGTGCTCGGCGTCTTCAGCACTGCCGGTTTCGGCGACAAGCCTAACCACATGGGGTTTGCCCTCGGTCAAGGTGCCGGTTTTGTCAAAGGCGATGACCGAGACCTTATCGATCCGCTCCAGGGCTTCGGCGTCCCGGATCAGAATACCGCGCCGGGCGGCAAGACCGGTGCCGACCATAACGGCGGTGGGAGTGGCTAAGCCCAAGGCACAGGGACAGGCGATGACCAGCACTGAAATGGCTGCTACCAGGGCCGTTTCGGTCTGGCCCAACCCGATCCAGACCAGTCCTGAGATCACCGACAGGCATACAACGGCAGGCACAAAAACGGCGGAGACCCGGTCGACCAAGGCCTGGATCCGGGCCTTGCTGGCCTGGGCCTGCTCCACGGAACGGACAATGCGGGCCAAGACCGCATCGGCCCCGGCGGCTTCAATGCGCAGACGCAAGGCGGCCTCGCCATTCACCGAACCGCCAATCACCGTCTCCCCCGGCCCTCGGGCCACCGGCAGGCTTTCTCCCGTCAGCATGCTCTCATCCAAGGCGCTGTGGCCGGAGAGGATCACGCCATCGGCGGGCACGGTTTCGCCAGGCCGAACCAGAACCACCATGCCAGCCACAAGCTGTGCGGCGGGACGATCCTCGATCCGCACCCCGTCCTCGCCCGCCACTTCCACATGGGCGATCTCGGGCCGTAGACGCATCAGGCCGCGCAACGCCGAGGCTGCCCCGGCTTTGGCTTTGGCTTCCATCACTTTGCCCAGCAACACCAGGGTCAGGACCACAGCGGCCCCTTCGAAATACAGCCCTGCTGCAGCGTCGCCAGTGACAACCCGAATGGTGCTGAGCACCCAGGCCGCCGTTGTGCCCAAGGCGACCAGCACATCCATATTGCCTGCCCCGCCCTTCAGGGACTTCCAGGCACCCCGATAAAACCGAGGACCCGCAACCGCTTGGACCAAGGTCGCCAAAACCAATTGGAATTCGGGTGAGATCCGGGCCTGGGGCCAACCGGCCATATGGGCCACCATGTCCCAGACCAGCGGGATCGTCAGGGCGGCTGAGAGCAAGAACAGCCGCATTTCCTGCCGCAGAAGAGCTTGGCGGGCCTGGTCGGCCTCTTCCTCAGCCGCCAGAGCATTGGACAAACCATCGCCGCCACCGGCCAAACTGGGATCTTCCAGGGGAACGGCACCAAAACCGGCCTTTTCCACCGCGCGGACCAAATCATCGACCCGATCTGCGCCGCCGGGTAAGTGAATTTCCGCTTTCTCCGTTGCCAGGTTGACCGCTGCCTGGGTGACGCCTGGAACTTTCTTTAAGACCCGTTCCAGACGGCTTGAGCAGGCCGCACAGGTCATGCCGGAGATCACCAGGGACACTGGGCGAGCGGAGGCGTCTTCCGGAGAGGTATCCGGTGTGGCCGCCTTGGCTGCCTTCGGATCTGGCTCTGTCATGGTCGCGTGATGGTTCACGGCCCAACCCCTTTTTAATCTGCTGCGACGCTGCGGCCTAACAAGCCGCGCGCTTGGCCCCCTTGACCTGGACAGCCTGCTCCAGGCACTCTTAACGCGTGATCTGTGTCCGGCCCTGCCTTGCTACCGCACCGCTATGACCGGTGGCGTTGCGATCCATCAACGGATTGGGCCGCGCAGCAACGCATCGTCAGAAAAGACCGTCCTTGAGAGAACAAGCGAAAGAGCCATGTCCCAACAGTCCCCTACGGTCTTGCTGATCGATAACTATGACAGCTTCACCTATAACCTCCATCATTATCTAGGACAGTTGGGCGTCGAATGCATGGTGCATCGCAATGACAGCCTGACGGTGGCGGATGCGCTGGCCCTAAAGCCCGACGCGCTGGTGATTTCGCCCGGCCCGGCGACCCCTGATACGGCGGGCATTTGCCTGGATCTGATCGACGCGGCCAAGGAAACCCTGCCGATATTTGGCGTCTGCTTGGGCCATCAAAGCATTGGCCAGACCTTTGGCGGTTCCGTGATCCGGGCCAATATGCCGGTCCATGGCAAAGTGCACCAAATGCACCATAAGAATGGCGGAGTGTTCCAAGGCTTGCCGCAGCCCTTTGCTGCCACCCGCTATCACTCCTTGCTGGTCGAGCAAGCCAGCCTGCCCGACTGCCTGGAGGTCACGGCGTGGAGCGAGGGCGGCGAGATTATGGGCCTGTCCCACAAGAGCCTGCCGATCCATGGGGTGCAATTCCATCCTGAGAGCATCATGACTTCTTGGGGTCATGAGATCATGGCCAATTTCCTGAGCTTGGCCGGATTGCCGGTGGCCCCCTTGGATCCCTTGGCCCTGAAGACCAAATCTGCTGCCTAACCCGCCTGTTATCATGGGGCCTGCATTTGGCGGTCCCATTCCCCTAATGGAACCCATTCGATGACCGCTTCCCCAGAGCTGAAGGCGCTGATTGCCCGCGTCACCAATGCTGAAACCCTCAGTGAAGACGAAGCCCGCCAAGCCTTTGACATCATCATGTCCGGGGCCGCGACACCGGTGCAGATCTCGGCCTTCCTGACCGCGTTGCGGGTCCGGGGCGAAACGGTGGCGGAAATTACCGGTGCGGCCCGGGTGATGCGGGAAAAAGCCACTCCGATCAAGGCAGCGGCCGATGCCATTGACGTGGTTGGGACCGGCGGTGATGGCGGCAAGACTTGGAATATTTCCACTGCGGCCGCCATCGTTTGTGCCGCCTGTGGCTTGACCGTTGCCAAACATGGCAACCGGGCGGCTAGCTCGAAAAGCGGGTCCGCCGATGTCCTGGCCGCCCTGGGGGTCAATTTGGATGCCCCCCCGGCCCAGGTGGAACAGGCCATTGCCGAAGCGGGCATTGGGTTCATGTTTGCCCAGCGCCACCATTCGGCCATGCGCCATGTGGGGCCGGTAAGGGTCGAGTTGGGCATCCGGACCATCTTCAATCTGTTAGGCCCCTTGTCCAACCCTGCCGGAGCCAAGCGCTTTCTGCTCGGCGTGTTTTCCAAAGACTGGGTTGAGCCGCTGGCCCATGTTTTGGGTCGTTTGGGAACCGAAAAGGCCTGGGTGGTCCATGGGGCCGACGGTTTGGACGAGGTCACCACCACCGGAGCGACCTTTGTCAGTGCCTTGGAAAACGGCACGGTCACCAGTTTTGAGATCACACCGGAACAGGCAGACCTGTCCCGCGCTGCTCCGGAAGACCTGAAGGGGGACACTCCAGAGGTCAATGCGGCGGCTTTGACAGCATTGTTGGACGGTGAAACCGGGGCCTATCGCGACATCGTGCTGATGAACACTGCGGCTGCCCTCATTGTCGCTGGCAAAGCCGAAGATTTGGCAGCCGGGGTGAGCATCGCAGCGGACGCCATTGACAGCGGTCGGGCCAAGGCCGCCCTGGCCAAAATGGTCGCGATCACCAATGCGACCCCTCCTACGGCTTGATCGGTGGTGTGTTGATGTCCGACGTTCTGAAAAAAATCTGCGATACCACCCGCGAAGAGGTCCTGCGGCGTAAAGCCGCCCGGCCGGTTTCCGCCCTTGAGGATGCCATTCGCGCCAACGGCTCTCCTCCCCGGGGATTTGCCAAGGCCTTGAGCAACAAGGCCGATGCGGGCCACTACGCTCTTATTGCCGAGATCAAAAAAGCCTCGCCCTCAGCGGGGTTGATTCGCCCGGATTTCGACCCGCCCGCCCTGGCGCAAACCTATTGCGCCGCCGGTGCGGCTTGTTTGTCCGTATTGACCGACGGGCCCTATTTCCAAGGCGAGGCGGCCCATTTGCAGGCCGCACGGGCTGCTGTTGATGTGCCGGTGCTGCGCAAGGATTTCATGGTCGACCTTTACCAGATCCCGGAGGCGCGCTCCTGGGGGGCCGATTGCATTTTGCTGATCCTAGCAGCCTTAGAAGACAGTGAAGCCGCCGAATTGGAAGCCGCTGCCTTTGAGTTGGGGATGGATGTGCTGGCCGAGGTCCATGACGCCCCGGAAATGGACCGGGCCCTTGCAGTGCTCAAAACACCGCTGATAGGGGTGAACAATCGCAATCTGAAAACCCTGGTCACCGATTTGGCCACCACCGAGGCTTTGGCCCCTATGGTGCCAAACGACCGGGTGCTGATCGCCGAATCCGGCCTAAAGACCCGGGCAGATTTGGATCGCATGGCCGCCGTGGGGGCGCAACGCTTCCTAATGGGGGAACATTTCATGCGCCAAACGGATGTCGGAGCCGCCGTTACCGCTGTGCTGAGCCCAGCCGCTTAACCACGCAGCCTAGAAGACCCCCTTTTTGACATCGAAATAATCAAAACCCTTACCTCTCCCCTTGACCCAAAGCGAAAACAAAAGTAGAACAAGGCTCAGTCGTTCCGGTTTGGTTCTCGCTTTAGTCTATTGGTTGGGATCTGTTGGGAATGGCGGTGGTTCAATGATGTGGAGACGGGTTTATGCTGACCTCGAAGCAGCGGCAGTTGCTGGACTTTATTGATGCCCGATTGCGGGCCACCGGCGTCTCCCCGTCTTTTGACGAAATGAAAGAGGCCCTGAACCTTAAATCCAAATCCGGCATTCACCGCTTGATCAAAGGGCTGGAAGAACGGGGCTTTTTGCGTCGTCTGCCCTATCGGGCCCGGGCTCTTGAAGTGGTGCGCCGCCCTGAAGATGCCTCCTCCGGCCCGGCAGGGGCACCGGTACCCCCCTCCAATGATGCGGAACTGCCTGACCAAGACAGCGCAAAGTCCGGATCGGTGACACCCTTCTCGCCCAAGGTCATTCGGGGTGGCTTTCAGAACACGCCCCCTCCTGCTCCGCCCGCCGCGTCGCCGCCCTCCAATGCCGATAACAGGGAACAGCCCGGCGATCCGCAGACCGTTACGATCCCGGTTCTGGGTAAGATCGCTGCGGGTCTGCCCATTGAAGCCCTGTCCAACCATGGGGACCAGATCGACATTCCGGCCTCGATGGTGTCCGGCGGCGAGCATTTCGCCCTGATCGTGGAAGGCGAATCGATGATTGAAGCGGGCATTCTGGATGGAGATACGGCAATCCTGAAAAAATGCGATACCGCCGAGAATGGGTCCATTGTCTGCGCCTTGGTGAAGGGGGAAGAAACCACCCTGAAACGCTTGCGCCGCCGCTCCGCGGCCATCGCCTTGGAGCCAGCCAATGCCAGCCACCGCACCCAGATCTATCAACCGAGCCAAGTGGCGATTCAGGGCAAACTGGTGGGCCTGATGCGGTTTTATTGATCCAATCGGGGTTTAAGGTGCCCAGGGCCGAGTCCCGCGCAAATCCTTGACCGTTTCGATATGATAACTGCCATCATTGCGAAGCCAGACCGCGTGAGCCCCTTCGCTGCGCAGCACACGCCCATCAATGATTTTCGGCGCGGTGCCCTGCTCCCCATGGCAGCTTTCCGAGGAAACCCAAAGGCTGGTCACCACCAGACTCGACAGCGCACAATCAGCCGCCAGGGCCTCCCTTTGGCGTGGCAGAGCGATGCTGCGTGCCTCCGGAAGTTTGGGATGAAGAACACATCCCAAATCATCACAGCGCAACCGGCCCTTCAGGTCGGAGATTGATCCGGCGTCTGAGCCAAGGCGCGGTGGTTTGGCCCAAGCTCCTGCCACTGGGCCATAAGCCCGGTTCCAGTTTTGCCAGCTGAAGGATCCGGCACGGCTGGGATTGCGCCACAGGGCACCTTCGGGACCGCGCACAGCAATCACTTTGCCATCGCGGGAGATCAGCAGGTCCGGCGGTGTGACGGTCCAGGGCAGCACCAACCCAATCCCAATCACCGGCAGTGCTGCCCAGCGCCAGCGGCTGGGCTCCAGACAAAGCCACAACCCGCCGAATACCACGGGCAGCAGCATCCAAGGGGCTCCGGCGGGAACGGCAAGATCGGATCCGGGCAAACCGGCCACCCATTGCGCCCACAGGGTCCATAGCACAAACCCGGGTTCAGCGATGGAGAGCACCAAGCCTTCCAGGCCCAAAGGCATCACCAAAACGGCGATCAAGCAGCTGGGCAGGATCCAGAAGGCCATTAACGGCACGGCTGGCAGATTGCCCAACAGAGCATATGGGGCCAGACGGTTAAAATCCGCTGCAGCGAACGGAGCAGTGGCGATCCAAGCAATCAAGGAAGTTAGAATCACCCCGCCGCCATAAAGCAGGACGGATCGGATCGCGCTCTGTGCCGGGCTTAATCCGGTTTTGGTTGCCCGCAGGCGGGGACCATAGGCCAAGGACAGCCCCTCATAGGCCGCGATGAGGGCGATCACGGCGGCAAAGGACATGCGAAACCCCGGATGCAGCAAGGCTTCGGGCTGGAAAGCCAGCACCGCCAAGGCCGCCAGGGCCACCAAACGCAAGGAAAACGGTGAGCGATGCACGGCAATGGCCACCAAGGCCAAGGTGGTCATCAGAAACGCCCGTTGGGCTGGCAAACCGGCTCCGGAGATCAGCAAATATCCCGTTGCCACGATCAGTGCCGCCGCCGCCGCCCACGTCTTGATCGGCTGGGTCAAGGCAAGCAGCGGGATCCGAGCCAGGATCCGGCGGGTCAACAGGAACACAAACCCGGCAACCAAACTCATATGCAGGCCGGAAATGGCCAGCATATGGGCCAACCCGGCGCTGCGAAACGCCTCTTGAATCTCCTCCGGGATCGCTCGGCGCTCCCCGGTCACCAAAGCCGCAGCCAGGGGGCCGGTTTCGCCTGGCGCTTCATTCAACAGACGCTCGGTGATGGTTTGCCGCAGATCCTGCAAACGCGCGGACCAGAGCGAGGCGACCGTTCCGGGTTTTGGCGACCCATCGTCGATCTTTTCAAGCGGACCGAGGGCATAGCCAACGGCTCCGATGCCCTGAAAATAGAGCACCAATGCAAAATCATACCCCCCCGGGCGCACCGGTTCCGGCGGGGGCAACAGTACTGCACGCACCCGAATAAGATCCCCGGGGCGGGCTTCATCGACCGCGTGGCTCGCGCTTCGGACACGGATCCGGATCCGCTTTGGGGCCTGCTCGCCGGACAAGCGCTCAATGCTATGGGGTGCGATCACCACCCGTTTGCCGCTGGGAATGGCCTCGGCGCGCTCATAAACCCCTTCGATCTCCACGGCTCCGATGCGCTCGGTCAAGCGTGGTGCCTCGACGGCGGCTGCACGCAAGGAGGCAGCGGTAAAACCGGCAGCCAATAGAGCCGCCAAGGTCGCCATGACGAGAACAGAACGCCCGAGACCCACCGCTCGGGCCGCAATGCCGACCAGAAGGCATCCCGATAGCAGCAACGGGCCGGTTGCAGCCGATGGCTCTTCCGCGCTTTGGAAATAAAGGCCGATCCCGGTTCCGAATAAGACCGGAGCCCAGAGCACCAAGCGGTCCCGCCCCTGGAGCACCCGCCGGGAGGCTGCTGCTGTCGGTTTTTCCGCCACGCTTTGCCCCGCCTCCCCTTCGCCTGCCGCGTTGTTTGTGCTAAACCCGCCTCGGCTCTCGGACATAGGCGGTTCAGCCAGAACGGGATCACTCTACTTTGTTGCGCTCCATCCCACCATAGGTTCTCCATGAGTGTTGTTACACGCTTCGCGCCTTCGCCCACCGGTTTCCTGCATATTGGTGGTGCCCGCACCGCCCTGTTCAATCGGCTGTTTGCCAAGCATATGGGCGGCACATTCCTGCTGCGGATCGAAGATACGGACCGAGAACGCTCCACCGAAGCCGCCGTGGAGGCCATTTTCGACGGGTTAAAATGGCTGGGGCTCGATTGGGATGGCGAGGTGGTGTTCCAATCCACTCGGGCCGACCGCCATCACGAAGCCGTCGATCAGCTGCTGCAGGCCGGTCTGGCCTATCGCTGCTATGCCTCCAAGGAAGAACTTGATGAGATGCGGGCAGCGCAGCGGGCTGCGGGCAAGCCAACCCGTTATGATGGCCGGTGGCGGGATCGGGATCCGTCCGAAGCCCCGGCGGGGGTGGATCCGGTGATCCGTCTGAAAGCCCCGCAAGAGGGCGAAACCGTTATCGACGATCTGGTCCAAGGCAAGGTGACCGTGGCGAATGCCCAGCTGGATGATATGATCCTGTTGCGCGCCGATGGCAGCCCAACTTATATGCTCTCCGTGGTGGTGGATGACCATGATATGGGCGTCACCCATGTCATTCGTGGCGATGATCACCTGACCAATGCGTTTCGCCAGACCCAACTCTACCGGGCCTTGGAGTGGGACGTCCCGGCCTTTGGCCATATCCCCCTGATCCACGGCCCCGATGGGGCCAAGCTGTCCAAGCGGCATGGGGCTTTGGGCGCAGAAGCCTATCGGGATTTGGGCTTCCTGCCCGAAGCCATGCGCAATTATCTCGCCCGTTTGGGTTGGTCCCATGGCGATGATGAAATCTTTTCCGATGAGCAAGCCATTGCCTGGTTTGATGTCGCTGGCGTGGGCAAATCCCCGGCCCGATTTGACCTGAAAAAGCTGACCGCGCTGAACGCCCATTACATGCGCCAGGCCGATGATGGGCGTTTGGTTTCCTTAGCGATGGACCGACTCGCCCAGGAAGCGGATCTGAGCCTTGATGAAACCGGTCGAAAAAGACTTTCGGACGGAATGCCCGGCATGAAAGAACGGGTGAAGACAATCCCAGAATTGGTTGATTTATCTAAGTTTTACGTGAAAACACGCCCGATCACGATGGCAGACGTCGCGGTTAAGGCACTCGACGACGACGGGCGCCGCGTGCTAGGCGTTTTCCGCGATCGCAGCCAGGCATTGGACCTTTGGTCCCGGGAGTCTTTGGAAGCGCTCGCCCGCGATCTGTCCGAGGAGTTGGACCTAAAGCTTGGGAAGGTCGCCCAGCCTATTCGTGCGGCTTTGACCGGGTCCAAGGTTTCGCCGCCGATCTTTGAGGTGATGGAGATCCTTGGGCGGGAGGAAACCCTGGGGCGCATCGCCGACGTACTGTAAGGAAAGGATCCGAAGCGGAGCGATCCGGCAAGGGGAGGCCGGTTCCCGAATATGGGTCATGACATCTGCCATGGCCCCGGGGTTGCCGCCCATTTAAGGATCTTTGAACAGTCTGTGCTCGCGTGCGCCCTGCACGCCAAGATCGCGTTAAATTCACTCAAGACATGGGGGATCGAGCCTATGACCGAGACGAAGAAAACGGTGACCGTGACCGATAACCGGGACGGCAAATCCTACGAATATCCGATCATGAGCGGGAGCATGGGCCCCGACGTGGTTGATATCCGTAAATTCTACGCTGAAACCGGTATGTTCACCTACGATCCGGGCTTCACCTCCACGGGGAGCTGTGAATCCACCATCACCTATATTGATGGTGATGTCGGTGTCCTGTTGCACCGTGGCTATCCGATCGACGACTTGGCCGTGAACTGTGACTTCCTGGAAGTCGCTTATCTGCTGCTGCGCGGGGAACTGCCGACCGCCGAGCAAAACACGGATTTCGCCAAGACCATCACCCACCACACCATGCTGCATCAACAGATCTCGAAGTTCTATGAGGGCTTCCGTCGCGATGCGCACCCGATGGCCATCATGTGCGGTGTGGTCGGCGCCCTGTCTGCCTTCTACCATGACAGCACCGACATTTCTGATCCGCATCAGCGGATGGTCGCCCAGCATCGCTTGATCGCCAAGATGCCGACCATTGCGGCCTGGGCCTATAAGTATTCCATCGGTCAGCCCTTCATCTATCCGCGGAACGATCTGGGCTATGCCGAGAACTTCCTGCACATGATGTTCGCCACCCCCTGTGAAGATTATGTGGTCGATCCGGTGCTGGCCAAGGCGATGGATCGGATCCTGATCCTGCATGCCGACCATGAACAAAACGCCTCGACCTCCACGGTGCGTCTGTCCGGTTCCTCCGGGGCCAACCCGTTTGCCTGTATCGCTGCTGGGATTGCCTCCCTGTGGGGTCCGGCCCATGGCGGTGCCAACGAAGCCGTGCTGAAAATGCTCAACGAGATCGGCACTGCGGACCGCGTTGATGAATATGTCGCCAAGGCGAAGGACAAAGACGATCCGTTCCGTCTGATGGGCTTTGGTCACCGGGTCTATAAGAACTACGACCCGCGCGCCAAGATCATGTCCCAAACCTGCCACGAGGTGCTCGACACCTTGGGCATCACCGACGAGCCGCTGCTGGATATTGCCATGCAGCTGGAGAAATACGCTCTGGAAGATCCTTACTTCAAAGAGAAGAAGCTCTATCCGAATGTGGACTTCTATTCCGGCATCATCCTGAAGGCCATGGGCATTCCGGTGTCCATGTTCACCTGCTTGTTTGCCCTGGCCCGCACCGTGGGCTGGATCAGCCAATGGCGGGAAATGATCGAAGATCCGCAACAGAAAATCGGTCGCCCGCGTCAGCTGTTCACCGGTTACGAAACCCGGGAATTCATTCCGCTCGACAAGCGCTAATCCGAAGGCCTTTTCGGAGGCCCTCAGATGAAAGCCCGACCGAGCCCCCTCGGTCGGGCTTTTTTTATCCGGAGACACACTTAAATATCGGGTAAATAGTTTTAAATTTTCTTAGGTTGTATTTTTCTATCTGTTCTGCATTCTTTCTGCACGTCGCTTTTTTTGAGTGCAGGGGGAAACAGCCATGGTCCGGTTCATCACACAAGCGTCCACCACCAAGACGCCTCACGGCTTCATTCTGTCCGGCTTCATGGGAATCGCCCTGTTTGCTGGCCTGTCCCCTGCCCCGGCAGTGGCCCAGACCTTCGCCACCATCCAACCCCATGTCAGCGGGACCGAGGATCTAAGCAATACGGCGACGGGAACAGAGGTCCAGATCGTATGTCGGGCCACAGACATTCTTGGCAACACCGTGCGCTTGCGCGGCAGCCCGATCCTAGGCGGCCCTCAGCCCCGCTTGGTGCTGGAAATTGACCACCAACCCCGCAATGGGTTTGACGGCGCGATCACCGGGGCCAAGGCGCAAGGCACCCTGACCCGAAACGGTCACTATACCTTTCGCTGCCGGGTCCAAGGCGGACCGCTCTTAACCCCAACCCGCAATAAGACAACAACCATTGTTGCCCGCACACCAAGCATAGCCGGGATTCGAAACACCCTGACCTCTGTGCGCACCGGCCAGGAACAGGCCGCCTTTGAGGTCAATGAGGTCATCCAGATCCAGATGCGGGCCTATGAGCGGGCCAATCGCGTTGGCGCTCTGATCCGTCCGTCCACAACCCAATTGGTGCTGCGCCAAGGTCGGGTCGGCTGCTATCAGGGTGGAACCAATGCCAGTCCCCAGTTCCGCAACCGGCAAAGCGAAGCCTGGACAGCCGAGGATGGCGTCATCAAACGGATCACGCCAACCCGAGCCGGCACCTATACCGCAATCATGGTCCAGTCCGCCGGGCAAGGGACGGCAAATTGCGAGGCGAAAACCTTCCGGGTGGTGGCCGACCACTATCCGCCCACCGCCGAAATCACCACACCAAACCGTGATCACCAGATGGTGTGGAACCGTCGGCTGTTGCCGATCCGGGGCACGGCCTTTGACAGCGGCTCCGGCATCCGGACCGTTCGGGTCAGCAATGGCCATTGGAGTGAGAATGCGCGCCTGCTGCCCGGCGAAAATCCTGGCGAGGTGCGTTTCTTTGCTGATCTGCCCTCCGTCGCGGGCCTGCAAATTCTGCAGGTCACAGCCATTGACCGCGATGGCAAGGAAGGCCGGGCCATGGAGAGCCTCTATGTCGGGCGTCGCTTCCTGGGCCTCAAAACCCGGGCAGACCAACAGCTGTTCATGGGTCGGGACGAAGTTCGTTTGATGTTGGGGCGCGATTTTATCCGCAATCAGGAGCCGGGCATCGACAGTGTCGATGAAATCCTAAAGGTCGCTCCGGAATTGCTGAGCGAAAACAATCTGTTCTCCGGTCTCGATCCTGTCGACATCAGTGAGGATATCGATTCCAGCATTGGTGATGGCATTGGCAATTTGTTTGTTCCGGATTTTGAGGTCCGCGGCTCGATCACGCCTGGCGAGATCTCGCTGTCCGCTTTCAGCCGGAATGATCGGATAGACCTGCATGTGACGGTCCCCATTGGCGGCCGCGCGACGATGAAATGCGATGGTATTTTTTGGGAACCCCTGCTCTGTCTCACCCAAGGCGTCTTCACTGGGCGCTTCAGCGTCAATATCAGCGGCGATGTCACGGCGATCATCCCCGTCAGCACCTCGGTGACCGGCGGTTGGCATCTGCTGTTGCATCAAAGCGATATCCGGATGCAGCAGTCATTGCGAGTTCGCAATGGCCTTGACAACAATGGGGAAATCAACAGCCAGTTCAGAACAAAAATCGTTGAAGAGGTCGAATCCACCATTCGCTCCGCCCTGTTGGAGTTGGCAGGCTGCGGCGAGCGGGATCCGATCACCGGTTTGACCTGCAATCCGGAACGGCCGTTTTTGACATCCCCGCAAAACCCACAAGCAGAACCCGATGCTGTCGGTCTTTACTTAAATGACGGTGAGCGGGTGATGGACTTTGAGTATGACACGCCGAGCCTGACGGACGCTGAAGCGCCCAAGCTGGTTTTCGACCTTCTGCTTAATGAATTCCGGCAAAAGAACGGAGACTTCCACATCCAGGTCTCTCCAAACGCCAAACATATTGACGGTCAGATCCCGCCGGGCGTCTATGGCTATCTGATTGAGGAAGGCACCTTTACGGATCAACGGGTGCCCCGAGTCCAAACCCCGAACATTCGGCGTTGGTTCGGTGCCGGGCTGCAAGACAATGCGCTGTTGGTGCATCACAGCTATATCAACGAGTTTTTGGCCCATTACTGGCTGGCGGGCGGCATGCGCATTGAGCGCCCGCTGTTTGATGTGCTCGAAGACGCAGGACAACTGCCCGAGGATCGAACTGCTTTGCTAGGGGCCCGCAACGCCATGCAAAACGCCA
Source organism: Rhodospirillaceae bacterium (assembly GCA_049604415.1). GTDB lineage: Bacteria > Pseudomonadota > Alphaproteobacteria > Rhodospirillales > Rhodospirillaceae > JBMYTN01. The sequence continues at coordinate 105,174 of JBMYTN010000005.1, read as the reverse complement.
AGCTGATTGTTGACCTTGGGGCGCCACCCCGGGTGACCAACTATGACGGCGCACCGGATCTTTATGGTGAAGTCGGAGACATTAAAATCATCATCGATTTCAGTGAGGATTTCGAAAGCCAGCTCATTTTCGAAGCCGCGTTGGTCACCAAGCTCAGCCTCGGCGTGACCGAGGATCGGGACGGCTTTCAGATCGATTTGACCAATCCTCTGGGCTGCGTGCCCAGCCAACGCCGACAGATGAATTGTGGCGGGCGTTTTGAGTTGAGCCTGAAAGAAGTGGTCGGCTTTGGTCCCAACAGCCCGCGCCTGCCCCTGTTTAGGGCAGAGGAATATTGGATCCAATTGCTGGACTCCTTGAACCTGACCACCGAGGACGGCACTCCGCTGCCAGCGACGGAAACCGAGGATAAATATAAGGAAAGCTTCGGCGCGGCCATTGCCAGCTTCCTCAATGAGCCGGTGACGTTCCCCATACCCGCCTTGCCGGTGGAGGCCTTTGCCAATGAAGAGCTGCCTCTGGATAATTTGGGGGTAGAGGACCTGCGGTTCCACCGCCAAGCCAATGGCAGTGGACTGGCCGATGGTTGGATCGGCCTGTCATTCGCCTTGGGCATCAAAGAAGAAGAGGACGAGGAATAGCCGAACGTGGCGGGCCGCGTTAACCGTTGGGCGTGATCAGCTCCCAAACCGCCTGGGCGGCGGTTCGGGCGGGATCAGCCTTTCCTCCGCTCCCTGGCGGTCCCGCCAGTTTTGTGCTGGCCTCTGCGAAGGCAGCCTGCTGGGCGTCTCGTGCGGTTTGATCGCGCAGCAAGGGGGTTAAAGCCGTCACGATCGGTTCCGGGGCACATTCCCCCTGGATCAGTTCCGGCACCACCGCCCGCCCAAGCAATATATTGATCAGATTAACAAAGGGAGCCTTGTTCAATCGCCGGAAGATCATATAGGTCAAGGCATTGAGCCGATAGGCAATAACATGGGGTAGTCCGGCCAAAGCCAGCTCTAAGGTCACGGTGCCAGAGGCTGCAAGCGCCCCCCGGGCTGCAGCATAGGCATCATATTTTTCTTGCTCCCCGTCCAGCAGCAGGATTTTCGCAGGCCAGCCCTGTGTCGCTTCGTCGACCTTGTCACGCAGATGGGCCAGGGTCGGGATCGCTACATGCAGATTTTTCTGAGCTGGATCCTGCGCCAATTGGGCCACGACCGCACCAAAAACCGGCAGCAATCGGGTGACCTCGCCAACCCGACTGCCGGGCAACACCACCAGGAGGTCAGCGTCTTCCGGGATGCTGTGGCGCTGACGAAAGGCCAGTCCATTGCCCTGATCAGCCCCGCTGCTGACCACAGAATGCCCCACATGGACGCAGTCCAACCCAAGGGGTTCGAAATGCTTGGCCTCGAAGGGCCAGAGGGTCAGCAGTCGGTCAACGCGGGCCGCCACATCCCGGGCCCGGTTTTGCTTCCAGACCCACACCATGGGGGCGACATAATGCACCCGAGGGATCTTTGATCCCAGTGCCTTGAGCCGGGCGTTTAACCGCCCGGTAAAGCCCCAGGAATCCACGGTCACGATGACATCGGGATTCTGGCGGATGATCTCATCGGCCAAATGCCTGATATGGCGTTTAATGGCCAAGGCGCGGGGCAAAACTTCTAGCAACCCCATCACCGCAAAGGCCCCCATGGGCAGGATCAGCTCCAGCCCCCGGGCTGTCATCCGTTCGCCCCCCACGCCGGTAAAGCGTGGTTCAGCAAGGCCTCTGGCGCGGGCTTCCGCTTTTAGGCCAGCCATTAGGTCGGCCGCGAGTTGGTCGCCGGAGGGTTCGCCAGTAATCAAAAAAATCTTCGGACCCAGAGCGGAGGTTTCGATCATGGGGTCGGGTCCCCTTTTGACCCGGAGCCGTTCTTAGAAACGGGGTCAGGGGCGATCGGTCGTGTGCGACTGCCCGCCGGTCCCAATTTGCCCACGGCCCCCTGACCCGTTCCAATGCCGCCGTCGGGTCCGACTGCCGCATCAAGGGCCTCTAGGCCGATGAGAAAGAGGCCATGCCGGTCGCAGAGCCGGATCATCTCCTCCCGATCCAGCAGGATGGCGCCATGACCTTCAAAACCGATGCCCCGCAGACCGGCTTTATGGGCATTTTCCACCGTGCGCGGTCCCAAAGTGGGCATATCCAGCCGTCGATCCTGACCGGGCTTTGCGGCTTTGACTAAGACCCCTCCCAGCCCCTTGCGCTTCAGCTCCCCGGCGCGGGCGAGCATGGCATCTGTGCCCTCGACGGCCTCGACGCATAACACCATGCCTTGCTGAACCACGGCACCCTGCCCCACATCCATCTGTCCAGAGGCCAAAGCAACCTGGAGGGCGCGCTGCAAGTCTTCCTGGGCCATGTCATCCGGAGAGGCCTTGCTCAGCAATCCAGGCGGGCTGGCCAGGCTGTGCAGCAGCGCCCCTGGGCTGATCACCGCCATGCCATGGGCTTCCAGCTCTTTGACAATGGCGGAGAGAATATCGTCATCCCCGAGGGCGGCGTAGCCAACCTTGGCGAGAAATTTGGCCGTGCGCCAATCGGGCCAGAGATGGGTCAGGCTGGGCCGCTTCACCCAACCGGCCATCACCAAGCGCCGATAGCCGTCATAGAACAGCCGTTCCGCCGCTTCGCCGCTCTTGCCCAGCTTGATCCAAAATTGCGGCCAATCGGCAGGATAATCTTTGCGGTCGGCCTGGCCTTCCAAGCCGACGACAATAAAGGGGGTTTGGTCTTTCTGGCAGGCTTCGACCAGCATCAAGGGCAAGCGCCCGCCCCCGGCAATGATCGCCAGAGGAACAGCCTCCGGGCCTGTCAGGGGTGCGGAGGGCCCTAGGACGTCTTGTGGGGTGTCTTGCCCCATCGAAACCGGATCTTCGGCCTGAGGCGCGTCCAAGCCGCCGTTCTCTGTCTTAGAGCTCGGCATCGTCCACGGTTCGCGGCTTACAGAGCTGCCGGGAGGAGTCCGCCCGCATGAAATTGATGATGTCCATCACCGGTTCGCAGTCAGAAAACAGCTCGGTGGCGTCTTCGACCCGCTCATTCATGGTGCCCTCGCCGCCAAACAGCAGGCGATAGGCCTTGCGCACTTCATGAATGGTTTCGCGGTCAAAATCCCGGCGCTTCAATCCAACCAGATTAAGCCCGGACAACCGAGCGCGATTGCCCATCACCGAGCCAAAGGGAATGACATCGCCTTCGACCCCGGAGCAACCGCCAACCATGGCATGTTTGCCAATGCGGCAGAATTGGTGGATCGCGCATAACCCGCCCAGAACGGCAAAATCCCCGACCACCACATGTCCGGCCAAGGTTGCGTTGTTGGCCATGATCACGTGGTCGCCAATGTCGCAATCATGGGCCACATGGGTTGCGACCATAAACAGGCAGCGATCGCCGACCCGCGTCACCCCGCCCCCGCCTTCTGTTCCGGGGTTCATCGTCACATGTTCGCGGATCATATTGTCCGCGCCAATCTCCAAGCGGGTAATCTCGCCCCTGAACTTCAAATCTTGGGGCTGCGTCCCAAGGCTGGTAAAGGGAAACACCTTGGTTCTGGCACCAAGGCTCGTCACCCCGGAAACCACCACATGGGACACAAGCGAAACCCCATCCCCCAACACCGCATCCGGTCCGACGGTACAAAAGGGACCAATCTCGACATCTTCGCCGAGCTGCGCTTTGGGATCCACCACCGAGGACGGGTGAATTTCTACTGCCATGCAGACTGCCCCCTTGCCGTGCTTAACTTCTGTTTCATGACTTGTGTCATGCGTTTAGACCACGTCTGCCCCAAACATTCGATTCACGAAGTGTTTCGAAATAATCAGAGCCATTTCCGCGACGATTGCCTCGCGGAATTGACCCTAACTTTTTGAGTTGTCGCATGAATGCACTGTCAGACAAATTTGGAGACTGCTCGGACCAAGCGCTTTTTAGGACCTAAGGACTGGCGAATTTGCCACCCTCATCATCCACAACCGTCGCAGCAAAGACCGCTTCTGCGACCAGGCTTTCCCCAACAAAGGCCTCGCCACGGAACTTCCAAACATTTCCACGATTGCGGACTTTGGTCACCATGAGTTTTAGTTGGTCACCCGGGCCAACCGGTTTCCGGAACCGAGCGCTCTCAACCAACATAAAATACACCAGCTTACCCCGGCTTTCTGGCCCCATGGTTTCCACCACCAGGACAGCCGCCGTTTGCGCCATGCTTTCAATGATCAAGACCCCAGGCATGATGGGAAAGCTGGGGAAGTGGCCTTGGAAAAAACTCTCATTGGCCGTGACATTTTTAATCCCGGTACAGCTTTCGCTCAGGACAATGTCTTCGACGCGATCAATGAGGAGAAACGGATACCGGTGCGGGATCCGCTCCATGATCCCATTGATGTCGATGGGGCCAAGGACATTTTCGGTCCCACTGGGGACATCCTCGGGCATTTTTTCGGCTGTCCCGGTCATGCCGTGCCTATCCTTCTTTCTCTACACCCAGTGTCGCCTCATCGATCCAGAGTCTTGGATGCGATGTCAACGCAACTGGTTTCAATGAACATGATAGTTTCATAGAGCCTGACAGCGTCGGAGAAAAGCAAAGAAGCGCATCAGGCGCGCTTTTCTTGCCCCTGTCACGTCCAGTCCCCATCCCAGGCCGAGCCTTATTGGTTTTGATTGGCCAAGCTGTCCGGATCAGGAAATGCCACGGAGGGCAAGCTCTGGTCAACGCGCACCAGGACTTCCTCGGTCATGTTCATCGCCGGATCAAACAACAATACCTGGGTGCGATAGAGGACAAGATTGACCCCCCACTCTCCGGCAACTTCATTGGCGGCCCGGATGACCATATCTTGGACCTGCGCCATTGCGATATTGGCCGCGCGGTCCAAATTCTGACGGCGTAGGGTCACGGAGCGTCGGAATTCATTGACCTCGGCCTCAAATGCAATCCGAGCCTGTTGAAACGCCTCGCTGCCCTGGTCGGTGCGCTGGGCCAAAGTGCCTTGCTTTTCAGCCAAGGCCCGCTCCTGTTGGGCTGCACCTTCTTGATAGGTTTGACCAAACCGTTCGCGTTCCTGCAATACCCCGACAGCAGCAGTCGCCCGGGTCATGATGTCTTGCATATCAATAATCGCGATGCGGGCATTGGGCGTTACGGTTTCCTGCGCCTGGCCAAGTCCGGGTTGCGCCACCATCATTCCCAGAGCAACGCCAGAGCCCAGCATGACGGCGACAGTCGCACGACGCATCGCTGCACCTAAGCGCCCAATCAACGAGCCCTTTTCAATCCCTTGGCCAATCCCATGGCCAGTCCCATGGAACACGCTGGTGAAGGGGGAAACATGCATAATTAGAACCTCGATCCAAAGGTCAGACGAAACACTTCGTCCTCATCATAATCTTCTTTCAGAACGGCCCAGCCCAAATCGACGGAGATCGGACCCAATGGCGAAGTCCAAGTGATCCCACCACCAACGGACAGACGCAAGCTTTGCGCTGCATTGATGAGCGTTTCGTCAAACTCATCGGGTTTGCCGGTGGTGCCGAAGTCGGAGAACACCCGACCGGCAATGCCAAACTCTTCAGGCAGCCCCAGCGGGACCTGCATCTGGACCGAGCCGGTGGTGATCCAGTTGGCACCCAGCGCGTCATCGGTGTTGATATCGCGCGGGCTGGCACCGGCCGAGGCAAAGCCGCGCATATTCTCACCACCAAGGAAGAAGCGCTCATTGATCCGCACATCTTCACCCAAACCGACGATATAGCCGGCCCGACCGCTTAGGCTCAGCACCCAAACATCGCTCCAATCCAAAATATCCCCGACGGGAATGTAATACCCAGCCGACACATTGGTCCGGGCGAAATACTCGGTCCCCCCGATCCCGGCCAGATCATTGCCCAAGGACAGAACCAGACCTTCGGTTGGGTTCAGACGGCTATCCCGGTCATCATAGGTCAGGGTGTGACCAATTTCGGACAGCAAAGATTCGGTTGGTTGGTCGCGGATAAAGCGGGACGCATCAGCATCAACATTGAAGATACGGTCGAAATGCAATGTGTAACGGAAAGAATGGCTCAGCTCCTCATTGTAATTATATCCAACCCGCAAGCGGCCCCCGAAGGTGCGCCGATCAAACGAACTTTCATCCTGCAAATTACGTTCGACCGCATATAGGTCGAAACCCGCCCGCAGGCGACGGTCCAAAAAGTAAGGCTCCGTAAAGCTCAGATCCACCTGCGAGCGGCGTTGTGCCCAAGTCAAAGAGATCTTCAGATCCTGGCCTCGCCCCAACAGGTTCCGTTCCCGCAAGCCCACTTCAACAATGGCCCCCACGGAGCTTGACCATCCAACCCCGAAGGAAATTTCCCCGGTGGATTGTTCTTCAACCTCCACATTGACCACGGTGCGGTCCGCTGCGGTCGGTGAGGGTTCATTGGTCACAGCGACTTTGCCGAAGAAGCCCAAATCCTGGATCCTGGCCCGAGACCGGCGCAGCTTTGCTGTGTTGAAGGCGTCGCCTTCCACCAAAAGCACTTCACGGCGGATCACTTCATCCAAGGTCCGCACATTGCCCGAGATGTTAATCCGGTCAACAAAGACCCGGGGCCCTTCATCAATGCTGTAGGTGATCGCAATGGTCTGGTTGTCGACATCTCGGCGCACACGGGGCCGGACTTCAACGAAGGCATAACCCAACGAGCCCACCGTTTCGGTCAGCTCATCGACCACCTTTTCCACGGTCGTGGCGTTGTACCAATCCCCTTCATAGGTGTTGATCACCGAATTCAGGGTTTCGGGATCCAAGCCATCCAGCGTGGTTTCAACATCAATCGCACCGAAGCGGTAGCGCTCACCTTCAGTTATGGTGAATGTGATGAAGAAGGACTGCCGGTCTTGGGACAGTTCAGCGATCGCCGATTTCACTTCAAAGTCGGCATAGCCTTCTTCCAAATAGAAGCGCCGCAGCAATTCGCGGTCAAAGGTCAGCCGATCCGGATCATAGGTGTCAGTGGTCGATAGGAAGCCGTACCACGCTTCCTCGCTGGTTTCGACCACATCACGCAAGGAGCCGTCGCTGAAAACCTGGTTGCCGACAAAGGAGATCCGGCGCACCGTGGTCGAAGGGCCTTCATTGATTTCAAAGGCCAGATCGACCCGGTTTTGCGGCAGTTCAATCACTTTAGGATCAACAGAAACCGCGTAGCGTCCAGAGCGGCGATAGGCTTCGATCACCCGCTGAACATCTTCTTGGACCTTGGCCAGGGTATACACCACCCGGGGCCGCAACTGAATGACAGTCGCCAGATCCTCATCGTCGATCCGCCGGTTGCCCTCAAACGCAATGCGGTTGATGATCGGGTTTTCCACCACGGTCACGTAAAGGACGGTGCCTTCGCGGCGGAAGGCCACATCCTTAAACAGACCGGTATCAAACAGTTCCTTTAGGGATCGATCAACCCGCTGCGGGTCATAGGCGTCGCCCTCCCGCACGGTCATATAGGTCCGGACCGTTGCAGGCTCGATCCGCTGGGTCCCCTCAATGACGATGGTTTCGATCACACCGTCGACGAACCCACCGCTCTGTGCCCGTACGGGATCAGAAAACAGGCTCCCCTGCAGCAAAACAACCGCAAGAAACAGAACAAGCCCGCTGAGTACCCGACCAACCTGGGCGTTAAGAGAAGTTAACGGAGTCAAGGCGATCCCCCGGACTTTTAACATTTGACTCGCGGGTTTTACCCCGTCACTGCTTGTTGTGCGCTACATGAACGGAAAGTGCAAGTCGTTCCATGTGGCAAAGACCATTAAACCCAGAACAAGCATCAATCCGACCCGAAAACTGTACTCTTGGGTCCGTTCTGACAGTGGTTTTCCCCGAATGGCTTCCAAAGTATAGAACATTAGATGGCCACCATCGAGTATTGGGATCGGTAGCAGGTTAATAAATCCAAGGTTGACAGAGATCAACGCCATGGTGGTGATGAACACCACAAACCCAAGCTCCAGCGCCTTCCCAGAGAAATAGGCAATCCGGATCGGTCCGCCCAATTCGCTTGAGGGACGGGTGCCGACGACGATTTGCTTGATGAAGGTGACCGTGTCGAGGGTGAGCTTCCACGTTTCGTGCGCACCCGCACCCAGCGCCGCAACAGGGCCAAGAACACGGCGTTCGGTTTTGGGGAACGCGCCAATCGCCTCCGCCAAGGCATTGTCATCCGCATACTCATCGCCCGGCACCGAGAAACGAAGCTCTTGGACGCCTTCGCCCCGTTGAACCAAAATTGATATGGCCTGCGGCTGTTCCAAATCGAGCCGTACCAAAGCCAAAACCTGTTCAAAGGAGGTCACATCCTGACCGGCCACCGTCAGGATCCGGTCATCCTCCAGCATCCCCGCCTGCTCCGCGACAGACTCAGGAACAACATGGCCAATCAAGGTTGAGGCAGCGGCTCGAACCCCCAATTGGGCGGTTTGCGCCCCACCGGTTTCTTCGGTGCCCGCCTTGACCTCCGGGGCAACCGTGACCTCTTGAACGGCCCCGTCGCGCTCAAAGGTAAAGACCATGGGCGAACCATCCCCCAGGGACACCTTGCGGCGGAGATCAAAGAAATTGTCGATCTCCCGGCCATCTACGGCCAGGAAACGATCCCCAGGCTGAAAACCGGCACGTTCCGCCATGCTCTCCGGGACCACCGAGCCAATGACCGCCGGTGTGGTTGGTTGGCCAGAGGTCATGAACAACCCGGCAAACACCAAAGCGGCAAAAATGTAATTGGCCGCCGGACCGGCAAAGACAATGGCAAAGCGTTGCCCCAAGCTCTTGTGATGGAAGGACACCGCCTTTTGCTCCGGGGTCATTTCTTTGACCTCTTCCCCCGGGGTGCTGGCCGCGTCATTATCGCCGTAAAACTTCACATAGCCACCCAAAGGCAGCAGGCAGAATTTCCACCGGGTGCCGTATTTGTCCTCAAAACCGAACAGCTCTTTGCCAAACCCCAAGGAAAAGGCCTCGACCTTGACCCCGTTCCAGCGGCCAACCAGAAAGTGGCCCATTTCATGGACAAAGACCACGATAGACAAAGCGACCAAGAAGCCAAGTATCGTTGGCAACAGGCCCATGATCTGTTCGATCAACACAGTGGCAAACCTTTCTCAAGGGGTAGGAAGCAGGTTACGATATGGGCGCGCCAAGGCCTCACCGCTATGGGGCGCATCAATAACCCTTCCAATAAAGCGGGGAAACCCTATTCGGCGGCAGCAGCCCGGCGTTGGGTGATGTCCTCAGCCAACCGGCGGGCTTGTCCATCCAGGCTGCGCACCGTCTCCAGATCTTGGGGCGGTTGAGAGGCACCAGCTTCCTTGGCCATCGCTTCCATGGTTGCCTCAACCACCGACGCAATATCCAAAAAGCCAATGCGCCGGGCCAGAAAGGCCTCTACCGCGATTTCATTGGCGGCATTCATTACCGTCGGCGCGGTGCCACCGGCCTCCAAGGCTTCCCGGACCACCCGAATGGCGGGGAACCGAGTTTCGTCAGGGGTTTCGAAGTCCAAGCGGGCGATTTCGCCTAGATCCAGCCGCTTGACCGGCGCGTCCATACGCTCCGGCCACGCCATGCAATAGGCGATTGGGGTGCGCATATCCGGCGAGCCCAACTGCGCCAGCACCGAGCCGTCGACATAGGACACCATAGAGTGGATCACCGATTGCGGGTGGACCAAGATGTCTATGCGATCCGGGGGCAAATCAAACAGATAGTGCGCTTCGATAAATTCCAGCCCCTTGTTAAACATGGAGGCGGAATCAACGCTGATCTTGGCCCCCATGGACCAATTCGGATGGGCGACAGCTTGCTCTGGGGTCGCGGCGGCCATGGCTTCCCGGGTCCAGGTTCTGAACGGTCCACCGGAGGCCGTAAGAATGATTTTCTCAATGCCTTTTGGACGATCCCGGTCAAACACCTGGAAGATGGCGTTATGTTCGCTGTCCACGGGCAACAAGGTCGCGCCATGGCGGGCGACATCGGCCATGAACAGGTCGCCTGCGCAGACCAAGCATTCCTTATTGGCCAGCCCGATGGTAATGCCTTTGGCCACCCCAGCCAAAGTCGGGGCAAGCCCCGCTGCGCCAACGATGGCCGCCATCAGAAACTCAGCATCGCGGCTGGCAGCCTCGATGACCGCTTCGGGCCCGGCCGCCGCCTCGATGCCGGTCCCCGCCAGCGCGTCCTGCAAGTCCGCCAAAGCAGACGGATCGGCAACAACGGCGACTTCGGCCCGCAAGGCTTTGGCTTGGGCAGCCAGATCTTTGACATTCCGGTTCGCCGTCAGGGCGACCACTTGATAGTGGTCCGGATTGCGCTCAATGAGGTCAATGGTCGACGTGCCAATGGAGCCGGTGCTGCCAAGGATCGAAATCCGGCGCGGTGCTCCTGCCATAGACCCCTGGTCCGAACTGGCCTGTGTGTTGCCTTGGGTCACCATGAGGCGATCCCCCCTTCCCGAATGAGAACAATCACTGCCACAACGCAGGCCGCCGCCATCAAGCCGTCGACCCGATCGAGCACTCCCCCATGTCCGGGAATGATCTTACCCGAATCTTTGACATTGAAGCGACGTTTGATCGCACTTTCCAAAAAATCACCCGCTTGGGCAACCACCGCCAGGCAAGAGGCGATGATCACCACATCTTGCATGGTGGCGGCATATTCCACGTGGGTGAACATGATAAACAGGGCTGACCCCGCAGCGGCACAGAGCATGCCGCCCAACAATCCGGACCATGTCTTGCTCGGGCTAATAGAAGGCGCGATTTTTGGTCCTTTGATGGAGCGACCAAAGGCATAGGCCCCAATATCCGTGCTCCAGACCACCACAAACAGCCAAAACAGGGTTTGCCAACCACCCTCGCCCCGGACGATGACGACGGCCGCCAGGGGCACCCCCAAATAGAGCACCCCAACACTGACCCACCCCGGATTGACTTTTGTTCTTTGCGCCAAAGCCGAAATCAACGGCAGAGCAACGATCAAGATCATGAACGCCACCCAAATCGGCTTGCCTTGGGCCAGAACGGCCACAAGAGCGAGAATAGCCCCGAGCACCACGCCGGTGATGCCAAAGCGCTGCCGACACAGGCTCATCCATTCCCACGCCATGAGGAAACCACAGATCGCCACAAACAGGGTGAAGGGCCATTCCCCAAACCAACCCGCGAACAATATCGGCGGTGCGATGACCAAAGCAGATAGGATGCGGGTTTTAAGCATGGGTTATTTTGGGACTTCCAAAGCGATTATCGGACCCACGCATTGGGCCGAGGCGTCCTTATAGACCACCAAAGCGCCGAACGCGATCTCTGAACAGGTCCAGGGCTTTCGCCATTTCCTCATGACCAAAATCAGGCCAAAGCACCGGTAAGAAAACAAATTCAGTATAGGCACATTGCCATAGCAGAAAATTGCTAATCCGCTGCTCGCCACTGGTCCGGACCAGAACATCCGGGTCGGGCATGTCATTGGTGAAGAGTTGCGAGGAGATCAAATCCTCGTCAATGGCCTCCAGATCCAGGGAGCCATCCTTCACCTTTTCGGCAATGCTGCGGGTTGCACGCACCAACTCGGCCCGACCGCCATAATTCAGGGCAATGGTCAGGTGCAGATCATTGTTGGTGCGGGTTCTCTCTTCGGCGTCTTCAAACAAAACCCGGATTTCATCAGAAAAGCGATCACGTTCACCGATGACCCGAAAACGGACGCCGTTTTTATCAAGGTCTTTGACTTCATTGCGCAAATAGAGCCGCAACAGCCCCATCAGATCCGTGACTTCGGAAGCCGGTCGCTTCCAGTTTTCAGACGAAAAGCCAAACAGGGTCAAATGCGTCACGCCCAGTTTTTTCGCAGCCTTGACCGACGCGCGCACGGCTTCAGCCCCGCGCTTATGACCGGCGGTTCGCGGCAAACCGCGCGCACGAGCCCAACGCCCATTGCCATCCATGATGATGGCGACGTGCAACGGGGTATCGGTTTGTTCAGGGGTGCGTACTGGGTCCATAACCATCAGACCTGCATAATTTCCTTTTCTTTGTTGCCAAGCGAGTCATCGACCTTCTTGATCATACCATCGGTCAGTTTCTGGACCTCGTCGCCATATTTCTTTTGCTCGTCCTGACTGATTTTGCTGTCTTTTTCCATTTTCTTCAGCTGATCCATGCCATCCCGGCGAACATTGCGCACCGCGATCCGGGTCTGCTCGGCATATTTGCCCGCCACTTTACAGAGCTCAGTGCGGCGTTCTTCGTTCAGCGGCGGGATCGGCACCCGGATCAACTGACCGTCAGACGCCGGATTGAGGCCCAGACCCGCATCACGGATCGCCTTTTCCACCGCCTTGGCCATGCTACGATCCCAGACTTGCACGGAAATCAGGCGGGGTTCGGGCACGCTGACGGTGGCCACCTGGTTCAGGGGCATCGAAGAACCATAGGCATCGACATTGACCGGATCCAACAGATTGACCGAGGCCCGACCGGTTCGCAAGCCAGCGAATTCCCGTTTCAGAACCTCCAAAGCCCCTTCCATCCGATGTTCGAGATCGAAATACAGCTCTTCAAAGCCCTCGTCATCATCGGCCATTTTTAGGATTCCTCTCCTACAATCTTTGTAAATCGTCCTCCGCCCTGGAGGACTTGGGCCAATCCGCCCTCCTCATGCAGGGAAAAGACAACGATTGGCATATTGTTTTCCCGGGCCAGCGCAATCGCCGAGGTGTCCATCACCTTCAGATCACGGGCCAAAACCTCGGAGAAGGTCAAGATGTCATAGCGGGTTGCCGTTGGATCCTTGTTCGGATCAGCGGAATAAACCCCGTCGACCTGGGTTGCCTTCAGCAACATGTCGCAGTTCATCTCCACCGCCCGCAATGCCGCTGCGGTGTCGGTGGTGAAAAATGGATTGCCGGTTCCGGCTGCGAAGATCACCACCCGGCCCTTTTCCATGTGACGGATCGCCCGGCGGCGGATATAGGGCTCGCAGACCATGGACATCGGGATGGCCGATTGGACGCGGGTCTGGATCCCAAGCTCTTCCAAGGCGTTTTGGACCGCCAGCGCATTCATCACGGTGGCCAACATGCCCATATAATCGGCGCTGGTCCGGTCCATCCCTTTGGCAGCTGTGGAGACGCCGCGGAAAATGTTTCCACCGCCAATCACCAGGCAAACCTGGGTGCCATTTTGTTGCACGGAGGCGACTTCGCTGGCCACCCGGGTGACCATCGCCATGTCGAGACCAAACTCCTTATCGCCCAACAGGCCTTCACCGGAGAGTTTGACCAGCACCCGCCCGGGCTGAGCGCCAGGGTTCGCGGAAGACTCGTCGGTCTGCGCACTCGGATCGCTGGGCATAAAGGAACTCTCTTCCGTGTCTACAACAGCCATGGGGACGACCGGCCAACGGCCTTGATTGGGGACAACCGCATCTTAGAACAAGCATGCTGGGTCAGAGGGATCGGGTGCAACCAAGTGCATCTAACGACCAGACATTCGAACCGAGACTCTGCGGAAAAACCGGCAGATCCGCTTTGAAACCGGCTGTGGACCAAGCGCTCTCCGACCGGCGCGGATCATAGAACATGTCTTTGGTCAGAGGAACCGGAATTCCGCAGCACTGGGGAGGTTTAGCCCAAAATCTGGAGAAAAAAAGGGCGGCATCCCGATGCCGCCCTTTACGCTCTGCTCAGCACATGAGGAGAGATTACTTGGAAAGCTGCTTGGCAACCTCAGAGGCGAAATCTTCTTCTTCCTTCTCGACACCGTCGCCGAGCTGGAAGCGAACGAAGCCAGCCAGTTCGACCGGCGCACCGACCTCTTTGGCCAGGGCGTCGATTTGCTTGCTGATCTTGGTTTCACCATCGATCATGGAGACCTGTTCCAGCAGAACCACTTCTTCATAATATTTCCGCAGGCGGCCTTCGACCATCTTTTCAACGATGTTGTCGGGCTTGCCGGATTCCTTGGCCTTGGCGGTCTGAACTTCCCGCTCGCGGGCCAGGGCGTCCGGATCGACTTCGGCGATGGTGGCAAACAGCGGCGTGGCGGCGGCCACATGCATGGCCAGCTGCTTGGCAAAAGCTTCCAGCTTGTCGGCATCGCCGGTGGAGGACAAGCCAACCAGGACACCGATCTTGCCCAGACCCGGGGCCACGGAATTGTGGATGTAGGACCCAATGACACCAGCCTCGACGGACAGACCGGCGCTGCGGCGCAGGGTCATGTTTTCGCCAATGGTCGCGATCATATGGGTGACTTGGCCATCAACGGTCCGCCCTTCTGCATCCGGGAAGGTGGCAGCCTTCAAGGCCTCTAGATCGCCCTTGGTGTCCAGGGCCAGCTTGGAGAGATCGGTGACGAAGGCCTGGAACTTGTCATTGCGGGCCACGAAATCGGTTTCCGCATTCATTTCCACGACGGCGCCAACGGTCCCGGCGGTGGTCACCCCGACCAGACCTTCAGAAGCGGTCCGGCCCGCCTTTTTGGCAGCTGCGGCGAGGCCTTTGGTGCGCAGCCAATCGGTGGCGGCATCCACATCCCCGTCGGTTTCGGTCAGGGCTTTTTTGCAGTCCATCATGCCAGCGCCGGTGGCTTCGCGCAGGCTCTTGACGAGGGCGGCGGTGATCGCGGCCATAGTAACGTCCCCTTGGTTCAGTCTGTAGGGTGGGTTCAAGCAACCATCCCTCCGTCATCCCAAGCGGCCAGCAGCATCCGGTATCCCGGAGGGCCAAGACCATATAAGGGGGGTGCGGAAGGATGAAGAAGCGGGGGCGCGGGTTTTGGCCTGCACCCCCGCTTCACATTCACATCTTTGACGGCCCAGGTTTTGCACCCTGGACCGTCGAAGATCAAGACTCAGTTGACCGGAAATCGGTCGATCAGGCTTCCGGAGCGGCTTGCTCTTCGGTGGCTGCCGGAGCGTCTTCAGCCGGGGCGGCTTCAGCAGCAGCCTCTTCCGCCGGAGCGGCTTCTTCGGTTGCCAGCTCTTCCGGGGCTTCTTCAGCTGCGCCAACGTCGATGCCAGCGGCGGCCATTTCTTCCTGCAGGCCGGACAGCACCGCACCGGAGACCAGATCGCAATAGGTCTGGATGGCGCGAATGGCGTCGTCATTGCCCGGGATCGGGAAGGTGATGCCATCGGGGTCGGCATTGCTGTCAACCACGGCCACCACCGGAATGCCCAAGCGGTTGGCTTCAGTCACCGCGAGGTCTTCTTTGACCACATCGATGATGAACAGCAAATCGGGCAGACCGCCCATATCTTTGATGCCGCCCAGAACCAGCTCCAGCTTGTCCTTTTCCCGGGACAGGTTCAGCTGTTCCTTTTTGGTCAGACCACCCAGATCACCGGCGTCAAACTTTTCTTCCAGCTCGCGCAACCGACGGATGGAGTGGGACACGGTCTTCCAGTTGGTCAACATGCCGCCAAGCCAGCGGTGATTGACGTAATACTGGCCGCAACGCCGGGCGGCATCGGCGACGATTTCCTGGGCCTGACGCTTGGTGCCAACAAACAGCACGCGACCACCGGCCGCCGTGACTTGGCGCACGGCTTCCATGCCACGATAGAGCATCGGCACGGTTTGCTGCAGATCAATGATGTGCACATTGTCCCGTTGGCCATACAGGAACGGGGCCATTTTCGGGTTCCAACGACGGGTATGGTGACCAAAGTGGCAGCCAGCTTCCACGAGCTGACGCATGGTAAACGCGGGCAAAGTCATGCGCTCCGCATCCTTTCTTTTTCCGGTTCTGCCTCCGCAGTGCCAACTGTGATCCCGGAAACCCAGGACACCGGAACAGCAGGCGCGGATGTCTCCCGCCCTGCCGCAAAGCAACTGCGTGTGTGATGGAGGGGTACTTACTCTTTCATGACAGCGATGGCAAGGGCCGTTCTCACCCAGAGAACAGGGTCCTGGGTTGTTTTAACCCTCAAGCGCTCGATATACTTACATCGGCAACCACATAACCCGGAGCTTCTGTCATGGTCCCCGCCAAGATCCGCCTTCCCGGTCTGTTGCTGGTGCCTTTGGTACTGGGAGCCTGTGAGCTGCTGCCTGATATGGCCCCGCCGCCGGGCAGCCCGGAAGCGGCCTGCGCCCAAGACAAGGCCCCGGAGGTCCTGGCTCAGCGGGCGAAAACCCTGGTTGGCTTTGATGATCGGGACCCGGCGCTGTTACAGGCTGACAAAGCCGCCGCTCAGCAGTTTCTGACCGAGCAGGGTCTGATGCGTCCGGAGGTCATGGCCATTGGCGATTCCCTCTATAACGGAGTGCGCTCGCTGACAATTTCCCGCTGGCTGTCCGACCACAGCGTCCCCTCGCTGGTCGCCTTGCGCTTGGGGGCCCTGCCCATTGACCGACAAAGCTGGAACCGGATCAATCGCTATGATCCGGCAATGGGCCAACAGGGCTTCTTCGGCCCACCCTACCCTGACAGTGTCACAGTGCCGATCCGCGATGGGGCGAGCGAAACCCGACCCGGACGTTTTGGCCTGGATCTGGAACAATATCTGGAGACCGGCGCCTCCTTAAGCGAGGTTTTTGGTCGTCAAGGCAATGGCTTCGGCAAGACCTCTTATGTTTTGTATGAAACCCCGAACGGTACTTGGTCGACCGCAGACGGACCAGCTGTGCCACATAATCTGGCCTACCTGAGTGGACGGGTTGACCATCTGCTAACCCTGACCCCGGCCCGAGCCGAAGCGATCCTGACCCGCGCGCCCCTGCCCGATAACGCCCCCAGGCCCAATACAGACCTAGCCCCATGGCAGGTGGCGGATCCCGGCGGCTCCTCGCTGATCGAGCGGATGCGGGGCTCCTCGGCGGGCGGTTTTTCCGATTTCGGTGAAGGTTTTTTCCTGACCAATGCCCGATTCGTCTTGAACCCCTATGGTCTGAAGGCGTTTCAAAACTTAACAGCGGTCGAGCAGGTCCTGCTGCGTCAGCCAAAGCGGCTGTTGATTTCCATTGGGGCCAATCACGGGGTCTATCGCTTTGCCTTCGAAGGCCGTCCCCTGTCGGGCTGCGCCTATGAGGGCGATAGCGAGCATCGCATCGCTGATCTGTCGATTGCGCAGGCCATCGGACCCCATTTCCTGGCCCAGGCCGAGGCTCTGATCGCGGCGCTGAATGTTCCCAACGGGCCGGAGCATGTGTATCTCAACAGCCTGATGCCGCCCAGTTTTCCGGCCAATTTGATTCCGAACCAACCGCGCCGGATCGACGGGCAACCGGTCACCGCGACCTTTTACGGCCAGCCGGACGGCTCCAACGCCCTGACCCCCGGAGCGGATGGCTATTATCCCGCCTATACGCCCTTCCTGGGCCTGTCGGGCGGTGCAACGCTGAGCGGGAAGGAGGTCAAACGAGCCGACCAATTGATCTCTGAGATCAACGGGGCCTTGCGGGATCTGGTCGCAGCGGCCAATGCCACTTCCGCCGGTCCGCAATTCCATCTCTATGATTTGGAAAGCCTGGGCCGGCGTTATGACGCCAAGCACCATCCGACGGAAACCCAGGCCTATTCCTATCCGCTGGTGTTCCTGCGTGACCCGCCGGAGGTCCGGCCGAGCCAAGGGGATCTGGCGCTGAACAATTGGCCGAGCACCTCCCATGAGATCAAACGCCGCAACTGGGCTTTGCGCAGCGGCGGATTGTTCAGCCTAGATGGCATGCATCTCAGTTCGTTGGGCTATGCGGTATGGGCGGAAGATCTGGCCAATGAGATCAGCCGCATTGAGGAACTGCCGGTGGACGCATTGGGGGTGGCCCGTGCCTCGGTTCATCCGCGCCAGTTTGTGGTCCTGCGCAGCCGATCAGATCAGAGCATGGCCCGCTCGCTGGGCAATATCGAATTGCGGCGCGGGGCGCTGCGTAATGTGCTGTCCGGATTTCGGATGTAAAGCCCGGGCAGCCTATACCTCTTTGATCTCGATCACCGCATGGCCGGGGGTCGAGGCTTCATAGGCCGCCTGCTTTTCCGGGCTGGCCGGGGTTTGGTAGTTCTGCTTCCACTCACCTGGCGGCATGCCATAGACGACCTGTTTGGCCTCGTCCATTTCCATGGCAATGCCTTTGTCTCGGGCCGCCGCCAGATACCATTTTGACAGGCAGTTGCGGCAAAAGCCCGACAGGGTCATCAGGTCGATGTTTTGCACATCGGTCCGTTTCTGCAGATGGGCCACCAGACCGCGAAAGGCCGCCGCTTCCAATTCCAGTTTGGTTTGGGGGTCAATCTCGGTCATTCCTGTGACTCCTGATCCATTGGGCCTGATCCATCGGGACGAACAAACAAAAACGGGAGGCCTTCCATATCGGGGGCCTCCCGCGTCAGTGCAATATTTGCAGGTGTTGGATTAATCGGCACTGGCGTCCATGGCGTCGATCATCCGCATGATCGCAGAGATCTGGTCGCCGGATTTGACCAGGTAATTGCTGTCCAAACCATAGCCCCACCAGTTCCAGCAGCCTTCCGGGTTGATGGCGGTCAGCGGCACGGTAAAGGAGGCAGAAACCGTGCGGGCCTGGGGATAGAGCACCACGATGTTGTTGGTGTCGGCCCATTGGTTCATGCCGATCAGATTATAGAACTTGTCGTCCTTGCCCAGGTTCTGATCGGATTGTTTGCACCCATGCAGCGCAACATGAAGTTTGCAATTGGCTCCGGCCGCAGAGCAGCTTTGTGGGATATAGACAAAGCCGGTATGCCAGATGCCTTGGTCTTTGGCTTTCTTTTCGCCGCCAGGGGTGTAGAGCGTTTGGTCGAAGGCGCTTAAGGTGCCACCAAGGCTGGGTCCCGGCGGGTTCAGATCATCTCCAAGCAAGGTTTTTAAAATCACCCCGGCCTGGTCATAATTGCAGGCATTGACATAGGGCACCTTTTCCGCCGAGCAGTCCGGATTGCCCTCATCCACGGTGATGAAAGAGTGCCCGGCGCGCTCATCTGGTCCGGCGCTGGGCGGCACCCGATCGACATAGGTGGTCTTGGCATTGAGCGCGTCATAAAACTCTTTTGCGGTGTCCACGGTTTTGGTGGCCACCACGGTGTCGGCGCGCCCGGTGAACAGATAGATCGGATCGCCATCCAAGTTTTCCAAAGGATCGATCAGGCCTTTTTCCTCAAACTCGCGGGCCCATTTCAGGAAATGGTCAACGCCTTCCAAGATTGTTGGTTGGCTCATGCAGGGTCCGATGGCCCGGGTCGCGGTGGAATAGATGGTCTTGCCGACGGTGGTGCTGACCGAGCAGCCATAAAGGCCACCGGCAACCAGCCCGGCCCCTTGGAAGGTGGCTGATTCGGCGACATGGAGCTGGTTGGCCATGAAGGCTCCGGAGGAGATTCCGGAAACGGTGATGGTGTCCATGTCGATGGAGAGGCGCGGGATTGGGACGCCTTCGGCTTGCCAATCAGCGGCATGACCAACAGAGGCACTTGCACCGATGAGGCCCAGGGCCAACCCGATTGCACCGCCCCGTTTCGCCATTCGAGACATCCTGACCATGCTCCGCTCTCCCCGCTGGATCCAACATGCTGCATTCGCGAAGCACTTTTATCGTGCTTTGATGGGAATGAAAACCCATTAAGAGAGAAGTGACTTTAAAAATTGCCTTACTGCAGGCATCCAATCCACCGGTCACCGGCCCTGTTTTGACGCGTTGCCCTTCTACGCCGCACCACCTCCCCCTACTGGGGAGCATCAGGCCTGCTCCGCATGGGGCCCCTGCTGGGAAGCATCAAGCCTGCTCCGCATGGGGCCCCTGCTGGGAAGCATCAAGCCTGCCCCGCATGGGGCTAGGCTTCTTCGATGGAGGTGATGCCGGCGATGTCGCGCAGGGCGGCCAGGGTTGTGGGTCGGATGGCGTATTTCGTCGGCAGGGGTAGATCGACTTTGCGGTCTTCGAGGATCGCGGTGATGACCACTTTTTTGTTGCCGCGCGGATCGGCGCTGAGCACGGTTTTGATCCGGTCGACGGGTTTGGGGCTGTCGACTTCCAGGCGGATCATGGTGGCGGCGGAAGCGATGGCTTTGTCGAGACTTTCGACCCGTTGGGCGGTGAGTTTGACCTCTTCGCCCTCTAGGCGGGCCCCCGCATGGACCAGGAGTGCCGCGCCGCTGTCGAGCATTTCGCGGCTTTGGCCAAGGACCTCTTGGAAGAACATGGCCTCGCCGAGGCCGCTGGCATCGGAAAGCTCGACAAAGGCATAACGGTTGCCGGATTTGGCGCTGTTGCGTTCTTTGCGCGCCCCGGGGAGTACGGCGAGTTTGACGGTGGCGCTGCCGGTGGTGCGGCGCAAATGCCCAGGCAGATCGGCCAGTCGGATGGTGCCGACCCGGGCGAGATTGTCCTTATAGGCGTCCAGCGGATGGGCGGAGAGGTAAAAGCCCATGGCCTCGCGCTCGAACTCCAAGGTGCGGCTGACGGTCCATTCCTCGCCATCGGGCTGGGGCACCAGTCGGATCCCGGCCAGCGCCGCACCGGAGCCCGGGGCATCGCCGAAGGCGGCAAACAAACCGCCCTGGTCGGAGGACCGTTCTTCAGCGGCCAGCTGGGCATGGCGCAGGATGGTCTCCACATTGTGCAGCAACAGGCCCCGGTCGGTATCAAAGCCATCCAGCGCTCCGGCCTTGATCAGGTTTTCCAGCATGCGCTTATTGATCTGGCGTGGATCCATGCGGTTGACGAAGTCTTCCAGGGAGGCAAAAGGCCCGTTGGTGCTGCGTTCCTCCACCAGGGCTTTCATGGCCGTCTCGCCCACATTCTTCAGCGCGCCCAGGGCATAGCGCACCCCCCATACCGGGCGACCAGGGGCTTTTTGCACATCAAAGCGGCTGTCAGATGCGTTGACGTCCGGTGGCAGCAAGGGGATGCCAAGCCGGTCGAGCTCGACCTTGGAGGCCGCCAGCTTATCGGTGTTGTGCATGTCATAGGTCATGACAGCCGCCATAAAGGCCACCGGGTAGTTCGCCTTCAGAAAGGCGGTTTGGTAGGCCACCAGGGCATAGGCAGCCGCGTGGGATTTGTTGAAGCCATAACCGGCGAATTTGGCGATTTGGTCAAAGACCTCGCTGGCCTTGGCCCGGGAGGTGCCGTTTTTCTCGGAACCGACGCAGAATTTCTCCCGCTCCTTATCCATGGCCTCCTTGATCTTTTTGCCCATGGCCCGGCGCAGCAAATCGGCTCCGCCCAAGGAATAGCCCGCCATGATCTGGGCGGCCTGCATGACCTGCTCCTGATAGATCATGATGCCATAGGTTTCTTTCAGGATCGGTTCCAGATCCTTATGCATATAGATGACCGGCTCTTCGCCCTTTTTGCGTTTGATATAGCTGGGGATGTTGTCCATCGGGCCAGGGCGGTAGAGCGCCACCACGGCGATGATGTCTTCGAGGGTGTCGGGCTTCATATTGCGCAGCACATCGCGCATGCCCGAACTTTCCAACTGGAACACCCCGGCGCTGTCGCCGCGCCCAAGCATCTCGAAGGTTTTGCGGTCGGTCAGATCCAGCCGATCCAAATCGATGGCACCGGGATCGTCGCGATTGATCAGCTCCACGGCGCGCTGCAACACGGTCAGGGTCTTCAGGCCGAGGAAGTCAAACTTCACCAGCCCGGCTTGCTCGACCCATTTCATATTGAACTGGGTCACCGGCATGTCGGAATTGGGGTCTCGGTACAGGGCAACCAGTTTGTTCAGAGGCCGGTCCCCGATCACCACCCCGGCGGCATGGGTCGAGGCGTGGGAATACAGCCCTTCTAGCTTCATGCCGATATCGAGCATGGTCCGGACCGTGTCGTCCTCGTCGCGCAGGCGCTGCAATTGCGGTTCGCCATCGATGGCCTGCTTTAGGGTCACCGGTTGGGCCGGGTTATTCGGCACCATTTTGCAAATCTTATCGACAAAGCCGAGCGGCATGCGCAGCACCCGCCCGACGGAACGCAGCACCGCCCGGGCTTGGAGCTTTCCGAAGGTGATGATCTGGGCGACCCGGTCGGTGCCATATTCCTTCTGCACATAGCGGATCACCTCCTCCCGCCGGTCCTGGCAGAAGTCGATATCAAAGTCGGGCATCGACACCCGTTCCGGGTTCAAGAACCGTTCGAACAGCAGGCCGAAGCGCAAGGGATCCAGGTCGGTGATGGTCAAGGCCCAGGCGACACAGGATCCGGCTCCGGAGCCCCGCCCCGGTCCCACCGGAATGCCGTGGTCCTTGGTCCATTGGATAAAGTCGGCCACGATCAGGAAGTAACCCGGAAAGCCCATTTGGACGATGACCCCGAGCTCATATTCCAGGCGTTCGCGATAGGGCTTGGCGACGGCTTCACGGGCCTCCGCATCCATGTCATCGGTGAAAAGCTGGGCCTCAAGCCGCTTTTCCAGGCACTCTGCGGCGATCTGCCGCAGGGCCTCCTCCTCCGAGCGCCCTTTGACCGAGGGGCTGTGGGGCAGGATCGGATTGCGCCGCTCCGCCATGACCGCACAGCGCTGGGCGATGATCGAAGTGTTCTCGATGGCCTCGGGCAGATCGGCAAACAGCCGCTCCATCGCCGCAGCGTCTTTGAAATGGTGATGGGGCGTCAGGCGACGGCGGTCTGGCTCGTCCTGATAGGTCTTGCCCGCCATGCAGATCAGGACGTCATGGGCCTCGAACATGTCTGGCCCGGGAAAGAAGGCCTCATTGGTGGCGACCAGGGGCATATCGAGCGCATAGGCCAGATCGAGCATCTGCCCTTCAATCCGCTCCTCATCCTCCATGCCATGGCGCTGGATCTCCACATAGACCCGATCGCCGAAGCTCTCTTTGTAACGGCGCAGCATGGCCTCTGCCGCCTCGGGCTTGCCCTCCAGCAACAACCGTCCCACCGGCCCGCCAGTCCACCCGGTCAGCAGGATCAATCCCTCGGAGGCCGCCTCCAAGCTCTCCAGTGCAATCTGGGGGGCCAAGCCAGAATCCGTTTCCAAGAAGGCTTCAGACACCAGGGCCATCAAATTTTCATAGCCGGTGTCATCCTTGGCCAACACCACCAGCTGATCCGGATCCGGCTGCTTCTCCGCAGGAACGCTTGCCTCGGTCTGCTGGGTGATCGCCAATTGGCAGCCAATGATCGGTTGGATCCCCGCCTCCGCACAGGAAACGGAAAATTCCAGTGCGCCGAAAATATTGCCGCTGTCCGTCAGAGCAACCGCGGGCATCTCGTGCTTTTTGCACAGCCCGACCAGATCCTTGATCTTGATCGCCCCCTCGGACATGGACAGCGCCGAATGCACCCGCAAATGCACAAACCCCGCACGGGCGGGGTACCTTGATGCCTCCGGCAGGGGGGATTGTTCGGATGGGTTGGGAGAAGTCTCTGACATGGCCAAGACTATGCCGTGAGTCGCAAAAAGAGTCTCTGTGGATATCTTGCGGCAGGGCCTTAAAGGGTTTCGATGCGTCCATCCCGGATGGTGACGATCCGGTCCATCCGCCCCGCCAGATCCGGATTATGGGTCGCAACCAGAGCCGCCAAGCCCTCATTGCGGACCTGGGACATCAGCTCAACAAAAACGCCCTCAGAGGTCATGGGGTCCAGATTGCCGGTCGGCTCATCGGCCAACAAAAGATCCGGTTCATTGGCCAAAGCCCGGGCTATGGCGCAGCGCTGCTGTTCACCTCCGGACAGCTGTCCCGGCCGGTGCTCCAAGCGTTCGCCCAAGCCCATCCGCCCCAACAGATCCGCCGCCCGAACCCGCGCATCGCTGCGGCTGACCCCGGCGATCATTTGCGGCAGGATAACATTCTCCGCCGCCGTGAACTCCGGCAGCAAATGGTGGAACTGATAAACAAAGCCCAAGCGATGGCGCCGGATCCTGGTGCGCTCCGCATCACCCAAGCTGCCGCAGCTTTGGCCGCCCAACACCACATCCCCGCCATCGGGGCGTTCCAGCAATCCGGCGATCTGCAACAAGGTTGATTTGCCCGCGCCGGAAGGACCAACCAAGGCCACGATCTCGCCGCGTTGAACCGACAGATCCGCGCCGGTTAAAACCTCCAATCGGGTTTCGCCCTGGGAAAACCCGCGCACCACGCCGCTCAAGGCCAAGGCGGCCACAGACCCTTCACTCATTGCGCAAGGCCTCCACCGGATCGGTCTTGGCCGCGCGCCAGGCAGGATAGAGGGTCGCGGCGAAGGACAGCCCTAGGGCCATCAGCACCACCGAGACCACCTCATTGGGGTCCATCTCTGCGGGCATGGTAGCAAGGAAATAGATCTCCGCATTGAACAGCTCGACCCCCAGCAGGCTTTCCAGACCCTGGCGGATGGTTTCAATATTGGCGCAGAACAAGGTGCCGAGGATGAACCCTGTTGCCGTGCCGATCACACCGACAGCGGCCCCAGCCATGAAGAAGATCCGCATCACCGCACCTCGGCTGGCCCCCATGGTGCGGAGAATGGCGATGTCGCGGCCCTTATCCTTCACCAACATGATCAGCCCGGAGATGATGTTGAACGCCGCCACCAAAATGATCAGGGTCAGGATCAGGAACATCACATTGCGTTCGACCTGCAGGGCGTTGAAGAAGGTCTGGTTGGTTTTGCGCCAATCCAAGAACCTTACCGGCTGGCCGAAATCGCTTAAGATCAAGGAATCCGATATCGATTGGACGTCATCGGGGTTTTCCACAACGACCTCCAAATGATCCACCCCGTCGGGCTTCAAGAAATAGAGCTGGGCGGCCTCCAAAGGCAGGAAGGCATAGTTCAGATCGTATTCGCTCATGCCGATGGAGAAGACAGCGCGCACGGTGTAGCTGCGCACCCGGGGCACGGTGCCGATCACGGTGACTTTGCCTTTGGGCGAGATCAAGGTGACCTTGTCCCCCAACCACACCCCCATGGCTTGGGCCATCCGGTCGCCAATCATGATCGCATCCTGGCCCTGCAGGGCATCCAAAGATCCGGCAACGATGCTGTCAGCGATGGTCTCGCGCTGTGCCAGATCTTCCGGCCGCGCCCCACGGACAACGGCACCTCGGGGGGCACCGCGTTGGGAGTTGACCATGACTTGGCCCTCCACAATCGGGGTCACGGAGACCACACCGTCCAGACCCGCCACGACGGCCCGACCGCCTTCATAATCGGTCAAGGAGCCATTCATGGCATAGACGCCCATATGGCCATTCAAGCCAAAGATTCGGGACATTAGGTCCTGGCGGAAGCCATTCATCACCGCCATGACGATGATCAGGGTGGCCACACCCAAGCCAATCCCGGCCAAGGAAAAACCGGCAATGACCGAGACGAAGCCTTCCTTGCGCCGCGCCCGCAGGTAGCGCAAGGCCATCATCCGCTCAAAAGCATTAAACATTCAGCTGTCCGTTCCTGTCCGACCCGTTCCGCGCTAAGGAACAGGGGAAATCAGTCAAGAAAATGGTCGAGCAAATCATCCATGCTCATTTCCTGACGCTCGCCGGTGGCCCGGTTCTTCAACTCGACCACCCCATTGGCGACCCCCTTCGGTCCGGCGATGATCTGCCAAGGCAAGCCGATCAAATCCATATTGGCGAATTTCGCCCCGGCCCGTTCCGAACGATCGTCATAGAGCACCTCGACCCCGCCTTCGGTCAGAGCGCTATATAGATCACGGCAGAACACATCGGTGAAGTGATCGCCGACCTTCAGGTTCAACAAGCCGACCTGATAGGGCGCGACACTTTCCGGCCAGATGATGCCCGCCTCGTCATGGGAGGCCTCAATGATGCCGCCAACCAACCGGGAGACGCCAATGCCATAGGAGCCCATGAACACCGGCACCGTCTCGCCATCCGCATTGGCGACCACCGCGCCCATGGGTTCGGAATATTTGGTGCCGAAATGGAAGATATGGCCGACCTCAATGCCGCGCGCACTGACCAGCCGGTCTTCCGGCACGCCATGCCCGGCTTCGTCATGCTTTTCATCGGTGGCGGCATAGAGGCTGGTCCATTCATCGACGATCGGCTGCAGATCGGCGTCATAATCGACATCGGCAGGCACCGGCATTTCCAGCAGGTCCTTATGGCAGAACACCGCGCTCTCGCCGGTCTCGGCCAGGATGATGAACTCATGGCTCAGCTTGCCACCAATGGGGCCAGTGTCCGCCGCCATGGGAATGGCCTTCAAGCCCATGCGGGCGAAGGTGCGCAGATAGGCCACGAACATGCGGTTATAGGAGGCCTTGGAGGACTCATAATCCAAATCGAAGGAGTAATTGTCCTTCATCAGGAACTCCCGACCGCGCATCACGCCAAAGCGCGGCCGGACCTCGTCACGGAACTTCCAGTGAATTTGATACAGGTTCTGCGGCAGGTCCTTATAGGACTTCACATTGTTGCGGAAGATGTCGGTCACGACCTCCTCATGGGTCGGGCCATAGAGCATATCGCGCTCATGGCGGTCGACAATCCGCAGCATCTCCTTGCCATAGTCGTCATAGCGTCCGCTCTCTTTCCAGAGATCGGCGGACTGGATGGTCGGCATCAGGATTTCCTGGGCCCCGGCGGCGTCCTGTTCCTCGCGCACCACCTGCTCGATCTTGCGCAAAACCTTCAGCCCCATCGGCAGCCAGCTATAGATACCTGCGGCATGTTGGCGCACCAATCCGGCCCGCAACATCAGCCGGTGCGACACGATCTGCGCCTCCGATGGATCTTCCTTCAGGGTGGGCAGCAACAGGCGCGACAGACGCATGGGAAGGCTCTCCATGGATGAGGGGTTGGAACCCAGAGGACACGGGGTGCGGAGCATCAGAGCAGATCGGACCGCGAACCGGCAACCGAGATCTCAGACTCCGCAAGGGGCGGGCAAAGCAATACGCGCTCAACACATAGCCCAAAGTGCCCATCAGGGCAATTTTTCAACCCACCTGCCCTGGCGGGGACATATCGCTAAATTTTTGCACCGCAAAAAGGGGGTATGATCATTCCAGACGAAGTAATACTGTTATGCCTGACGGAATGCCCAATATCGATAAGGATCATTAAAGTAAAAAAATCATAACGCTACCGAACGATGCTGAGACCCGAAGCGGGCACCAAAGGCGCCGCATTCCAAGTGAAGGCCGAAGAATGACTCGCCCTTTTCAACTTTCTGGAGATAAACCGGAAGCCAGGAATTTTCTTAATTGTTTCTTCACTTGAAGAAACAGCGTTGATGCTGCTTTGCACAAATAATCGATCCGTTCAAACCACTTTTTTCCTGTAAATTTTTCGTGACTCACGAATTCAAACTGCTTATGGTCCCTTGGCTCGGTTGGAGAGCAATGCACTGGAGGTTTTTAAACTGGAACCGTGCAGGATCTTCAAAGGCCCGAGTTTAGGGAGGAAACCGTCTACCCTGCGGCGGCGAGCCATGCTCGGACAGACTGCGGGAGCCGGTCCAAAAAATGACTACTCAACTCGGGCGGGCTCTTCGGAGCCCGCCCTTTTATTTGCCAGCTGTCTGTTTAGTGTCGCAGGCGCAAACCCTATCGAACGCTAACGGGTCTCGCTTTACTTCTAAAAGAGCAAATAAAAGCCATCTACCTTGGTGCTCCCGAGTTTGCACTCAACCATTCAACACAAACCAATTCTATTTTGCGGCGGAACGGCAGACCTAAATAGACCATGAAAACTTGGTCTATACGCCCAACGTCCCGTCTTATCCGACCGAAGAGGCCTTGACGACCCCCACCCCACCCCGTTGGCCCATTTGCCAATGCTACAGAGAAAAGTATAGCCTACTCACGCAAAACGCCCCGCATCTCGACCGGGATGCAGGGCGTCATCATGTGTTCGGGAGAGTTAGGTAGATTAGGCCTGCTCCAGCTCCACCAGGGTGCCGTTAAAGTCTTTCGGGTGCAAAAACAGAACCGGCTTCTTGTGGGCTCCGATTTTCGGCTCGCCATCGCCCAACACCCGCTTGCCTTCCGCCTTCAGCTTGTCGCGGGCGGCAATGATATCGTCGACCTCATAGCAGACATGGTGAATGCCGCCCGAGGGGTTCTTATCAAGAAAGGCCTGGATCGGGCTTTTGTCCCCCAAGGGGTAGAGCAGTTCGATCTTGGTGTTGGGCAGTTCAATAAACACCACCGTCACGCCATGGTCGGGCTCATCCATTGGCTCGGATACCTGCGCCCCCAACACACCCCGATAGCTCGCTGATGCGGCTTCAAGATCGGGCACCGCAATCGCAACATGGTTCAAACGACCAATCATTTCACTCCACCTCCCTGTCTGAGGATTCCCCTGTTTATCTTCTGTAGAGTCTTAAATCCGAATGACATGGACATCAATCATCGGACGCAATCCGGTTTGGGATCGCAGCGCGCGGCGCACGGCCAACCGCGCGACTTCGGCCAAACGCTCATCTTTGCGCAAGTCGCGCGGGGCGGCCCGGTCTAGTGCGTGATTGATGGCCAACAGCAAGGCGTCGATCTCCTCCTGGTCTTCATCCGGATCGGTCACACCGCGCAAGGTCAATTGCGGATCAGCCAGCAAGGTGCCGCGTCCATCGACCACCAGGGAGACCACAACAATGCCATTGCGGCTGACTTTGCGGCGCTCGCGCACCACGCCATTGTCCATGGGGATCAGCCGGTCGCCATCCAGAGCCAAGCGTCCGGTGGACACCTGACCGACCACCCCGGGCTCCGGGCCATCCAGCCGGGCAACCTGTCCATTGAGATTGGTCAAAACATGGGCCACGCCCAAGGTCCTCGCTTCCTTGGCATGCTCTTCCAAATGCATGCGCTCGCCATGGACCGGGATCGAAATCTGTGGGCGAACCAAGTCATAGAGGGTTCGGACTTCCTCGGCCCCGGGATGTCCGGAGACATGGACAAAGGCGTCCTTATTGGTCACCAGCTTGACGCCATTGGCCGCCAGTTGGTTCTGGACCTCGTAGACCGAGCGCTCATTGCCGGGGATCACCCGGGAGGAAAACACCACCACATCACCCGGGTCCAACACCACATGGGGATGGCTGTCACTGGCAATCCGCTTCAGGGCGGCGCGTGGCTCGCCTTGGCTGCCGGTGCAGATATAGACCACCTTATCGGGGGGCAGATAAGCCCCCTCCTCGTCCTTCAGAAAGGGCGGGGCGTCCTGCAAATAGCCACAGGCTTTGGCGGTGTCATGCATGCGCCAAAGGGAACGCCCCACCAAAGCGACCTCGCGGCCATTGGCTTGGGCGGCCAAAGCGATGCTTTCCATCCGGGCAATGTTGGAGGCAAAACAGGCCACCGCGATCCGCCGGTCAAACTGGCCAAACAACGCGGCCAGGGAGCGTCGGACCTCGCCTTCGGAGCCTGCCGAGCCTTTGGTGAAAATGTTGGTGCTGTCGCCGACCATGGCCAGCACCCCCTCCTCGCCCAAACGCTTCAGGCCGTCCAGATCGGCGGGCGCGCCGACCAGGGGTTCCGGATCCAGCTTCCAGTCGGCGGTGTGCAGGATGGTCCCGGCCTCGGTGCGGATCGCCAGATGATTGGGTTCGGGGATCGAGTGGGTGGTGGTGATCAGTTGCAAATCAAATGGGCCAATGGAAAACCGGCCTTGCAGCGGGATTTCATGGATCGGGACCTCGTCCTGGAGATCCTCCTCGCGCAATTTGCGGCGCAGGAATTCTGCGGTGAACGGGCTGGCATAAACCGGACAGCTTAGCCAGGGCCATAAATAGGGCACCGCACCCAAATGATCCTCATGGCCATGGGTGATGACCAGACCGACCAAATCATCCCGCCGTTCCTCGATAAAGCCCGGATCGGGCAGGATCACATCCACACCGGGGGTTTGGCCTTCATTGCCAAAGGTGATGCCCAAATCGACCATCAGCCATTTGCCCTGATAGCGGTAGAGATTGAGGTTCATCCCAATCTCGCCAGCCCCCCCCAGGGGCAAAAAATACAGCCCCTCTTTGGTGAAGTCGGGCGGCAGGTCGGTGGCTATGGCATCCATAAGGGCGCTATTCCTAAAGCAGGGTCCGGTGCTGCAAACACAAGACGGGGGTGGATCGCTTGGACCGGGCCAGGGATCCAACATTCATACGACGGGGTGGCCCTGGGTCAGGAGGACAAGGCCGCTTGTGCCGTGCTTTCCATGGTGCGGCGGTAAATCAGGCGCAAGCCGCGCAAGGTCAGGTCCGGGTCGATATGGGTGATGGCGTCGGTCGCTTCGGCAAACAAAGAGGCCAGCCCGCCGGTTGCCACCACACTCATGGGCTCGCCCATCTCTTCTGAGATCTGTTTCACCAAGCCTTCGATCAAGCCGACATAGCCCAGATAGATCCCGGACTTCATGGCCTGGACGGTCGATTTGCCAATGGAGGACTTTGGCCGCCCGACCGCCACGCGCGGCAGTTGGGCCGAGGCCATGTGCAAAGCCTCCAAGGACAGGTTGATCCCCGGGGCAATGGCCCCACCGAGATAATTGCCATCCTTGTCGACCACATCGAAGGTGGTGGCTGTGCCAAAGTCCAAAATGATCAGCGGCCCCTGATAGCTGTCATGGGCGGCGATGGCATTGACCAAGCGGTCGGCCCCAACCTCCTCCGGATTGTCCAACAGGATTTCAAGGCCCAGCGAGACGCCCGGCTCCCCAACCACCAAAGGCGCGCAATCAAAATAGCGATGGGCCAGGATGCGCATATTGAAGACGGTTGAGGGCACCACCGAGGCGACAATGACCGCATCCACATCGTCGCGGCCCAAGCCCTCGAGCGCCATCAGCTGCATCAGCCAGACACCCATTTCATCGGCGGTTCGGTTCGGGTTGGTGACCCCGCGCCACTCGCCTCTCTTGGTCTCGCCATCAAACAAGGCAAAGACGGTGTTGGTGTTGCCGGTATCAATCGCCAACAGCATCGCGCATCAGCTCCTTAGGACGCATCGCAATAGGTGAATTCAAAAGTCCTGCAGCAGACTATGGAATTGGCGGTGCGCTGTTCGGGCCGAAGAACACATCCCCTGCCAAGACCCGATGCACCGTTCCTGCGGCATCCTCTAGCATCAATGCCCCCTGGGGGTCCAACTCTGTAAACCGTCCGCTCAGGGTCTCTCCACTGCCCAGACGGGCCTCCACCGGTCCACCTAGGCCCAAGGCCCTACCGAGCCAAGCCTCCCGGATCGGCGCAAAGCCCCGGGCGCGCCAAGTCTCGACCCGGTTGCGGAAGGCCTCGATGGAATGGCCAAACAACAGATCTGCGGTGATCTCGCAGCCATAATCGACCAGCGCGCCCGCTGGGATCCGCGACTGGAGAACGCTCGCCTGCGGGGCTTCGCGGACATTGATACCGATGCCGACAATGACCCTGAGGGCCGGGTCCAAGGAGCCTTGGGGCGGCATCGCTGTCTCCAGCAAGATGCCGGAGACCTTGGCACCATGGCACAGCAGATCATTGGGCCACTTACAGCGCGGATCGGCTTGCGGACACAGCGCGGAGATCGCATCGGCCAGGGCGACGGCGGCGACAAAGGACAACTCGGCGGCTTTGCCGGGGCCGTCTGGAACTGAGACACAGAAGGAATGGTAGAGATTGCCCGCCGGGCTGATCCAATCGCGACCACTGCGGCCCCGCCCGCCGGTTTGCCGCTCGGCCCGGATCACCAGACCATCAGGCGCTTCATCGCGCTCGATCAGGTCGCGGATCAAATCATTGGTGCTGCCCACGGCTTCGAAGGTCAGAATCCGAGGCGGAGCCCCAAGAACCACCGGTCCGCCATCCAGCGGCCCCATAACCGTCAGGCTGCCGGGCGGTTGAGGCTGGAAGTCGCCCTCGACCGCTGTGGGAGCCGAGGACGCTGGATCGGTGGTGGTGGGCGGCACGGGCATCTTTAGGTCGGGGGCAGCGCCAAAGCTGCCCCCTCCTCCATTAGTGGGCACTGCCGCCGGGCAGGCCCAAGGTCAGGGCCTGGGCGGCGGCGCTCGCCCCATCCAGTAGCAAGGTGGGAGCGAGGAAGAACAGCAAGACGAACAACGTGCTGCCCAACAGGATCAGCTTCGACGAGGCACCGGACATGGGGTCAAGTGGCTCGACCACATCGTCGAAGAACATGATCTTGATGATCCGCAGATAGTAGAAGGCGGAGACAACGCTAGCCAGGACCCCAAGGACCGCCAAGGTGATCATGCCTTGGTCCACAGCGGCCATGAAGACGAAATATTTGCCAAAGAAGCCCGCCAGTGGCGG
Organism: Rhodospirillaceae bacterium; assembly: GCA_049604415.1. Classification (GTDB taxonomy): domain Bacteria; phylum Pseudomonadota; class Alphaproteobacteria; order Rhodospirillales; family Rhodospirillaceae; genus JBMYTN01. The sequence goes on along the minus strand of JBMYTN010000005.1, from coordinate 72,914 downwards.
CACGCCAGCCATGGAGAACATCAGGAAGGTCATGGCCAGAGCCATGGCCGGGGAGCTTTTCGACAGGCCGGACAAATCGTCGATGCCTTCCACCGCACGCCCTTGTCGGCGCATGGCGAGCAGCACAGCGAAGGTGCCGACATTCATGAACAGGTAGATCGCCAAATAGACCAGCACACCGCGCACGCCCTCGGCGGTGCCCGCAGCGACGCCAACCAGGGCATAGCCAACATGGCCGATGGAGGAATAGGCCAACAGCCGTTTCAAATTGGTCTGGCCAATGGCGGCAAAAGCGCCCAGGCCCATGGACAACACTGCGATAAAGGCAATGACCTGCTGCCATTGGTCGACCATGGCTCCAAACGGTTCCATCATCACCCGCAGGATCAGGGCCAATGCGGCAATTTTTGGCGCCACGGCGAAGAAGGCGGTCACCGGGGTCGGCGCGCCCTCATACACATCCGGAGTCCACATGTGGAACGGCACGGCGGAGACCTTGAAGGCAAGGCCGGAGATCACGAACACCAGACCGATCAACAAGCCGGTGGAGGTCTCACCGGAGCTGATCACAGTGGCAATACCCTGGAAGCTGACGGTCCCGGCAAAGCCATAGACCAGCGACGCCCCATACAGGGTCAGACCGGAGGCCAAGGCCCCGAGAACAAAATATTTCAGACCGGCTTCGGTGGAGCGCGCATTGTCCCGACGATAGGCCGCCAAAACGTAGAGCGAGAGGCTTTGCAGCTCCAGGCCCATATAGAGCGACATCAGATTGCCCGAGGATATCATCATCATCATCCCCAGCACGGCCAGGGTGATCAGCACCGGATATTCGAAGCGCTCCTCGTCTTCCTTGCGCATCCAGGACATCGCCTGGATCAGGGTCAGGCCAGCGGCAATCAGCACTAGGATCTTGGCAAAGCGAGCAAAGGCGTCATCGGTGAACAAGCCGTTGAAGGCAACATTGGTGCCTCCCCCGGCAATCAGATACCAGCCTGCCACCCCAAAGAAGCAGATGACGACAATGGTGCCGACCAGACGGGTGGGATTGCCCTTGGAGAAGACGCCGAGCATCAGCATGGCCATGGCGAGAATTGCCATGAAGATTTCGGGCAGCGCCGGGGCCATGATCATTGTTTCTGACATCGTATCGACCTTTTTCCCGTCTATCAGCGCGCAGCCAGCGCGATGGATCCGGCGGTTTTCGCCGCCTCGCTCAAGGCGGTTTGGTAATCACTGACCAAGGCTTGGACCGAGGCGTGCATGAATTCCAGGAAGGAGGACGGATAAATCCCCATCCACAACACCATGATGACCAGCGGAGCGAACACGGCGATTTCGCGACGGTTCATATCCTTCAGGGCCTTCAGATCGGTTTTCTCCAAGGCTCCGAAGATGATCCGGCGATAAAGATAGAGCATATAGGCCGCACCCAAGATCACTCCAAAGGCGATGAAGAACGCCACCCAGCTGCTGGCCTTAAACACACCCAACAGGATCATGAATTCGCCGACAAAGCCCGCTGTCCCCGGCAGGCCCACCGAGGCCATCATCATCAGCATAAAGACGATGGCATATTTCGGCATGGTCTTGGCTAGGCCGCCATAGCGGGAGATCTCGCGGGTGTGCAGCCGGTCATAAACCACGCCGACACACAGGAACAGCGCGCCGGACACCACCCCATGGCTGAGCATTTGGAAGATGGCGCCCTCAACGGCCTGCTGGTTCATGGCGAAAATGCCCGCCGTCACGAAGGCCATATGGGCGATCGAGGAATAGGCGATCAGCTTCTTCATATCCTCCTGCACCAGCGCCACCAGCGAGGTGTAGATCACCGCTATGATCGAGAGCACGAAGATCAGCGGGGCGAAATCCGCCGAGGCCAAGGGCAGCATGGGCAAGGAGAAGCGCAGGAAGCCATAGGCCCCCATTTTCAACAGCACACCGGCCAGGATCACTGAGCCCGCCGTCGGGGCTTCCACATGGGCATCCGGCAACCAAGTATGCACCGGCCACATCGGCACCTTGACCGCGAAGCTGGCGAACATGGCCAGCCAGAGCCACGTCTGCATGGCGGCCGGGAAGTTAAAGGCCATCAGGCTCGGGATATCGGTGGTCCCGGCAGCCAGATACATCGCCAGGATGGCGATCAACATCAGCACTGATCCGGCCAGGGTATAGAGGAAGAACTTGAAGGCGGCGTAGACCCGACGGGCCCCACCCCAGACCCCGATGATCAGGAACATCGGGATCAGAACCGCTTCGAAGAAGATGTAGAACAGCACAAAGTCCAGGGCGCAGAACATGCCGATCATCATGGTCTCAAGGACCAGGAAGGCGACCATATATTCCCGAACCCGGGTCTTAATGGAGTCCCAGCTGGCCAAGATGCAGAGCGGCGTCAAGAAGGTGGCCAGCAGCACAAACAGCACGGAAATGCCGTCAACGCCCATGTGGTAGTTGATGCCAAAGGCAGGCATCCAATCGGCTTTGTCGACAAACTGGAACCCGGCTTCATTGGGATCAAACCAGATCCACAGGGTCAGCGACATGATGAAGGTCATGCTCGAGGTCAACAGGGCAACGCTTTTGGCATTGCCTGCCACCTCCTCATCAGGTCTCCAGGTCAGGAAGATCAAGATGAAGGCGACCCCAACGAGCGGCAGGAAGGTCAGGAAAGTGAGAATGGGCATATCGGTCATCGTTCCATGGTCCCTTCGTCAGCCCGACGTAACCAGAAGCCAGGTGATGACCCCGGTGATCCCAAAAATCATCGCGAAAGCATAGTGATAGAGGTAGCCGGACTGCAGGATCCCGAAGCGCTTGGCCAGATTGCGGCTGACCGCAGCAACCCCGTCCGGACCGATGCCGTCAATGACCGCACCATCGCCGCCTTTCCAGAAGCCACGCCCCAGGCTGAAGGACGGCTTGACAAAGATCCGGTCATACAGCTCGTCGAAATACCATTTGTTCAACAGGAACTGGTACAGGCTCGGATTGCTCTCCGCCAAGATCCCCGGGATTTTCGGCTTCCGGCTGTACAGCCAGTACCCCATCCCGACGCCAATGGCGGTCACGATCAAGGGCAGGATCTTGATGATGAACGGCACATGGTGGGCATGGTGGGTGACGTCATCGGCACTCTGGGCGATGGCAGCGCCCCAGAATTCAAACCGGGCGTCATCGCCGACAAACCAGCCATAGGCAACAAAGCCAGCCAAGACAGCGCCAACCGCCAACACAAACAGCGGGATCAGCATCACCTTCGGACTCTCATGCACATGGGCCATGGTGTGCTCATCGGCCCTGGGTGTGCCATGGAAGGTCATGAGAATCAGGCGTGTGGAATAGAACGCTGTTAAGGTGGCTGCCGCGATGCCCATCCAGAAGGCAAAAGTGCCAACCGGCGTATGGGCGGCCCAGGCGACCTCCAAGATCATATCTTTGGAGAAGAACCCGGCGAAGGGAGGCACCCCCATCAAGGCCAGCGAGCCAATCCACATCATGGCATAGGTCACGGGCACCATTTTCCAGATGCCGCCCATTTTGCGCATATCCTGTTCATCGGACATGGCATGGATCACCGATCCGGCCCCCAGGAACAGCAGCGCCTTGAAGAAGGCGTGGGTCATCAGGTGGAAAATCCCGGCCCCAAAAGCGCCGACGCCCAGGGCAAAGAACATGTAGCCCAACTGGGAGCAGGTCGAATAGGCGATCACCCGTTTGATGTCGTTCTGGGTACAGCCCACCGTCGCGGCGAAAAAGGCCGTCATCGCCCCGATGATGGTCACCATGGCCATGGCCGTGTCCGAGAGCACAAACAGCGGGCTCATCCGGGCCACCATAAACACACCGGCGGTCACCATGGTGGCGGCGTGGATCAGGGCGGAAACCGGGGTCGGCCCCTCCATCGCGTCCGGCAACCAGGTATGCAGGCCCAGCTGGGCGGATTTGCCCATGGCACCAATGAACAGCAGGATGCAGATGATGGTCATCGCATGCCATTCAATGGAGAAGAAGGTCACGGTGGTGTCGGCATATTGCGGCGCGGCGGCGAAGATTTCGTCAAAAGCGACGGTGCCGAACAGCACAAAGGCGGCGAAAATCCCAAGAGAGAACCCGAAATCGCCGACCCGGTTGACCACAAAGGCCTTAATGGCGGCCGCATTGGCGGTCGGCTTTTCATACCAGAAGCCGATCAGCAAATAGGACGCCAGACCCACGCCTTCCCAGCCGAAGAACATTTGCACCAGATTGTCGGCGGTCACCAGCATCAGCATGAAGAAGGTGAACAGCGAAAGATAGGACATGAAGCGCGGGATCGACTTGTCATGGGACATGTAGCCGACCGAATAGACATGCACCATGAAGGACACGGTGGTGACCACAATCAGCATCACCGCAGACAAGGTGTCGATCTTCAGCGCCCAATTGAAGGTCAGATCGCCCGAAGCCACCCAGGTAAACAGGGTGATGGTCTGGGCATTGCCGCCCAAGGCGACGTCAATAAAGGCCGAGACCGAGATCAGGAAGGAAATCCCCAGGCCGGTGCAGGTCAGGATCTGGGAGCCGCGATCACCGATCTTATTGCCAAAGAAGCCAGCAATGATCGAGGTGAACAGGGGCAGGAAAACAGCGAGTGCGTACAACATGGTCCCGGTCTCAGCCCTTCATCTGGTTGATGTCTTCGACTTCGATGCTGCCGCGATTGCGGAAGAAGACGACGACGATGGCCAGACCGATCCCAGCCTCGGCGGCGGCGACGGTCAGGATGAGCATGGTGAACAACTGGCCGACCAGATCCCCCAGCGCTGCGCTGAAGGCCACCATGTTGATGTTCACGGCCAGCAGCATCAACTCCACGGACATCAGGATCACCACCACATTCTTCCGGTTGGCAAAGATCCCGAAGACGCCCAAGGTGAACAGCATGGCGGCGACGGTCAGGTAATGGGCTAATCCGATTTCCATCTCACGAGATCCCCTTACCCGGTTCGACTTTATTCAGCTGCAAGCTGTCCTCTTTGCGCCGGGCCATTTGATCGGCAACCTTTTGCCGCAGGACCTTCGGATGCTTGCGCAGGGTCAGCATGATCGAGCCGATCATGGCCACCAGCAGCACCATGCCAGCGGCCTGGAACAGATAGACGTAATCCGTATAGAGAATGCGGCCGAGCGCCTGGGAATTGGTGATCTCCGGATCCGTCGGCACCGGAGCGGCCAAATGGGCCGGAGCATCCCCGGCGATCACCCAGCCCCCGGCCAGAACAGCCATTTCGGCCAGCAGAACAAAGGCAATCGCGGCCCCAATGGGCATGTAGTTCAAGAACCCTTCGCGGAGCTTCAGATAGTTGATGTCGAGCATCATCACGACGAAGAGGAACAACACCGCGACCGCGCCGACATAGACCACGACCACCAGCATGGCGACGAATTCCGCCCCCAACAGCAGGAACAAGCCCGCTGAATTGAAGAAGGTCAGGATCAGCCACAGCACCGAATGCACCGGATTGCGGGAGATGACGACCATAAAGGCCGCCACCACCATCACGGTGGCCAGCATGTAGAAGACCAAGGCCATTACGATCATGCGTCCCCCTCCCCCGGGCCTTCAAGCACCGGGTCCGGCTCCGGTCAGTTCCGATCGGCCATCCGAGCGGACCAAAGCCTATACCAATGTTCCGGACCCCCTTATCCTGGCAACAGACCGCGCGCCACAGGCGCCCGCGTCCCAAGGACGAAGGATCCACGACCCAAACAGGGTTATCCAAAATGCGAGACCGGTTGGCGGAACGCCGCCCGGTGGATACCCCCCTCTCTCAAACTCTCTCCGACCGATCCCCTCTCAAACGCACCAAAACCCGTGCGCATGAGCCCCTTTTGGGATCGGGCGGATCTCCCCATCGCTGTCCTTAGCGATAGGGCGCGTCACATTCCAGCCGGTGGGCCAGTTCAGGCTCCCAACGGTCCCCATTGGCCAGCAATTTGGCCTTGTCATACAGCAGCTCTTCCCGGGTCTCGGTGGCAAATTCGAAATTCGGCCCCTCGACAATGGCATCCACCGGGCAGGCTTCTTCGCAATAGCCGCAATAGATGCATTTGGTCATGTCAATGTCATAGCGGGTGGTCCGGCGCGACCCATCGCTGCGGGGTTCCGCTTCGATGGTGATGGCCTGGGCCGGGCAAATCGCTTCACAGAGCTTGCAGGCGATGCAGCGCTCTTCCCCATTGGGATAGCGGCGCAGCGCATGTTCCCCCCGGAACCGCGGCGACAGATAGCCTTTTTCATAGGGATAGTTCAGGGTCACCTTCGGCTTCAGCATATAGCGGAAGGTCAGAGCCATGCCCGTGACCAGTTCCCACAATGTGAAGGACTTGATGGTGCGTTCTATGAAGGACATCAGGGCCTCTCCGCTTAGGGCAGCATGTCGAAGGTCACCAGGAACCCGGCGGTCAGCACCACCCAGAGCAGCGAGCCCGGCAGGAAGAATTTCCAGCCCAGCCGCATCAGCTGGTCGTAGCGATAGCGCGGGAAGGTGGCCCGAACCCACAGGAATATAAACAGGATCGCCATAATCTTCAGTGCAAACCAGAAGATGCCAGGGATCCAATTAAACGGCGGAATGTCCAGCGGCGGCAGCCAGCCACCCAGGAACAAGATGACCGCCATGGCGCTCATCAAGATCATATTGGCGTATTCGCCCAGGAAGAACAGGGCAAACGGCATGGAGGAATATTCAACGTTATAGCCCGCGACCAATTCCGCTTCCGCTTCGGGCAAGTCAAACGGGGCGCGGTTGGTTTCCGCCAAGATCGAGACGATGAACATCACGAACATCGGGAAATGCGGGATGATGTACCAAACCCCTTCGCCTTGGGCGCGCACAATGTCGGACAGGTTCATGGTGCCAGCGGTCAGGATCACCGAAATGATGATCAGGCCCATGGCGACTTCATAGGACACCATTTGTGCTGCTGAGCGCAGGCCGCCGAGGAAGGCATATTTGGAGTTGGAGGCCCAGCCAGCCATGATGATGCCATAGACACCCAGGCCAGAGACCGCAAACAGATAGAGGATGCCGACATTGATGTCGGCGACCACCCAGCCATCGTCAAACGGGATCACCGCCCAGGCGATCAGGGCCAGAATAAAGGTCAAGGCCGGGGCCAGCAGGAAAACCCCCCGGCTGGAGCCGGTCGGGATCACCGTTTCCTTCAGGAACAGCTTCAAGCCATCGGCAATGGGCTGCAGCAGACCAAACGGGCCGACCACATTGGGACCTTTGCGGAGCTGAATGGCCCCAATCACCTTGCGTTCCGCGAAGGTCAGATAGGCCACCGCCCCCAGCATCGGCAGGATAATCACCACGGGCCATAGGATCAGCCCAATGGTGTATCCCCATTCGCTCCAGAATTCAGCCATCGGTCCCCGTCCGTTTCGCATTGCCGTTCACATAAATGTCGGTGCATTCGGCCATGGTCGGCGAAGCCCGGCTTATGGGATCGGTCATGTAGTAGTTTGTCACCGGCGTCGAGAACGGTTCCGTTCCCGGTGCCCCGCTGGTGCCAAACGCCCCCCAAGGTGCTGCGGCCACCGCATCGACCGCATCAAAGGCCGGAACAGCAGCGACCATCCGGGCCCGAAGCTGTTCCAACGTGTTGTAAGGCAAGGTCTTGCCAACCGGCTCGGACAAAGCGCGCAGGATCTTCCAATCCTCCTTGGCCTGTCCCGGCGGCAACACCGCAATCCGCGTGCGCTGCACCCGGCCCTCGGTGTTGACATAGGTTGCGTCTTTTTCCGTATAGGCTGAGCCCGGCAGGATGACATCGGCCCGATGCGCCCCGGCATCGCCATGGTGGCCTTGATAGATCACAAAGGCCTTGCCCAAGGCGGCCATGTCGATCTCATCTGCGCCCAGCAGATAGACGACCTCAATGGCTCCGGATCCGGCACCGGCCAGAATGCCCGCCGTATCCAAACCGCCCTGCCCCGGCACCAGGCCCAGGTCCAGACCGCCAACCCGGGAGGCAGCGCGCTGCAGCAGGTTAAAGCCATTCCAGTCTTCGGAGACCGCCCCGACGGCTTCGGCAATCCGCCACGCGACACCAAGCACTTCGGCCCCGTCATCCCGAGCCACCGCACCGGAGCCAAGGATGATCATCGGGCGCTCGGCCGCCTTGAGGACCTCGGCGAAGGGATGGGACCCCTCAGCGATGGCGCTCAGCAGCGCAGGATCATTGCCAAAGAACTCAGCCTTATAGGTTAGATCCAGCTCTGGGCCGACCACGCCGACCTTGAAGCCGCCCGCCAGATAGCGCTTGCGGATCCGGGCATTGAGCACCGGAGCTTCCCGGCGCGGATCAGAACCGATGATCAGCAGCGCATCGGCATCTTCAATGCCGTCAATGGTGGAGTTGAAGCGGTAGGATGCCGGAGCTTCAGCCGGGGTTTTGGCCCCATCCTGGCGGCAATCCAGGTTCGGGCTGCCCAGACCTTCCATCAGGTCTTTCAGGGCCGCCATGGCTTCGCAATCAACCAGATCACCCGCAAGGGCGGCGATCTTTTCCGGCGCGGTGCCGGTCAGTTGCGCTGCGACCGTCTGCAGGGCCTCGGGCCACGACACCGCCACCAACGCACCGTCGCGGCGGATCATCGGACTGTCGAGGCGCTGATGCACCAAGCCGTCCACCGCATGGCGGCTCTTATCGCCGAGCCATTCTTCGTTCACCGCATCATTGTTGCGCGGCAGAGCCCGCATCACCTGGCCGGAGCGCGCGTCCAAGCGCACATTGGAGCCGACCGCATCGAGCACATCGATGCTTTCGGTCTTCTTCAGCTCCCAAGGCCGGGCATTAAACGCATAGGGACCGCTGGTCAGCGCCCCGACCGGGCAAAGATCAACCACACAGCCCGACAGCTCGCTGGTCAAAGCGCTTTCGATATAGCTGGTGATTTCCGCATGCTCGCCGCGCCCGATCATGCCCATTTCCTGGACCCCGGCGACCTCGGTCGAGAAGCGGACACAGCGGGTGCAGTGAATGCAGCGGGTCATGGCGGTTTTCACCAAGGGACCCAAATATTTTTCCCGCACCGCCCGCTTATGTTCACCAAAGCGCGACTTGTCATTGCCGAAGGTCATGGCCTGATCTTGCAGGTCACATTCCCCGCCCTGGTCGCAAATCGGGCAATCCAGCGGGTGATTGATCAGCAGAAATTCCATCACCCCTTTGCGGGCCTTAATGGCCAGCTCGGAGTTGGTTTTGACATCCATGCCCTCGGCCACCGGCATGGCGCAGGAGGCAGCCGGTTTCGGCGGTCCGGGCTTGACCTCGACCAGACACATCCGGCAGTTCCCGGCGATGGACAACCGCTCGTGATAGCAGAACCGGGGAATTTCGATCCCGAGGGTTTCGGCGGCCTGCAGGATCGTCGTCCCGGCCGGAACCTCAACCTCGATGCCATCAATCGTCAGCTTGGGCATTGGGCTCTCCGCTCCCCGTTTACTCAGCCGCCGCCGGATGGGCGACACCTTGCTTTTCTAGGATCCGCCGTTCCAGCTCGGGCCGGAAATGCCGGATCAGGCCTTGGACCGGCCAAGCCGCTGCATCGCCAAGCGCGCAGATGGTGTGGCCCTCGATCTGGCGGGTGACCTGCTCCAGCACATCGATTTCCTCGACATGGGCATCGCCGGTCACCAGACGGTCCATGACCCGCCACAGCCAGCCGGTGCCTTCGCGACAAGGCGTGCATTGGCCACAGCTTTCATGGGTGTAGAACCGGGACAGCCGGGTGATGGCCTTCACCACATCGGTGGATTTGTCCATCACCATGACCGCTGCGGTGCCCAGACCGGATTTGACCTCCCGCAGGCTGTCAAAATCCATCAGCACCGTGTCGCAGATGTCCTTGGGCAGCAGCGGCACAGAGGCCCCGCCCGGGATGACCGCCAGCAGATTGTCCCAACCGCCCCGCACGCCCCCGGCATGCTTTTCGATCAGGTCCTTCAGCGGGATCCCCATCTCTTCTTCGACATTGCAGGGATTGTTCACATGGCCGGAAATGCAGAACACCTTGGTGCCGGTGTTCTTTTCCCGACCCAGCGCGCCAAACCAGGCCCCGCCCCGACGCAAAATGGTCGGCACCACCGCGATGCTTTCCACATTGTTCACCGTGGTCGGGCAGCCCCAGACGCCAACGCCTGCCGGGAACGGCGGCTTCAGGCGCGGTTGGCCCTTTTTGCCTTCCAGGGATTGGATCAGCGCAGTTTCTTCGCCGCAGATATAGGCCCCGGCCCCGCGATGGACATAGATCTCGAAGGCCCAACCAGACCCACAGGCATCGGGACCCAAAAGGCCAGCCTCGCGGGCTTCCTCAATGGCCCGCTCCAGGGCATTGCCTTCCTGGTGGAACTCACCCCGGATGTAGATATAGGCCGCATGGGCCTGCATGGCGAAACCGGCCAGCAAGCAGCCTTCGAGCAGCTTGTGGGGGTCATGGCGCATCATATCCCGGTCTTTACAGGTGCCGGGCTCGCCTTCATCGGCGTTGATGACCAAGTAATGCGGCCGCTCGCCAACTTCCTTGGGCATAAAGGACCATTTCATGCCGGTGGGGAAGCCTGCCCCACCCCGACCGCGCAGGCCGGAGGTCTTGACCTGGTCGATGATCCAATCGCGGCCCATGGCCAGCAGCGCTTTGGTGTTGTCCCAATCGCCCCGGGCCAGGGCACCCTTCAAAAACGGGTCCTGGAGGCCGTACAGATTGGTAAAAATCCGGTCCTTGTCATGCAACATGTCAGGCTCCTTCGGTCGCATCGGCGGCCGGTGCCGCCTGCGGCTGATACGGAACGTGGGGCGGAACGTCGGTCAAGGTGGTCGGTCCGCCCTCGGGCTCGGAACTGGTGCGGGAATTCTGCGGTCCCGGTTTCGGCGTGCCCCCAGCCTTTAAGGTCTCGAACAGGGCCTTGGCGTTCTCATAGGTCAGATCTTCGTAATAGTGATCGCCGATCTGACACATCGGCGCGTTGACACAAGCGCCGAGGCATTCCGCCTCAGCCACTGTGGCCTTACCGTCTTCGGATGTGCCGCCAATATCGACACCGAACACATCTTTCGCGGCACGGACCACATCATCCGACCCGCGCAGCCAGCAGGGCAGATTGGTGCAGACTTCGATGAAATGGGTGCCAACCGGCTTCAGGCGATACATGGTGTAGAAGGTCGCGACCTCCAGCACCCGCATCGGGGCCACACCGGCAATCCGGGCGATTTCCTCGATGGCAGGCTGGGATACCCAACCCTCCTGGCGCTGGGCCAGATCGAGCATCGGCATCACCGCGCTGCGGGTGCGGCCTTCCGGATATTTGGCAATGATTTTCTGCACTTCGGCCAGATTGCTTTCCGTGAAGGAAAAGCTGTCCGGCTGTTGCACGGGAGCCCCAGTGTCGCCGCCGCTCATCGGTCGATCTCCCCAAACACAATGTCAATGGAGCCGATATTGGCCACCACATCGGCCAGCATATGGCCTTTGCTCAACAGATCGAGCCCTTGCAAATGCACATAGCAGGGGCTGCGGACCTTGCAGCGATAGGGCTTGTTGGTGCCATCGGACACCAGGTAAACGCCAAACTCGCCGCTGGCCGCTTCCACCGCCGCATAGGTCTCGCCCTGCGGCACCTTGTAGCCCTCGGTATAGAGCTTGAAGTGGTGGATCAGGGCTTCCATGGAGTTTTTCATCTCCGCCCGGCTTGGCGGCGTGACCTTATTGTCCGGGGTCTTGGCCGGGCCGCTGGGCATTTTTTCAATGCATTGGCGGATGATCTTCACGCTTTCGCGCTGCTCGGCCATGCGCACCAGATAGCGGTCATAGCAATCGCCATTGCTGCCGGTCGGGATGTCAAAATCCAGCTCGGAATAGCAATCATAGGGCTGGGATTTGCGCAGATCCCAGGGCACACCGCAGGCGCGCAGCACCGGACCGGTGAAGCCCCAATTCAGGGCATCGTCAACCGAGACCTTGCCGATATCTACCGTCCGCTGTTTGAAAATGCGGTTCTCGTCGAGCAGGGTTTCCACATCGTCGAGATATTTCAGGAAGCGATGGGTGAACTGGTAGATATCGTCGAGTAGGTCTTGGGGCACGTCCCGGGCCACACCACCGGGGCGGAACCAATTGGCGTGCATCCGCGCACCGGACGCCCGCTCATAATATTCCAGCATATATTCCCGCTCTTCGAAGCCATAGAGCAGCGGGGTCATCGCCCCGATGTCCAAAGCCATCGAGGTGGTGTTCATCACGTGGTTCAGCAGGCGGGTGACCTCGTTGAACAGGGTCCGCAAATACTGCCCCCGGGGCGGCACCTCAATGCCAAGCAGGTTCTCAATCGCCATGACATAGGCATGTTCCTGATTGAGCGGGCAGGCATATTCCATCCGGTCGAAATACGGGATCGCCTGATTATAGGTCTTGTGCTCGATCAGCTTTTCCGAGCCCCGATGCAGCAAGCCGATATGGGGGTCGGCACGCTCAACGATCTCGCCGGACAGCTCCAGCACCAGACGCAACACGCCATGGGCCGCCGGGTGCTGCGGACCAAAATTCATGGTGTAGGATTTGATGTCGGTCTGGGCCATCTTAAGCGTTCCCCTCCGCCTTCTCGTCCCCGGGCAGCACCCGGGCAATCTGGCGATCCATGCCTTCCCACGGGCTTAGGAAGTCAAATGTCCGGAAGTCCTGGGGCAGCTTCACGGGCTCGTAGACCACGCGCTTTTGCTCTTCGTCATAGCGCAGCTCTTTATAGCCGGTCAGCGGGAAGTCCTTACGCAGCGGGAAGCCTTCAAAGCCATAGTCGGACAGGATCCGGCGCAGATCCGGATGCCCGGCAAAGAAGATGCCGTACATGTCCCAGGTTTCGCGCTCGAACCAACCGGCGGCGGCGAACACTCCAGTCACCGAGGGCACCGCTTCCTCTTCGCTGGTGTGCAGTTTGACCCGAATACGCTGGTTATGGCGGTGAGACAGCAGATGGTAGACCACATCGAAGCGCTCTTCCCGCTCCGGCCAATCAACGCCGCAAAGGTCCGTCAACTGCTTGAACAGGCAGTTCGAATCATCGCGCAAGAAGGTCATCACCGTGACCACGCTTGGGCGGTTGATCAGGATTTCCAGCTCGTCGCGTTCCAGACGGGTGGAGATCACGTGTTGCGGCAACGCGACCTCTAAATGCGCAGCAAGGTCGCGCAGGCCTTCGATCCGTTCTTCGGCGTCCGTCGTCATCGGTTTCCCCCGCATCGCTAGTGGGACCATGCCCGGCCACTCCTTGTATGGAGTGCCCAAGGCTCAGTCTTACTAGCCCCCTCAAAGCCCGCCGGATCACAACCGACAGACCGATTTCGTCGCTCAACCCCTGTCCCGAGATCGATTGCCGCCCTGTGTGCGCGCAGCTGGGGATCTTCGGGTTTTATCCGCCAGTCTTAATGGAGCCGCCCCCCACTCCCCTGAGACCAGGGGGTCCTCCCTAGGGAGGCGGTTCCGACCGACAACGGGTCGCCGTACCGGTTGCTGTGCCGCCTTAGCGGTACAGCGTGCCGGTCCGGTTAATCTTCTTCTGCAATTGCAGAATGCCGTAGAGCAATGCTTCAGCGGTTGGCGGACAACCCGGGACGTAGACGTCCACCGGGACAATCCGGTCGCATCCGCGCACCACTGAATAGGAATAGTGATAATAGCCACCGCCATTGGCACAGGAGCCCATGGAGATCACCCAGCGCGGCTCGGCCATCTGGTCATAAACCTTGCGTAAGGCCGGGGCCATTTTGTTGGTCAGAGTCCCCGCCACGATCATGACATCGGATTGGCGCGGACTGGGGCGGAACACCACCCCAAAGCGGTCCATATCATAGCGCGCGCAGGCGCATTGGATCATTTCCAAAGCGCAGCAGGCGAGGCCAAAGGTCATGGGCCACAGGGATCCGGTCCGGGCCCAGTTGACCACCTTGTCCATATTGGCGAGCACAAAGCCCTTCTCCGACAGGTCCTTGGTGACTTGACCAAGAATTGCGTCCTGGTCAGCACCCGGCGGAACCGGAGCCAGACCGCGCATGCCGTCGTCGGTGATCACTCCCATTCCAGAGCTCCCTTTTTCCATTCGTAGATGAAGCCGATCGTCAACACGGTCAGGAAAACCATCATTGACCAGAAGCCAAACACGCCGATGTCTCCCAGGCTCACAGCCCATGGGAACAGAAAGGCGACTTCCAAATCAAAGATAATGAACAGAATGGCGACAAGGTAGAACCGAACTTGGAATTTGGACCGCGCATCATCGAACGGCTCAAAGCCGCATTCATAGGCGCTGTCTTTTTCCACATCAGGCTTTTGCTGGGCCACAACAAAAGAGGCGGCCAAGGCGATGATGGCAACCGCAGTGGCGATCCCGATAAACACCAGGATCGGAAGATATTCCGTGAGCATCTGCTGCAATTGCTGATCCATGGACCCCTGCTCCGGTCTTGATAGCGGCCTGTTAGGTCGGCCTGATCAGGGGATCTCGTCTGCCCATCCCATCCAAGACCAGATGCCTCAACATCTTTTGGATAGGTCCCCCAGCAGACTCTCCCCTAGGAACTGCGTGGATTTAGCCCACGCTTCCGGGCCAAGTCAAGGTCGCCAGCGGCCTGTCGCCACTGGGTAATCCCGCGGTCACACCCCAGGCAAAGACCCTAGGTGGAACAGGGCTTGACAGCAGCACTGGAAAGGGGAAAGGAGACTCGGAGCGCGCCCAAGAATTGCCCACGACGATTGGCCCGCGTTCCCTTCGAGGGGATCGCAGACTATGGGTCTGTTCAGAAAAACAGGATGGATCGGCCCTTAGAGGGCAGCGATCAGCAGTGCGACACCAATCAACGCACCGGCGGTTAGACCGGCCAGGCGCAGACAGGCAATCCAATCCTCGGACGATGGCTGGCTGTCAAAGCTGCCATGTTGACCCTTTTGCATGGGAATTCCTCCACTTCCTACCGGTTGATCCGGCGGAACTCTTGTTTCACGCCCCGGGAACATGAGCGTTCCGGTATTTTTTTCAAGGCTGTTTGGTTGATTTAGGGAGAAAAACCTCCCGTGGGGAGGCCAAAAAGACCAAAACCAAATAAGAAAAGGGGGCTTTCGCCCCCTTCCCGGATTACACGATGTTAAGACCCTGTCACTGGATCAGAGGGGACAGAACTCCTAAGACGGCAACCACAAAAACAGCTGACCTCACGACATTTGGCATTGCTTTTCTCCCCGGTGAGCGTCGTGTCAGGGCGCTATCAAGCAGTACCTTGGTCGGATATTCAACCCCTCACGTTAAGGGGGCACCTCGCGAAGGGACGCACCTCTATCCCGATAGTGGCGAAGAACGGCATGAAACCAATAAGAGTCAAGCCGTTATCGGCGAGTCTTCATCGATTCCGATCAAGCCACCGCCCTCCGCTCTACCGCTGAGGGGCTCGCCAATCCATCCATGAAAGTGCTGATAGGCGGCCAATCCATTAATCTAGCCTAAGAGTCGTAAGAAAGTTGCGACTCCGGCCAAAAAGCGGCCCCAATCCCCCAAGCTCTGCCTTGCATAGACCACATTGCTTGTTCACCATGCACTCTGTTGGAAAACAGGTAGAAACCTGATTGACCAATACGGGGGTTTTTCGGTTCCCCATGGGACGCATGCCTTGGGCTTTTCGGCCCACAAAACCGGTTGGAACAGGACTGAAAAAAGACCGCTGATCCCAAAATGGATTGCACCAGAGTTAACCAATTCCGCCGCTTCATAGGGCGAACCACAAAAGCCACCGCCATGGCCGTTGTCGGTCTTGGCTTGGCCAGCGCACCGGCTTGGGCAGATTGCATCAGTGCTGGATCGGGCCAATTTAACTTCTTTGGCAAGTCCGGACTGGTTGTCACCTTCGTCAGAAACGATGTCGACCGCCTTACCCTGAGAAGCTCTGACAGCAGCTACCAGAAGGTTTTGTGGTCCGGACGCCCGTTCCCTGGCCTCACTGTGACCCGGCCTGGTAACATCAACAGCGTCGATGTTCTGCTTGATATGGCCGATGACTATGTCGGCTGCGCCCTGCGGCTGGAACGGTATTAGGTCCCCCTTTCCAGCGTCAGGGACAAGGACAGGCTGGCCCCTTGGTCGCAGGCATTGATCCGCAAGGATCCACCATTCTGCTCCGCCACGGAACTGACAATGGCCAAGCCCAAGCCACTGCCTTGGGATGGTCCTATCTGACCAAAGCGGCTGAAGGCTCGCTCCTGATCATCGGGCGACAGCCCCTTACCGTCATCGGTCACCGTGACCACGGCCATGCCCTGATCATCGGCCCCAATCTCAACGCAAATCCGGCTCAGAGCAGATCCGCCATGCTTCTCCGCATTGTCGATCAGGTTCTTAATCGCCTCACAGACCGAGATCTGATCAGCCACCACCAGCAAAGTTTCATTGCGGGCCTCAAACTCAAAATCCAAGCCATTGCGCAGGATTCGCGCCGCCGCATCGGTACAGACCTCTCGGGTTGCCGCGACCAGGTCAAAACTTTCAACGTCAGAGGCATCGAGACCGTGACGCAGACGGTCTAGGCTGAGCAGCTGTTCGGCGATACGGCTTGATTGCCGGGCAGCCTGGAGCAGGTCTTGGGCGCGTGCGCGCAAGTCGGTGTCCTTGGGCGCATCGACCATGGCTTCGGCCATGGATTGCACAGCATTGGCCGGATTGCGGAGTTGATGCGCCGCATCGGAGATGAAGGCCTTATGGGCGGCGATGCTGTCTTCCAATTGCCCAAACAAAGTGTTCAGGGTTCGAACAATGCCCACCACTTCATGGGGCACAGGGCGTTGGATCTGTTTCAGATCCCGGGGCGAGCGCATGGCAATGGCATCCTGGAGATCCAACAGCGGCCACAAACCGGACCGCACGCCGAACCAAACTACTCCGGCCAGGGTCAGCAACAGCAGGCCAACCAGGACAACGGCCCGCAAGGCCAGTTGCAACGCCAAGGCTTCTCGATCCGCAAGGCGCTGCCACACCGAAACGGTGGTTTCTCCAACCAGGGTCTCGAAGGTACCGATTTCCGAAACTTGCAGCACCCGAACCTGCTCGCCGCGATAGGTTGCCTCAAAATAGGCCGGACTGTAGGTGTCCTGCTGCTTTGGGGCCTCGGCGATGGGTGGATAGGCATAGCCGGTGACATAGATCCCGCCGGGTCCGGCCACATGGTAAAAGACTTGGCCACCCGCAGAATCGTTGATCAGGCCTTGGGTTGACCGCGACAGCACGTCACCGCCGGAATGAGCCACATCCCGGGAAATGGCCAAGGCGGCGGAGAGCAAGGAACGATCAAACAGGTCAGAGGCAGTTTTTTTGGCGTCCACATAACGCAGGAACGCCAAAAACACCGCGATCAGCACCAAGGGCCACAGGATCAGATGAAACAGCCGCCCCCGCAGTGACAGAAAGCTGGTCCTCACGGGAGGACTTCCAGCACATAGCCCAGGCCGCGCGCGGTCTTGATCCGCAAGCCGTAATCCTGGACTCGCCGACGGAGTCGGGAGATGTGAGGCTCAATGACCGTGTCATCGACCTCGGCCCCTACCCCATAGACATGATCAACAATTTGGCTCTTGGAGATGATGCGGCCCCGGTTTTCCGCCAGGCATTCCAGGATCGCCAGTTCCTTGCGCGGCAGGTCCAACACGGTGTTGTCGCTGAGGAACTGGCGGGTGGTGCGGTTGAACGCCAAAGCTCCAACGGCCTCGGTGGCGCCATAGCCTTGCTTCTTGCGCCGCAACAAGGCCCTGATCCGCGCTTCCAGCTCATCCATTTCAAAGGGTTTGACCAGATAATCATCGGCACCGAGGTCAAGCCCCGTCACCTTGTCCTTGGTTCCGGTCTGGGCTGTGAGCAGGATCACCGGGGTTTCACTGCCCCGGCGGCGCATGGCTTCAATGATTTTCAGACCGCTCATGCCAGGCAGGTTGATGTCCAACACAACCAGATCCGCGCCTTCCTGGGCCAGAAAGGCATCGGCTTCCTCGCCATCGGTCAACACATCGGCGGAGTGGCCCCGATCCCGCAGCCGATAGGCAATGGCCTGTGCCAATATCGTATTGTCTTCTACAACAACGATGCGCATCGCATGCCAACCATTAATCCAGTGCAAAGCTAAGGTTATGGCAGGGGGATGGATAAAAAAACCAGCCTTAGACCCCAACCCTAGACCCAAGTCAAATTAATGACACAGAGCTAAGGTCCCATAACAGGTGTGTCAAAACCACCGGGGATTAAACCCCCAAGGCGGTCTCTCGCACAAAAGGCGAAAATTTTCGGCGGTAAAGCGAATTTTGTCGACGAACCGCAAGCTTGACGCAAGGTTAGGGGCGCATGGTCCTCCCCAAGCCCAAAGGGGAGCAACCCAGTTGGGTATCAAGCAAACAGGTGTCGAACGGGACACCAACCGCAAATTCGGTTATCTGGGAGGAAACCATGTTACTGTCCAAACTGAAGCTCGGCACGGCTGCCGGTGCGATTGCCACCCTTTTCGCTGGCCCCGCTGCGGCGGCTGATGTGGACTTCAGCGGCAAGACCATTGAATGGGTGATCCCGTTCTCTGAAACCGGTGGATCCGCCAAATGGGCCAACTTCTTCGCCCCGCTGTTGTCGGAAGAACTGCCGGGCAACCCCACCGTCGTGGTGAAGTTCATGCCCGGTGCCGGCTCCACCAAGGGTGCCAACTGGTTCCAAGAACAAGAGCATGACGAGGGCACCTTGCTGTTTGGCACCTCCGGCTCGACCCAGTTCCCCTATCTGTTGGACGATCCCCGCGTCCGCTACGAATACACCGATTGGAACCCGGTCATGGCCTCGGGCACCGGTGGCGTGGCTTATTTGAACGCCGAAGATGGTGCCAAATTCGATGGCACTGCCAACAATCTAAAAGACATCAATTTCATTTACGGCAGCCAAGGCGCAACCCGCCTGGATCTGGTGCCCCTGCTGGCTTGGCAAATGCTGGGGATGAATGTGGAACCGGTGTTCGGCATTAAGGGCCGGGGTGATGGTCGCCTGATGTTTGAGCGCGGCGAAGCCACCATCGATTACCAAACCTCTTCGTCCTATCTGAAGGGCTCCGTCGAGCTGGTTGAGACCGGCAAGGCCGTGCCGATGATGACTTGGGGCACCCTGGATGCCAATGGTGATGTCGTCCGAGACCCAACCTTCCCGGACATCCCGACCTTTAAGGAAGTCTGCGAGGCCACCGATGGCTGTGAAACCAGCGGTGAGCAATGGGAAGCCTGGAAAGCCTTTTTCATCTCCGGCTTCCCGGTGCAAAAGCTGGCCTTCCTGCCAGCCGGGACCCCGCAAGACGTGATCGACACCTATACCAAGGCCTTTGATGCCATCCGAAATCGTCCGGACTTCGCCGAAATCGCCGCCAGCCGTGTGGGCAAATATCCGGTCTTTGTCGGAGAAGGCGCGCAACAAGCGCTGGGCAAAGCCACCAGCGTGCCGGCAGAAGCCAAGGCCTTTGTCATCGCTTGGCTGAAGGACTCCTACGGCGTCGACCTTTCCAACTAGGTCTCCCGTGACTGTCCCGCTATCCCTCCTGATCCGAGGGTAGCGGGACTTTTTTTTCCAAAATCAAAAATTTATGGAAGGCGGCTCCCATGGAGATTTTCGCTGACGCTCTTCCTGCGTTCGGTGATGCCTGGGGTTTGATTCTCCAGCCCTCCGTTCTCGGGTTTTTATTCCTCGGTGTGGTCATGGGGTTATGCGTCGGGGTGTTCCCCGGCTTGGGCGGCATCGCAGGGCTGTCCCTGCTGCTCCCCTTCATGTTCGGCATGGAGCCCGTGCTTGGCCTCGCCCTGATGATCGGTATGTTGGCCGTGGTGCCAACCTCTGACACCTTCGCTTCGGTGCTGATGGGGATCCCCGGCAGCTCAGCCTCCCAGGCCACTGTCCTGGATGGCTTTCCCCTGGCCCGCAAAGGCCAGGCGGCCCGGGCGCTTTCGGCTGCCTTCACCTCCTCGCTGTTTGGCGGGCTGATGGGGGCGACCTTCCTGACCATCTTCATTCTCATCGCCCGGCCTTTGGTGCTCGCCTTTGGCCTGCCGGAAATGTTGATGATCACCGTGCTGGGGCTGTCCATGGTGGCGGTGCTGGCCGGGCGGATCCCGCTAAAGGGTCTGGCGGCGGCCGGTCTGGGGCTCATGGTCGGCACCATTGGCGAGGCCGATGCGGGCGGTAGCCTGCGGATGGCGACCTATGACATCCCCTATCTGACCGATGGCCTGAAGCTGGTGATCGTCGGCTTGGGCATTTTCGCCATTCCGGAAATTGTCTCCCTGCTGCGCCAGGACAGCACCATCGCCAAAGGGGCTGTGTTGGGCGCGGGGTGGATGGATGGCGTGAAGGACTGGTTCCGCAATAAGTGGCTGTCCTTCCGCTGCTCGGTCATTGGCGTGACGGTTGGGGTCATCCCCGGCCTGGGCGGATCCGTGGTCGATTGGATTGCCTATGGCCATTCCGTCCAAACCACCAAGGACAAGTCCAATTTCGGCAAGGGTGAAATCCGGGGCGTGATTGGCCCGGAAAGCTCCAACAATGCCAAGGAAGGCGGCGGTTTGGTGCCGACCTTGCTGTTCGGCATTCCCGGATCCGGCTCCATGGCGATCTTCATTGGCGCAGTGGCCTTGCTGGGCTCCGGCGACATTGAAGTCGGACCCAGCATGCTGAAAAGCAATCTGGACATCACCTATGCCATCGTCTGGTTGCTGGCCCTGGCCAATGTGTTTGGCACCATTTTGTGCATCGCCTCGTCGGGCGGCATCGCCAAGCTGACCACCATCCGCTTCACCTTGCTGGCCCCGTTCCTGTTCATGCTGATCAGTTTTGCCGCCTTCCAATCCGGGCAAAACTTTGAAGATCTGCTGGCCCTGTTCGCCATCGGTCTGATCGGCATCTTCCTGCGGCGGTTCGACTGGTCCCGACCGGCCTTCCTGATCGGCTTTGTGTTGTCCAACCCGGTGGAGAAATTCACCAACCAAGCCTTTCAGATCGCCAGCTTCCGGTTCCGGAAGAGCTTTGAAGACGGCATGGACTACATCTTCAGCCCGATTGTGATCGTTTTGATCGTGATCACCGTGATCTCGGTGGTTCTGGGCATGCGCCAGGCCAAAAAGATCAAGGCCGAGGGCGATGTCCAATCCGGGTCGAAGCGCGCCCCGTTGATCTTCCTGTTTGTGATCATCGGCTATCTGGTCACCGCGCTGATCAATGCCAACAGCATCCCAGACTTCAACATGACCGACAAAATCATCCCCCTAGTGGTGGGTGGGTTCGCGTTGACCTGCTGTCTGATCATGCTGGCGCAAATGATCATGCGTCCGGAGGGCCATGAAATCTTCGCCGACAAGGAAGTCGCCGGAGAGGATGCGGATGCCACCTTCGGCCTGTGGTCGACACTCGCCTGGTTCGCAAGCTTGCTGGCGGCGACCTGGGTGGTGGGCTTCATCCTGGCCCTGGTTGGCTTCTTGATCGCCTTCCTCAGGATCCGCGCCGGAGCCTCCTGGCAACGGACCTTGATCCTGACCGCAGTGGGCATCGGCTTTATGTGCCTGATGGCCGGTCTGCTCAATCGTGACTTCCCCCCCGGACTCTTACAGGGAGCGGTAGATTTACCGTGGCCGCTGAAATGACACATACAGCCATTCCTTATCGCCTGTTTCGTGGCGGAACCTCTCGCGGACCGTATTTCCTGCGCGACGATCTGCCGAAGGATCAAGACACTTTGGCCAAAGTCCTGGTTGCCACCATTGGATCCGGTCATCCGCTGAACATTGACGGCATTGGCGGCGGCAATGCGGTGACGACCAAAGTCGCCATGCTGTCGCGGTCAGAAGACCCCTGGGCCGATGTCGACTATTTCTTCGCCCAGGTTTCGGTCGAAGACGGCTTGGTGGACTTCAAACCGACCTGCGGCAATATCTTAGCCGGGGTCGGTCCGGCGGCGATTGATATGGGCCTGGTTCCGGCCAAAGACGGCCAGACCGAGGTCAAAATCCAGGCCGTCAACACCAAGGCCCGGGTCAAAGCCGTCATCAACACCCCAGGCGGTGCGCTCGATTTTGACGGCAGCACCGCCATTGATGGGGTCCCTGGCACCAGTGCGGCGATCCAACTGACCTTCCTGGACGTCATCGGATCCACCACCGGAGCCCTGTTGCCCAGCGGGAACCTGAGGGATGACATCGATGGGGTGGAAGTCACCTGCATGGATGTGGCCATGCCGATGGTGATAGCGCGGGCCGCCGATCTGGGCGTCACCGGCTATGAAAGCGTCGAAGAGCTGAACGATAACAAAGACTTCTTTGCCCGGATGGAGGCGGTGCGTCTGGAGGCTGGCAAACGGATGGGCATGGGGGATGTAACGGAGTCCGTGACGCCGAAATTCGGCATTCTGGCTCCGGCCCGGGAAGGCGGTACCCTGGCGGTGCGCTATTTCATGCCCTGGAAAACCCATCCGACCATGGCGGTCACCGGGGCGCAATGCGTTTCCTCCTGCGCCTTAACGCCGGGCACCATTGCCGATGGATTGTTGGAGCGGCCCACCACAAGCCCGGCCACCATCCAATTGGAGCACCCCACCGGGATCATCGATGTGGTGGTCGATTACGACAGCACGAACGGGTTTGACCTTAAGGCCGCAGGGCTGGTGCGCACTGCGCGCAAAATCGCCGATGGCCGGGTTTATATCCCCAGCACGGTGTGGGCCGGACCGGAGGCGGAGCAATGAGCATCAAAAACATTCTGGTTGCCTTCAACGGCACCCAAAGTGCGGTCTCCGCCCTGCGCTACGGGGCCAAACTGGGCTTGGAGAAGGAGGCCCATGTCACCGCCATCCTGGCCCATTCCCGCCATGAGACCATCAACACCCGGTCAAAATGGATCCCGGATCAGGCCCGGAACATCATCCGCCAAGCCAATGAGGATATTCTGCAATCGATCCGAGACCATTTCCAGGCCATGGCCCCGGAACTGGGCTTGGGCGAACGCCTGCATTTCCTCGATGAGGAAGGCCGGGTTGATGCGGTGCTGTCAGACTGTGCCCGGACCTTTGATCTTGTGATCATTGGCCATCAAACCGGTCAGGACACCGATGGCCATGTGATGATCCATCCGGACCGGGTTGCCTTGATGAGCGGGCGTCCGATCCTGATGGTGCCCGAAGCCTATGATCCCGAAAGCCTGCACAGCCATGTGGTGCTGGCCTGGGATGGCGGGCGGGCCTCCACGCGCGCCCTGGCAGACAGTCTGCATATCCTTGAAGCCACGGACCGGGTCAGCGCGATCACAGTGGGCAAAGACACCCTGCCCCGCCCCGTCGAGGAACTGGTCGACCAATTGACCCGGCATGGGGTCAAGATCGGCCATGAATTCCTCGACCAGCGGGGTTCGATCGCCGATACATTGCTCAGCTATTGCCGGGAGAAAAATCCCAGCTTGCTGGTGATGGGGGCCTATGAGCACTCTAAGTTCCGCGAGGACTTTTTGGGCGGCGTCACCGCAAAACTGATGAAGGAGATCCCGATCCCGATCCTCCTGTCCCATTAGGCGCCAATAAACAGCGGGAGAAACCGCGATGAAAGTGCACATACTCGATGACTGGCTCGACACCTTGCGCGGCCTGCCTTGCTTTGCCAAGCTGGACGGCCACGCAGTAACGGTCTGGACCGACCATGTCAGTGATCCGGCTGTCTTGGCGGACCGGGTCAAAGAGGCCGAGGCGCTGGTGCTGTTTCGCGAGCGCTCGGCCATTACCGACGCGCTGCTGGCCCGCCTGCCCAACCTCAAACTGATCAGCCAGCGCGGGGCCCATCCCCATGTGGATGTGGCCGCCTGCACCCGGCATGGGGTGCTGTTGTGCACCAAACTGCCCAACCCGGCGGGGGGCAAACCGAATTTTGCCGCTGCTGAGTTGACCTGGGGCCTGATCCTGGCGGCCATGAGGCAAATCCCGCAGCAAATGGCCTCCCTAAAAGCCGGGCAATGGCAAATGGGGGTGGGCAAAAGCCTGCGCGGACGCACCCTGGGCCTGTATGGCTATGGCCAGATCGCCGGGGCCGTCGCCACCGTCGCAGAAGCCTTTGGCGTCAAAGTGGTCTGGTGGGCCTCGGAAACCGGGCGGGACCGTGCCAGGGCAGCCGGGGCCACCGTCGCCACCAGTCGGGAGGCGTTTTTTGCCGAAAGCGATATCGTGTCGTTGCATGTAAGGCTGAAGCCGAACACCACGGGGCTGATCACCGCCCAAGATTTGGCGCTGATGGGACCGGACTCACTGTTGGTCAACACCTCCCGGGCTGGGTTGATTGCCCCGGGGGCGTTGCTGGCGACTTTGGAGGCCGGTCGCCCAGGCATGGCGGCGATTGATGTGTTTGATGCCGAGCCACTGACCGACCCAAGCGATCCGTTGCTCAATCACCCCAATCTGATCGCCACGCCGCATATCGGTTTTGTCACCCTCGATGAGTTCGATAAGCAGTTTTCCGATATTTTCAATCAGATCAATGCCTTTGCAGACGGTCAGCCAATGAATATGATCAATCCGGAGGTCTGGACCACAGCCTCTTGATCCCAAAAACCAATAAGGATTTCTCGGCCATGAGCTTTGCCACGCCTGACCTGTCCGATGCCAACCCCGATCTCGTGCGACGCTGCGATCTGCCTTTCCGCGATTTTGGCAAGCGCACCCATTTTGAGGGCAAGATCCGGACCATTGTCACCATGGAGGACACCAAGCTGGCCAAGGCCCTGTTTCAAGAGCCGGGCAACGGCGATGTCATTGTTGTTGATGGCGGCGGTTCGATGCAGACCGCCCTGCTCGGCGATATCCAGGCGGGGATCCTGTCAAAGAATGGCTGGGCCGGGATTTTGATCAACGGGGCTGTGCGCGACAGCGCGGAGCTGGCGGACATCGATCTGGGCGTCAAGGCCTTGGGAACCTGCTTTACGCGCCCGAAACAGAACGGCATCGGCGCTGTGGACATTCCGGTCTGCTTTGGCCGGGTGTTGTTCGAACCGGGCCAATATCTCTATAGCGATCCCGATGGTGTCCTGGTCTGCGACGGACCTCTGTCGGTCTGAGCACAGAAACTGTGGGGGCAAACGTGAAACAAAGAGCCTTCACAGTGGGATTGGCGGCAGCGGGGGCCGGGCTGTTTTGGGTCCTTGGTATCCCCCTGCCCTTCCTGTTCGGTCCCATGGCCGCCTGTTTGGTTGCCGCCTTGGCCGGAGCCGAACTGCAGGGCTTGGGCCAGATTTCCAAAGGCGCACGGACCATTTTGGGGGTGGCGGTCGGCGGCACGGTGACCCCGGCGCTGATGGAACAAATCCCAGCTATGGCGCTGTCGGTCGCCTTTGTGCCGCTTTATATTTTGATCATTGGCTTGGTCGGCGTGCCCTATTTCTACAAGGTCGCCAAGCTGGATTTCACCACCGCCTATTACTCCGCCATGCCCGGCGGCCTGCAGGATATGGTGATTTTTGGCGCTGAGGCTGGGGGCAATCCCCGCGCCCTCTCCCTGATCCATGCGACCCGGGTGTTGTTGATCGTCACCTTGGCTCCGTTCATTGCCACTGGGTTGTTTGACGCCAGCCTGGACAATCCCATCGGCGTTCCGGCGAAGGATCTGCCGCTCCACGAAATGGGGCTGATGGCCTTTGCCGCCATTGTCGGCTGGAAAGTGGCGGAACGGGTTGGATTGTTTGGTGCCTCCATCCTGGGGCCGATGATCCTGGCCGCCGCGTTGTCCCTGGCGGACATCATGCATGGCCGCCCGCCGACCGAGGCGATTTTGGCCGCGCAATTCCTGATCGGCATGGGCATTGGGGTGAATTATGTCGGCATCACCGGCAAAGAGATCCGCCATTACGTGCTGTCCGGCGTCGCCTATGTGCTGCTGCTGGCGATCCTGGCAGCGATTTTCTCCCAAGTCGTCACCGCCCTGGGCCTCGCCCCGCCCTTGGAAGGCTTTCTGGCCTTTGCCCCGGGCGGTCAGGCGGAAATGACCATTCTGGCGATCATTGTCGGCGCGGACCTGGGCTATGTGATCGTGCACCATCTGGTGCGGATTGTCCTGGTGATCACCGGGGCTCCCATCGCCGCCAAGCTGATTGAAGGCCGAAAACGAAGGCCGGACAGCCCTTCGAACGAGTAAACCGACAACGACTTCTAAGAAGAAGGAGCCAATCCCATGACCACCCTGGCACTCTTACCCGGCGATGGCATCGGCCCGGAAATCACGGCGGCCACCCAACAGGTTCTCCAGACCGCGTCCGAGGTCTATGACTTGGGACTGAGCTTCCAGCAGATCGATATCGGTTTTGCTGCCCTTCAGGCCCATGGCTCGACCTTTCCAGATACGGCTTTTGCCCAAATCGAACAATGCGATGGCATTGTGTTGGGGCCGGTGTCCCACAATGCCTATCCTCCCCGGACCGAGGGTGGTTTGAACCCTTCCGGTGAGCTGCGGAAGCGCCTGGACCTTTATGCCAATATCCGCCCGGCCCTTAGTCGGGCGGGGATTCCGCCAAAGGCAGGCATCCCGCTGGATTTGGTGGTGGTGCGGGAGAATACCGAGGGTTTTTATGCCGACCGCAATCTGGCCCAAGGGCCCGGCGAGATCCTGGTCACAGACGATGTCGCCCTGGCCTTTCGCCGCATCACCCGCCAGGCCTGCATGCGGATCGCCGCCGAGGGCTTCCGGCTTGCAAAAGCGCGCACCGGTCGGGTTACGGCGGTGCACAAGGCCAATGTGATGCGCACCAGCTGTGGCCTGTTCCTGGACTGCTGCCGCCAATTTGCGGCCCAGAACCCGGAGGTCGACTATCAGGAGCAGTTGGTGGATGCCATGTGTGCCCATTTGGTCAAGGCACCCGACCGCCATGATGTGATCATCACCACCAATATGTTCGGCGATATTCTGTCTGACCTTGCTTCAGAGCTGTCGGGCAGCCTCGGGCTGGCGGCGTCGTTAAATGCTGGGGAGGAACGGGCCATGGCCCAAGCCCAGCATGGATCGGCTCCGGACATTGCCGGGCAGGATCTGGCCAATCCAACATCCTTGATAGGCTCTGCGGCCATGCTGTTGGACTGGATGGGACGCAAGCACCAAAGCGAAGCCCTCAGCCAAGCGGCCAGCGGCATTGATGCGGCACTAGAGTCGGTGCTGTCTGATCCGAACCAACGGACTCGCGATTTGGGAGGACAAAGCGGAACCCAGGCCTTTACGGAAGCCGTGGTTACCGCGTTAAAGACGCTCCGGAACTAACTAAGTGAAATTGGGATTGGTCATGTCCACCCCATTGCAGGGACAAAGTCTCAGAAACGCCAATCTCTAAAGGTAACCAACTAAACCGCCCCGCCGGTCGGCGGGTGGTGGGCGGTGACGGGTTCGAACCGCCGACCTACTGGGTGTAAACCAGTTGCTCTCCCAGCTGAGCTAACCGCCCATTTCCAACAGTTTATTGTCCCCATCGGCAATCAAAACAGCCGATGTCTTTGAAATTCCGCAGAAACCACAAGAGCGAGCCATTGTCGGGGTTGCTTGGCCGTTTGGCCGTTCCCCATGACCCGCTCTTTATGGCAGCCCCGCCGGGTCCAAAGACCGCTTTGCGGGGCCGGATCCGGTAGGATTAGTTCACCGCGTCCTTCAGGCCCTTGCCAGCCTTGAATTTCGGCTGCTTGGACGCCGCAATGGTGATCTTTTCACCGGTGCGCGGGTTGCGGCCTTCGGAAGCGGCACGCTCGGAAACGGCAAACGTCCCGAAGCCAACCAAACGGACTTCCTCACCCGCCTTCAACGCATCCGTGATCGCGGCAAAAACGCCGTCTACCGCCTTGGTCGCATCTGTTTTCGACAAACCACTGCTTTCCGCAACGGCGGCAATCAGATCATTCTTATTCACGTTTTGATCCTCTCCGTAAGAAATACACCGGGGGTGGAAGATTGGAACTGGCGTCAGGCAGGCCAACCGAATGATTGGAAGGCCAAGACTTTAGAACGACAAGTGAAACCGCGTCAACCGCACGGCCTCCAAAACCCCAGAAAACTGCGTCTTTCAGAGCCTAAAGCCTCTGCTCGCTCAGATTTGGGAAGCCTCATGGCGAAATATAAGAGGGGTCTCTCAAAGACATAACGCAAATAATGCAGGTTTTCGGATATTTGTTGCGGTTGCGTCTTAAGATTTACCATCCCCTGACTTCCTTGTCGGGAGACTCCAAAGGCAAAAAGCAAGGCCAGGGATCACTCCCTGGCCTTGTCTCACACCACAACCGAAAGGTGGTATGATTATCAGGTGATGGATTGCCTTAGTGGGTCACCAGCGGATCGACCGCCCCATCCTCTTCAGCGGCTGCGACGGGGACCGCGTCTTCCTCTTCGGTCCATTCAATCGGTGTCAATTCCCGCACCAGGGCATGCTTCAATACGGTTTCCGCATCGGAAACCGGGATGATGGTCAGGCCCTTTTTCACATTGTCCGGGATTTCCGCCAGATCCTTCTCATTGTCCTTCGGGATCAACACTGTGGTGATTCCGCCCCGCAGCGCGGCCAGCAGTTTTTCCTTCAGGCCACCAATGGGCAGGACCCGTCCACGCAAGGTGATCTCGCCGGTCATGGCGATGTCCTTGCGCACCGGGATCCCGGTCATGGCCGAGACAATGGAGGTGCACATGGCGACACCGGCAGACGGGCCATCCTTTGGCGTCGCGCCTTCAGGCACGTGGACGTGGATGTCCTTCTTCTCGAAGGCCGGTGGGGTGATGCCAAACTGGATCGACTTAGAGCGGACGAAGGAGCGCGCCGCCTGGACGGACTCTTTCATCACATCGCCGAGCTGACCGGTCAGGGTGGCAACGCCCTTGCCGGGCATGATCACCGCTTCGATGGATAGCAACTCGCCGCCGACTTCAGTCCACGCCAAGCCTGTGGTGACACCCAGCAGGTCTTCCCGTTCGGCCTCGCCATAGCGGAATTTCCGCACCCCGGCATATTTGCCCAAGGTCTTGGTGGTGACCTGAACGCGCGTGCGCCCGCCCTTGCCCAACAAGATCTCTTTGGTCGCTTTCCGGGCCAGATTGGCCAACTCGCGCTCCAGATTCCGCACCCCAGCCTCGCGGGTGTAGTAGCGGATCAGATCGCGCAACGCCTCGTCGGAGATCGACCACTCGCCCTTGCGCAGACCATTGGCCTTGATCTGCTTGTTGATCAAATGCCGTTTGGCGATTTCGACCTTTTCATCTTCGGTGTAGCCCGACAGCCGGATGATCTCCATGCGGTCCAACAGCGGCTGCGGCATGCGCAGGGAGTTGGCCGTGGTCACGAACATCACATCGGACAGGTCGTAATCGACCTCCAGATAATGGTCGTTGAAGGCGTTGTTCTGTTCCGGATCCAGCACTTCCAGCAACGCTGAAGACGGATCCCCACGCCAATCCGCGCCCAGCTTGTCGATCTCATCAAGCAGGAAGAACGGGTTGGAGGATTTCGCCTTACGCATGCCCTGGATCACCTTGCCAGGCATGGAGCCGATATAGGTCCGCCGGTGGCCGCGAATTTCAGACTCATCGCGCACCCCGCCAAGGGACACCCGGACAAAATTCCGGCCCGTAGAGCGGGCAATGGATTTGCCCAGGGAGGTTTTCCCGACCCCCGGAGGACCCACCAAGCACAGGATCGGGCCTTTCAGCTTATCGGTGCGCAGTTGAACCGCGAGATATTCCAAGATCCGCTCTTTGACCTTGTGCAGGGCGTAATGGTCCTGGTTGAGGATCTTTTCTGCTGCCTTAAGGTCCTTGCGGGTCCGGGTGCGCTTTTTCCAGGGAATGCCGAGCATCCAATCCAGATAGTTGCGCACCACGGTGGCCTCGGCGGACATAGGCGACATGTTTTTGAGCTTCTTCAGCTCCGCCACCGCCTTTTCCCGGGCCTCTTTCGACAGCTTGACCTCGGCGATTTTTTCTTCGAGTTCTTGAAGCTCGTCGCGGCCATCTTCGCCCTCGCCCAGCTCCTTCTGGATCGCCTTCAGCTGCTCGTTCAAATAATATTCGCGCTGGGTCTTCTCCATCTGGCGCTTGACCCGGCTGCGGATCTTTTTCTCCACTTGGAGGACGCCGATTTCATTCTCCATGTGGGAGAACACGCGCTCCAGCCGCTCCCCGACGGTGCCGAGCTCCAAAAGCTCCTGCTTATCGGGGATCTTCAACACCAGATGGGAGGCCACGGTATCGGCCAATTTGGCCGGGTCTTCGATTTGGTTGATCGAGACCAGCACCTCTGGCGGGATCTTTTTGTTCAGCTTGATATATTGTTCAAACTGCGACACTACGGAGCGAGACAGCGCCTCCAGCTCCTGGATCTCTCCGGTTTCTTCCGGCAGCACCTCGGCTTCGGCCTCGAAGAACTCCGGATTGTCTTTAAAGTCGGTGATGCGGGCGCGTTGACCGCCCTCGACCAGCACCTTCACGGTGTTGTCGGGCAGGCGGAGCAATTGGAGCACCGTGCTGACGGTGCCGACCGTGAACATGTCCTCGGCCCCAGGATCGTCTTGCGACGCATTCTTCTGGGCAACAAGCAGGATCTGCTTGTCATTGTTCATCACATCTTCCAGCGCCTTGACCGATTTTTCCCGGCCAACAAACAGGGGCACGATCATGTGGGGGAAGACGACGATGTCCCGCAGAGGCAGGACGGGGAAGTTTTGGAGCGTACCGGATGTCACGGCAAATCCTTTCATCGGTTTTCCGACCGCCCGGGCTTGGCGCGATCAGAAGGCAGCCGGTAACCGGGAGTGGGAAGCCTCCTGTATTGTGCGGACGGCAACCCCTTTAACCGAGAACCGGTTTGGTCCGTTGCGTCGAAGGGATTTTGAGGTGGCGATCACCCCGGGCTTTGGACAATTCCGGCGTCGATCCCTACCCTTCTATAACGGGCCACAGACAAACTTGGGGGAAAACCGGACCCGGATCAAGAGCCGGTCTATCGGAAGATATATCTAGATCTTGCGGTCTAGACCCTCATCGACCCCAATATATTCCGCATCGACGGGTGCCAAGGGGCACCACGCCGTGCGAAGCATGCATTTAAAGGAAACGATTGGAACGGCTTAGGCGCTGTCTTTGGCTTCAGCCGCTTCATGTTGCTCGGAATAGATATAGAGCGGCGAGGCACGGCCTTCGACGACCTCCTTATTGACCACCACTTCCTCAATGCCGGAGGTTCCCGGCAGGTCGTACATGGTGTCCAGCAGGATGCCTTCCATGATCGAACGCAGGCCCCGAGCCCCGGTCTTCCGCGCAATGGCCTTTTGGGCAATGGCCCGCAGGGCATCTTCGTTGAAGGTCAGGCTGGAGTTTTCCATTTCGAACAGGCGTTGATACTGCTTGACCAGCGCGTTCTTCGGCGAGGTCAGAATGTCGATCAACGCATCTTCGTCCAAATCTTCCAGGGTCGCCAAGACCGGCAAGCGGCCGACGAATTCCGGGATCAGGCCATATTTCAGCAGATCTTCCGGTTCCACCTCGCGCAGGACTTCACCGGTGCGACGCTCTTCCGGATCGCGCACATCGGCACCAAAACCGATGGATGTGCCCTTGCCGCGATTGCTGATGATCTTATCCAGACCGGCAAACGCCCCACCACAAATGAACAGAATGTTGGTGGTGTCGACTTGCAGGAATTCTTGTTGCGGATGCTTGCGACCGCCTTGGGGCGGCACGGAGGCAACAGTGCCTTCCATGATCTTCAGCAAGGCCTGCTGAACCCCTTCGCCGGACACATCCCGGGTGATGGAGGGATTGTCGGACTTGCGAGAGATCTTGTCGATTTCGTCGATATAGACGATGCCGCGCTGGGCGCGCTCGACATTGTAATCTGAGGCCTGCAGCAGCTTCAGAATGATATTTTCCACGTCCTCGCCGACATAGCCGGCTTCGGTCAGGGTCGTGGCGTCCGCCATGGTGAAGGGCACGTCAAGGATGCGGGCCAGGGTTTGGGCCAACAAGGTTTTGCCGCAACCGGTCGGGCCCATCAGCAAAATGTTGGACTTGGCCAATTCCACATCGCCATTTTTGGCCGGATGGGAGAGACGCTTATAGTGGTTGTGCACCGCGACCGAGAGCACCCGCTTGGCATAGGGCTGGCCGATCACATAATCGTCGAGCACCGCCATGATGTCCTTCGGCGACGGCACGCCGTCTCGGGACTTCACCAAATTGGATTTGTGCTCCTCCCGGATGATGTCCATGCACAGCTCGACGCATTCGTCGCAAATGAACACCGTCGGTCCGGCGATGAGTTTACGGACCTCATGCTGGCTCTTCCCGCAGAAAGAACAGTAGAGGGTGTTCTTTGAATCACCGCCCGAGGACTTCGACATGATACCACCACTCCCTCAATTGCGTCGGTTCCTGTTTCCGGGGGAAATCTGTTCCAGGAAAACCGGGACCTCGGTACCCAGCTTTTCCGCCGCTCTGCCCCTTAGAGATCAAAGGGTCTGAACCGGAAAAGCCGGAACCTCTAGAAATATGTTAGCCGCACCGGAAAGCCAGAGACAATGACAAAAGAGTGAGGCCCCATCCATCGCACCCTAAACCAACGGTGCAAAAACACTGGAACGCCACAACCAAACCAGGACGACACCGGACAAAACTGCCTGCGAAACCAGCAGACTGTTTCGTTTTTGATCACCTCAACAGGATGATCCTACTAAACGGCCCACCCCCAAGATATTGATTTGCAATCAAAACCCTTGGAATGACCAGAAACGCTTCCCTGTTGACATACCCAATGTGCTAACTGGGGTATTTGCTCGGCACTGGTCCGTAGCGAAGGGAAACAAGTGGCTCGACAAACACGCTGCCGAGCCACCAAAAACCTTATTCAGAGGCAGTATCGGCCTCAGACTCGCCTTCGGAGTCGCCTCCAGGGCGGGTAAGAACCACCTGATCGACCAACCCGAAGTCCTTGGCCTGTTCGGCGGTCATGAAGTTATCCCGATCCATCGACTTTTCGATTTCTTCGATCTCTTTGCCGGTATGATCGACATAGATTTGGTTCAGGCGCTGGCGCAAGGACAGGATTTCCCGGGCATGGATCTCAATATCCGAAGCCTGGCCCTGGAACCCGCCCGACGGCTGGTGGATCATGATCCGCGCATTTGTCAGAGCATAGCGCTTATCTTTTTCCCCGGCACAGAGCAGCAGGGAGCCCATGGAGGCCGCTTGCCCAATGCATACGGTGGAGACCGGGCTGCGGATGTATTGCATGGTGTCGTAGATCGCCAGTCCGCTGGTGACCACACCGCCCGGGGAGTTGATGTAGAAGGAAATGTCCTTGCTCGGGTTTTCCGATTCCAGGAACAGCAGCTGGGCGCAGATCAAGCTGGCCACGCCATCGTGCACCTGCCCGGTCAGAAAAATGATGCGCTCCTTCAACAGGCGCGAATAGATGTCATAGGCACGCTCACCCCGGTTGGTGGTTTCGACCACCATCGGAACCAGGCTGTTGGCGTAGACCTCCAAGGGATCACGGTCATGCATGGCGCGGAAATTCCTCGACTAGGACGGATAAGGAGAAAGCCGAAAACAAGAAGCCGGGAGAAACCCGGTTCGGCCCAAGACCCCGGTGAAGGAAGGCAATTAGATCCGGGATCAGCGGCGAGGGAGGGATGCGGATGGAACCATCCACTCCCCCAAGGTAGGGCGGCCTTCTCGCCCTTGTCCAGAGGCGTTCTGAGTGCAAAGGCAGAAGAGCACAAAAAAAACCCGGCTTCTCTGGCGAGAACAGCCGGGTTTTCCGAAATCTGATGGGACAATCCGGCGTTAGACGCCCGATCCCAGACCTAGCGCCCTAGTCTTTATGGTCGTGGTCGTGGTCATGATCGTGGTCGTGATCATGGTCGTGATCATGAGCGTCCGGATCTTTCATCAGCTCTTCCGCCGAGATGGTCTTGTCGGTGACCTTGGCCAGCTCGACAATATAGTCGATGAC
Source organism: Rhodospirillaceae bacterium (assembly GCA_049604415.1). Classification (GTDB taxonomy): domain Bacteria; phylum Pseudomonadota; class Alphaproteobacteria; order Rhodospirillales; family Rhodospirillaceae; genus JBMYTN01. The sequence continues at coordinate 38,829 of JBMYTN010000005.1, read as the reverse complement.
CTTTTCCTCGAACACCGGCGCGCGCAGGCTTTCCAGAGCTTCTTTGTTGTTGCGATAATATTCAAAGACCGCTTGTTCCTGACCCGGGTAACGCCGGGCTTCGGCGACCATGGCCTTGCCGACATCTTCCTCGGTCACTTTGATATCCTGGGTGCGGCCCACTTCAGCAAGCAACAGACCCAGACGCACACGGCGTTCCGCGATCCCGGTATATTCGGTGGTCAACTCTTCGTCGGATTTTCCAACGTCAGAGGGATCAAGCTGGTTGTTTTCCTTGGCCTCTTCGATCTGTTTCCAGATGCCTTTGAACTCCTGGTCAACCAGACCCTTGGGAACGTCGAACTCATATTTTTCCGACAGAGCATCCAGAACCACCCGCTTCATGCGGCCCTTGGACAGTTCCTCATATTGCCGACCCAAATCTTCGCGCAGGGCCTCTTTGAGCTCATCCAAGGTTTCTTTGCCGAAGGATTTGGCCAGCTCGTCATCCAGCACCGCTTCAACGGATTCATGGATTTCGTGGATCTTACATTCGAACACCGCGTCCTTGCCGGCCAGGTTTTCGGCCCCATAGGCTTCCGGGAACGTGACCTTAACGTCAATCTCGGTGCCAATTTCGGTCCCGATCAACTGCTCTTCAAAACCGGGAATGAAGGATCCAGAGCCCAGTTCCAGCTTGTAGGCTTCGGCGGCCCCGCCTTCAAAGGCTTCGCCGTCAACCTTGCCCAGGAAGTCCAAAACCACCGTATCGCCGGATTGGGCCGGGCGCGCTGGCTCGACCGGCTTGGTCGATTTGCGATGGCTGGCCAAATGGGTCAGCCCCTCATCGACCTTCTCATCGGTCACCTCGGCAACTTCGCGCTCCAGCTCCAATTCAGAGAAATCAGGGATGTCCAGTTCGGGCAGCAGCTCGATCTTCAGGTCGATCTCCAGATCCTTGCCAATATCATAGGAGGAGATATCGATGTCGGGCTGCAGAGCCGGACGGAGCTCATTCTGCTCCACCACATCCTTGACGACGTCTTGAACCGTCTTGTCGAGCACTTCGCCCATGACATTCTGACCGAACCGCTTGCGCAGGATGCTCATCGGCACCTTGCCGGGGCGAAAACCGGGGATCTTGATCTGAGTTTTCAGTTCTTCCAGCCGTTCGACCGTGCGGGCTTCAATGTCGTCGGCGGACACCACGACCTTATATTCACGGAGAAGAGTTTCTGAGAGGGTTTCGGTAACCTGCATGGTGGTGTCTCTGTTGCTACTCTAATAGTGTCTGGATGGGTTCGTAGCGGGGGGCGCCGAACCGGCGGGCATTGGGCCATCGGATCCATGGCACCCATCCACATCCGGCTCATCCAAAATGGCTGTATGCTGCGGAAGATCGGGGGCCTGGGCGCTGGTGCGGGCGGAGGGACTTGAACCCCCACGGCTTTCGCCACCAGAACCTAAATCTGGCGTGTCTACCAATTCCACCACGCCCGCCTGCCCGACGGAACGCGGGTTATCCCACAGCCTTGATAAAAAACGCAAGGGGTGAACTGCAAGGGGGTTTCCTGTTCGCTTGACTGAAGGTCAAAAATGGCCTTCCCCAAACAGTTGCGAATAGACCAAAAGGATATACGTCAATTAATTGAATAAGCTATCCACATGTTTAATGCGGATCTTCTGTAAAAAAAAAGGTAAGCTAATTTCTATTCATCGATTGAAATGACCATCCGTTTGAACAAGACCGAGTCCCTCTTTCGATGGGTGACCTGTTTCAGATTTGTCCGAGGCAAAAGAAACCTACCCTAAAAAGGCTGCATGCCTACTCGTCATGCACCCGTGGGTTCTCGCTTCAGTGACGGCTGTTGCTGGGTACTTTACAGTATTCGAGCCGGTTTTTTTGAGGGGAAGGAAAAAACTCGGCTTTTTTGAAATTAAAAAAGCCAACCTTGGAACACCAAGGCAGGCCTGAAACGATTGCTTGGACTGGGGGAACATGATGAGCACCGACTTTCAACTGGAGAACCGTCTGCGTTTTCTCCAACTGGACGATCAATGCATTGGGCTTTTGACCGAAGCCTTGCGGATCCTAAACCCGCATTTGGATGAAGTTCTGGAAGCGTTCTACAACTACATTGGCAGCAAGCCCAATGTCAGCCAGATCTTCAAGGGTCCGGAGTCCATGCGCCATGCCCGGGAAATGCAGAAGCGGCACTGGACCAAATATGTGCTGGCGGGCAACTACACCGAAGAATATTGCCGCAGCGTCGATAAGATCGGACGAATCCATTTCGACGTCGGTGTTGAGCCGCGGTGGTATCTGGCCAGCTATTGCTATGTTCTGAACAAGATCAACGCAATCCTGGTTAGCCAGCTGCGCAAGCAACCGGAAAAAGCCGTCGCACTGCAAGCTGCGATCACCAAAGCGGTGTTCCTGGACGCGGACTTTGCCATCACGGCCTATAACTGTGCCATGCGCGAAGATCAGGACCGGCGCCTGCTGGAAGACGCCAACGCCTTTGAGGAATCGGTGAAGAGCTTGGCCAATGTGGTTGCCGGAGCGGCGACCGAATTGCAAGCCACTGCCGGATCAATGTCCTCGACCGCCAATTCCACCACGGACCGGGTGACGTCGGTGGCCCAGGCCGCTGACCATGCTTTGCACAATGTGCAAACCGTCGCCTCGGCCTCGGAAGAACTCAGTGCTTCCATCGCCGAGATCAGCCGTCAAGTCCATGACAGCACGGAAATCTCCCATTCTGCGGTGGAAGAAGCCCAGCGGGCCGATGGCTTGGTCAATGGCTTGGTCTCCGCAGCAGATAAGATTGGTGAGGTCGTCAAGCTGATCAATGACATTGCCAGCCAGACCAATCTGCTGGCCCTGAACGCCACCATTGAAGCCGCCCGTGCTGGGGAAGCAGGCAAGGGCTTTGCGGTGGTTGCCAGCGAAGTGAAGAGCTTGGCCAATCAGACCGCCCGGGCGACGGATGAAATCTCCAACCAGATCGGGGAAGTCCAAACCGCAACCAAGGCGGCGGTGAACGCGATCCAAGGCATTGGCCGGACCATTGGCTCGATCAGCGAGATTGCCTCCGCCATTGCTTCGGCGATTGAGGAGCAAGGGGCGGCAACCCAAGAGATTGCCCGGAACGTGCAAGAGGCTGCGGAAGGCACCAGCTCGGTCACCTCGACCTTGCAGGACGTCTCCCAAGACGCCAGCGAGACCGGACAATCGGCACAAGAAGTCCTCGGTGCCGCCGGAGAGCTGTCGCAACAGTCCGAGCAACTCAACAACGAGGTGGACCGGTTCCTGAGCGATCTGCGGGCGTCCCGCGCCGCTTAAAAGCTGACCTGACATCATCCCAGAACAAGAATTGGTCCGGAGACCCGCGCTCCGGGCCCTTTTTGTGGGCTCAACCTACAGAAGGGCCCGCCTTACCCTCCCTTCACCAGCTTTTGGAAGGCATTGCCACAGACAACCTTGCCCTCTTCCTGGAAGGCTTCGTGGTTTTTCTCAATTTCATCGAGCGCATAGACATAGTTGATCATCAGTCCGAATGATTGATCGAGGCCCTTCTCTGAGCGGTCCGCTGCCCAATTGAGCCGCTCCATGCGCGCGCCATTGGCCAGATGAAACCTGGCCACAGCATCCAAGGGCTGGGATCCCATGCCTTGGGTCGCCACGTCGCCCCGGGGTGGGCGCTTCTCCACCGCCAAATAACGCGCACAGAGTCGCATCAGGGGTTGCTTGAGCGCGGCTTCGTGCGTCGGGTCGACAAACACACTGGCTGGATCCTCAGCATACTGCCGCAAAACCCCTTTCGGTCCCCCATCCCCCAAGGCTTTGAGAGCCTTACGCTCCCCGGGCAACAGCAAATCCCGGTCGCCCTCCGCCAGCCTTTGGCTGAGCCAGGAACGAAAGCCGGGCACTGGCGAGAGGGTGCAATAGGTTTTCAGTCCGGGAAACACACTGCGCAGCTGCTCAACCACGGTCTTGATGAGAAAATTGCCCAAGGTGATGCCGCGCAAACCCTCTTGGCAGTTCGAAATCGAGTAAAAGACCGCCGTATCTGCGGTTTGTGGGTCGATCACCGGCGCGGTCTGATCAAGCAAAACCGAGACGCTGTCTGCCATGCCGGAGACCAACGCAACCTCAACAAAGATCAGGGGCTCATCAGGCATCCGGGGGTGGACGAAGGCGTAGAGGCGTCGATCCCGGTCCAGACGGTTTTTCAGATCCGTCCAGCTCTGGATGGCATGGACCGCCTCATAGGAGATGACCTTCTCCAGGAACGCCGCCGGAGACGCCCAGGTGATCCGCTTCAGTTCCAAAAAACCGACATCAAACCAGTCTTTGAGCAAGTTCTTGAGATCCCGGTCGACCCCGGCAAGGCTGCGGTCTTGGCGTAGGCCGTCCATGACCTCGGACCGCATTTCGACCAAAAACTTTACACCATCCGGTAAGGCATTGAATTGACGCAAGAGATGCTGGCGGGGCGCTTTCAAGCTTCGTCTTAAGGCCGCTTCGGCCAGCGCCACTTGACCGCTATCCCCAGCCTCATGGGCCGCAACCATCTCTGCGGCGGCCTGGGCCACCGCCTTGTGATTGGCGGCAAAATCTTCTGCCAGCAGGCCCAAAAACCGATGCCGCCCCGTCGCATCCAGGGTCACATAGGCTTGTCCCAAGGCCACGGCGCGGGCGCGGGCAGAAACATCTCCCCCCTTGCCTTCCAGACAGTCCACCATCAACTGACGGATCAAATCCCGGTCTGGATCGGGCAAATGGGGGGCAATGCGATCCAAACCGGGCTCGGTCCAGCGCCCAACCAAATCGCGCCATAGGGACGTCACCCGACCCAACATTCCAGCACGGTCCGATGGTGCCGGGGGTTTGGGACCAGTGGCTGGGGTGGTTTGGGCGTCCTGTTGCACGGCCGCAACCGCCGCTGCACCAGCTTTTTGCCCCAGCTGATCGCCGGTCGCCTCAGTTTTGTCCATGCCCCTCCTCCCTAAAGATGGGACCGCTCCGCAGCGCTGGCCTGTCCCAGCCGCTCCAGCAGATCTTCGGCGATCATCCCACCGCCTGCAAGGGGACCGGCCAGACGAGCGGCGTGTCGATGGATCCTATTGGCTGCCACTGCAGCCGTCATAGGATCCGCGCCTTGGGTCAACAGACCCAAAACCGCACCGGCCAAGACATCCCCACTGCCCGCCGTCGCCAGATCCGGATTGTCTTCCCGGTTGATGACCGCATGGCCATGGGTCGGCTCCGCAATGATGCTCACCGGTCCTTTGCGCAGAACAACGGCTTGGGCCTGCTTGGCGGCAGCACGTGTGGCCTCAAGCCGGTCATGCTCACCATCCGGGCCAAACAAAGCGACAAATTCTCCATCATGGGGGGTTAGAACCGCCAACCCCGATGGACCCAAGCGACCACCCCGGGCGCGAAGCAGGGCAAACAAGGCGTCTGGGTCATCGGCAAAAGCCATCAACGCATCCGCATCCAACACAAGGGCGGCTGAGGCTTCTGTGGCTAATCGGACCTCCTGGCACACATCCCCTTCTGCGGCCTCCCCGCGCCCGCGTCCCGGCCCCACCAGCACCGCATTGCGGCGAGGATCGGCTAAAAGAACGGGCAGGTCCCCGTCCCGCTGCCGGTCCCATAGCATCAATCCAGGAGCAGATGCCAATGCGGGACCAAGGCTTAACGCTGAACCGGCGATACTCAAGAGGCCCGCACCAACCCGTCGTGCAGCTTGCCCTGCTAGACAGGCCGCGCCAATCATGCGCGGGCCAGCCAGCACCACCCCATGGCCGCGTTTATATTTATGGCTTTGTGCGTCCCATTTTGGGATTGGGTAGCGCTGGGGATCCGGCAAAAATCGGGTTGGCGCGATGGGGCCAAGGACCCGGTCTGGGATGCCAATCTGCTCCACATGCACCTGTCCGCAAAGCGCGGCACCGGGTTCAATCAGATGCCCCGGTTTCAGGCGGAAAAAAGTTACGGTCTTCTGGGCCTGGAGAGCGCCCCCCAGAACATCTCCCGTGTTGCCCTGCACACCGGACGGCATATCGATGGCAAGGACCGGGCAGAGCGCCTGGCTGATTTGGGCAAACAGGCTAAGGACGCCAGGGTCCAATGCCCGGGACAGACCGGCACCAAACAGGGCGTCGACCACCAAGGGCACATGACGCAACAGGCGCGCCGCATCACCTTCTGCCAACGCTGAGATTTTATGGACTGGACCGGACCAGCGTTGCGCCATCACGGCTGCATCGCCCGTTAGGGCCTCTGATGCGCCAAGCAGATACACCCGCACGGCGATGCCGCGCCGGGCCAACAGGCGGGCAACCACAAACCCATCCCCGCCATTGTTCCCCGGTCCACAGAGAATAACGACGGGGCCGGTAAGGCGGCGTCGAGCATCTTCTGCGCGGATCCGGCGTAGCATGTCCACGGCATGTCGGGTCACCGCCCAACCGGCATGATCCATCAGGGTTGGTCCGGACACTCCCGCCGTCATGGCCGCCTTGTCCGCCGCATACATTTGCGCCGTGGTCAGGATTTCCGGCCCGCCTTGCGTGTTGCGCGCAGACCATGGTTGCGGCATGCCTGATCTCCTATCCCATCATCTGTTGGGCCCCTGAAAAGTGTACTCCATGTCAGGGCACAGGCAAGATATTGGGTTTTTTAATCAATTTGATCCTTTCCTCAGCGCTAGCCCCTAGACCAGTCGGAATCGGAGCGATACACTGCACCACCTTTTTCACCTATAAAGGACGTATTCATCCATGGCGCAGACTGACGCCAAGACCATTGAAAACCTGAAGGCGGAGGTCAGCCGCTTGAAGGAGTTGCTGCGGATCAGTGATGACAGCCTGAAGGCCAGTCAGGATGAAGTGCTCCGCCTGTCTACCATTGACCCCCTCACCGGGGTCTCTAACCGTCGTCACTTTATGGATCTGGCGGATCAGGAAATCTCTCGAGCGCGGCGCTATCGCCGACCGCTGGCCGTGATCTCCATTGCCGTGGATAATTTTAAGGCCGTCAATGAAATCCATGGCTCGGAAGCTGGTGACCGGGTTTTGGCGGCCATGGGCGACGCAGCCCGGAAAACCCTGCGCACCATTGATGTGATTGGTCGCACGGCTGGCACGGAACTGACCGTGCTGCTGCCGGAAACCGAGCAAGATGGCACCGAGATCCTGGCTCAACGCTTGTGCGATGACCTTTCTGAATCCGCAGCCGCAACCTTGACCGGGGAACCAATCCCCACCATGAGCGTTGGCGCGACCCATTTTGTCCGCGAGGATGTCATTTTCGACACCACGATCCAGCGGGCCGACCAAGCCATGGAAGAAGCCCATGATGCTGGCGGCAATCGTATGATCTACAAGCCAGCTTTCGACGAAGACTGACCCAGCGCGCAGATTTATCAGAAAGGCAACGCGGCCCTCTTGTTCAAGAGGGCCGCGTTTTTTGTGAGCGTGATTACCTTCAGCCCGTGCGCACCGAGTGCAGCCGGGTGACCTCCCCTTGGGAGCCTTGGGCAAAGGCCTGCTCGGCCTCCCACTCTGCGGCTTTGAATTTTTGCGTCAAGGTCGCCCAAGGGGCCGGAACCTCGCCCTTCAAAATGGCGATCAGATCTTCCGGAGCCATCGGTTTGGCAAAGGCATAACCTTGAAACACAATGCAGCCCAGTTGACCCAATTCATCGATTTGATGTTCGGTCTCGACACCTTCGCCAACCACCCGGACCCCAAGCCCATTGGCCATATCAATGATGGCTCTGGTCAGGATCTTGGCCCGATCATCCTCCATCATCGCCAGGACAAAGCTGCGATCAATTTTCAAAGTGTCGAAATCAAAGGCATGCAAATAGCTTAAGGCCGAATAGCCGGTGCCGAAATCATCCACCGCCAGCCCAACACCCATGTCCCGCAAGGCCTTCAGCTGACCAAAGACGGAGCCACTGCGATCCAGGATCAGCCGTTCCGTGATCTCGATTTCCAGCAAGCCGGGTTCGACGCCGGAGCGTTCCAGGGCGGATCGGACTTGGCCAGGATAACTATCCCGGCTGAATTGGATCGGCGAGGCGTTGATACAAACCCGAAATCCTGGATCGACCCAAGGCTGGATCATCGCCGCTTGATGACAAGCTTCATTGAGGATCCACTGGCCGAGATCCTCGACCAAGCCGCATTCTTCAGCGACCGGGATAAACTCCCCGGGGGACACCGGCCCCAATTCCTGGTCGACCCAGCGGCAAAGCACTTCACAGCCTTCAATATCGCCCCGTTGAATATTCATCAGGGGCTGAAGGTTGAGCTTGAGCCCATGCCCCTCCCCGTCTTTGGCCGTTTCGCGCAAGGTCTCCCGTAAACGTCGTTCTAGGACCAAGCGACGGCTGATGCTCTCAGCCACATCGGAGGTGAAGAAATAGCTGACCCCCCGGCCTTGGTCCTTGGCCCGATACATCGCGGCATCGGCATTTTTCAGCAGGCTTTCCGGTTCGGTGCCATCGGCAGGGGCCATGGCAACACCCACGCTAGAAGACAGATGATGCTCATGGCCATTGATGAAAAATGGGGCTTGGGCGCAGTTGATCAGGCGGCTGGCAATGGCCGCAGCCATGCTGGCTCCGGGCAGTTCCGGCAAGATGATTAAGAACTCATCGCCGCCCAGGCGTGCCAAGGTGTCTTGCGGGCGCAGCACGGTGCGAAACCGCATCGAAGCTTCTTGAAGCAGCGCATCCCCGGCGTCATGGCCTTGGGTGTCGTTGACCTTCTTAAAATGGTCCAGATCCATGAATAGGATGCCGATCTGGCTTTTTTCTCCCCGAGTGAGGGGGGCCAGCGCCTGGCGGAGACGATCCAAGGCCAATTGCCGATTGGGCAAACCGGTCAGCGAGTCATAATTGGCTTGGCGGAACAACTCGTCTTGCATCACCTTGCGGTCGGTGATGTCGTCTTTGACGGCGACAAAATGGGTAATTTGGCCTTGGTCGTCCCGAATGGGCGACACCACGGTGCTTTCCCAATAATAGGTGCCGTCCTTGCGACGGTTTTCCATTTCACCGCGCCATTCCTGGCCAGCAGTTATGGTGGTCCAAAGTTCTTTATAGGTCGCAGGGGGGACTTTGCCGGACCGCAGGATCCGCGGCGTTTTGCCAACCGCCTCCTCAGCCGAATAACCGCTGATGCGCTCGAAGGTTTGGTTGACATATTCAATGATGCCATTGATGTCGGTGATCACCACCGATGCGGAGCTTTGTTCGACGGCCATGGAAAGCTTGCGCAGGGTTTGTTCTTGCTCTTGCTGTGCGGTGATATCCGTGAAAGTCACCACGACGCGGCCGACAATCTCCGCCCCGGCTGCGTTCCCCTCCATCCAATCATCAAACTGGGCGAACCAAGTGGTCAGTTGTTCCAAGGCCGGACCAAACACCCCGCCAGTGCTGCGCAAAATGCGTGGATCTTCTGACGCCGGTTTGATATCTCGACGGGCATAGGCCACCGGAAAGGCTGACCCATCAAGGCGACGCATCAGGACATGGCCCCGTTCTGCATCTTGGGGCACAGCAGCAACACTATTGCTGTCGAGCGCCTCTGCGGAGCGAATGCAGCCGGATCGGCCGGTCAACCCTCCCGGCTCTGCGCCCAGCATTTTTTCCGCAGCCCGATTGGCAAATAGAATAGCCCCCGAACTGTCTTCCACATACAGGCCCTCGGCCATATTGCCGGTCACCGTGGCCAGCAGCACCCTCTCACGCAGCAAGACGCGCCAATTGCGCCGCATTAGATAAGTGGTGCCATAGCCCGGCACCATGACCAGAACCAATAGGATCAACCAGAACAGCCAGGATCCGGACAGACCCATGGCCTCCGCCGTCTCACCTGGGGTCAGGATCGACAGACCAAAGAGCAGGCCGACGCCCACCAAGAGCCACACGCCAATGAATAGCAAACGAAACCGCATCAACAGACCCACACCCAAAGCGCTGCGCAAGGCGTTGAAAGTTTTTATGATATAGCACTTTGAAACTCTGAAAAAGAAAAAGCCATAGTATTGTTCTGGAGTTCTCTATGCGTTTATATCAAGATCAAAATACAACTTTTAACATTTTTGACTATTTGGACAAGAAGCAGGTCAAGCTGGACCGCTCTGGGTGGCGAGACGCTCGGCCCGACACCGCCAGAAAACCAGATTTGAGAAAGTGCTGAACGGGGGCTTGATGCGCTTGACCACCCTCGGACCCTCGTGTACAACGCTGCCCTCGTCGCACGGGGCGGGCTTTCAAGCCTGTCATGACCGGACGGCCGGATGGCAGAGTGGTGATGCACGGGACTGCAAATCCCGCAACGTCGGTTCGATTCCGGCTCCGGCCTCCACCGACCGACAGCCCGACGACGAAACAATTCCCGAAGCGCCTTTACCACAATTATGGGCGCTTGGAGTGGAAGACATGATCCGGAGTAGCTCAGTGGTAGAGCGGTCGACTGTTAATCGATTGGTCGGGGGTTCGAATCCCTCCTCCGGAGCCAGATGAGAAAACCGGGGTCTTTCACCAGAAAGACCCCGGTTTTTCGTCTATATTGGCTTTAGACATCTTGTTATAGACCCGTTTCTTCCAATTCGATTGCCTTCAATATAACAAGCTCACCCCGTCGTGATTGGACGGACCTTCCACAGCCGCACAGGATCAAACCATGAGCAGTTCTCCAAACTCTGCGGCTTCGGCGGAAACGGATGCCACCCCCTGGCTGGCCCATGTGCCCGTTGGTCTGTTCGCCGTAGTCATGGGTGTTGGCGGGCTGGCTGCCGCTTGGCGGCTGGCGGGCGAGGTTCTCGGCCTGCCTGGTTGGATTGGCGAAACCTTCGCAGTCGTCGCGACCTTGGCCTTCCTCGCGATCGCAGGGCTCTATGCTCGGAAAACAATCACCCGCTTCCAAGACGTCAAACAGGAATTCCTCCACCCGGTGCGCTCCAGCTTTTTTGGTGCCATCACCGTCAGCCTGATGATCCTGGCCGGATTGGCGATGCCCTATTCAACGACGCTTGCCTTGCCTCTGTGGGTGCTCGGCGCCGTCGGCCATATGGCCTTAACCGTGGTCCTGGCCAATCGCTGGATCAACACCGAACAAAACTTCACCATGCTCTCGCCGGCCTGGTTCATACCGGCAGTGGGGAATGTGATCGTGCCGGTCACCGGGGTGCCGCTGGGCATGGTCGAACTGTCCTGGTTCTCCTTCTCCGCCGGGATCCTATTTTGGGTGGTGCTGTTCGCCGTCGTCTTGCACCGGATCCTGTTCCACAATCCCCTGCCAGAGCGGCTGTTGCCGACCATGCTGATCCTGGTTGCCCCACCAGCCATTGGCGCTGTGGCCTATAGCAAGCTGATTGGCGCGGACCCTGATAGCATCCTGCATATTCTGGTCCATGGAGCCCTGTTCCTCGGCCTGATCAATCTGGCCAATCTGAGGCGGTTCTTGGCCCTGCCCTTCTTTGTCTCTTGGTGGGCCTATACCTTTCCGCTGGATGCCTTGGCCTTGGCCGTGATGACCTTGGGTCACCTGACCGGATCGTCCGGTCTGTTGCTGTTGGGTGGGGTTTTGCTCGGCGTCGCGACCTTGGTTGTCAGCTTGGTGGCCCTGCGCACGGTCCAGGCCCTGATCAAAGGAAGCTTGTTCCAACCGGAATGACGTCAGGGCAGATCAGGGTCCGAAAAAGCGCATAGGTCCTTGGAATTGCAACAGTCTAGCGGTTGCGTGGCTTCGCCGGACTTGGCATACCCTGGCCTAGACGTCCCAAGCTAGTCCAAGAAGCGGCCCTGACCGGTGGTCCGCTAAGGCTTGCCCTCTGCCAGCGAAAGTGAACCTCGCCATGAGCATCCGCAATCTCGAAGCCCTCTATGCGCCCAGCTCCGTTGCGGTGATCGGCGCTTCGAGTGATCCCAGCACCGTCGGCGGCATGGTAATGCGCAATCTGATGGAAGGCGGTTTCAACGGCCCGGTGATGCCGGTAACCAAATCCGTTCGCTCCGTCGCCGGGGTTTTGGCTTATCCCAGCGTCGCCGATCTGCCGCTGGCTCCTGATCTGGCGGTGATCTGCTCGGCCACCACCGAATTGCCTGGTCTGGTGTCCGAACTGGGCACCAAGGGGACCAAAGCCTGTTTGGTGATGGCCTTCGACCTGGAAGAGCAAAAAGGCCCGGATGGCCAGGATTTGCTGACTTTGGCCTTGGAAGCTGCCCGTCCCTCTATGCTGCGCCTGCTTGGGCCCGGCTCAATCGGTTTCATGGTGCCTGGCATCGGCCTGAATGCCAGCTATTTTCAGAGCAAATCCGGCCCCGGCAAGGTCGCCTTCATCAGCCGCTCAACGGCCATGTGCACCACGGTGTTGGACTGGGCCCAAAGCCGGGACATCGGCTTCACCCATTTCATCAGCTTGGGCGATAAGGGTGATGTCGATTTCGGCGATACCATCGATTATTTGTCGGTCCAGCCCGAGGTCCGGTCGATCCTGTTGCACATCGACAATCTCAACGACGCCCGGAAGTTCCTGTCGGCTGCCCGCTCTGCTGCCCGCAACAAGCCCGTGATCGCCATCAAGGCCGGACGCAGCGATGCCGGAGCCCAAGCCGCCTTTAGCCATACCGGACGCATGGCGGGCGAAGACTCAGTCTATGACATCGCCATCAAGCGCGCCGGGATGCTCCGGGTGTTCACCTTGGAAGAGCTGTTCAGCGCGGTGGAAACCCTGGCCAATACCCGCCGCCCGCTACGCGGCGAGAACCTTGCCGTGCTGGGCAATGGCGGCGGTTTGAGCGTCATGGCGGTGGATGAGTTGTTCGAGCTTGGGGGCCATTTGGCCACCCTGCCCGAGGACACCTGTGAAGCCCTGAAGCCGCTCTATCGCAACGAAGATGACTCCTCGCGCAATCCGGTGGTTCTGCCCGCCAATGCCAGCCCGGAGCAATATGCCCAGGCCTTGGATGCGCTCTGTGCCGCCAAAGGCGTCGACGCTGTGCTGGTAATGTATGCGCCCAGCGCCTTTCAGCCCGCCGAAGACATCGCCAAAGGGGTGGTCGAAGTCGCGGAAAAGCGGCGCACCTCGACAATCTTCACCTGCTTTGCTGGTGGTCCGTCCGTGGCCAAAGCCCGGGCCATCGTCACCAATGCCCAGATCCCGCATTTCGAAACCCCCGATGATGCCATCACCGGGTTCATGCATATGGTCGATTACCGGCGCAACCAGGTCATGCTGATGGAGACGCCGCCCTCCCTGCCTGCCGAATTCACTCCAAACACAAAGATCGCCCGCCAGGTCATCGACGACGCCATCGCCAAAGGGCATTTGACCATGAGCGACCCGGAGGCCAAGGCGGTGTTTGCCGCCTATGGCATTCTGACGGTGGAAACCCGGATCGCAGAAAGCCCGGAACAGGCTGGTGAGATTGCCGAGGCGCTGAATTGCCCGGTCGCGCTGAAGATCTTATCCAATCAGGTCACCCACAAAACCGATGTCGGCGGGGTGGTTTTGGATCTGGAAGGCAAAGACGCCGTCATCCGCACCGCCCAGGAAATGGCGCAGCGGGTGACCCAAACCTTTGATGGCGCAGAAATCATCGGCTTTACCGTGCAGCGGATGGCCCGGCGTCCAGGGGCCCATGAATTGATCGTCGGGGCCACAGTCGACCCGGTTTTCGGTCCGGTGATCCTGTTTGGCGAAGGCGGCACCGCCGTCGAGGTGATCAAAGACCGCGCTGTGGCTCTGCCGCCGCTCAACATGGCTCTGGCCCGGGATCTGGTCAGCCGCACCCGGATCTTTAACAAGCTGAAAGGCTATCGCGACCGCCCTGCGGCCGATATCGACAGCATCTGCCTGACCCTGATCCAGATCGCCCAAATCACGGTCGATTTCCCGGAAATCGCAGAAATGGAGATCAACCCCCTGTTTGCGGATACGGAGGGGGTCATCGCAGTGGATGCCCGCATTCGGGTCGATCCTGGACGGACCAAGGGACCGCATCGCATGGCGATCCGCCCCTACCCGAAGCAGCTGGAAGAAGACTTCACCATGCGTGACGGGCGCACGGTTCTGCTGCGGCCGATCCGTCCCGATGATGAGCCGCGCCACCATGAGCTGATCAGCAAACTCACCCCCGAAGACATTCGGTTCCGCTTCTTCGGTTTGGTTAAGGAACTGCCCCATGACCAAATGGCCCGCTTAACCCAAATCGACTATGCCCGGGAAATGGCCTTTGTGGCGGTCCTTGAGGAAGAAGGCCGCCTGCAAACCTTGGGCGTGGTCCGGGCAGTGACCGATCCGGACAATGACAGCACCGAGTTTTCGGTCGTGGTGCGCTCTGACCTGGATCGCTCCGGTCTGGGCCGGGCCTTGATGAACAAGATCATCGCCTATTGCCGCGAGCGCCGCACCCGGGTGATGGTCGGCGAGGTGCTCACCGACAACCGCCGCATGCTGAAATTCTGCGAGACCCTGGGCTTTGTGCGCAAAGGCTATATTGATGATGATGTCGTCAAACTGGAACTGGATCTGACCCAGCCGCCGAAAGGCGCATAAACGCTAAGAGATGGCTACGTTCTACCGCTCCGTCGCCGATTGGGTCCGGGACAGGGCATCCGCATAGGCGCGCAGAATATCAACATGCAGCACCGTCCCAAGCGGGCGGCGGCTATCCTTGTCCTCGACCACCACCAGCCGGTCCTCTTCATTGTCATCCATGGCAGCAAAGGCCGTGTCTTGACCGTCATCCAGGATCAGCAACGGACCGACCGCGCGGCACAGGCTGCCTGCCGTGATCTCTGGAGGCCCTGAGTCGTCATCTCCGCTCCGTTCCTGCAGCGCCAAAGCCTCAAAATCGACTTGGGAGACCGGCAAGATCCCCACCACGCCACCTTGGTCGTCCAAAACAGCCAATTGCGGGATGGCGGTGTCGCTGAAGGCTTTCAGGATCGCCGCCGCCCCTGCCGTTTCCGGTAAGGTCGGACAGGGCATCAACGGCAGATCGCGCACCGGACTGCCGCCCAGGACCGCTTTGTCCGGCGCTCCGTCCAAATCCAAGCCCCGGGCAGCCAATTGCCGATGGAACAAGGAGGTATGGCCAGTAACCTGGGTACACAGCGTGGAAGCCACCACAACCGAGACCATCACGGCGATGGTCAGGCCATAATCCCCAGTCAGTTCAAACACGATCAAAGTTGTGCTGATGGGCGCCCCCATCACCGCCGCAGCCGTGGCCCCCATGCCGATCAGCGCATAGGCCCCGGAGCCGCTGGACAGGTCAGGGAAAAACCACGTCGCGACAATGCCATAGGCTGCGCCGACCAAGGCCCCCAAGGTCAGGGCCGGGCTGAACACCCCGCCACCAAAACCAAAGCCGAGGCACATGGCCGTGGCCAGGATCTTCAACGGGATCAGGACCAGAAGAAAGCTCAGGCCATAGGCGTTTTTCAGCGCCTCATCGGTGGCTTCATAGCCAACACCGAGCAATTCCGGCCAGCCAATAGCCAGAATGCCGAGCAGAAATCCGGCCAAGGCAGGACGGAACATGGCTGGCAGCTTGGTTTTTTTCGAGACCCAGGCCGCAACCGGCTCGGAGCGCAACACCGCTTCCATGAACAGCAGGGCGGCAATGGCCGTGGCCACCCCAAGCCCGACAAAAGCCGGGAATTCCCAAAGGCTTTCCAGATGCATTGCCGGGATCTGGAAGGCAGGATAATCGCCAAAATGGCCCCGGGAAATCAGGGTTCCGGCCACACTGGCCACCACCACCGGAGCGAAAGCCGACAAGGCGTAATGCCCGACAATGACCTCGGTGGCGAACAACGCCCCGGCAATGGGCGCATTAAAGCTGGCAGCCACTGCCGCCGCCGCCCCGCAGCCGAGAAGTGTGCGCCCCATTTGCGGGGACAAATTCAGGCGGGTGGTAAGGATAGAGCTTAAGGTGCCGCCCAAATGGACGGCGGGGCCTTCCCGGCCCACCGATGCCCCGCAGCCTAGGGACAGGACAGTCCCGCAGGCGACCTCGAGCCCGGTCCGCAGAGGCATCCGCCCGCCTTTGAGGGCGGCGGCCTCGATGACATGCCCGACCCCTTGGGGGAATATCCCGCCCGGCCCCTGACTGCGGCACAGATAGCGGTAATACAGGCCAACCACCAGCCCGCCGACCGTTGGTGCCAGCAGCACCTGCCAAAACGGCAACCCCCGCGCCAGGGAGGCGAGATATTCTTCGCCACCGCCATAGAACACGGTCTGGACCAGCGCGATGCCCTCGCGGAAGGCCACCACCCCGACCCCAACCAAGCAGCCGGTGATCAGAGCCAAGACCCCCAGCACCATCCGATCATTGCTGAAAAACCGACCGATATCGGACAGGTTGCTGGGCAACCAAAGGCCTCTAGGGCCTTTTGCACGCCCCTTTTGCGCTGCTTTTTGTGTAGTTTCTGACTGATGTTTGGGGTCCGGCTTCTGGCCTGACATGGCGGATCCCCCTAAAGAAAACCGAGGCGACCGAAAAGATGCGTGCTGCTGGGGGCCTTAGCCGACGGCGTCTTCGGCCACCATTTGCTTCAACTCAAGCTCAAGCTGGGAAACCACCCGGTTCCGGCCTTCTCGCTTGGCCATATAGAGCGCTTCATCGGCCCGCTGGATGAACTGGCCGATGCTCTCGCCCTTGCGGAATTCAGACACCCCAATGGACAAGGTCACAGTGCCCAGATCCTCGCCGGTTTTTTTGTTGCTGATCTTGCGCGAGGCCACGACCCGACGGATGCCTTCAGCCACCGAGATCGCATCGCGAACCCGGGTTTGCGGCAGGATGACGGCGAATTCCTCGCCGCCATAACGCGCGGCGACGTCGCTGCCTTTGACCCCATCTTCGATCTGACGGGCCACCACGCGCAGGACTTGGTCGCCCATTTGGTGGCCGTAATTGTCGTTAAACTTTTTGAAGAAATCGATATCGACCATCATCAAGGACAACGGAGTACCATCCTCCGTGGAGATCCGGGTCAGCTCCTGCATTTGGGTATCGAACACTTTGCGGTTCGGGATCCCGGTCAGGCCGTCGGTCAAAGCATCATGACGAACTTTATCAAGATCGGTCCGTAAGCGATTGATTTCATCGGAAGATTGGGTCAGCTCATCGCCAAGCTTCTCATTGACCTTGAGCATGCGCTTGGTCTCGGTCACCACGGTGGCGATCATGGCCTGGATCTGTTGAGGATCCGCATCAAGCACTTGGCCGCTGAAATCTTCCAAGGTCTTGTTGTAGGCCCGGGTGCCCTGATTGGCGACCTTGAACAGCTTCATCATCTGATCAAGGGTGTTTTCCAGCTTGGCTCCGGCATTTTGGACCTGAACGCTTTCATCGATATTCTCGAAAAAGCGCATATAGGTCGCTTCAAAAAACTCATCATCCAAGGGCTGTTTGGTGGCGATGCGCTTATCCACATGGCGGCGCAAATCCGGAAGCTGATCAGCACAATAGGTGTACCAGACCGCAAAGTTACGCGGGTTCGGACTGACCCCTAGGTCATTCATCCGCGCAATTGCCTGCCGGGCGACAGCCGTAGCCTTTTCCTTGCTTTCCGTGAAATTCATACCGTCTCGCCCAACCTTATGCCCCAAGAAACACACCCTGCTTGAACAGGGAGACCGCGTTCAATTGTCGAGACCCCATCCATCCTGGCTGGTCTCTGCCGGATCGCCGCTGATGCAATGCGCGATCCCTTAACTTCTGTTTACTCCATGGCGCGAACAGGCGGAACAAGAACATTTATCAAAGCGCGCAGTTCGCAAAATTAACGGCAAAAACTCACCGGATTAATTGCACTGACCCACTGAGTTCTCCCTGCAGATGCGCTCTCCATCAATCCAGGTCGCTCCATCGAGCTTCGCGTCATACAGATCAGCATCTTCCATCAATGCCCCGGACAAATCGGCCCCGCGCAAATCCGCGCGGTATAGTCGGGCTTGGCGTAAATCCGCATTGACCAAGCTGGCGCCGCGCAAATCAGCACGGGAAAAGTCGGCGGCAAAAAACAATCCCTGATCCAGAGTCGCATCTTGCATGGAGGCACGAACGAACTTGCTGCGATAGCCATCGACCTCCACCAAAACCGTCTTGTCCATCTCAGCGCGGAAAAACCGGGTGTCGCGCAACCGCGCCCCACTAAGATCGGATTCGGAGAGCACCCGTCCATCCAATCGACACCGGGTCCAATCCACGCCCGGCTCTGGAGCATCGGAGCACGCCGCCCAGGCTGTATCGGATATTGGAAACATCAACGCGACCGCAATCAAGACCAAGGCTTTCAAGCCATTTGCCTCCAAACCGTTTCCAGGGCCAACGCCCGGAACCCACATGCCCTTGCACAGGAGATGGGCATGGGAGAGCCGGGAAAAAAGGGCAATCGCCCTACTCTCCGAAACGGCGCAAATAGAGATGTCGATTGACCAGAGCCTGGGTGCGGCGCAGGCTGCCAAGGCCTTCTTCCAAGGCCATGGCCCCCTTCAAATCGAGCGGGGCTGCGGGATCACCTTGAGCCAGGGTGCGTCTCAGCAAGCCGGTCCCATCCTCGAGCAAGCGTTGCGCTTGGAGGATCCTTGTGACCTCCGCCGGTCGGATGGTCGGGTTGCGGGCAAACATTGCCAGCAAGAGCCGCATGTCACCGGTCCGCCCCAGCGCCTGTTGCGCCGCTTGGCGCAGAGTGCTTTGCCCTTGGGCTGCTGATGGGCCCGCAGCGGTCGCGCCCGCCCACTGGGCCTCTCCGGCGTCAGACAAAGAGGGGATCCGGAACGCCAGTCGGCCGGAGCGGAACCGTTGCTCCTCCATTTTTAAGGAGGCCAGCACCGCCACCCAACTTTGCGACAGCGGATCCACCGGCATATTTGCAAAGGGATCCGTTGCAGTATTGCCCGCTCCGGCGGGGGGTGAAGCCCGCTGGGAGCCACTCGTGCCCGCGCCAGCCGATGGCTGGACCCGTCGCGCCGGGGTAACAACCCGGGGTGCATCGGCAAGCTTGGCTAAGGCGGATTGTGCCGTGTGGCGGGCCAAGGCCAGCCCGGCCATGGCCGCCCGAGCCCCATCGACAGCCTCTTCCAGATAGGCTCCGCCTTCCACTGTATCGGCGCGGGTCAAGGCCGCTTGCAGATTGGCGCGTCGATTGGCCAGATCGGCAATGGAATCCGCATAGGCATCCCGGGCCGGACGCAGGCTGCGTTCGGACCGGCTGAGCGCAGCACGCTCCGCCCCGGCGGCTTCCAACTGGGTGCCGAGCCGGGTAATCCACAAACCGGCTTGAGCCTTTAGGGCCGATAATTGCGCAGGCGTGATGACTTGATCACCGAAGGAACTTTCCGAGCCATCCAAGGCCGCGAGTTCCGGAGAGCGGTCCGGATTGGCCTGCGCTTGACCGCCGGCCATCACAACCGTCCCGACGCCGGTCCCCAGCAGGAGGACAGCGACAAGCAGGGATCGGGACGGTACCCCTTTGGACCCGGCCCAGTTGCGGGTGATGCTCATCGGCTACATATAGCGTAAAAACCGACTGAGCACACCCTATCTCGGCAGTTTAAGCCCTAGATTCGGAAATATTTCGCTTGCGGATGGAGCAGAACCAGTGCGCTGGTGGATTGTTCCGGCACCAACTCGTCTTCATCGGACAATTCCAAACCGATTTCCTGGGCTCCGAGCAAGTCGAGCAGAATCTTCTGGTCGCCAAGATTCGGACAGGCCGGATAGCCGAAGGAATAGCGCGAACCCCGATATTCCTGCTTGATCAAGCGGTCGATGGAGCGGGCATCTTCCGCAGAAAAGCCCAGCTCTGCCCGGATCCGTTTGTGGACATATTCCGCCATGGCTTCGGCCACCTCCACCGAAATACCATGGAGATAGAGATAGTCCTTATAGCGGTTGTCAGCGAACCAATCCCGGGCAATATCGGAGGCCTTGGCCCCGACGGTAACCGCCTGCAGGCCAATGACATCGCGTTCCCCACTGTCCACATCCCGGACGAAGTCGGACAGGCAGATGCCCCCTTCCCGGTTTTGCCGCGGCAGATCAAAGCGCGCCACTTCCGTTTTGCCGTCTTCGGCAAACAGCAGGATCGAGTCTTTTTCTGAAGCGGCGGGCCAATAGCCATAAACCGCCTTGGGCTGCAGAATCTTTTCCTGTTCACAGGTCCGGATCATATCCACCAGGATCGGCTTCAGTTCCGCCTTGGCCCAATCCTGATATTCGGTCCGGGTCTTGCCGGATTTCCGGAAGCCCCATTGGAACTGGAACAGGGTCTGTTCATTGACATAGGGCAGCAGTGCCTTAACCGGGATATCTTCAACCACCTTACCCCCGAAAAACGGCGCGTCGGGCACATCATAGCCTGCGGCCAATTCGGCCCGGCGCAATTTCAGCTCTTCAGCTTCCACTGGCCGTTCCCAGGGCTTTTTCACTGCCTCTTGGTCGTCGTCGCTCGGCGTATCGGACGGCGCGTCATCATTGGCTGCCTTGCGCCGGGAGGGTCGGCCTTCCCGTTTCGCTCGGACCTCTTCCAAATGGTCGTCAAAGCGCTCCTCGACCACCTTGGCCATCAGATCCAGCCCATCAAAGGCGTCCCGGGCATAGGCAACCCGCCCGGCATTGCCATAGGCCGCCGTGCAGTCTTCCTCGACATAGGCCCGGGTCAGGGCCGCACCGCCCAAGAACACCGGCACATCCAAGCCATTGCGGGCCATTTCCGCCAGGTTTTCGCGCATGATCACGGTGGATTTCACCAACAGACCGGACATGCCAACCGCATCGGCCTTGTGATCCTTGGCCGCCTGCATGATCGTGGTGATCGGCTGTTTGATGCCCAGATTGACGACCTTATAGCCATTGTTGGTCAAGATGATATCGACGAGGTTCTTGCCAATATCGTGGACATCGCCCTTCACCGTGGCCAGGACGATGATGCCTTTTTCCTGGCCTTCGACCTTTTCCATAAAGGGTTCCAGGTAGGCCACGGCGGTTTTCATGGTCTCCGCCGACTGCAAGACGAAGGGCAACTGCATTTTGCCTGCGCCAAACAATTCGCCCACCACCTTCATGCCATCAAGCAGCAAGGTGTTGATGATCTCCAGCGGCGCATAGCTCTTCATCGCCACATCCAGATCCTCTTCCAGGCCCTGGCGGTCGCCATCGATGATGCGCTGCTTAAGGCGCTCTTCGACCGTGGCTGGACGGACCTTTTGCTTTTTCGCCCCGCCTTTGCGGTCGGCAAACAGAGCAATAAAGGCCTGGAGCGGGTCATGATCATCGCCTTTGCGCCGATCAAAGATCAGATCTTCGGCGGCCTCGACCTCTTTGGCCGGGATTTTATGCAACGGCATGATTTTAGAGACATGGACAATGGCCGAGGTCATCCCCGCCTTCAGAGCATGGTCCAGGAACACTGAGTTCAGCACATGGCGTGCGGCGGGCTTCAGGCCGAAGGAGATGTTGGACAGACCCAAAACGATCTGACAGTCGGGCATGTCCTCGGCAATCAGCCGGATGCCTTCCAAGGTTTCGATCGCCAGACGGCGGTCATCCTCATTGCCGGTGCAGATGGTGAAGGTCAGCGGATCGAACATCAGATCCGAAGGCTCGAGGCCATGCTTGTTGACGGCGATGTCATAAAGACGCCGGGCAATCCGCAGTTTACCCTCTGCGTCCTTGGCCATGCCCTCTTCGTCAATGGTCAAGGCCACCACGGCGGCACCAAACTCTCGAGCCATGTCCAGCCGGACATCGACCGGGGGTTCGCCATCTTCGAAGTGGATTGAGTTCAGGATCCCCTTGCCGCCATAGAGCTTTAGGGACGCTTCCAAAACCGGCGTTTCGGTGCTGTCAAACACCAGCGGGGCCGTGACCGCACCGCGCAGCCGCGAGACCATATTGCTCATGTCCGAAACTTCATCGCGGCCGACAAAGGCCGTGCAGACGTCCAGGGTGTTGGAGCCTTCTTTGACCTGATCGCGGGCCATGCCCACAGCAGCGTCCCAGTTCTCGGCGTCTTGATATTCACGGAACTTTTTGGAGCCATTGGCATTGCAGCGCTCGCCGATGGACAAGAAGGCGTTTTCCTGGCGCATGGCCACAGGGCTGTAGAGCGAGGCCAAAGTCGGCACCCAATGAACGGTTCGACGCACGGGTTCCGGCCGCACCGCCCGACCGCCCTCACGGGCAAGATCCTGCAACATGGCATCCACGGCGCGGATATGGTCGGGCGTGGTGCCACAACAGCCGCCAATCATAGCCGCTCCGTCTTCCAAAACGAAGCGGCGGTGCCAGTCGGCCAGTTCTTTGGGACCGAGCGGGTAATGAGTCTTGCCATCGAGCAATTCCGGCAAACCCGCATTGGGTTGCAAGGTGATAAAGCCGGGCCAGTTTTCCGCCAACCAATGGACATGCTCGGCCATTTCCTGCGGACCAGTGGCACAGTTCAGGCCCAAGCTGTCGACGCCCAAGGAGCGCGCCACTGTGGCGGCTGCCGAAATCTCGGTGCCGACCAACATGGTCCCAGTGGTTTCCACCGTGACCTGCAACAAGATTGGCGTGTCGGTGCCCGCTGCGGCGCGGGCTTCCTTGGCCGCATTCGCCGCCGCCTTAACCTGCAACATGTCCTGACAGGTCTCGATCAGCACCGCATCGGAGCCGCCGGCAATCAAGCCATCGCATTGGCGGCGGAAGCCAGCCTTGGCCTCATCATAGGTGATGTGGTCGAGGCTCGGCAGCTTGGTACCCGGCCCGATGGAGCCGAGAACAAAACGCTGACGGCCATCGCTATAGGCCTCGGCGGCCTCCCGGGCGATCTCAGCAGCGCGCTTGTTGATCTCCTCGCAATCGTCTTGGAGATCAAACTCCGCCAAGGTGACGGAGGAGCCCCCAAAAGTGTTGGTCTCGACGCAATCGGCACCGGCATCAAAATAGCGGCCGTGAATATCCCGAACCACATCGGGCCGGGAGAGGTTCAACACCTCGGTGCAGTTTTCCTTGCCCCGGAAATCCCCATCAACGCTGAGATCCATGGCCTGGACCAAGCTGCCCATGCCGCCATCGCACAACAGGACTTGATCTTTAAGGGCATCAAGAAATTTCGCCATTACGCAACCTTCTCGGAAGACAAGTGGGCGTCCTCGCCGACCTCAGCCTGGGGTCGAACCCCGAGGATGTGGCAAATGGCGTAAACCAGATCAGCCCGGTTGAGGGTATAGAAGTGGAATTGATCGATTCCATCGGCGGCCAGGGCTTGGCATTGCTCAGCGGCCAGGGTCGCAGCCACCAGACGCCGGGTGTCGGGATCGTCGTCCAGCCCTTCGAACAAGCGATGCATCCACCCGGGTACCGAGGCGCCGCAAGCCTTGGAGAACTTGACCACGGTGGCGAAATTGGTCACCGGCAGGATCCCCGGCAGAACGGGCACAGTGATCCCGGCAGCGGCAATGCGATCGCGGAACCGACGATAGGCGTCGACGTCAAAGAAATACTGGCTGATCGCCCGGGTCGCGCCCGCATCGATTTTGCGCTTCAGATTGTCCATATCGGCATCGGCGCTTTTGGCTTCCGGGTGGGTTTCCGGATAGGCCGCCACCGAAATCTCAAAGTCGGCCACTTTGCGCAGGCCCTCAACCAGATCGACGGCAAAGGGATAGCCGCCGGGATGGGGTTCATAGGTACCGCCAAATTCCGGCGGATCCCCGCGCAGCGCAACAATATGACGCACCCCAGCATCCCAATAGGACCGCGCCACATCGTCCACTTCGGCCTGGGTGGCCGCAACGCAGGTCAAATGGGCCGCCGGCTGGAGATTGGTTTCCTGACGGATCCGGGTCACCGTGTCATGAGTCCGCTCCCGCGTGGAGCCCCCCGCCCCATAGGTAACCGAGACAAAAGACGGATCCAGCGGCTCAAGGCGTTTGACGCACTCCCAGAGCTGGGTCTGCATCTTCTTGGTTTTCGGCGGAAAAAACTCAAAGGACACGGAGATGTCACGCGGTGGGGTATCCGTGGCGATCAGAGCCGGTCTGGTCGAGGACATTAGAGGGGAGCTCCCTGGTTGTCTCCATCTGCTAGCCCAGTGGAAGATCTGAGCAAAGCATCATGGGCGGGCGTCTCTTGCCCGGTGCCGCGTTTGCGTGCAACCCAAATGGTTACCGACAAGCGGGCGCCGGGAAGATCGGAAATGTGGTCGATGGTCAGGCCCGCCTGGGCGCACCAGGCGGATAGTTCCGCGCGGTGAAAACCAAGGCGACGGTGATTGTGATTGTCGCGCAGATCTTCGCAGTCATGGGGCCCCAGATCGGCGATGGCCATGGCCCCTCCAGGGCGCAGCACCCGAGCAGCTTCGGCAATGACCCGGTCCGGGCTATCGGCAAAATGGATCACCTGATGGATGGCAATGCGGTCAAAGCTCTGGGCCGGAAAGGGTAATTGATACATATCACCCTGGCGCACATGGGCGTTGCGAATGTCCGCCTTGTCCAAATTGGCCCGTGCGACCGAAAGCATTTCAACCGATTGGTCAATGCCGACACATGTGGTCGCGCGATCGGCCATCAGTTCCATAATGCGTCCGGTTCCCGTGCCGATATCGAGAAAATCGATAGCGGGGCCATAGTCGGGATCACAGAGCCGCTGGACCAAAATCTCTTCGACCTGAGCGTCCGACCCATGAAGCGCGCGCATCACATCCCATTGGGCGGCATTGTCGCTGAAATATTGGGCCGCCCGCTCCGCCCGTTCCTGGCGAATGGCCTTAAACATTTGTCGGTCATGTTGGAATTCCGGCGCGTCTTGTCCGGCCAAGCCAACAATGTGACGGGCGGCTTGGGCAGCGACTTTATCCTCGCCTTCGGCAGCACAGCGGTAGTAGACCCAAGAGCCTTCACGGAACCGGTCCAGGAGACCAGCCTCCACCATCACCTTAAGATGCCGCGACACCCTGGGCTGGCTTTGGCCCAAGATCCGCACCAGATCGGACACTGTCAGGTCACCCTGTGCGCACAGGCACAGCAACCGCAGCCGGGTCGGTTCGGCGGCAGCGCGAAGGGCGGAAAGCAGGTCTTCCATGGCGTCGGGCATGGTGTCGGGCGGATCCAGGTGGGTCGTGCAACAGAGAGACAGGCGGCATCGCCACGCTGCTTCACACATAATTATATAAAGATATCTTTATATCAAGATCAGATTTGAAACTCTGTGGCCCTCGGACGGTTCAAATCGGCAGCTTGGATCGGGCGAATTGGCATTTTGTCTTTTCCAGGCGGTCGGAATAGAGCACATTGCCGTATAGAAGGAGCCGCCTGACGTTCGAAACCAAACGCCAATGGACTGACGGACCAACGCCCCTTTCCTGCCTTGCGGGAGCCAGACGGCACCGCTTTCCCTGTCCCGACGTCTGCCGAGGAAGCCCATCCCATGATCCGACTGCGCCGGTTTGCCTTTGTCGCGCTTTCATCCGCCCTGGCTGTTGCCCTGATCCCAACATCGCCGTCCAGCACCACCTTCTCAGGCATTGCTGTGGCCCAGGCCCAAGAAAGCGTGATGGTCAAATCCGACCCTTCAGAGTTCATCACGGAGCTGTCCCGCTACGCCATTGAGGACATTTTGAAGGCGGATGTGGACCAGCAGGGTAAAATTGACCGCTTTCAAACCTTGCTGGATACCGCTTTTGACCTCCCCGGCATTGGCCGCTTCGTGGTTGGCGCTGCATGGCGCAAGGCCAGCGATACCGAGAAGGAAGAGTTCCAAAAGCTGTTTCGCGAGCTCAATGTAATCAACTGGGGCAGCCGCTTTGACGAATATGGTGGTCAGACTATGACCGTCACCAAGGTCACCCCGGATTCCGATAAGGGTCATTTCGTTGAGACCGAGATCGGCAATCCGGGTTCTAAACCGATTGTGGTGACCTGGCGGGTGCGCAAACGCGGCGACGCTCTGAAGGTGATCGATATTGTCGTCGAAGGGGTCAGCATGGCCCTGACCTTCCGCAGCGAATATAAGTCCGTTCTGAAGAACACCGGCTCCATGACTGGCCTGAACGAAGTGATCCAAGAAAAGATCGCCAAGCTGCAAGCCCAACAAAGCTGAAACTTGGCCAGATAGGTCGCAAAAACCAAAGGCCTGACATCACGGAAAAGAGGCTGTCCTTGCAGGGACCGCCTCTTTTTTTGTGATGATTCACAGATCCCAGCGCGCGCCATAGGCAGAGAGCTCCGCCAGCAAAGCGGTGCGCTTGGCATCCGGCAGAAACGCGCCCCGGAAGCTGTTTTCCGCCAGCAAAAGCAGATCGGCCTTACTTAACGACAAGGCCTGAGCAATCGCGGTGAAATTGTCATTCAAATAGCCGCCGAAATAAGCCGGGTCGTCCGAATTCACCGTCGCCCGCAGATCAAGATCCAGCATGCGCTTGATAGGATGATCCTGCATCTGGTCAACCACACAGAGCTTCAGATTGGAGAGCGGGCAAACAGTAAGCGTCATGCCATCCCGGGCAAGGCGCTCGACTAAGGCCGGATCTTCCAGGGCGCGATTGCCATGGTCAATCCGGTCCACATGAAGATTGTCCAACGCCCCCCAAACATAGGCTGGGGGGCCCTCCTCCCCGGCATGGGCCATCAGCTTGAACCCAGCCTCGCGGGCTGCAGCAAACACCCGAACAAAGTTTTCCGGCGGGTGGCCAAGCTCCGACGAGTCCAAACCGACCCCGATCAAATGGTCCCGATAGGGCTTGGCGGCCTCAAGGGTCACCAAGGCGGTCTCTTCGGGCAAATGGCGCAGGAAGCTCAGGATCAGGGACATGGACAGGCCGAGCTGCTTTTCGGCTTCCGCCATGGCCGCCAAAATGCCCTCAATCACCACGTCAAAGGCGATGCCACGCTCTGTGTGGGCCTGGGGATCAAAAAAGATCTCCGAATGGCGACAATTGTCTGCCGCCACCCGGCGGGCATAGGCCATGGTCAGGTCAAAAAAGTCCTGACGGGTGACCAACACCGCTGTCCCCGCATAATACAGGTCCAAAAAGGCCTGGAGATCCTTGAAGCGATAGGCCTCGCGAATGTCCTCCACTGACCCGTAAGGCAGGCGCACCCCATTGCGCTGGGCGAAGGCAAACATCTGCTCGGGTTCAAGAGATCCCTCGATATGCAGATGCAACTCCGCCTTCGGCAGCCCGGCAATAAAATGATCGAGATCCGTGCTGCCTGCCTTGCTCATCGGGTCACCGGCTGATCGGCTTATATTTGATCCGGTGGGGCTGGTCGGCATCCGCACCAAGGCGGCGCTTCTTGTCGGCCTCATAGGATTCAAAATTGCCTTCAAACCACTCCACATGGCTGTCGCCCTCAAAGGCGAGGATATGGGTGGCCAAGCGGTCCAGGAACCAGCGATCGTGGCTGATCACCACGGCGCAGCCGGGAAAGTCATAAAGCGCCTCTTCCAAGGCGCGCAGGGTTTCCACGTCCAGATCATTGGTCGGTTCGTCAAGCAGCAGTACATTGGCACCGGATTTCAGCATTTTTGCCAGATGAACCCGGTTGCGCTCCCCACCGGAGAGCTGACCAACCTTCTTTTGCTGGTCCGCCCCCTTAAAGTTGAACTGCCCGACATAGGCTCGGGACTGCATTTTGCGCTTGCCCAGATCGATCTCGTCCTGACCATCGGAGATCTCTTCCCAGACGGTCTTGTTGGCCTCCAGGGAGTCTCGGGACTGGTCAACATAGCCCAGCTTCACCGTCTCACCGACCGTGACCAGACCTTGATCCGGCTTGTCCTGGCCGGTGAGCATCTTAAACAGGGTCGACTTACCGGCACCATTGGCCCCGATCACACCCACAATGCCGCCCGGGGGCAGCTGGAAGGTCAGGTCCTCAATCAACAACCGGTCACCAAAGCCCTTATGCAGGGCTTCCACATCAATCACCTTGCCGCCTAAGCGTTCCGGCATCGGGATTAGGATGGCGGTCTGATCGACCCCTTTGGTCCCGGCCTCAGCAACCAGGTTTTCAAAGGCGCTGATCCGGGCCTTGCTCTTGGACTGGCGGGCCTTGGGCGACTGGCGGATCCACTCCAATTCCCGGGCGATGGTCTTTTGCTTCGCGCTTTCTTCTCGAGCCTCTTGCTCCAACCGCTTTTGTTTATTTTCCAAATAGGTCGAATAATTGCCCTCATAGGGGATGCCCCGACCCCGGTCGATTTCCAGGATCCACCCCGCCGCATTGTCCAAGAAATAGCGATCGTGGGTGATGGCCACCACGGTGCCGCTATAGTCCTGCAGGAAGCGTTCGAGCCACGCCACACTTTCCGCATCCAAGTGGTTGGTCGGCTCATCGAGCAGCAGCATATCAGGCTTGGAGAGCAACAAGCGGCACAGCGCCACCCGGCGCCGCTCCCCACCGGAAAGTTTGCTGACACCAGCGTCACCCGGAGGGCAGCGCAGGGCGTCCATGGCGATTTCGACCTGGCGTTGGAGGTCCCAGCCATCGGCGGCATCGATCTGTTCTTGCAGCTCACCCTGCTCGGCGATCAAGGCGTTCATCTCGTCGTCATCGGAGACTTCACCGAATTTGGCGCTGACCTCTTCAAACCGGTCCATCAGCGCTTTGACCTCGCCAACCCCCTCCATAACATTGCCGAGAACGTCCTTGTCCTCATCCAGTTCCGGTTCCTGCGCCAGGTAGCCCACCTTGACGCCATCGGCGGCCCAGGCTTCGCCGCCAAACTCCGTATCGATCCCGGCCATGATCCGCAGCACGGTGGATTTACCAGCCCCGTTGGGTCCCAACACGCCAATCTTCGCCCCGGGCAGAAAAGACAAGCTCAGTCCTTTCAGGATCTCCCGACCACCGGGGTAAACCTTGCTCAGGTTTTTCATGACGTAGATATATTGATAGGAAGCCATGGAGCAGCCTTTGTCTTGCTTTATGAGGGAAATACGGAAAGGAGGGAGAACAGCAGAAAGGAGACAACCCTGCTCAGGGTTATCATTGAGCTGACCCTAATGCAGCCCCCGTCCCCTGGCAAGACTGCCCGCACCGGAGCAGACCCCAAGGGGCGCTTGGTTGGCCTCAAATCCTTGACCAGGAAGAGCGCAGAGGACACCCGAGTCGCCTAAGATTGAAGGTACCTTAGCGCAATACTCGGCTTTGGCGTGGTCCACGCGGCAAATCACATTGCCGCAACAGACTTGGAACAGCGCTTCAGCAGAACGGTGTAAGTATCAGAAATTCTTTGGAAACAGAGCATATATAGGGGTGCACCCCCTGTTGCAGCGCAAGATTTCGTGTGACGGACAAGGAACTTCCCCCTACCCTGTTGGAAATACAAGGCAATGAAAAAAACGGATTGCCCGCCCAGAACAACAGGAGGTCCCATGCCCGCATCCATCGTCACCGTGGCCCAGCAAAAGGGCGGCGCCGGAAAAACCACCATGGCCGCACAGTTGGCCGTCGCTTGGGCTGCCCAGGGCAACCGGGTTGCCATGGTCGACATTGACCCCCAGGGCAGTCTTGCCGCCTGGCACTCTCTGCGCAGCGATATGTATAGTGAAGACGACCCGGATGCACCGAGCAGCTTGCATTTGTCTGATGTGGCCGGCTGGCGTTTGAGCACCGAATTGGATCGCCTGCGGCGCAATTACGACATTGTCATCGTTGATTGCCCGCCCCATGCGGAAACCGAGGCCAAAACCGCCGTGCGCGCCGGGGATATTACCTTGATCCCCATCCAGCCCTCCCCAATGGATCTCTGGGCCACCAAACCCACCCTGGATATGACGGTCAAAGAAAAGTCCGAAGCATTGTTGGTGCTGAACCGGGTGCCGCCCCGGGGTCGCCTGCCCGCCTTGGTCGAGCGCAAGCTGAAAGAGGCCAATATGCCTTTGGCTGAGACGCAGATCGGCAATCGGACCGCCTTTGCCGCCAGCTTGATGGAAGGCAAGGGTGTGGTTGAGTCCCATCGCCGCTCGGTCGCCAGCCAGGAGATCCAAGCCTTGGCCGCCGAGATCGATGCGCGTTTGAACGGACGACTGGCGGCCTGATGGCGCGTTGGTCTCGCCGCGCCCCCACCGCCGATCCGTCAAAGCCCGTAGAAATTGTTGCCCGAACAACACCCTATGACGGCTTTTTCAGCCTCGACGTCTACCAAGTTCGTCACGGCCTCTATCAGGGCGGACACTCCCCAACATTATCGCGGGAGTGTCTGGAGCGTGGCCATGCGGTCGCCATGCTGCTCTATGACCCCCAGGCCGATGCCGTGGTGCTGGTGGAACAATTCCGTATTGGGGCTTATGCGGCCGGGATGGAGCCCTGGGTGATCGAAGTCCCGGCGGGCCTGATCGAACCCGGTGAAGACCCCAAGGACGTGGCAGCAAGAGAAACCGTTGAAGAGACCGGCTGCACCGCTGTGGATTTGTTTGAGGTTTCCACCTATCTGGCGTCGCCCGGCTGCACCTCGGAAAGCATCACGCTGTATTGCGGTCGAGTGGAAAGCAGCGCCGTGGGCGGCATCCATGGACTGCCGGAAGAAGGCGAAGACATCCGGGTCATGGCGGTCCCTGCGGCAGAGCTGCCGCCCATGCTGGAGCGCGGCGCGATCACCAATGCCACCGGCTTGATTGCCATCTACTGGTTCCTGGCCAATCGCGAAGCACTGAGACAGCGCTGGAATTAAGGTCCTGAGACCCTAAACGAGAACAGCCAATCCACTTGTTCAGCGGATTGGCTGTGTGCTGTGTGATAAACGCCAATAGGCCTCTGGGGTTAGGCCAGTTCCGTTTCCAGCGGGCGGCGTAGAATGGAGCGCGCGGCGATTAGGGCCTGGTCAATGCCCTGGGTGATCACCGAGCAGGACCCACACATCATCAGATTGTCCGGCAAGCCGAAATTCTCGACTTCCAGGCCATCAGGGTCAAACCATTGATTGCCACTGACACTGAGATTGCCCCGATAATAGGTTAGGACCCGGTCCAGATAGTCACCCTCTTCCAAGGTGAACCCAATCACTGGCTTACCCAACGCCGCCGCATAGCCCATTTCAAACGCCGTGCCCGGATCCATGGAAGGACCCCGGAAGGGCGTCATGTCGGCCACAACGGCCTGACAGGACTGGATCAGCGAAATGTTGGTCCGGTAAATGTTTTGGGCGATGTCATCGGGGTTGCGGACCGGTTTCAGCCCGCCATCCCCATCCAGTGGGAAAACCCCTTCCATGCCGTGTGCGGCGCACATGGATTTGAGCTTGCGCCCAACTTCCGCAGCATTTGGGAGGAACACCGCCGGTCCGGCAAGATAGATCCTCATTGGTTTACCCTTTGCATCGGTCGTCCAGCTCAGGTCCTTGGACCGGAGTGGAAATTAGGTTGCACGGAAGGGCGACCCTCTTGATCCCTTTTCCGAACATCGCAGCGCTCTTTGGGGATACACTTCGCTGCGTGCCGTTCGGACCTTTGGATCCCAGGTCCCCCATTCACAAACCGCAATAACAATCAGGTCTCGAGCTCCGATATGAGAACTATCCCGTGCCTGACTTATCTCCCTTAAATACAGCGGGTCTTAAGTCCCTGACCCGCGATACCCCTTTTTTTCCTATAGTAAATCACTTAATGAAAAAAGCGAGCGCTATTTCACACCACTCCAGAGTAAAAATAGAGCAAACCCGCAGAGCATCAACCAAGGCGCAATTTCATGTGACATTCTCGTAACAATGATGCTGTGCGGCAACAAATTGAGAAAATTTTTATGAAACTTAATTTGACAGAAACAACTCGTGAATTAATTGGTTGGCCCACTTTGACGCTCAGGTTATGTCATGTCCGGTGATCAAAACGACTCGGGGGTCTTTTTGGATGACCGGGGGATTCTGTTCAGCCAAACCTTTGAAGATGTTTACTTTTCTGCCGAATCACCCCTGCAGGAATGCCATCACGTCTTCGCCACGCCCCTTCTGGCCCGGGATGATCCACCCAGGGTTCTGTGCGAGCTTGGCTTCGGCACTGGACTCAATTTCCTCACCCTGTGGGCTGGCATCAAAAACCGCTGGCCTGGCGACCGATGGGCCTATATTGCCATTGAGGGCTTTCCCCTCCCTCGAGCCCATGCCGAGGTTGCCCTCAACAATACTGGGGCAATAAAACACCCCGACCTGGGGCCCCTCGCGCAAGACTTGCTAGAGGTTTGGCCTGACCCGATCCCAGGTGTGCAGCGGCGTGTGTTTGGGGCGGGGGACCTGTCGCTGACCCTCTATCATGGCCCCGTGGACGAGCAATTGGCACTGCTGGGGGCGACCCTTCCGGCCCCGGGCGTCGATGGGTGGCTGCTCGATGGTTTCGCCCCGGCCCGCAATCCGGACATGTGGCGCGCGGAAATTTTACACCGCGTTGGTCAACTATCCGCCCCCAATGCCCGCTTGGGCACTTTCACGGCAGCACGCGCCGTGCGCGACGGTTTGGAAGCGGCGGGCTTTGCGGTCACACGGGTCAAAGGCCATGGCCGCAAGCGCCATTGCCTCCAAGCGATACATCCTTCGGGCGGGTTTCAACCGAGCCCGGAGAGCTGGAGCGCAGCACCGCCGCCCCTGCCACCAGGCAGTCCGGTTCTGGTGATCGGGGCCGGTGTCGCAGGATTGGCGGCGGCCCAAGCCCTACAGAGCGCTGGCTTGGCCCCTCAACTCCTGGAAGCCGAGCCGAAGGCGGCCCTGGGGGGATCGGGCAATCCCGCTGGTTTGATGATGCCCCGCCTCGCCTTGCAGCCCAATCCCGGCGAACGGTTCTTACAGGCAGCATATCTTTACGGCCTCCATCGCCTGGAACGGCAAACGCGATCCGGCCACGCCTTGTGGGTCAATCAGGACCCAAGCGTGCCAGGGGGCATCATCATGCCACCGGGGTCGGCACAGGCGGCCGACAAGCATCGGGCTTTGCTGGACACCCCGCCGCTGGAACAACGCCATTTACAGCGTTGCACGGCGGATGACGCCCGCCTGCTGCTGGGCGACTTGGCCACAGGCGAGGCCTTTCAAGCGGCCCTGGACGACGGATCGGTGCTGTACCACCCCACAGCCGGTTGTCTACGACCGCGTGCGGTCTGTGCTGCCCTGGCCGAAGACCTGCCCGTCATTCTGAACAAAGCCGTCCATCGCTTGATCCAACAGCCCGGAACCGGTGAATGGATTGCCTTGGATCGGGACGGTGCTCCGCTGGGGAGCGGAGCGGCTGTGGTTCTGGCCAGTGGCCCGCTGCAGAATCACATCACCATTCAAGGCCAGCAAGACGCCCCACTGCTGCCCTCCTTGCGGATCTCTCGCGGGCAATTGTCCCTGATGGCCCCGCCAGACGATCAGGCGCTACGCCCATCCTGCGGTTTGGCCTATGGCCCCTATGTCTCTCCGGCCTTCGCGTTGGCCGATCCAATCGGACCCCTCGCTGCTGGACACCACGTCCAAATCCTCGGGGCGTCCTACCAACCGATCTCGGATCCTCTGGATCGGGACAGTTGGTCAGAGCCCCGTGACACATCCCATCAATGGTGCTTGGACAAGCTGCGGACCATGGTGCCGGTTTTGGCCGATCATTGGCAGGCTGAACGACCGCTGGCCATGCGCACGGCCTTACGGGCCGAAACGGCGGATCGCCTGCCTCTGGTTGGACCACTGCCCTTGCAAGAGGGGTTCTTGGACGCCAATGCGGCACTGCGCAAGGATGCCCGACGCGGAGCCACCGGGCCCGGCCCCTCCTCGGGACTTTGGGTCCTGGGTGGCATGGGGTCCCGAGGCTTCCAGACCGCCCATCTCTCCGCTGCACTCCTGGCCGATTTGATGACGGGAGCTCCCTTGCCTTGCCCACAAGATCAGATGGAAGCGGTGCATCCGGCACGATTCGCCATAAGGGATTTGAAACGCAATCTGCTCTGATGTGGACACGGAACCAACCAGACATCTCCCAGATATTCTCTGGAAACTGGGCAGATAAGGCGGAGAGAATTTGCAGACATAAACACCTGCAGTCACCGCGCTTTATCGGAAAAAAAGCAAAAAATCTTACAGAAATCGCGCAGCTGTGATGATGGTCACGGAAGCGTGAAGCGCCCCAGGGCATAAAGATCTCACCGCACCGGCGGACCCCATATCCGACCAGGGCGATACAGATCAGCCGGACCATATATCCGGCAAACTCCCCCAAGAAACGGCGGCCTCCCCATCACCGGGCCGCCGTTTCGATTCTGGGGCCTGTAGAGGCCATAACCCTTCAAACCGCTGGCCCCTCGAGATGGGAATCTTCTTCCTTTCGCCGCTTCATGCTATGCAAACTTTCCGGTTCGCCATCCTGGCCATTTTGTTGGAGGATCCCGATGTATGTTGCCATGAACCGCTTTCGAATCCGCCTCGGGTCCGAAGCCGCCTTCGAAAAGATCTGGGCGGAGCGCGAAACCCACTTGGATACGGTTCCGGGCTTCCAGTCCTTCCACCTGTTGCGTGGTCCAGCGACGGAAGACCATTGCCTCTATGCCTCTCACACCTTGTGGGACTCCGAGGAAGACTTTGTGAACTGGACCAAGTCTGAGGCCTTCCGCAAAGCCCATGCCGGGGCCCGTCCAAGCACGGAAATCTATTTGGGTCCGCCGCAATTCGAAGGGTTTACCGCAGTTTTATAGCCAGGAACCCGTTGTGGGCTTGTGGAAGGCCATCGCAGTATCTTAACTGAAGGGATCACCAATAGTGGATCCCTCCAACACTGATGTAACCATGGCTCTTCGGTCCAATCGCCCTCCTCCCTCAGATGTGGGAACCCGTCCGCGCATCGCCTTGCACGCTCCTGCCGAGCAGGCCCCACCCAAGGACGACATCCCACAAGGTCCGAGCAACGCAGACCTGCTAGACGCGTTGATCGCCGCCCTGGCCTGTTTGGTTGAGGATTTTCCGGAGAGCGCCTGGACACCTGCTTTGGCGGAGAGCCTGTCACGGCTCTCTGATCTGGGACAAAGGCAATCCCGCCTACCGGCATTTCGGGGAATGGAAATCCGCCACCAATTGATCGGGTTGGGCAAGCGCGCTGTCCATGTTGACAAGCGTGCCCGCACCGCCGAGCCCTGGGACTTCCGGGACAACGAGGTCTTTCTCCTGATCCGGGCGCTGGAAAGTCTGGTTGCAAGGCTGGACCCGTCTCAAGACAGATCAGATCCCGGAGGCAAGGACGGCCTGCAGCCTGAGCCCGCACCTAGCCAGGAGCCGGGCGCACCGCCTCCGCTATTGCGTCTGAGACGTCCGGAGTAAGTATTTCCTGAGCTTAGAGCAGTTATTCGGCTGCTCGAGACGGGATTGGGTGGGGTAGAGGTTCCTGGTCAACCGTTCGCAGGGGCAACGGCTCGACGTCCAAGGATAGGGGCGGTTGCTGCAGGACGGCCAGTTCTGTGCGGTGGCAGTGCTGCGGTAGATTGCCCCAACAGGGCAGACGCAGGGCAAAGGGGAACAGTTTTACCCCAATACAGAACCCGCCAAAGTTCAACTCGAGCCCTTCCACCGGGCTGAGAATGAAGCCGAACAGGCCAAATAGGCAGAACTGTACACCGCGCCCACTGGGGGGGCGGCCCAAGATATGGGCAAGGCTGCGATAGTCTTTTCCCATCGCATTGGCAGGCAGATCCAACCCAAGCTCTGGAACCTGACGGCTTAAATGGGCGATCAAGGTATTGCTATTCGGTCCAGGATAGGGCTGGTAGCGGCCCGCATGAGGCCAGCTTTCGATTGCCGCTTCCAAGCGACCAATCAACGCCTCCACATCTGGTCCGCCACGCAAATCCCGCAACAAGATGGGATCCTGGCCGTACCAGCGAGCATCTGGTTTGGCCACGTTCTCACGGACATCCGGACCGGCGCTCCAGCCCACAATTTCGCGCCTTGAGAAGCCGCTGTCGCCCTGGCGCTTCATCGCAATCCAGCAATGCAGGGAATAGACCCCCTGCTCGCCAAAGGACGGCGCGCCATAAACCTGGATGATGGCTCTTTGGTCTTTTTTGGGGTCCGGGGCCAAACCGACCACTTTGCGGTCCTCGGTCGGCGTCAGGGCTTTGCTGCGCTTATGAACGCAAAATTTCGAGGCCACGGAAAGTCCGATCACCACAGCCAATGGTGCCAGAACGAACAAAACAAAGCTCAAAACCATGGTCACCCGTCACCGAACCAAACCTGCTGACCGTTTTCGTATACCTGAAAGGTTGTGGGTTTGTCGCGCTGTTTCCGTAATAATTAACAACAAATCGGATCTTTTATTCTATCTGGGACGGTTTCAGCCAAACCGGATGGGCATCGGCGCCAACCAGCCTAATCAATATCAATCCGGCCTGAGCGGTTCTTTTTAATCCCGGAGCGATGCTGCTTGCCTTCAAGGCGCCGCCGCTTCGATGCCAATGTCGGTCTGGTCGGGCGGCGCTTTTTCGGCACGACCATGGCCTGCTGAATCAGCGCTTTCAGGCGCTCCAAGGCCGCAACGCGATTGGCCTCTCTTGTGCGATGCTCTCGTGCCAGGATGACGATCTCGCCTTCCTGGGTCGCCCTGGACCCAGCCAAAGCTAGAAGGCGGGATCGTATGGACGGGGACAGGCCCGTGCACCCAGCCGCGTTGAAGCGCAGTTGGACCGCTGTCGAGACTTTGTTGACGTTTTGGCCACCGGGACCGTCGGAGCGCACAAAGCTCTCGACAAGATCATCCTCAGACAGGTTAACCCAATGCCCGCCGGGGCCCTGGATCGTTATCAATGCCATTTTCAATCATCCCCTCGCAAACACATAAACCGGTTTTTGGTGTGCTGAACACCAAAGTGCGGTTTGCGATCGGTCCAGCCCCGCGATGATTGGTTTGCGGAAAAAGCTCGAACCGTTGGTGCGAGGGGACTCTTGGCTCCAATTAGCCCGCCTTGGCAACCCCCATGGTGCGCAAAGAGGCTTTGGTTGTAACCCACCCGGCCATGGCAATGAAGCCTAGTTTAATCCAGATCATCCGATGGTCCTCCACCCAAGGTTTTTGGTTGTTTGAGGACAGTACGGACATGCTGCGGTGGCGGATCACTGTTTTGGACTAAGGCCAAATAGCCCTTAAGGCTCAAAAACACAGCCAAAACTTCCGTCATAGGCCATGATCGCAAAGGGACCTTCGGAATAGTGCTGCAAGGAGGGATAGGCCCAAAATCCGCTATAGGCTTTTGCGGTTCCTGTCTTTTTGACCACATCACCTCGATATCCGCCGGTGGTACCGAAGCCAACAACACGGTCATTCTGAACAATACGGAGCAGGTGATATTTCTGCGGGCGGTCATTGAGAAACCACCCATCCACTTTGAGCGCCTGGGTTTCCGGCAAGGGATCCATGGCATCAATACCACCGTCGCAGTTGGGTAAGGCATCGGGAACCGGATAGGCTGCCCCAAGTAGGTGATCGAGTTTGCTATAGGGTTCCTGTCCCAGAAGCGTGACTTGGTGATATCGGGCGGCCACCACACTGCCGGTCTTCATGGTCCAGGGGTAACTATAGGCATTGAAGGCAACAATGTCAGGCGTGGCCTGCAAAAGGGAAATCGTTGCAGCCCGCCGCTTGAACTCGGCCAGATGCTTATCGGTGTCATGCAACATAACAAACTGAACCACCAAAGCGATCGCAGCGAAGGCAAGCAAGCCGTTGAACAGCGTTGTGCGGATCTTTGGAACCCAGAGATAGAGCAGCGCCACGACACACAGGAAGGCGTAGACCGAAGGCGTGGTATAGCGCGAGGTCAAAGCGGCCTCGAGCCCAAAATTGGCCCGACCGAAGGCCGTCAATGCTGCGGTCATGAACACATAGAGCGGCAGCAATATCAACGCAGCATGGGGGGCGGTATCGCGTTTCCCGGCCAATTGCATCGTCAACGCAGCGCCAATGATGCCAATCATAAAGAGCCCAAAGGCAACCGCATAATATTTACCCCCCAGAGACCCAATATAAGTTAAGAAAAACAGAATTGTATTGATTGGATTCTCAAGAAGCGTTGATTGAATGCTGCCATGCCCACCTGGCGCATGATAGTCATATAAATAAGCCACCAGGATCAAAGCTTGAAGACCGCAGAGTCCAACAATACTGCGCCAAGAGGAGCGGCGAATAAGCGCATAGAGCACCACCGGGATGACCACCAAGGCCCCATTGGCCATGGTTCCGGCCGATAGAATCATCAGACCAATCGCCAAGCCTAAATAAAGTTTCTTACTTTCTTGAAGATATTTCGCCCAAAAACAATAGGCAGCGAAAGGCACCAAATAGGCTAAGATAAATTGACTTTGAAAAGCCCAATCAAAATTATCATGCTGCACCAAAAAGAAGGCAAAACTGCCCAGGAGAACTGAAAAAGCAGCGGTATCCGGACCTTGAGCGGATTTGACAAGGCCACGGCCCAGCAACAGGGCAAACAGCCCGGCAAAGACCAGCTGCCAGATGTAGAGACTGTAATAGGTCGCGGAGAAAACATATTCATCGAGCAGAAACAGAGTTTTGGTCAGAACCAACCGGTGCTCATTATGTTGATGAAACAACAGGGAAAGATCCCCGGTTCGGTCGAACTCAACCAGGAAATCAACATTGCCGTCCCACATATCCCAATTCGGAAACGGGCTCATATGGGCCAAAACATAGGCACAGCAGGTCGCAACCATCAGCCCGCCAAGCCCATAAGCTGCCAGGGACTGTATCGGAACGGTCCTGAACGTCATTAAACCTCTCCGAAATGGAGTGATGACATTAGGCCGTGGACTCATAAACGGGACGTTTTTGGCTGCTAAATTGGCT
>JBMYTN010000004.1:44142-155650 GCA_049604415.1 Rhodospirillaceae bacterium | reverse complement strand
GCCAGCTTTGCAACGCCACCGCCAAACCGGGGCCATCGGCTGCGCTGAGAGAGAGGCGTTCGGCAAACATCTCCCGCCCCCGGGCTGCTGTGGCGAGCAGATTGGCCACCGGGGCCTCGGGTGTGGCCAAGCGGTCGGCCCATCGGGCAGCGAGACCGCGCAGGGCGTCTGGGTCTTTGGCCGAGAGCAACAGTGGCAGCGGTTGGGGCAGCGGTTGGGGCAGCGGTTGGGGCAGCGGTTGGGGCAGCGGCTGTGACGCCTCTGGACCTTGCTCTTGTTCAGATGGCTCGGGGGCTTCCTGGACCAGGATATGGGCGTTGGTGCCGGAAAAGCCGAAGCTTGAGACCCCAGCGATGCGCGGGCGCTCGGCGCTGCGCGGCCAGGCCATTGGGCCGTCGCCGGGAATTTGCACCGGCAGGCTGTCCCAATCCGCATGGGGGGTTGGCGTCTTGAAATGCAGATGCTGTGGGATCTGGCCATGCTGCAAGGACAGGATCACCTTGATCAACCCGGCCACCCCGGCGGCACTTTCCAAATGGCCCAGATTGGTCTTCACCGAACCAACCACCAAAGGTCCAGGCCGGTCCGCAGCCTCGTCACCGCCAAACACACTGCCCAAAGCACCCAGCTCAATGGGGTCGCCCAGGCTGGTGCCGGTGCCATGGGCTTCCACATGGTCGATCTGTGCCGGGCTGAGACCCGCACGCTCCAGGGCGCGCCGGATCAGCGCCACTTGCGATGGGCCAGAGGGCACGGTCAGCCCCGAGGTTCGGCCATCCTGATTAATCTCCCCACCCGCCAGTACGGCCAGGATCCGATCCCCGTCCCGCTCTGCGGCCTCAAGGGATTTGAGCACCAAAATGCCGCAGCCTTCCGCCCGGGTGAACCCATCGGCGCTGGCATCAAAGGTGGCACAGCGCCCGGCCGGCGACAGCATGCCCGCTTTGCAGAAATTGACGAAAAATTCCGGTGACAGGATGGTGTTGACCCCACCTGCCAGAGCCAGATCGCAATCCCCGGCCCGCAAGGCCGAGATCGCCTGGGCCACCGCCACCAGCGCCGAGGAACAGGCGGTATCGACACTGACCGACGGCCCGGTCAGCCCCAGGATGTAGGACAACCGCCCGGAGACCACGGAATGGACATTGCCGGTGGTCAAATAGGCATCAATGCTGTCGGGATCCCGGGCGGCCAGGCGCATATAATCGTCGCTGGAGACACCCATATAGACCCCGGCGCGGCTGCCTTGCAGGCTGGAGGGCCGGATCCCAGCATGTTCCAAGGACTCCCAGGCCACTTCCAGGGTCAGGCGCTGTTGCGGATCTAAGGTCCGGGCTTCCTTGGGGGTGATGCCAAAAAAGGTCGCATCCAACCCGTCGGGCAGATCAATCCACCCGGCCCGATCAACATAGGTCCGACCGGGAACCTCCGGGTCCGGATCATACCAGGCCTCCCGGTCCCAGCGTCCCGGCGGCAAGGGGCCAACCGCATCGCGCCCCTCCGCGAGCAGCTGCCAAAACGCCTCCGGATCTTCGGCCCCGGGGAAACGGCACCCCATCCCAATCACGGCAATTGGCGCGCGGGCGGCATTTTCCAGCGCGGCGATTTTGGCTTTGGCTTCACGCAAAGCGGCCAAAGCACGCTTGACGGCGGAGGCTTCCCCCCCGGCCGTTGCGTCCGCCTTTGTCATCCCCGCTTGTGCGCCACCATCGGCCATAAATCAGTCCGTACCTGCAAAAATTATCAGGAATAGATGAGGTGTTTCTCCGAAATCGGGAGTCTTCAGATCCGAATTTGTCTAGGCCGTGGCCTCATAAACCTAGAAACCGCTGCCTTCCAACTCGCGCAACAAGGCCGCTTCGGCCTCCTCCTCGCTCATGGCATCGAGGTCTGAGCTGGCTCCGAGCGGCTCCGCCCGCGCAGAATCCGCCGGCACATCTGGGGTTGTTGGACCGGAGCCGGCCCCCAGCCCCGTCCCTTCAGCCGCCCCTTGAGCCCCCCCATCAGCCAGTGTTCCCTCTGCCGTACCGAGGCGCTCGGCCAGATGGGTGCTGAGTGCTGCGGGGGTCGGGTAATCAAAGGCCAAGGTCGAGGGCAGGGTCAAACCGAGCTGGCTTTGCAGCCGGTTGCGCAACTCCACGGAGGTCAAGCTGTCAAAGCCCAGAGCAAAAAAGCCCGTTTCCGGATCAATCCCAGCCGGATCGGTTTGGCCCAAGACAGCGGCAATCTCCGCCCGGACCACCGCGTCCAAATCGGCCGCCGATTGGGCTTCCGAGGGTACGATGGAGGCTTCAGGTGTTACCACCGCTGCAGCGGTCGCCTGTCCAGCCGCGCTCTGAGCGACGCCATGAGCGTCTGTCCCCTCAGCGCCATTGCCGAATGTCAGGACCAGCTTGCCGATATGCTTGCCATCGCGCATCAGGGCAAAGGCCTCGGCAGCTTGCGCGGCGGGAAAGACCTGGATCGGTGGCAGCGGCAAGGCCCCCTCAGCCATCAAAGCCGCGATTTCTGCCAGCATTGCGCCGATCTCTGGCCCCTCGGGCAGATGCAGAACATGATAGGCCCCGTCCGGGCAATGCTGGGCAAAAGCCTCGGCGCGCAGATCCAATCGCCCCAGCTCAATGAACCGGGCCTCAGGGGACAGGGCGTTCAAGGTTGCGTCCAGAAAGTCCCCGGTCAGGCAATTCACCACAATATCGATTTTGCCCTGTGCGGCAACGGCACTCTGCAGCCCCTGCGCAAAGGCGTCCGGGTCCCGAGAGTCCAAAGGATCGGCAACCCCAAGGCTCTGGGCGGCCTCGCGCTTGGCCGCGCTGCAGGACCCCAACAGCACCGCTCCGGCGGCCTTGGCGATCCCGGCAGCGGCGTGGCCGACACCGCCGGTGACCGCCTGGATCAAGACCCGCTCCCCAGCTTTGATCCCGGCCAGACTATGCAGCCCATACCAGGCCGTCAGGGTTGCGGCTGGAATGGCAGCGGCCTGGACCGGGTCCAGACCGGGAGGGATCGGACGGAGATGATCGGCCCGGGCAATCACATGATCCCGTGCGGCCTCATAAACCAAACCGAAGACAAGGTCCCCAACGGCAAAGCCCTCGACCCCGGGACCCAAGGCGCTGATCCGCCCGGCAGCTTCACAGCCCGGTGCGCCAACCGCATCGGGATAGAGCCCCAAAGAGGCCAGCACATCGCGGAAATTGATCCCGGCGGCCAGGACCTCGAGTTCGACCTCGCCGAAATCCGGCACCCGCCGAGGGCGCTGCACCAAGGCCAATCCGGCGGGGCCTTGGCCCGGTTGGGTCTGCTCCAGGGCTTGGGTCATTCGGGCGCGGACCAAGGCCAGCCCGTCCACCCGCATCACGCCGTGACCCCGCTCATCATACAGCGTCACATCCGCACTGCGCCCGGCGGCGGTTTCCGGGCGGGCGACAATCTCGACCCAGACGGTTTCCACAGCCTCGGAGGTCGGTCGGGGCCAGACCGTGATCCGGTCCGCTGAGATCGGCAACAGGGCGACGGGTTGCGGGGCCTCGAAGGCGGCATGCAAGACCTGGAACGCCGCATCCAACAAGGCCGGATGCACCAGACCCGCGCCTGCCCCGCCACCGTCACTAGGGCCTGTCGCGGCGGGCAAGCGCACCAGACCCAAGGCCCGCCCGGATCCGGCGGCCCGCCAAACCCCGGAGAGCCCCTGAAAGGCCGGTCCATACGCGATACCAACGGCCCGGGCCGCTTGGTCCAATGCTGTGCCATCCACCGGATCGGGGCATTGTGTGGACAGATCCGCAATCTGGCGAACCGGTGCTATGGCCGAGCGGGCAGCAACAGGCTGCGCGCTCATCACCCGGGTCCAACTGGCTTCCGAGAGGACCGCCCCAGAGGCGACCGCAAGATCAGACGGAGCGGTCCACAAGGTCAAAGCCTGAGAGCCGGAAGTCTCCTGCTCCCACAGGCAATGTCGTGGCAAGGCCGTGCCATCGGAGGCCTCCAGATCCACCGCCGCATGCAACTTGATCCCTTCCAGGACCAGCGGGGCTTTGGGCACCGAGGGGTCCTCGACTTTACTCCGGACAGATTGTGCCACCGCACCCAGCAGCATGGCCGCCGCCGGGAGTTTCGCCCGACCGCCGACCCGATGATCGCGAACCCAGGGCAAGTGGTCTGGGCTCCAAATACCCGCGCGCCGCCGCACCGAACCCGGTCCCGGTTGCACTGTTCCCAACAGGGCTTCGGGCTCTGCTGGGGGGAGGATACCAACGGCATCTCCCGAGGCAGTATGCAGATCAAGGGAGGCTGGCAAGGCGATCAGGGATGTGGGCATTGGACCGCCCAAAGCGTCGGCCCAGTCCCTGTCGGAGGGCACTGGGCCGCCGGACAGCCAAGCCGCCACC
The DNA here is from genome assembly GCA_049604415.1 of Rhodospirillaceae bacterium. Lineage (GTDB taxonomy): Bacteria > Pseudomonadota > Alphaproteobacteria > Rhodospirillales > Rhodospirillaceae > JBMYTN01. Next base: position 151,259 of record JBMYTN010000004.1, on the reverse strand, counting down.
GCCGATCCGTTCGAGGGGATCAGGTCCCCGTTGCGGCCATCCGTAAACCCATCCGGCGTCTCCCCGGCGGCCAAAGCCCGCAGCGCGTCTATGCAAGCGTCGCGATCACCGCTGGGCAACAAAACCCGATTGGGCCGTCCAGCACTAAGCTGCAAAAGAGACCATGCCAAGGCCAGCGGTGACCATGGCTCCTGGGCAGCTTCTCTTGTCATTAAGGCCTCGGCCAGGGATTTCGCCCATCGGCCCAAATCATCACGCCGGTAGGCCGCCAAAGGAAGAAACGGCACCGCAGCACCCTCGGCGAGGTCCGGTCCCGCAGACCCGCGCTGCGCGCCAATGGCATACGGAACCCTTTGATCCAGCCAGACTTTAAGCGATGTCTGCAATCCCATTGGCCCGCTGGACGGCAGAAAGCCGAGGATCCCATCCCCAGCCTGTTGCGCATCCTTGGCCTCGCGCAGCAAAGCCACCGTGATGCTCTCAGCCCTGTTTGAAACGACGATCACCAGGGATTCTGTTGCCACAGCCGCATGGGCCAAGGTCACCAAACCATCCTCTGCAGGCGCCCCCGGATTAGGCGTGACCAAGCCAATCGGCTCTCTTTGCAGGCCAAACAGACCGGCCAGCCGCGCCAAATCGTCAGCGGAACCGCCTGCAACAATCAGTTGGGTGTCTGTCGGCAGCGCCTCGGGGGCCAAGGCGGCCTGTTCGCAGGTCATGAATATTTCATCGGCCAAGCGCAGCGCTTCCGTGGACCACGCCCCCCGCTCGGCGGCGGGGCGGCCCAAACAGGTTAGGGAACGTCCGACCGATTCGCTCTGTTGTTGGGTTGCGGACCCATGGCGGACCGACAGAACCGCGATCTCCAGATCACCGTTTGTCAGAGCGTTGCGTGCCTCTGAGCGCGCGCCGTCCATTGCGTCCTCCCAAACCATTCCTGGCATTGCGTTTCAGAGCCAGATCACCAGATCAAGGCCGTGAACGCAAAGCTTAACCTTACCAATCTGCGCATTGCGGCATTTCACATCACCCTAAAGGCGAAAAGAACACCTGAAACCTGAATAGGTCAGACACAGCTTCCACTGCATTGCCCCTTCTTGGCTTTCTGGATTGGCGTTCAAACCAACTTCGCGCAATTCGATCTAAAATTGCTGTTGGTGAATTGCTAAAATCATGCGATGCAGGTGCAGTCTTGTCAACCGCAGGATCAGCGCCTTACAGGCCGCTAAACGGTTGCGCGATGACGCTGTCCCATAAGTAACGCACAGTCTTCATATGGCAATGGTTTCCGTTTCTAACCAATGACGCTATGCTCTGTGTATCTTTCTCAATCTGATCCCGGGCGCGATCGTGCTTTGGGGTGCCGATGGCCGGTCGGATGCCGACCCACGACAGGAGAACCCTCTTCATGACCAGCAATCCCTTTGACGGCGGTGGCATGCCCGGTTTTGGCCATGGCGGCGTTGGCGCGGTAATGCCCAGCTCCGGTGCCTCTGCGATGCCGCCGATGCCCAATGGCGGCGCGACCGGTGACTCCATGACCCATTTCGTCATGGTCAATTCTGGTCCAGGCGGTGCCGATGCCGGAGCGAGCCAAGCCAACCTGGAAGCGCTGATCAATCAAGGCGGCGGTCCGGGTGCCGGTGCTGGTGCGCCTGGGGGCTCAGCTGGTGGCCCCGCAGCAGGCGGTGCCCCCATGGCTGCGGCCCCATCCATGGGCGGTGGCAATTCCGAACCGGGCTTCCTGGCCAAGGTCTTTGGTCTGATCAATGACCGCAGCACGCCGTCTCCGGCGGGCATTCCCAACAATGGCGGTGGGGCCAGCTTCCCGGCCGGATCCATGCCGAGCCTGGACCCGACCCTGATCAACAAGCCCGTCGGCACCCAGTGAGGCTGACTTGGTGACAGGGGATCCGGGGATCACGGCCCCGGGTTCCGACGACACTGTATCGGGACCCGGCCATCTGATCGTTTCAGAGGGATGGCCGGGCGGATATGCGCTGCTGGACAGCGGCAAGGGCCGTAAGCTGGAGCGGTTTGGGGCTATTCTTGTTGACCGTCCCGAGCCGCAAGCGCTGTGGTCCCCGCGCCTCTCCCCAGACGCCTGGGCCAAAGCCGATGCAGTGTTCCTAGGCTCAGGCGAGGAGGATGGCGATGACCTCCCGGCCCCGCGCCCCGCGGGCGGCCTCAAAGGGAAGGGCAAAGGCAAGGCCAGCCGCGCCGATGCCGCAGGATCTCCTCAAGTCGCCGGACAGGCCATCGGCACCAGCCGCTGGACCCTGAAAACCGGCATCCCGGAGACATGGGCTGTCAGCTTAAGCGCCGTGCGCTTTTTTGGTCGGCTCACCCCGTTTCGGCATTTGGGCTATTTCCCGGAACAAAAACCCCATTGGGATTGGATGGGTTCGCATTTGCGCAAAACCCGTCAGCCGGATGGCCAACCACCCTTGCTGCTCAACCTGTTTGGCTATACCGGGGTCGGCTCCCTGCTGGCTGCGGCGGCTGGGGCCTCGGTCACCCATGTGGATGCATCAAAAAAAGCCCTGACCTATGCCCGGGAGAACCGGGATCTGTCCAGCATGGACGACGCACCGATTCGTTGGATTTGTGAAGATGCCCGAGGCTTCCTGGCCCGGGAGCTGCGCCGGGGCCGACGTTATCAAGGCATCCTGGTCGACCCGCCCAAATATGGTCGCGGCCCCAAGGGCGAGGTCTGGGATCTGTTTTCGGACCTGCCCGCCCTGCTGGAGGACTGCAAAGCGGTGCTCGACCCCGATCACGGTGCCATGGTGCTGACCACCTATGCCATTCGTGCCTCCCATCTGGCGCTCTATGAACTCAGCGCCGAAGTCTTGGCCCCGCTGAACGGCACCCTCCAGGCTGGCGAGCTGGCGGTGCGCGAAACACCGGACCCGAAGCAGTCCAACCCGGCCCCCGGACGCCTCTTGGCGACCTCGCATTTTTGTCGCTGGCAGGCACGAGCCCATGGGTGATTTCAAAGCTGCGCCCCCCAGCCAATCCGGCGCTCCCCGCACCTCCCCAGACGGCAGCGGATCAGAGCCGGTGATCGAGCACATCACCAGCACCGCCAATCCGGCGATCAAAGCCATCAAAGCCCTGGAGATGAAAAAGGCCCGGGATCGGGACGGCCTCTATTTGGCCGAAGGTCTGCGCCATGTCACCGAAGGCATTGCCGCCGGACGACGTTTGACCACCCTGGTCTATCGCACCGAAGACGGCCCGCCCCGGCCGATCCTACGCGCCGCGATGCGCGCCTGTGCCCGGGATGGCGGGCGCTGCTTGGAGGTCCCGGAGAAGGTGCTGTCGAAGCTGTCGCATCGGGACAATCCGCAGACGGTTTTGGGTGTGTTCGAACAGGCTTGGGCCGCAGACGACGCCTGGCTCGCCAGCACTGCTCAGCTGTGGATCGGCCTGGAAACCGTGCGCGATCCGGGCAATTTGGGCACGATCCTGCGCACCGCCGATGCGCTGGGTATTGATGGCGTCTTGTTGATCGGATCCTGCTGTGATCCCTATGCCACCGAATGCGTCCGCGCCTCCATGGGATCCATCGCCCGCATTCCCCCGGCCAAGATCAGCCAAGAACGCTTTGCGGCGCTCCGACCCACGTTTCCTGGCCAGATCGTCGGCACCCATTTGGCCGGATCGGTGGATTTCCGCAGCTTGTCCTATGATCGCCCCCCGACCCTCCTGCTCATGGGCAATGAGCAAAAAGGCCTCAGCGAGGCCGTCGCCATTCTGTGCGACCATCTGGTTCGGATCCCCATGGCCCAGCGCCCCGATGGTGGTGGGGCGGACAGCCTGAACCTGTCGGTGGCCACCGCCATTGCCGCCTATCAAATCCTCGGGCCGAGACTGTCCGATAGCGATTAAATAGCGGCCTGAAGCCCCGCCATCGTGATTTGCGATTGCACCTTTCGCCAAACATGAATAAAGAGACGCTTGCGGCTGCGACCGGGGGACGTCTGCCTTCACACAGGCTCAGGCCCGCCCGACCTCAGACCAAGCAATAAACAATAAGTCGTTTTGTCGTCGGAGGATCCGTCATGCCTGCCCTCAATCTGCTGTCCTTAAAGCTGTTCCTGGCTGCGGCCCGCTCCGGCAGCATTGCCGAGGCCGCCAGACGGGAAAACCTCGCCACCTCGGCGGTCAGCAAGCGGATCTCCGACCTTGAAGTGCATTACGGCGTGACCTTGCTGGAACGCTCCCGAGGCGGTGTCTCTGTGACCCCCGCCGGGGAGTTGATGCTGCAGCATGGCGAAACCATTTTGCGCCTCGTCGAGCGGCTGGAATCGGAACTGCTCGGCCATGCCAAAGGGGTGCGCGGCGAGGTCAGGATCGCCGCAGTGACCTCGGCCATTCTCGGCAAGCTACCGGAATCCCTGGCCACCTATGAACGCGAACATCCCGAGGTGCAAATCCAGCTGCGGGAAGCCGCCCACCGTGATGCGCTGTGGATGGTTGCCGATGGCATGATCGACATCGCCATTGTCGCTGATTACCAGATCCCGAAAGCCCTGCACCGCACGCCCTATGCGGAGGATCCAATCTGGGTCATCGCCGCGCGCAATCACGCTTTGTTTAAGGACACACCGCCCGGACGACCGGTGGCCTTTTCCGATGCCCTGGAACATGACGTGATCGCCCTGGGCAATGGCTCGCTCGATAGCATCGTACTGGCTGCGGCCTCGGCCATTGACCGCTCGGTGCGCAAACGGTTTCAGGTCTCGCGCTTTGACAGCCTGCGGCGTCTGGTGTCTGCGGGACTTGGCATCGGCTTCCTGCGCCGCAGTGGGGTGGAACCCTTCCTGGACGGCCTGGGCATTGACGGGCGGCCGCTGACCGAGGATTGGGCCCAACGCAAGATCGCCGTGGTGGTCCGGGACTTTGAAGCCCTGACCCCGGCGGCCCGGGATGTGCACGCCAAATTGCTCAGCGAGGCCGAACCAAACGCCGCCTGACCGCCTGTACCGACCCGGAGCGCAAGGGTTGCATCACTGCCCAATGGGGTCCATCTTTGCGAAGCCTCTCGTCTCGCATCTCGGAGCCCGCATCCATGTCCCTAAGTCCGACCGCCACGTCCAATCTGCCGGTGTTGGCCAATAATTTGGCCCCCGAAGCACTTGTTGATCGCTCCCGGCTGAGCGAGGCGGAGCTGAAGACCGCCCAAGATATTGCCGCCTCCCTGGATCTGACCGACACCAATGTCACTTTGACCTTTGGGGCCGGTCCGCAGCGCAAACTCTCCGACTTCTTGGATGTGTTGATCGGCGATATGAAAACCGAGGATGCCGGGGTGGCCGGAGATCTGGCCATTGAGCTGGCCAATGGCATTGAAGCCCTGCATCTGGAAGAGCTGAAAAAAGAGCTGTCCGGCTGGAGCTGGTCCAAGATTCCAGTGATTGGCAAGCTGTTCAGCCATGCCAAATATTTTTGGCATAAGAAGGAAGCCTTCCTGACTCAGGTCGACCGGATTGTGCGCCGGGCGGAAGAGCGCAAAGCCGAGCTGATGGGCGATAATGTCAAGCTGGACCAGTTGGTCGAGCGCACCCAAAGCCATATCGAAGAATTGCAGCTCTATATTGTCGGCGGCGAAATTGCCCTGGAGCAGGAAAAGCAAAAATTCATGGCCAAACGCGAGGAGCTGCAGGCCCTGCCGACCCCGGATGCCATGGAAGCCTCGCAACTCCATGACTGGGGCAACCAGATCAACGCCTTCGAAGCCCGATTGATGAAGATGAAAATCTTCTTCACCGAAAGCCTGATCTCCGTGCCGCAAATCCGGGTCGCCCAGGAAGCCGCCAAGATCGAAATCCAAAACATCATGGATGGGCTGCTGTTTGACCTGCCGCGGCTGAAAAACGCCGTGCTGCGGGTGGCCTCCCTGCTGAACATCCGGGGCGCGCAACAAGAAAACGATGCCCGGCGCGAAGCCTCAGCCAAGATTGGCCAATTGGGCGCAGACCTGCTGCACACCGCCTATACAGAAGCCAAATCCAGCCAGGGCAGTTCTTTGGACGAGGTCAATGCGCTCTCGGACATTGCCAACAAACTGGTCGGCACCATCCAGGCCGGGGCGGAAATCGAACGCCAGAACCAGGCCAAGCGCGCCGAAGCCAATCGCAAGCTGGTCGAGGTGAAAAACACCGTGGCCGAGGTGATGCGCGACATCGGTCCCGTGGATGCCTAAATCCGTTCTGGTCACCGGCGGGGCCAAGCGTTTGGGGCGCGCCATCGCCCTGGACCTTGCCGCCGCCGGTTGGGACATCTTGTTACACCACCACCACAGCTTGGAAGACGCGGAGCAGACCCAAACTGAGCTCCGCGCCTTGGGCGTTCAGGCCGACTTGATCGCCTGCGATTTGGCGGACAGCGAAGCCGTCGAGGCGCTGTGTGATCGGATCACCGAAGCGGTGCCCCAAGGGCTGAGCGCCCTGGTCAATTGCGCGTCCTATTTTGTCAATGACGCGGCGCTGAAGCCGGACCCAACCCTGTTCCACCAAGCCCAAGCGGTCAATCTGCTCGCTCCGATCCGCTTGGGCGGCGCGCTGGCCGCCGCCCTGATCGCACAACAGCAACAGGGCAGCATCGTCAATCTGCTCGACAACAAACTCAAAGCGATCAATCCGGATTTCTTTTCCTACACCCTGTCCAAGGCCGGGCTGGCGGCAGCAACCGAGATGGCCGCCATGGCCTTTGCCCCCCATGTGCGGGTCAATGGGGTCGCGCCAGGTTTGACTTTGATCAGCGGCAAGCAAAGCCAAGCCGCCTTTGACCGCGCATTTGGGCTGACGCCCCTGGGTCGGTCCAGCACACCGGCGGATATTGCCCGGTCGGTTCGGTTCCTGTTGGAAAGCCAAACCATCACCGGGCGGATCATTGTCGCCGATGGCGGGGCCTCCCTGACCGCCCTGCCCCGGGACGTCGCCTTCCTGCCGGGCATTGGCGAAACCCTGCCCCTGGTACCAACGGACTGACGGACCCCTCCCATGACCGATTTGCCCGCCAGCACTGGCGTGTCTGCTTTCACCGCGCGCGCCCGCCGCATTCATTTGGTCGGTTTTGAACTGCCCTGCCGGATTGGTCTGCATGCCTTCGAATTGGATGGCCCACAGACAGTGCGCTTTGACATCACCCTGGACATCGACCCCGGACTGGTGCCCCAGGACGACCGGCTCGACAGCGTGGTGGACTATGATTATTTGCGCCTGGACATCCAAACCCTGGTCGCTGATCGGCATTTCAATTTGCAGGAAACCCTGGTCGAAGAGGTCGCTGCCATCGCCTTGAAGCCTGAGGCTGTGCGCAAGGTCCGGGTTCGGTCCTCCAAACCCGATGTCTATCCGGATTGCGAGGCAGTGTCCTATGAGTTGGAGGCGGAAAAAACCGCCACTGGTTAAGCAGCAGTTGCAGGGCCATCTTCGGCGACCGGGTCCGGCTCCGGCGGGCCCTCGGCCTTGGTTCGATCCGGCACCACCGGCAACGTGAAGCTGAACCGACTGCCCTGGCCCAAGCGGCTTTCGACCTTGATGGTGCCGCCATACATTTCGATGATCCGGCGACAGACCGCCAAACCGATGCCATTGCCCCTGCCTTCCGTCGGAGCATGCAGGCGCTGGAACACGCCAAAAATCCGATCGTGATATTGCGGATCAATGCCGATGCCATTGTCGGCAATGGTGATGCGCCACATCGCCCCCAATCGGGAGGCTGAGATCTCAATCTTAAGCGGGTGCTCAGGGTTGCGGTACTTGGCCGCATTGTTGATCAGGTTCTCCAGCACGCGGCGCACCCGCCCCCCATCGGCCAGCACCGTAGGCAGGGTCCCGATGGACAGCTCCGCCCCGGCGTCCTCCAAAGCAGGCCCCAAATCCGTCAACGCCTCCTTCAACACCACCGATAGGGATACCGGTGCGGGTTCCACCGGGCTATTCACGGAGCGAGAATATTCCAGCAGGTCTTGGATCAGTCCCCGCATGCGATCACTGCCTTCCACGGCGTAATCGATGAACTCCTTGGCCTCCGGATCCATCCCCGCACCGAAGCGCCGCCGCACCAAGGTCAAATAGCCGGTGACCATGCGCAGGGGCTCCTGGAGATCGTGGGACGCCACATAAGCGAAGCGTTCCAATTCCCGGTTGGAGGCATCCAGGCGCGCCACCATTTCCCGGGATTGGACCTCGGCCATTTTTAAGCCAGTGATATCGGTTTCCACGGCGACAAAATGGGTCACCGTGTCCTGGGCGTCCAACACACCGCCAATGGCTGCGGCCACCCAGCGCTCCTCGCCATCTTTGGTCCGATTGAGCAATTCGCCTTCCCAAATCCGGCCATCCAGGACCGCCGTCCACATCTGACGATAGGTCGAAAGCGGCATTTTGTCGCTTTTGAGCAGGCGGGGTGTCAGGCCGAGCACCTCTTTGCGCGGCCAGCCAAAGGTCCGGGTAAAGGCCGGATTGACATAGTCGATCCGACCCATGCGATCGGTGATGATCACGCAAACCGGGGCCTGTTCTACGGCCCGGGACAGCACTTCGATTTCCTGCTGCAACCTTGCCTTATCCATCGCCAGGCGGCTGAGGAACAAGATCATGCCGATGGGGGCCAAGGGCAGCCCGATCAGAACCAGAATGATTGTCCGGTTGTCTTCCCACCACCGCGCCGTGATCGCCCGTTCGTCAAACCCGATCATGATCGCGAAGGGTTGGTTCTCCTCAATGGAGACCGCCATTGGGCCCTGAAACCCCGACAGAGGGAGGGCCGTGCTGAGCGTTTGGGTCTGCGCGCCGCGCAAAAGCGCAACCAGATCCGGACGTACGGAAACGGAGGGTGACCCAAAGGCCTCCCGTCCGGCCCGCAAGCGGTCATAGGCTTTGTTAGAGGGCAAGCCCGCCAACATCACCCCATCAACCCGGACAATGACCCCCTCCATGCCTTTTAAGCTGGAGGCTTCGCGCATCTGCTCGATGAGAAAGCCGGGGTTCAGCGCCGCAATCACCGTAGCCCGGCTCGCATCACGGCGGTTTCGCGGGCTGACCAGAAGGCCGCTATTGAGGCTTTCAGACGTCACCATGATGGGAATGGTCCAGCGTCCATTGGGGATTTCTTGTTCCGTGGTCGCTGGCTGCCCCACCGTCAAATACCGATCGGGCACCGGATGCCCCAAACGACTGGTACCGTCCAGGCTAAGCGGGGCCGTTCTACCCAGGCCCATCCGTAGAAAGTCTTCATCACGGAGCGCCGTTCCGATCGCCGCTTGGCCAGAGCTGTCAAACAGCACCTGATTGTTTTGCCCCAACACAAGGACCTGGCGGATTTCCGGGGCGGATCCGAGCAAATCAATCGCGGCCCGGCGCACACTGTCAAAAATCACCGGAGTTTCGGCGTTGATGTCGCCAAGTCGATTGGCCGTGAACAGCGCCATTTGCTGGATATCGGCGCTGATGCCCCGCAACCCCTGGGCCAAGCCAGAGCGGATGATTTTGGCCGAGGTGGCGGTGCTCTCCTCCACCGAGCGTCGCGCTTCCTCCAAACCGGACCAGAGCGCCAAACCCGCCACCAGGGAACAAAACACGGCAATGACCGCCAAGGCGGCGATCAGCGCCCTGTTGGTGACTTGGCGACGCGGGTTGGGTCCGATCGGGTAATGCAGCGACACGGTCTGGCGCAATCCCTACTTCTTATGGTTGATCAAGAACAAACTATAGATCAACTTTATTATGTCATAAACTCCTCATGAAAATACTGACCAAAAATGGAGAACGTCCATGGAAATCGGCGGCCAATGGGCTCAATTACTGGCAAATTTCCGCAGTATCGAAATTTTTTACAATCAGAGTAGAATTACTTCGGGGTCCCACAAGCAGTTTAGCGCTTTGCAACGCAGCAAGTTTGTTTTCGCCTTGCAGACAATTGTCTTTGTCGGATTGCTGATGATGGCCTTCGCAATCACCCCGGCCCAGGCGAAGGATGGCAGCGAGCGGTTGACCCGCATTGAAGCGGACAACACGCTGCGGGTGTGTATTTGGCCGAATTATTATTCGATCAGCTATCTGGACCGGCGCACCGGCACCCTGGAAGGCATCGATGTGGATTTGGCTCGCATGCTGGCGCGTGATCTGGGGGTGGAGGTCCGGTTTGTGGAAAGCTCCTTTGCCAAGCTGATTGAAAACATGACCAGCGATGCCTGCGACATTTCCATGCACGGTGTTGGTGTGCGACCGGATCGGGCCGAGGTCATGGATTTCGCCAATGCCCATCTGCGCAGCGGCATCCATGCCGTGGCCCCGTTGGATCACCCGACCATCAACAGCTGGACTGATATCGACAAACCCGGCCATGTGGTTGTCGTTCAGCGCGCCACTTACATGGAACCGGTGATGCGCGAGAGCTTGTCTGCTGCAGAACTCATGGTGGTGGATGACTTTAAAGCCCGGGAACAGGAAGTCCGCTCCGGTCGGGCCGACGTGTTCATGACCGATTACCCCTATGGCCGTCGTCAGGTGGAGTTAACGGGATGGGCAAAAATGCTCAGCCCGCCAGAGACCCTGGCCCCGACAGATTATGCCTTTGCGGTGCCCAAAGACGAGCCGGTCTGGCTTGAGCGGGTGAACAGCTTCGTTGCTAAGGTCAAGGCGGATGGGACTCTGCGCAGCCTGGGGGAAACCTATAACCTGACCCCCATCGTCCTGACGGAGTGACGGCAACAGGGCGATTGCCCCATGTGGTGATCGCCCGGAGTCTCTCCGTTTTCACCCGTCAAAACGCCAAAAACGGCCCAATTTTGGTTTCTAAGCCGAGACAAATGTTGCAATGCGCTGAAATTTTTCGCCCCTACGCTAAATTTCCAACACCCATTCCTACAACCCAAGCAGACTTTTCCCCCGATTTTCCTATGCCAATGGGATAGTTCATAGGCCTTTCACCCCGCCCAAGTCGGATAGGGGGGATGCCAAAAGGCATGGTCAGGGGTATAAACTGCACCTTCCGGCAGTCTTGGATGCACAAACGGCAGAATTTATTCTCTTACCCAGGTTCTAGGTCGGCGTTTTCACCAATCCTTTAGCGCTTGTGCCCGATGATCATTCGGTCATCACACCCCACAGATCTGAACCAGCGGGGACATGGCACATAACGAGCGGAAGGGTGGCGCGTCCATCGACCGGTTTGATGCCTGAGAATGGAGACAAGGGCGTGACAACTTTGCTGCACGGAGCTGGCCCGGGATTGACGACGGAGCGCAAAAAGCGCAACGCTGGTCACAGTCGCCAAAAATTCGGGCAGGCGTTTGGTTCGGCTCCGGCGATTTCCCGTTGGAGCAATCGGCAGGCTTTCGCGGTGTTCACACCCATTCTCGATCTCGCCCTGATTTACCTCTCGGCCTTCTTGGCGGTTTCCGTCCAAGCCAATTATTTCGACGTTGCCGCGCCGCAAACCCATTTGCTGGTGGGCATGGCAACGCTGTCAGGGTTGTTCTACCTGCTGTCGATGAATGGCTTTGGTCTGTATAAATTCGCTGAGTTGTCCAAGCCCAAGCGCTCGATCCCGCTGTCCATTGCGGTATGGACCGGCTGCATGGTCGCCATGATGGCCCTGGCCTATATCCTGGATTTGGGCGAAACCCTGCCCAGAACCCTGGTTTTGCCCTGGGCCGGGCTGACCGCCTTGGGCATCACCGGCTCCCACCTGATTTCCTTCACCGGCATCCAGTGGTGTGCCCGCCGGGGCATGTTCCGCCAGCGCATCGCGGTGGTTGGCGCCACCCCCCGGGTGCTGGACATGATCTCCTCCTTCGCCTCGGCCCAAGGCCATGACGATTATGAAGTCGTGGGCATCTATGACGACCGCAAAGGACGGGTGCCCGATCATGTGGCGGGTATCGAGGTCGTCGGCACGGTCCCTGACCTGTTGACCCATTGCCGTCAGAATCTGCTCGACACCATTGTCATCGCCATTCCCTGGGTCGCGGAGTCCCGGAATGCGCAGATCGTCCAGTCCTTGCGGGAACTCCCGGTAGATATTTCCCTGGTCCCGGATTTGGATATGCATCTGCTGCCACCGCGCGGCATTCTCTGGCTCGGTGGCATGCCGACCGTTCTGGTCAGCCGCCGCCCGCTGACCGAGCAGCAGATGTTCGTGAAGTGGATCGAAGATAAGATCCTGGCGCTGATGGCCCTGATTGCGATCTCTCCGATCATGCTGATCACAGCCCTATTGGTGAAGCTGACCAGCGCGGGTCCGATCTTCTTCGTTCAGGAGCGCTTTGGCTTCAACAACCGGGTGATCCGGGTGCTGAAATTCCGCTCGATGTATATCGACAAGGGCGATGTGACCGGACGGGCCAGGACTGTCAAAAACGACCCCCGGATCACGCCTGTGGGCCGCTTTATCCGGCGCTACTCCATCGATGAACTGCCGCAATTGTTCAATGTACTCTCGGGCGACATGTCCCTGATCGGGCCCCGGGCCCATGCGGTGGCTATGTCCGTGGGCGGTCGGTTCTATTATGACGCCGTGGCCGAATATGCCGCCCGGCATAAGGTCAAACCGGGGATCACCGGCTGGGCCCAAGTCAATGGCTCTCGGGGTGAAATCGAAACCCAGGAGCAGGCCGAAGAGCGGGTCCGTCTGGACATGTATTATGTCGACAACTGGTCCTTTGCGCTCGACATCAAGATCGCATGGCGCACAGTCAAAATGATCCTGTTCGACAAAAACGCGTACTGATCCAAACCAGGGACCACTCTTAACCGGCTCTTACCCGGTCCGGAGACAATAACCCTGGGTTTTGACTGACTTTTTCCCCGAATTCAGCCCCTTGACGATTGCGGTTTGCAGGTCGATCCTGCGGCCATGGAACGTGCAGCTGACATCACCGCTGCTTCGGGCGCAGCCAACCCGACCGCCAGCACTTTGCCGGATGGGGCTGATCCCCTGTTCGATACGGTCTGGTCTGATGTGCTGAAATCCGTCGATCAAACCTATAAAGAGCTGGTCGCCTACCAAACCGAATTGGAACGCCGCAATACCGAGCTGGAGGACGTCCGGGCCTTCATGACCTCGGTGCTCGGGGCCATGACCGATGTGCTGCTGGTCTGTGGCCGCGACGGGGCGGTGCTGGAGGCCAACCGCGCCTTTCTCGACCTCAGTGGTCATGCGGACAAGCGTGCCGTCCTGGGCAACCGGGTCTGCGAGATCTTTGTGCCCGAGGAACAGGCCCAGATCCGAGACAATCTGGCGGCACTGCAAAATGGCGATAGGGTCCCTGCGGTCGAGCGGCATTTGCAGACCCCGGATGGCCCGACGCCGCTGGAACTGAGCATCACCGCACGCCAGGACCATCGCGGCCGCTTCGAAGGCGCGGTCCTAATCGGGCGGCCCCTGGGTGAGTTGCGCCGGGCCTATCGCGACATGGAAGCCAGCCACCAGGCGCTGAAGGCGGCCCAATCACAATTGGTGCATTCGGAAAAGCTGGCCTCGCTCGGTCGCCTGCTGGCCGGTGTGGCCCATGAGCTGAACAATCCCATCAGCTTCGTCTATGGCAATGCCCATGCCCTGGAGCGCTATACCGGCAAGTTCGAGCAATATTTTGAACGGGTCGAGCGCGGTGCGGAGCGCGAAGAGCTGGTCTCCCTGCGCGGCAGCCTCAATCTCGACCGGGCGGTGCGACAAATGCGCAGCGCCGTGTCCGGAGCCTTAGAAGGGGCGGAACGGGTCCGCGACATCGTCGAAAACCTGCGGCGTTTGTCCGCTGGGGGCGCGGGCGAGGTGGAACGGTTTGATCTGCATGCCATCACCGAAACCGCTGCCCATTGGGTGATCAAAGGCCGGGCCTCGTCAATCCCGGTCTCGATCCTACCCAATGCGCCCGCCATGGCCGTGGGGCGGCCCGGGCATATCCAGCAAGTGATCATGAACCTGATCCAAAATGCCCTGGATGCCATGGAAGATGAAATGGCGCCGCGGATCGATATTGTCCTGCGCCAGGAAGACGGCCAGGTCCATCTGGAGGTGGCCGACACCGGCCCCGGGGTGCCCGACGATCTGGCCCTGAAAATCTTTGATCCGTTTTTCACCACCAAACCGGTGGGACAAGGCACCGGCTTGGGCCTGTCGATCAGCTATAAGATCGTCACGGAAAATGGCGGTCGGCTGACCCTGCATAATCGTCCGGAAGGCGGCGCGGTCTTTACCCTCAGCCTGCCCCAGGTGGAGGGGTCTCGATGAGCTTCACCATCATCTGGCTGCAAACGGCGGGCTGCGGCGGCTGCACCATGTCTCTGCTCTGTGCGGAGAACCCGAGCCTGCCGCAACGGATGGAGGATTTTTCCCTCTCCATGCTCTGGCATCCAGCGCTGAGTGCTGAAAGCGGGGCCTCGGCCAAGGAGACCCTCAGTGCCGCCGCCGAGGGCCGCTTGGCCGTCGATGCGCTGTGTATCGAGGGGGCCATTGTCTGTGGCCCCCAAGGCACCGGTAAGTTCCATGTGCTCAGCGGTACCGGACGCCCGATGCTCGATTGGGTGCGCGACATTGCCAGCCATGCCAAGGATGTTCTGGCCATTGGCAGCTGTTCCGCCTATGGCGGGGTCACGGCGGCGGGCTCCAATCCAACCGACGCAACGGGATTGTGCCATGACGGTGCCACCCCCGGCGGGGTGTTGGGCAGCGATTTCCGTGCGGGCTCCGGGCGACCGGTGATCAACATTGCCGGTTGTCCGCCGCATCCAGATTGGATCACCGAGACCTTGGCCCTGCTGTCTATGGGACGGTTGCGGGATGAGGATCTCGACGAGCTCGGCCGCCCCCGGTTCTTTGCCGACTCCTTGGTCCACCATGGCTGCAACCGCAATGAGTTTTATGAATTCAAGGCCAGCGCGACCGCCCTGTCGGAAATGGGCTGCATGATGGAACATCTGGGCTGTGTTGGCACCCAGGCCCATGGCGATTGCAACAGCCGGACCTGGAACGGGGCCGGATCCTGCACCAATGGCGGCTTTCCCTGCATCAATTGCACCGCTCCGGAATTTGAAGAGCCCGGGCGCGCCTTCACCGAGACCCCAAAGATCGCTGGGGTCCCAGTTGGCCTGCCCAGCGACATGCCCAAGGCTTGGTTTATGGCACTGGCCTCCCTGTCCAAAGCCGCAACGCCAAAACGATTGCGGGACAATGCCACAGCGGATCGGCTGATCACGCCGCCTGCCAATGGTCCCGCCTCCTCGCGATGAGCAGCACCCTCTCCCAACCCGCAACCACCAGCCGGTTGATCGCAGGCCCGTTTAACCGGGTCGAGGGAGATTTGGAAATCACCTTGGATATCGAGGAGGGCCGGGTCAGTGCGGCCTATGCCAACTCGCCGCTGTTCCGGGGCTTTGAGCAAATCCTGCTCGGCAAAGATCCTCGGGATGCCCTGACCATCACGCCCCGGATTTGCGGGATTTGTTCCATCAGCCAATCGGCGGCAGCAGCCCGGGCCTTGGCCGATGCCTCCGGGCTTGTCTCCACCGAAGCCGGTCAAACCGCAGCGGCCCTGATCCATGCGGTGGAAAACCTGGCCGACCATCTGACCCATTTTTATCTGTTTTTCATGCCCGACTTCGCCAAGCCGATCTATGCGGATCGGCCCTGGCATGGGCAGGCCCTAGACCGGGTGGCGGGTTCAGCCGGGGGCCAAGGCTCCAGCCGCGCCCTGCAAGCCCGGGCCGAGCTGCTGCATATTATGGGGCTGTTGGCAGGCAAATGGCCCCACACCCTGGCCCTGCAGCCTGGCGGGGTGACCAAGACGCCGAACACCAGCGATTTGGTCCGCCTGCATTCGATCCTGCGCGGTTTTCGCCGGTTCTTGGAGACGGAGATGATCGGCGGCCCGCTGGAGGCCTTCGCCGCCCTGGAGACGCACAAGGCCCTAGAGCACTGGCATCATAACGAACCCGGCGGCGGCGATCTGCGGCTGTTCCTGACCATCGCCGAGGATCTGGCGCTGCACAAGGCGGGGATGGGACCGGATCGCTTTCTGTCCTTCGGAGCCTATCCAAGAAGCGACGGCCCGCTCTTCGCCCAGGGCCTGTGGCGGACCGGTAGCCTGCATGAGGTTCCTTTTGACGCCATCGAGGAGCATATCGGTTACTCCTGGATGACGGGCACTGGCCCGCTGCATCCATTCGCCGGGGAAACCCATCCCGACCCGGCCATGGCGGACCCGGCCTATAGCTGGTGCAAAGCCCCCCGACTGGTGGGGCGCTCGGTGGAGGTCGGAGCCATTGCCCGACAAATCGTGGATGGCCACCCCCTGGCCCTGGATCTGGCCCGCAACGGGGCCTCGGTCCACAGTCGGGTGGTCGGTCGGGTTTTGGAGATCGCACGCACGGTGCTGGCCCTGGAGGGCTGGATCTCTGGTCTCCGACCGGAAGACCATTATATCCGGCGCGGCAATCCCTTGAAGGATGGGCGCGGCATGGGCCTTGTGGAAGCCGCCCGAGGCTCGCTCGGCCATTGGCTGGAGGCCAAAGGCGGCAAGCTGACCCGCTATCAGATCATCGCCCCCACCACCTGGAATTTCAGCCCCCGGGATGATTTCGGCCAGCCCGGTCCGGTGGAGCAGGCCCTGGTCGGCGCTGAGGTCCGTCCAGGCGAAGAAGCTCCGATCGCCGTGCAGCATATTGTGCGCAGCTTCGATCCCTGCATGGTCTGCACGGTGCATTAGAGCCTTGGGGAGATGAGCAGCCCAGAAGCACGATGGATCCGGGTCCGCGGTCAAGTCCAAGGTGTGGGCTTCCGCCCCTTTGTCTGGCGCATCGCCCAAAGCCACGGCCTGACGGGCCATGTTGCCAATGACGCCGAAGGGGTCTTGATCCTGGCCCAAGGCGAGCCCGCTGCCTTGGCCCGGTTCTGCGAAGAGCTAGAGAATGATCCGCCGCCTTTGGCTAGGATCGATGCGCTGGAGCGAACCCCTGCCGAGGCCTTTGATCCGGCCTTAAGCAGCTTCGAAATCCACCACAGCCAAGGCGGTCTTGCCCGAACTCGGGTCACTCCGGATGCCCGGACCTGCCCGGCCTGTGCCGCCGAGATCTGGGATCCGACGGATCGGCGCCATGGCTATGCCTTTGCCAATTGCACCCATTGTGGCCCTCGGTTTTCCATTGTCGAGGCCATCCCCTATGACCGGTCCGCCACCACCATGGCCGGATTTCCGCTCTGCCCGGACTGCCAAGCCGAGTATGAGGACCCGGCGGATCGGCGCTTCCATGCCCAGCCCATTGCCTGCCCGGTTTGCGGTCCACAATTGCAGTTGGAGATCGGCGGTGCGCCCCAGACCGGCGACCCCGTCAGCGGCGCGGTCACCCTGCTCCGCCGAGGCGGTATCCTGGCCCTGAAAGGCTTGGGCGGGTATCAGCTGGCCTGCGACGCCCGCGCCGACAGCGCCGTGACCCTGTTGCGCCAACGCAAACAGCGTCCAGCCAAGCCCTTTGCCTTGATGGCCGGTGCTCTGGAGCAGATCCGCCGCCATGCGCTGGTATCGGACGCAGAGGCCGAGGCGCTGGCCTCGCCGCCCGCCCCGATCCTGTTGTTGGACGCCTGCCCGGACCATGGCCTCGCCCCGTCCCTCGCGCCGGGCCAATGGGCCCATGGCTGGATGCTGCCGACCACGCCTTTGCATGAATTGCTGCTGGACGCCTTTGACGGTCCCTTGGTCATGACCTCGGGCAATTTGTCCGGCGAACCCCAGGCCATTGGCGATGACGAGGCCCGGACCAAACTGAGCGGATTTGCCGATGGGTTCTTGCTGCACAACCGGCCCATTGCCCGGCGGCTGGATGATTCCGTCGCCCGCATGGTCGGCGGCACCCTGCGCCTACAACGCCGGGCCCGGGGCTATGCGCCGGAAACCCTGCCCTTGCCCTCGGGGTTCGACAGCGCGCCGCCCGTGACGGCCTATGGGGCGTTTCTGAAATCAACCCTATGCCTGCTTCGGGATGGTCAGGCCGTGCTCTCCCACCATTTGGGGGATCTAAGCGATGCACTGACCGCTGAGGAGTTCGAGAAGGCCGACCAGGATTATGCCGCCCTGTTGGATCATCGACCCGAGGTGATCGCTTGCGACTTACATCCGGACTATCCCTCCACCGCCACAGCGGAATTGCGGGCCGAGGCCCTGGGCGTGCCCTTGGTCCGGGTTCAACATCACCATGCCCATATCGCTGCGGTGATGGCGGAAAACCGCTGGGACGCGACAGCAGATGGCCCGGTGCTCGGGGTGGTGCTGGATGGCTTGGGTTATGGCGATGATGGCACCGTCTGGGGTGGTGAGCTGTTGCTGTGCCAGTATGACCGCTATGAGCGGCTCGGGGCGTTAAAGCCGGTGCCCTTGCCCGGTGGCACGGCGGCGCAACGGGATCCATGGCGCAATCTACTCGCCCAGCTTGATGCCGCCGGGCTGTCGGACCGCGCCGATGCTCTGTTGGCAGACAAACCCCTAGCCCCCTTGAGGGCCGCCATGGCCAAGGGGCTGAACAGCCCTTTGACCTCCTCCGCTGGGCGATTGTTCGACGCCATGGCCGCTGCGGTCGGCTGCGCCCCCACCAGTCAAAGCTATGAGGGCGAGGCCGCCATGGCTTTGGAAACCCAGGCCCGGCCCTTCCTCAGCCAGGCCGAGCCCTATCCGCTGCACTGGGATGGTCAGCATGTTGACCCCACGCCGCTCTGGCAGGCCGTGATCCAGGACCTGGATGCCGGGATTGCACCGGGCCTGATGGCAGCGCGGTTCCACGTCGGCTTGGCGGCCCAGCTCTGTGCCCGTGCCCAAGAGCTCGCGACCCGGAGCGGGGCCAAGTCCATTGCGCTGTCGGGCGGCTGTTTCCAAAACGCGACCCTCCTGAGCCTTTGTCTGGAGGCTTTGGCTGGCGGCGCGCAGCGGGTTCTGACCCATGCGGCCACCCCGCCCAATGACGGCTGCGTCGCTTTGGGTCAGGCCGTCGTGGCCGCCCGCCAGGGCTGATCCAGGCACTCACGCATCGAACCCCTTAGGTGGAATGGAGGCAATAACCCTTCTATCGCAGGGCTATATTTGCGTTCCACATCAAAGACTTGTGTGCCCACCGGGAAGATGGAAGGTCGCTTTCCGCCCCCCTGCCCACCTGGATAGTCCGCAAACAGGCTAGGGGTATGGCGGCAAATTAACCTACTGAATTTGCGGCTTTTCACAATTGGCATAACTTTTGCTGACCCTCCTCCTCGTGTTGACCACCAATTAAGGGGACGGGAGGCAACCTGTGAGCCAAGCAACCGAAACATTCTACGAGGTCATGCGTCGTCAGGGGATTACCCGGCGCAGCTTCCTCAAATACTGCACTCTGACCGCCGCTGCGCTGGGCCTAGGCCCGGCCTTTGCGCCGAAAATCGCCCATGCGATGGAAACCAAGCCGCGCACCCCGGTCATCTGGGTCCATGGCCTGGAATGCACCTGCTGCTCTGAGAGCTTCATCCGTTCAGCCCACCCGCTGGTCAAGGATGTGGTGTTGTCCATGATCTCGCTGGATTATGATGACACCCTGATGGCCTCCGCCGGGCACCAGGCTGAAGCGGCCCTGGAAGACACCATCAAAAAGTACAAGGGCAACTACATTCTAGCCGTGGAAGGCAATCCGCCGCTGAATGAAGATGGCATGTACTGCATTGTCGGCGGCAAGCCGTTCGTTGAGCAGCTGCGCCACGCCGCCAAGGACGCCAAGGCGATCATCTCCTGGGGCGCGTGCGCCTCTTATGGCTGCGTCCAGGCCGCCAAGCCGAACCCGACCCAAGCCACCCCGGTGCACAAGGTCATCACCGACAAGCCGATCATCAAGGTGCCGGGCTGCCCGCCCATCGCCGAGGTGATGACCGGTGTGATCACCTATATGCTGACCTTCGACCGTCTGCCGACCTTGGATCGCCAAGGCCGTCCGCAGATGTTCTACAGCCAGCGCATCCACGACAAATGCTACCGCCGTCCGCATTTCGACGCCGGTCAATTTGTCGAAAACTGGGACGACGAAAGCGCCCAGCGCGGCTACTGCCTGTACAAAATGGGCTGTAAGGGACCGACCACCTACAACGCCTGCTCCACTGTGCGTTGGAATGAAGGCGTGTCCTTCCCGATCCAATCCGGCCATGGCTGCATCGGCTGCTCCGAAGATGCCTTCTGGGATAAGGGTCCATTCTACGAGCGGATCACCGACATCCAGGCCTTCGGTGCCGAAGCCAATGCCGACACGGTTGGTGGCTATGCCGCTGCCGGGGTCGGGGCCGCCGTCGCTGCCCATGCCGCCGTCTCCGCTTTGAAGCGGGCCCAGCATAAGAACGACATTCCCAATGGGGAGGACAAATAATGGTTGCCACACCCAACGGCTTTAACCTCGACACCAGCGGACGGCGTGTCGTTGTTGATCCGGTGACCCGGATCGAAGGTCACATGCGCTGCGAGGTCAATGTTGACGAGAACAATATGATCCGCAACGCCGTCTCCACCGGCACCATGTGGCGTGGTCTGGAAGTGATCCTGAAGGGTCGCGACCCGCGGGACGCCTGGGCCTTCACCGAGCGGATATGCGGCGTTTGCACCGGCACCCACGCGCTGACCAGCGTGCGGGCGGTGGAAGATGCGCTGAAGATCACCATTCCGGACAATGCCAATTCGATCCGGAACATCATGCAGCTCAATCTGCAGGTCCATGACCACATTGTGCACTTCTATCACCTGCATGCGCTGGACTGGGTCAACCCGGTCAACGCCCTGAAGGCTGATCCGAAGGCCACCAGCGAGCTGCAACAGGCGGTCTCTCCGTCCCACCCGATGTCTTCGCCGGGCTATTTCCGCGATGTCCAAAACCGCATTAAGCGTTTTGTGGAATCCGGTCAGCTGGGTCTGTTCAAGAACGGCTATTGGGACAACCCGGCCTATCTGCTGCCCCCCGAAGCCGATCTGATGGCGGTCACTCACTATCTGGAGGCCTTGGACCTGCAGAAAGAGATCGTCAAGATCCACACCATCTTCGGCGGTAAGAACCCGCACCCGAACTGGCTGGTCGGCGGCGTGCCCTGCCCGATCAACATTGACGGTGTTGGCGCGACCGGCGCGATAAATATGGAGCGCCTGAACCAGGTCTCCTCCATCATCGATCTGTGCTCGACCTTCACCAAGAATGTCTACATTCCGGATCTGATCGCCATTGGCGGGTTCTATAAGAACTGGCTCTATGGTGGCGGCCTGTCCAGCAAGTCCCTGATGTCCTATGGGGATATTCCGGAGCATCCGAGCAACTTTGACGCTGCTCAGCTCAAACTGCCCCGGGGCGCGATCATCAATGGCAATCTCAATGAGATCCATGATGTCGACACCTCCGATCCCGAGCAGGTCCAAGAGTTTGTGCCCCACAGCTGGTACAAATATGCTGACGAATCCCAGGGTCTGCACCCGTGGGATGGGGTCACCGAGCCGAACTTCGCCCTGGGTGCCAACTTCAAGGGCACCAAGACCGACATTAAGGAACTGGACGAAGCGGCCAAATACTCCTGGATCAAGGCACCGCGTTGGCGGGGTCATGCCATGGAAGTCGGTCCGCTGGCCCGTTATGTCATCGGCTATGCCAGCGGTCATGACTACATCAAGCCGCAGGTCGAGGGTCTGCTTAAGACCATGAACCTGCCGGTGAACGCCCTGTTCTCCACCTTGGGCCGCACGGCTGCCCGGGCCCTGGAAACCCAATATTGTGCCGATCTGCAGAAGTACTTCTTCGACAAGCTGATCAACAATATCCGCAATGGCGATTCATCGACCGCCAATGTGGAAAAATGGGATCCCTCGACCTGGGACAAGGAAGTCAAGGGCGTGGGCATGACCGAAGCCCCGCGGGGTGCTCTGGGTCACTGGGTCAAGATCAAGGATGGCCGCATCGACAATTACCAATGCGTCGTGCCGACCACCTGGAATGGCAGCCCTCGGGACAATGATGGCAACATCGGCGCCTTCGAGGCCAGCCTGCTCGACACCTATATGGAACGTCCGGACGAACCGGTGGAAATCCTGCGCACTCTGCACAGCTTCGACCCCTGTCTGGCCTGCTCCACCCATGTGATGTCTCCGGATGGCGAAGAACTGACCCAGGTCAAGGTTCGCTAAGGCTCCAGAGCCATCACCAACCCTTGGACCCTTCCGGTCCGTCCGGTCGGTCTGTGCCACACAGGGCTTCAGATCGGCCGGGCTGGACCTAAGGGGGCCAAGAGCAAGATTAGGGATAAGGAGAGCAGATCATGAGCACCTCCTCTCACTCCGTTCCTGGGGTGGTCGCCGGGGTCGATGATGTGGCACCGGAGGACGTGTCCACCGTCCACCGGATTACCTCGGTCTATGTCTATGAAGTTCCCCTGCGGATCTGGCACTGGATCAATGCGGCGGCCATCGTCGTTCTGATCGCCACCGGGTTTTTTATTGGCTCACCGCCGCCGGCCATCGGCAATGCGGAAGCCACCGACGCCTTCTGGTTCGGCTATATCCGTTTCGCCCATTTTGCGGCGGGCTATATCCTGGCCGTCGGGTTCCTGGGCCGGATCTACTGGGCCATTGTCGGCAATCACCACGCCCGGCAATTGTTTTACTTCCCGTTCTGGCAGTCCTCTTGGTGGAAAGAGGTCTTCCATGAGATCCAATGGTATCTGTTCCTGCGCAAGCACCCGAAAAAATATGTCGGGCACAACCCGTTGGCACAGCTGGCCATGTTCTTCTTCATCGTTTTTGGTATCGGCTTCCAGCTGATCACCGGCTTCGCGCTCTATTCCGAGGGCGCCCAGGCTGGCAGCTGGTCTGACGTGATGTTCGGCTGGGTGATCCCGCTGTTCGGCCAATCGATGGATGTCCATACCTGGCACCGGATCGGCATGTGGTGGTTCATCATCTTCATGACCATCCACATTTATGTCGCCATTCGCGAGGACATCATGTCCCGGCAGTCCATCGTGTCGACGATGATTTCCGGGGAACGCACTTTCAAGGATGACGCTCCAGACTAACCCCCCATACCCTCGCGTCATCCGAAGGGGCCGACCGCTGTGTCGGCCCCTTCTTTATGGGCTGGAACGGATCGGTCATAAAACCGAAAACCAGACCAAAACTGTCAAGTTTCTTTCCATCCCTCATTGGCTGCATGAAATATATGGTTATCAATTCCGGGGTAGGCTGACAGAAAATTTCCCTGTCCAACCAGAGCGTTCCCAAAATTCACCCCACCCAACTAGGCCTTATATAGCCTCTGAAAACCTCTCTTCCGGCTTGCTGATAATATGAAAACTTGCTAACCAGATAGATGAATTGCGCTTTGGGCTCCGTACCGGATCATGCCCCTATACGACTTTGGTCGCATAAGCCACAGCCGGGCCGCTGGGGAAAAACCGCTAAGCCAATAGAAACGCCCCGTGAATCCAATCCGCCCCCAAGGCGGTGCAAACGGCGATGACAGCCAAAAGCGGCAAGCTGGTTGCTGACTTACCACCAATGCAAAGTTTCTGGCACGGTCTATGCAGTAAAAACGCGCAATGGAAAGCCGGATGCCAGAGAACCGGCGAATTGTAAGCCAGCTATCCAACCATTAAGGGTCCTGCTGGCAGATGCGAGACAAAGGGGGAGTTTGTCTATGCTGACCTCATCCCGGATTCTGATCCTGGGGATCGGAAACCTGTTATGGGCCGATGAAGGCTTCGGTGTGCGCTGCGCCGAAACGCTGAACAAACGCTATGTCTTTCCGGAACGGGTGACCGTGATGGATGGCGGCACCCAAGGCCTCTATCTGCTGCCGCATCTGGAACAACATGATGCGTTGATCGTGTTTGACGCCGTCGATTATGGCTTGGAACCCGGCACGATGAAGATTGTGCGCGGCGACGAGGTCCCCGCCTTTATGGGGGCCAAAAAAATGAGCCTGCATCAAACCGGCTTCCAAGATGTCATCGCCACTTCAGACCTGATGGGCTATCGCCCCGACCCCTTGCTGTTGATCGGCGTGCAGCCGGTCGAGCTGGAAGATTATGGCGGCGGCCTGCGGCCCAAAACTGCGGCGATGATCGATCCGGCTTTGGCCGTCGCACTGCAGGAGCTGGAAGAGGTCTATGGCATTGTGCCGAGCTTGCGCGAAGAGCAAGGCGACGGCCTGTCCCACCAATCGATCTCCCGCGAGGATTACGAGGCCGGACGCCCCAGCGCCGAAGACGCCTGCCGCGTCGGCGATTCCCGGTTCCTGGCGCCGGAAACGACCACGACCTCCGCGTCCTGATCAAGGAACCCCGATCATGTGTCTAGGCATTCCCATGCGCGTCCTGGAGGTCGAAGGGTACAACGCCCGATGCGAGGCCGCCGATGGACGTCAAGAAATGGTCGATCTCTGTTTGGTCGGGCCACAACCTGCTGGCACCTGGGTGTTGTCCTTTCTTGGGGCCGCCCGCGAACTGCTGGATGAAGAGCAAGCCGATCAGATCAGCAAAGCCCTTGGCGGGTTGAATTCCCTGCTGGAGGGCGGCGAGCTGGGCGATGCCTTCGCCGATCTGGAAGCCAAAGGACCGCAGCTGCCGCCGCATTTGGAAGCGGCCCGGCGCGCAGGCTCCAAAGTCGCTTAGGGGGCGGATTGTCGCCCCGCACAAACCGTATCCGTTCACCCCGCGTCACCGCGAAGGAGACCTCGGACCATGACTGCAGCCTTTCCAACCTCTCCGCTTATCGAGCGCCTGATCACGGAGCTGGGGTGGCCCCTGTTAAACGATCAAGACGCCCTGACGCGCTACACCGCCGGTCTAGGGGATCATTGCCTGTTTATTCCCGGTGACCCGGCGAAAAACCTGGAAACCAATGATGCGGCGGTGGTGCTCCCGGAGTTGGTGCAGGCCTGGCAGGGCCGGTTTGATTGCGCCGTGGTCGGTCCGGAGATCGAACAATCGGCGCGCACGGGGTTTGATGTCTGGCCAACCCCCAGCCTGATTTTTTTCCGCGACGGCAGGCAAATCGGTGCCATTCCCCGGGTACGGGATTGGAGCGATTACCTGACCCGGATCCGTCTGATCCTTGATGAAACAGACCCCGCTGAGACCGCCCGGCCCGCCGCCGAATAACCCATCGGAGCCCAAACCATGATCAACAATTTCCACATGCCACCGATGGGCTACGGCCCTGGATCCCAACCTGCCTCGGCTGATGGTCAAGAGCTGGAATACATGCCGCTGCCCAATGATATGCGGGTGTTCCAGGCTCATCTGCCCGAGATTGATGCCGAGCAGGCCACCACCTTGGCCCCGGCCTTAACCCTGCTGGCCAATGTGGCCAAGGCCTGTGCCGGCCATCGCGAAACCGGTGATCAAACCTTTTCCCTGGCCGCTTTGGATCAGGCCAACCGCGCCCTGATCGACGAGACCTTCGGCACCGGCGAAGTCGCTGCCGAGATCCGCGATCCCCATAGCGGTGAGCCGACCATTAAGGCCCAGGAGAGCGTGTTCGCAGGCGTCTGGACCGTCAAAGGCGACGGCGAAGACCGCATCGACATCGCCCCGATGCCCGCCGTGATCCGGGAGCGGGCCTTCCATTCCTCCGCCCCGGCCATCGGTCCGCTGACCCCGGTTCTGCCCGGCGTGGTCAATGCACCGCCTTTGGTCACCGAGCTGTTGGACAAAAGCAGCGCCTGGACCCCGGAAACCGAAGTTCATGTCATCAATCTGAGCCTGCTGCCGCACACCCCGGAAGACCTGACCCATTTGGACATGGCTTTGGGGGAAGGGGCGGCTGCCATCACCTCCAAGGGGTATGGCGATTGCCGGATCCGGGCCACCGCTCTGCACAATGTCTGGAAGGTTCAGTTCTTCAACTCCATGGATGTGATGATCCTGGACAGCTTTGAAGTCACCGGCATTCCCGAAGTGGCCCTGGCCGCCGCAGAAGACTTTGAAGACAGCGGCGAGCGGCTGCGCGAAATCCTGGAGACCATCAAATGAGCACCCCTTCTGTAGCGCCGGAACCGGAAGCCCGAGGCGGCTTCGAGGGCTCCTTCCTGGGGGCCCGGGATCGGATCTCCCGCCAGGCCATCATGGAATGCAAGATCTGCTGGACCCCCTATGATCCGGCCGAGGGCG
This sequence comes from Rhodospirillaceae bacterium, assembly GCA_049604415.1. Lineage (GTDB taxonomy): Bacteria > Pseudomonadota > Alphaproteobacteria > Rhodospirillales > Rhodospirillaceae > JBMYTN01. The sequence goes on along the minus strand of JBMYTN010000004.1, from coordinate 125,105 downwards.
ATGAGACCCGGATGATCCCGCCAGGGACGTCCTTCCTGGATCTGCCCCATGATTGGAAATGTCCGAATTGCGACGGCGCCAAAGAGCAGTTCATGGTGCTGGAAGATCCCGGTGCCCAGCCCATGGACGCCATGGATCCGGCGCTGTTGGCCCTACAAAAGGCCACCCCGGACTGCGAGGCTCTGGTCGACCGCCTGGTCGCCGAGTTCATCGACATCCATCGCGGCAAAATGCGCGACGTGCCGTTTTGCAATGCCGCCTTGGAGGTCGAAGCCGTCGGCTTCCGGCCCTGGGAAGGCCATTATTTGGGGGTGTTGATCGCACCTTGGTTCATGAACTTGGTGCTGCTGCCCGGTCCCAATGAGGATTGGAGTGCCGAGCATGTGGGGACCAAAAAGTTCTACATCTTCCCCTCTGGCATCTATGAATTCACCCATGCCAGCGCCGGATTGGCCGGACCCTTTAAAGGCTGTTCGCTGTTCTCCCCCATGGGGGATTTTGACACCCACGAGGGTGCGGTCGCCGTCGCTCGGGCGATTTGCACCGCCTTGTTTGACTCCGACAATCGGGAAGAAACCACCCGCAGTTCGGAAATCCGCACCCTGCGGGAACAAGAGGCTGAAGCAGATGCAGAAGCGGAAGCTGCGGCTGCGGCTGCAGAGGCACAAGCCGAAGCCGACACGACTGCTGCGCCAGACGCTGAGCCTGCCCAAATTAGTCGCCGGGCGATGTTCACCGGTCAGGACTCCGTCCCATCCTCCCAAGACCAATCAAGGGACTGAGCCTAGAGGGGACCATGAACATCGCCGCCCGCCCCCCCAACGCGCCCTTGCGCCTGCGGCTGACGCTGCAGGACGATAAGATCGTGCCGCAGATCACCCCGCCGCAGGAGCCGCCCATCGCGGCCCTGTTGCAGGGGCGTTCGACCGGTGACGCGGCGGTGTTGGTGGGGCGGGTTTTTAACCTCTGCGCATCGGCCCAGGAAGCGGCCACCCGCTCAAGCTTCGGCCTGGAGCCGGACCCGACTTTGCCGCGCCGGATCGCGGCGGAAACGGTGCGCGAACATATTCTGAAGCTCTGTTTAATCTGGCCGCCTTTGCTGGATCTGGCCCCGGATCGCGATATCCCCGGCCTGCTCAATGAAGCCCTGCGCTCCCCGGCCTCGGCCATGGCTTTGCGCCTAGCCCTGTTCGCCCCGGCCCATGGCCCGGCAACCAACTGGGCGGCGTTTGAGGCCTGGATGACCTCAGGGGCCAATGCGGTTGCGCGCAGCTTTGCCAAAATCGCCCAGGACTGGGATCCGGCCTGGGGACGCACGGCCTCTGATCTGCCGTTGCTCGATCCGACCGAGGAGCCGGACTGGCCCAAAGCAACCCAGAACGGTCTTGTGGTGGAAAACAGTGTCGCGGCCCGGATGGCCGATGCGCTGCTGATGCAAGAGATTGAGGCCCGGTTCGGACGGGGCCCGCTCTGGCGCATGACCGCCCGCCTGGTGGATCTGGATCGGCTGCTCTCCCCCGGGGTGCAGCTGTCCCACCCCCGCGCCGGGGTGATCGAAGCCGCCCGGGGCTGGATGCTGGTGCGCGGCTTTGCGGTGGAAAACCAAGTGACCGGCTTCCAGCGACTCTCGCCAACGGATTTCGCCTTGCTGCCCGAAGGTTTGCTGGCCCAAACGATGGCGAGCCTGCCCTGCCGCGCAGATATCCCGCTGCCCCGTTTGGCCCGGCTGGTCCTGGAGACCATCGATCCCTGTGTGATGACCGAGCTGAGTTGGAGCGAGGAGATCGCGCCGTCTGACGCCCCCAGGGAGGCGCATGGCCATGCATGAAATGTCGCTCTGTGAGGGGATCTTGCAGGTCATCGAGGACCAGGCCGCCAAGGACTCGTTCACCAAGGTGAACCGGATCCGCCTGGAAATTGGCCGCTTTGCTGGGGTTGAGGTCGACGCGCTGCGCTTTGGCTTTGACGTGGTCATGCGCGGTTCCATTGCCGAGGGCGCGACCTTGGAGGTCATCGACCTGCCCGGCGAAGCCTTTTGTTTCGACTGCGCCGCGACGGTGCAGATCAATGACAGGATGGATCCTTGTCCCCAATGCGGCAGCGCCAGGCTGTCGCCCACCGGCGGGCAAGAGATGCGGATCAAAGATTTGGAGGTGGTGTGATGTGCACGGTATGCGGATGCGCGGGCGACGGCGCTAAAATCGAAAACACCGCTCATCATTCCCACAGCCATGATCATGGCGATGGACACAGCCATAGCCATGCCCATGACCATACTCACGGGCATGATCACGGGCACGGGCATACGCATGACCATGGGCACACGCATGACCATGGACACGACCATGCTCCTGGCTGCGGCCATGACCACAGTCACGATCATGACCATGCCCCAACCCAAGACGGCCAAGATCTGCATTATGGGCACGGTCCAGCCCGCGCCCATGCGCCGGGCCTGACCCAGGCGCGGATGGTGGAGATCGAGACCGGGATCCTGTCAAAGAATGACCGCTATGCCGTGGGCAATCGGTCCCGGCTGCAGGCCGAGGGCATTCTGGCTTTGAACCTAGTGTCCTCGCCGGGATCCGGCAAAACCACCTTGCTGTGCAAAACCATCGAAGCCCTGAAGGACCGGCTGCCCTGTTCGGTGATCGAAGGCGACCAGCAAACCGCCAATGATGCGGATCGGATCCGGGCCACCGGTGCCCCGGCCATCCAGATCAACACCGGCAAGGGCTGCCATTTGGACGCCCATATGGTCGGCCATGCCCTAGAAACCTTAGGCCCGGCCAAGGACAGCGTGTTGTTCATTGAAAATGTCGGCAATCTGGTCTGCCCGGCGGCCTTCGATCTGGGCGAGGACGCCAAAGTGGCGATCCTGTCGGTGACCGAGGGCGAAGACAAACCGCTGAAATACCCGGATATGTTTGCCGCTGCCGGTTTGGTGCTGCTCAACAAAACCGATTTGGCCCCCCATTGCGATGTGGATTTGGACCTGTATGAGGCCAATGCCCGGCGGATCAATCCCACGGCGGAAATCCTGCGGGTTTCGGCCCGGACCGGCGAGGGCATGGAGCGCTGGTTTGCCTGGATCGACGCCCGCCGCGCCGCGCTGCGCAGCAAACAAGAAGCCGCTGAATAAGAAGTCCATAGGACGGCCCCACCGCCGCCTCATGCCGACAAAAAAGGGACACAGACCCCATGTCCGAACAGATCGGAACCACCGCAGCCCAAGGTCGCCTGCCTGCCATTTTATTGGTGGATGATGAGCAGCGCTCCTTGGATGCCATGGAAATGGCCCTGGAGGATGAATTTGCGGTCTTCACCGCCTCCTCCGGCGAGGCCGCTTTGGAGGTCCTGGCCGAACAATGGATCCAGGTCATTCTCTGTGACCAACGCATGCCCGGCATGACCGGGGTCGAGCTGCTGACCCAGGTTCGGGAGCGCTGGCCGGAAACCATCCGGGTCATTGTCACCGGCTATACGGAAACCGACGACATCATCCGGGCGATCAATGAAGCCGGGATCTATCAATTCCTAGCCAAGCCCTGGCATCCGGATCAGCTGCTGATGGCGGCCCGCAATGGGGCGAAGCTGTTCCAGTTGCAGCGCGACCATGACCGCATGAGCCTGGAGCTGAAGCAATTGACCCCGGTGGCCGAGCGCCGGGTGTCGAGCCGCCATGCGGTCCTGAAAATGGGCTATGGCTTTGACCGCATCGTCCGCACCACCGGCTCGCCGATGGATGCGCTGTGCATCACGGCAGCCCAAATCGCCACCTTCGATGTCCCGGCCCTGATCACCGGAGAGACCGGCACTGGCAAGGAATTGCTCGCCAAAGCCATCCACTATGGCTCCTTGCGCTCCGAACGGCCCTTCCATGCGGTGCATTGCGGGGCGATCCCCGATGAACTGCTGGAATCCGAGCTGTTCGGCCACCGCAAAGGCGCGTTTACCGGAGCCCATGCCAACCGAATGGGCCTGTTGGAGCAGGCCGATGGCGGCACGGTGTTCCTCGATGAGATCGGCGACACCTCAGCGGCCTTTCAGGTCAAATTGCTGCGCTTCCTGCAAGAGGGCGAAATCCGCCCGGTGGGCTCCAATGACACCTTGACGGTGAATGTGCGGATCATTGCGGCCACCAACCGGGATCTGGAAGACGAAGCCCGGGCCGGGAATTTCCGCGAAGATCTCTATTACCGCCTGGCCGTTAGCCCGCTGCGAGTCCCGGCCTTGCGCGAGCGTCCCGGCGACATTTTGCCGCTCTGCGAGTTCCTGCTGGAAGCCGCCATGGCCACCCATGGCAAGCGGGTCGATGGCTTGGATCCGGCGGCCATGGAGTTCCTGACCGCCTATGACTGGCCGGGCAATGTGCGGGAATTGGAAAACGAAATCCTGCGCATGCTGATGATGGCCACCGGCGATGCGTTGGGACCGGAAGACATCACACCCCGGATCCTGCGCGCGGTGCCCAAGGGGGTCGAGGCCGATCCGGTCGCCGATGCGGCCTTGTGCATCGAAGGCACCCTGAAGGAACGGGTGGAAAAAATGGAAGCCCGGCTGCTGCGGGAAACCCTGACCCGGCTGCGCTGGAACAAAAGCCGCGCCGCCGAGGAACTGGGGCTCAGCCGGGTGGGCCTGCGGGCCAAGCTGGACCGCTATGGCATTGAGCCGCCGGTCCGCGCGGTCGACGAAGACGGGGAAGAGGACGAGATGGGCGCGGTCAAAGCGGCGCAATAAGCCTGCAAGACCGCGTCTGTCCGACCTGGAACAAGGGGATTGGAACCATGTGTTTGGGAATTCCGGGACAGATCGTGGAGATCACAGATCCCGAAAAGCTGATGGGAATGGTTGATGTGTCCGGCGTGCGCCGAGCGGTCAATCTGGCCTGTGTCGTGCCCGGCGGATCCTTGGATGACCTGATCGGCGAATGGGTGCTGGTCCATGTCGGCTTCGCCATGAGCCGGATTGATCCAGACGAGGCCAGCGCGACCTTAAAGGCCCTGGAAGATCTGGGCGAGGCCATGGCCGAGATCGAAGCCATTCGCGATGCCGATAAAATGATGGCCGGGTAAGGGCGCAGGCCCGGACCAGAATTGCTGGCCCCGGAAACGGGCCAAACAGGGGGGAGTTTTCCATGAAATATACCGACGAATTCCGCGACCCGGCCAAAGCCAAGTCTCTGCTCAGCGCCATTGAGGCTGCCGTCGCCCGCACCGGTGCAACCCCGGAAAAGCCCTTGCATGTGATGGAGATCTGCGGCGGTCACACCCACGCCATCTTCCGCTATGGCCTGGACAAGCTGACCCCGGCCAGCCTGGAATTCATCCATGGCCCGGGCTGCCCGGTCTGTGTGCTGCCCATGAGCCGGGTGGATGATTGCCTGGACATTGCCGAGCGGCCCGACGTGATCTTCACCACCTTTGGTGATGCGATGCGGGTGCCCGGCACAAGGGGCTCCTTGATGAGTGCCAAGGCCGCCGGGGCCGATATCCGCATGGTCTATTCGCCGCTGGACGCCCTGGAGCTGGCCCGTCGCCATCCGGACCGCGAGGTGGTGTTCTTTGGCCTTGGCTTTGAAACCACCATGCCGTCCTCGGCCCTAACCGTGCAGCAGGCCGCCCGGGAAGGCGTTGGCAATTTCTCGCTGTTCTGTAACCACATCCTGGTGCCGCCGCCGATCAAGGCCCTGCTCCAGGATCCCGATATGGCGCTGGATGGCTTTATTGGCCCGGGCCATGTCTCCATGGTCATCGGCACCGCCCCCTATGACTTTATCGCCGAGGAGTATGGCAAGCCGCTGGTGGTGGCAGGCTTTGAGCCCCTGGACCTGTTGCAATCGGTTTTGATGGTGGTCGAACAGATCGCCGATGGCCGGGCCGAGATCGAAAACCAATATGCCCGGGTGGTGCCGAAAGACGGCAACCCCGCCGCTCTAGCCGCCGTAGACGATGTGTTCACCCCGCGCGAGGCCTTTGACTGGCGAGGCCTGGGCGAGATCGACAAATCCGGCGTCAAAATCCGCGAAGCCTATGCGGCCTGGGATGCGGAAGAAAAATTCGGCGTCGGCTATGGCGCGGGCAAAAGCTCGGGTCGGGAAGCCGCCTTGCCGGAATTCGAGGATTGCCGCTGTGGCGAGGTGGTCAAGGGCCAGATCAAACCGTGGCATTGCCCGAAATTCGGCAAGGAATGTACGCCGGAAACCCCGCTGGGGGCGTTGATGGTGTCCTCTGAAGGGGCCTGTGCCGCCTATCACCTTTATGCCGATGCGTCAGCCTCCTCCGGGAGGGCCGCCTGATGAACGCCATGGATCCCAAAGGCAGCCTGGCCAAGGGGGCGATGACCGCCGAGGCGGGCTATCGCCGGGGCGGGGCACTGAAAACCGAAACCGTCACCATGGCCCATGGCGGTGGCGGCAAGGCGATGCGCGACTTGATCGATGATGTGTTCGTCGCTGCCTTCGACAATCCGGATATGGGGGATATGGAGGATCAGGCCCGCCTGACCCCACCCCCAGAACTGCTGGCAGCCGGGGGGCGTCTGGCCTTTACCACCGATGGCTTTGTCGTCGATCCGCTGGAGTTTCCCGGCGGCAATATTGGCGATCTGGCGGTCAATGGCACCGTCAATGACCTAGCGGTCGGCGGGGCGCAACCGCTCTGGCTGTCCTGCGGCATGATCATCGAGGAAGGCATTGATGTTGGCCTGCTGCGCCATGTGGCGGCAACCATGCGCGCGGCAGCGGACCGGGCCGGGGTGAAGATCGTCACCGGCGACACCAAGGTGGTGGATAAGGGATCCGCCGACAAATTGTTCATCACCACCGCCGGGGTTGGCGTGATCCCGCCGGGTCGCAATCTGGCCGCCCGCCAGGTCCTGCCCGGTGATGTGGCCCTGGTCAATGGCTATCTGGGCGACCATGGCGCGGCGATCCTCAATGCCCGAGGCGACATGGCCTTGGAAAGCCCGGTGGAAAGCGACTGCGCGCCCCTAAACGGTCTGATGGAAGCGGTGCTGCACGCGGCCCCCTCGGTGCGCTGCGCCCGGGATGCGACCCGGGGCGGTCTGGCCTCCTCCCTGAATGAAATCGCAGCGGTGTCGGGCTGCGGCATTGCCTTAGACGAGACCGAATTGCCGGTCCGGGCGGAGGTTCGGGGTTTTTGTGAAATCCTCGGCCTTGATCCGCTCTATCTGGCCAATGAGGGCACCTTGGTGCTGTTTTGCGCGCCGGAAGAGGCCGATGCGGCCTTGGCAGCGATGCGGGCGCTGCCCGAGGGCCGGGAAGCCCGGATCATTGGCCGGGCGGTCAGCGACCATCCGAAACAGGTGGTGATGAAAACCCTGTTTGGCGGCGGCCGACGGCTGGACATGCTGTCTGGCGAGCAACTGCCCCGGATCTGTTGACCGATAACCCAACCTCTGCGACCATGAAGTCGTGCAATCGCAGAGGTTGGCCACCATGACGAAAACAGAGAGTATGGTCCTGGAATATTTACGCGCCATGCGCTCAGACATGACGGCGATGCGCGAGGACATTCGAGAAATCAAAATCCGCCAGACCGAAACCGCCCGTCAATTGGCGGCACTCCGGCAAAACCAAAATCACTCACTCAGCCGCCATACCAGGCGATAAAATAGCCCGCCACCACGGCGGTGCCGATGACCCCGGCCACATTCGGCCCCATGGCATGCATCAGCAGGAAGTTTTGCGGATCGGCCCGCTGGCCCTCGGTCTGGGCCACCCGGGCGGCCATGGGCACCGCTGAGACCCCAGCCGCCCCAATCAGCGGATTGATTGGATTGGTCTTGTTGACAAGGTTCATCACCTTGGCCATCAGCACCCCGCAGGCGGTGGCTATGCCAAAGGCAATCACGCCAAGGCCCAGGATCTTCAAGGTATCGAAGTTCAGGAACCGCTCGCCGGTCATGGTGATGCCGACCGCAGTGCCCAAAAAGATGGTCACCACATTGATCAGCTCGTTTTGCGAAGCCTTGGTCAGCCGCTCGGTGACGCCGCATTCGCGCAGGAAATTGCCCAGCATCAGCATGCCGATCAGTGCCGAGGCCGCCGGGACCAACAAGATCACCAGCACGGTGACCATGACGGCGAAGATCAGCTTTTCCAGCCGCGACACCTGGCGCAGGGAGCGCATGCGGATCTTGCGTTCCTGCTCGGTGGTTAAGGCCCGCATGATCGGCGGCTGCAACAGCGGCACCAGGGCCATATAGCTGTAGGCCGCCACCGCAATGGGGGCCAGCAGATCCGGGGCCAGCTTGTTGGCTAGGAAGATTGAGGTTGGGCCATCCGCCCCGCCAATAATGCCAATGGCCCCGGCCTCCATGGGCGAAAAACCGATGAGCACCGCGCCAAGGAAGGTCGCAAACACGCCAAATTGCGCCGCAGCGCCGAGCAACAAGGTGCGCGGATTGGCGATCAAGGGGCCGAAATCCGTCAGGGCTCCGACACCTAGGAAGATCAGCGGCGGGAAGATCTCCCACTCCACGCCCTTGGAAATGTAATAAAACAGCCCGCCGCCATGATCGCCGACCGGGGCGTTGATCAGCCCTTCCGTCGGCAAATTGGCCAGTAAGGCACCAAAAGCAATCGGCACCAAAAGCAGCGGTTCGAATTTGCGATAGACCGCCAAATAGAACAATACCGCGATCACGCCCCACATCACCAGCATTTGCCAGGTGACATCGCCAATGGCGGTCAGCTCCCAAAGCTGCATCAGCTTGGAGCCTGCAGGCTCAGCCTGGTGGGGGTCGGCAGCTTGGTCCATGACGGAGGGTTCCGGGTCCATAAAGGGCAAAATCAAAAACTCAAAAAAAGCGCGGCCTAGGACAAGGTGACCAGCACCTGGCCTTCCATCACCGTCGAACCGGCGGCCACATCCACGGACGCAACAGTGCCAGCCTGGGGTGCCGTGACCGGGGTGATCATTTTCATCGCCTCGAGCATCACCAAGGCATCCCCGGCCGCCACGCTCTGGCCTTGGCTCACCTCGACGCCCTTCACCGTGCCCGCCAAGGGCGCAACCACGGCCCCGGCTCCGGCAGCAGCATTCGGCGCAGCGGCAGCGGGGGCCGTTGCTGCGGGGGCAGGTGCCGCCGGAGCAACAGGTGAGACTGGAGCGACCGGTGCGATTGGCGCAACCGGAGCCACGGAGGCACCGGACCCGGCATCCAGCTCCTCGACGGTGACCTCATAGGCGGTGCCTTCCACAGTGATGCGAAGACGTTTCATGCGAGAGATCCTTTTCCAATCGGCATGATGAGTGCCCCTAACGCGGCGGACGGCTGATGGAGGGATAGGTCGGCCCCCAAACCACCCGGATCCGATTGCCGCTAAAGGTCTGGATCCGGCCTTCCTGGGGCCAATCCGCTACCTGATGCGCTGGCGCGACAATTTGGGTGATCCGCGCCCCATCGCCCAGCATATGCGCGACCGCTGCGCTGATGGCGACCAAATGATGGGCTGGGACGGTCGCTGTCTCCGCCGGTGTCGGCGCGGCTGGGGCTGGCGCAGGTGGTGCTGGGGCCGCGACCGTCTTTTGTCGCGCAGACTCAACCACTTTGAATATCCGCCCAACGGCGCTGGTCAGACCCCACAAACAGGCCAGTACGGCCATAACCACGGCAAAGCCCGTTCCGATCAGCTCCAGATTTTCCAGCATATCCTCAGCCCCCCTTCGGCTGAAAATGCCCTTTTTTGTTACCGCATTTTCGAACCGCCGAACCGGTTCCCACTTCGGCTGAAAATGCTCTAGAGAGGTATATTGCCGTGTTTTTTCGGTGGACGGGTTTCTCGTTTCGACAGCAGCCCGCGCAGAGCCAAGGCAATGGAGGCCTTGGTTTGCCGGGGATGGATCACGTCACTGACATACAACATGCCCGCCGATTGATAGGGCGAGGCAAATTCGGCCCGGTAATCATCGGCCAGTTCCTTGGCCCGGGCGGCCTTGTCCTCAGCATTGGCCAACTCCTTGCGATAGAGGATGTTGACCGCCCCTTCGGCACCCATCACCGCTATCTCCGCCGTCGGCCAAGCCAACACCATATCTGCGCCCATCTCATGGCTGCACATGGCGATATAGGCCCCACCATAGGCTTTGCGCATGACAACAGTGATTTTGGGCACCGTCGAGGAGGAATAGGCGAACAACACCTTTGCGCCATGGCGAATGATGCCACGGCGTTCTTCCAACACACCGGGCAAGAAGCCCGGCGTGTCGACCAGGGTCACCAGGGGAATGTTGAACAGGTTACAGAAGCGGACAAAGCGCGCGATCTTATCGCTGGCATCAATGTCCAAAGTGCCCGCTTTGACCAAAGGCTGGTTGGCGACAAAGCCGACCACCACTCCGCCCACACGGCCAAAAGCCAGCACCGCATTGGGCGCAAAAGCGGCCATGACCTCCATATAATCGCCATGGTCACTCAGGCGTTCAATGACCGTGCGACAGTCATAGGGCGTGGACTCGTCTTCGGGCACCAGATCATCGAGCACCGGATCATCATCCACCGACAGGTCCGGTCGGATCCGATGCGGCGGATCGGTCATGTTGTTGGACGGCAGGAAGGACAGCAAGCGCCGAACAATGGCAATCGCATCCTCGTCGGATTCCGCGACAAAATGGATGTTGCCGGAAACCGAGGCATGGGCTTCGGCGCTGCCGATCTCGGCCATGGTGGTTTCCTGGCCGGTGACCGCTTTGATCACCTCCGGCCCGCAAATGAACATCTCCGCCCCGCTGCGGGTCATGATGATGAAGTCGGTCAAGGCCGGAGAATAGGATGCGCCGCCCGCACAAGGACCGGCGATCACCGAGATCTGTGGCACCAAGCCGGAGAGTTGCACATTGCGATAAAACACCTGGCCATAGGCCGCCAGGGCACCGACGCCCTCCTGGATCCGGGCACCACCGGAGTCATTAAAGCCAATGACCGGCACCCCGGCTTTACCGGCATGGTCGAGCATGGCGCAGATTTTGCGCGAATGTACCTCGCCAACGGAGCCCCCGGCGACGGTGAAATCTTGGCTGAAGCCAGCGACGGGACGGCCATCGACAAAGCCCGTGCCGCAGACCACCCCGTCTGCGGGGATGGATTTGCCATCCATGCCGAAATGGCGGGTCTTGTGCAGGGCGTGGAGGCCGTATTCCTGGAAGGTGCCTTCGGCATAAAGCGCCAGCAACCGCTCCCGGGCGGTCATCTTGCCCCTGGCATGGCGTGCTGCGCGTTTTTGTTCTCCGCCGCCATCGACCGCTGCATCGTGGCGCTTATCCAATTCCGCCGACAGATCCTTGGAAATGGCCATATTCACTGTCCCTCCGAGGCCGGTTGGGGCCCCCACCCTGCTTCGACCTCACCTTTGCCTCTTAAACCCTAACCGGCACAAAGGCAAACGGAGTTTATCCTTGATAAACAAGCGGGTTTTAGCTCTGAGAACCCTCTTGCTTTGACCCGCCAAGGATGTCCGCGATCAGCCAATCAGACAAATCCTGGCCCAAGGCATCAGAAACCTCCTGCCAGCTGCCCTCTTCAACCAGCTGTCCTTGCCGCAGCACCAGGATGTGATCGGCAATGCGGATGGTCGAGTCCCGATGGGCGATGACCAACATTGTGCGCGCACCACGCAGGCCTTCCAAGGCGCGCTGAACCAGTCGCTCATGGCCAGGGTCCAGGGCACTGGTGGCCTCGTCGAGCACCAACAGCTTGGGCTGACGCAACAAGGCCCGGGCAAGGGCCAAACGCTGGCGCTCTCCGCCGGAAAGTTGCTGCCCCCGGGGTCCAATCACCGTATCAAGCCCGTCAGGCAGACGCTCGACAAAACCCTTGGCCTGGGCTTGGCTGAGGACAGCCCAAAGGTCGTCCTCGGTCGGGTCCTGTTGTCGGGTTTCGGGCAAGCCCCAAAGCAGATTGGCCCGCACACTGTCATCAAACAATGTGACATCCTGGGGCACATAGGCCAGCACATCGCGCCAAGCCTGACGATTTGCGGGTGCGATGGGCAACCCATCGACCACCACCCGGCCCTCCGTTGGCTGCATCAGGCCCAGTACCAGATCGGCCAAGGTGCTTTTGCCCGCCCCGGACGGCCCGACCAGGGCGGTGATCTGCCCCGCCGGGATCCGCGCGGAGAGGTCCTGGAGCACCGCACGGTCCGGGTGTTTGGCATAGGCGAAGGTCACGCCCTCCAACCAGATTGCGCCATTCAAGGTTACGGCCTCGGCAGATTGCGGATCCGGGCCCGGCTCTTCCGCAGCTCCCTGACACTCTTGGATCAAGGATCGCACCGCCTCAAAGGCGGGCAGACCATGGATGATCTGGGTCACGCAGGTCTGCAAATCGATCAGCATCGGCAACAGGCGGGAAAACACAAACACCACCACCAACAGCTCGACCACCGGCATGTCCAAGACCAGGATCGCCAACCCGACCAGCAGCACCAAACAGGTGCCAGCGCCCAGTTGGAATAGGGTGCGGCTGCGGATCTGAGCCGATTGGAACCGGCGCTCATCGGCAAACTGGCTGTCTGTGGCCTCGGCAAAGGCGTGGACATGGCGATCCGCCTGGCCGTGGCTTTTCACCAGCTTCAACGCCCCCAGAAACGCGGTGACCTGACGCATCAACTGGGTGGCGGAGCGGGTCAAGCGTTGGCCTTGCCGATGGGCATCCCGCACCCGCACGCCCCAGAGCAATCCGGCGGCGACCGCAATGGCCAGGACCAAAACCCAAGGCGCGAGAAGAAAAGCGACCGCCAAATGCATCAGGATCAGCAGCAACAGGGCGGGCAGGCGCAGCATTTGTTGGGCGGCGGCATGGCTGCGCCGGATTTGCACCATCAGGCTTTCGGTCAAATCCGCTGTGGATTGGGCGACCAAATGGTCCCAACGGGCTTGACCCACCGCTTTGAACAGATCCAGCCGCAGACCTTTGGTGAAGCGATGCAGCAAGTCAAGCTGGGCCAGATCGCGCCGGCGGATCAACCAGGCCCGCAGGCCCAGCAGCAGCAGAAAGCTGACCAAAAGCAGCGGCAGAATAACCGTCCGTTGATCCGGCCCACCCAGCGCCGCCAAGCCGTCGCGGACAGCGCCGACCACCCCGCCCGCCTCTGAAGACAGGCTGGGATCCAGGACCGCCAACAACGGCGCTAGGGAGGCCAAGCCAATGCCCTCGACCACACTGGCGGCCAAGGCCAAGCCCAGGAGCAAAAAATAGCCCCGCCGATCCGAAGCCGCCAGAGACCGGAGCAAAACAAAGAAGGATGTCAGTGGTTTCATCGCCCTGTTGTGCCCCTGTCCGGGCAGCTTGGCAAGATACAGCTTTTACGCTATTTATGCGTTTAATACTTCATGAATGGATAAAACCCTGTTTCACTATACCGCCTTTGGCCTGCTGCTGTGCTCGGATCTGGCCTGTCCGGAACTGACGCCGGTTCCGGCTCCCCCGGCCCCCCAAAGCGCAGACATTCACATCTTGTGCTGCGATCTGCCGGAGCATTTGCCAGGGGCGAAGCGGGTCGGGCAGCGCGGCCAGCTGACCAAAGATCAGTTCCAAATCCAGATCCCCGGCGTGGCCCGCTATCGGATATCGGCGGGCCAGACGATCCAAGTCGACCCGGACCCCCAGGCAGACCCCCGGGATCTCCGGCTCTATTTATTGGGCATGGCGTTCGGCGCTGCCCTCTATCAGCGCGGCGCGTTATTGCTCCATGCCAGTGCGGTGCGGATCGAGACCTCCGATGGCCCCAAGGCGGTGGCCTTTTGCGGTCCCTCCGGGGCGGGCAAATCAACCCTGGCCGCTGCCTTGGCGGATCGAGGTCTCCCGGTGATCGGCGATGATGTCGGCTGGGTCCAGAACCAGGGGCCAGGCAAAGCCCCGCTCTTTGTGCCCGGGATCCCGCGGATGAAGCTCTGGCGGCCCAGCCTGGAGCATTTCGGGCAAGACCCAACCGACCTGATCCGGGACCAGAAACGGACCGAGAAATTCCATATTCCGATGGATCCCGAGAGGACCGCCCAACCGTCTCCGTTAAGCACAGTTTTCTGCTTGGAGCGGGGCGAGGCCGCGCTTCTCCCCGCCTTGGACCGGCAAAGTGCTGTCGCAGACCTGCTGAAAAACACCTATCACCCGCCTTTGGTCCAGCATCTGCGCGATCCCGCAAGCCTGCTCAAGGATGCGGTTTCCCTGGCCCAAGCTGTGCCGATTTACCCGTTCCGACGACCCTGGGATTTGGCCCAGCTGGACAGCAGCCTGGGTCTGCTTCTGAAGGCGCTCCGGACCGCCTAAACCAGCTTGTCCTGCGGAGTTTGTCCGGCAAAAAAGGCATCCAGATTGTCCAGAGCCCGATAGCCCATGGCATTCCGGGTCCGGGTGGTGGCACTGCCAATATGGGGCAGCATAAAGATCCGGTCCTCAGCCGAGAAAGCCGGGTTGCCCACCGGCTCGGTGCGGAAGCAATCCAATCCCGCAGCCGCCAGATGGCCATGCTGGATCGCCTCCAGGAGTGCATCCTCGTCCACCAAGGCCCCCCGGGCGGTGTTGACCAGGATCGCGCCCCGGGGCAGGGAGCCGATCGCATCCCGGTCGATCAAACCGGTGGTCTCCGGCGTTGCTGGGCAATGTAGGGAAACAAAATCCACCAGCGGCAGCATGGTGCCCAGGGACGGATGGTAAATCGCGCCCTGCTCCTCCGCCGGGTCGAGCCGGGTCCGGTTGTGATAATGGATCTCCATATCAAAGCCCCGGGCCTTGCGGGCAAAGGCGCGCCCAACCCGCCCCATGCCGATAATGCCCAACCGCGCCCCGGTCACTTGGGTGCCGACCATGAAGGACGGCGACCAGGACTGCCAGTTGCCAGACCGCACCAAGCCATCGCCCTGCACCGCTAAACGGGCTGCGCCAAGCATCAACAGCATGGCGATTTCGGCGGTGGCATCCGAGAGCACATCGGGCGTGTTGGTCACCGTGATGCCCTTGGCCGCCAGCGCCGGGAGGTCGCAATGGTCGACCCCAACCGAATGATTGGCGATGATCTTTAAGCGTGGATGCAGCTGGGCAACGACCTCGGCGGAGAAGCGCTCCGAATGGCACGGGATCATGCCGTCGACCTGGGCGCTCATGGCGATGATCTCTTCTGCCGTGCCGGGCTCATCGGCCTCGGGCAGGATCACCTCATAATCCTGTTTCGCCCGCTCCAGGGTCGCCTCCGACAAATGGCGGGGGATCCAGAGCACCGGACGGTCACTGCTGTTTTCAGACATCCATGGGGTTCCGCTTAGCTGTCTTGTCCTGACTGATCTTTGCCCTTGCCGAGCATGGCCTTGATCTTGTCGCCAAAGAAATCAAAGGTCACCAGACCGACCGCGATCAGGGTGACAATGATCAAATCCGGCTCGGGCACTTTCCAGATCAGAACAAACACATAGGCGGCAAACACCACCAGCGCAAACAATGCCATCACCTGGTTCATGGGGATGCGTCCTTATTCAGCCGAAGCGGCATTGACCCAGTTCAGCAACCAATCTGCGGCCCGCAACAGACGGCCATCCTCGCCATGATTGGCCACCAATTGGACCCCCATGGGCAGCCCCTCAGCCGAGGTCAGCAGCGGCAAAGTCACGCTGGGCAGACCGCAAAGCGACCAGAGGCTGTTTAGCGCCCGAGAAGACGCGTCATCGCCTTGGTCGGTCTCTCGCAGGTCCGCCGGACCCACCGCAGCTGGACAGAGAATGACATTGGCGCGGCGGAACAGCTCCGCCAGACCACCATTGAGCACGGATTTCCAATCCATGGCCGCAAGGTAATCCCGGGCCAGGATCTGATCACCCGCCGCCAGCAGATCGGCCAGACCCGGCTCCTGGACATAGACATGACCATTGCGCGACAGCTCCGCCAAGCGGACCCGCTCCACCTGCTCCGAGGCCTGGGCAAACAGATCCGGTAACGGTGCGGCAAAGGCCCGCTCACCGAGCACAGCGGTTAACTCCGTAAACGCCTCGCGCAGCTGTGCGGACAGCCCATCCTGCGGTGTTGGCGGCAGGACCACGGCAAACACCGGCTTCGGATAGCCCGTCGCCGCCATGATCTGGGACAGACGCGGGAAGGGCTGGGACGTGGTCGCCGGATCGGCCTCGTCGCGGCCATAGAGTTGCTCGGCCACCAAAGCCGCAGTCGCCGGAGAGCGCGCCAAAACGCCCGGCGCATCAAGGCTTTGCGAAACCCGAGCGATGCCGTTTCGGGACAGACTGCCCGGCGTCGGCTTAAAGCCAGCCAAACCGCAGGCCGAGGCGGCAAAGCTGATCTCGCCCTCGGTCTGCATCGCGATGCTGGCGATGGACATCGCCTCCGCCACCACAGCAGCCGCCCCGCCACATGGCCCGCCCGCAGACCGGCTCGGGTCCACCGGGTTGGGCAGAGACTGTGCCCCAGGGCTGGCAACCCCAAGCGGCGTGGTGGTGGCTTTGCCCATCAGCAAGGCCCCGCCCGCTTTCAGCCGCTCCACGATGGTGGCATCGGCCATGGGCACCCGGCCTTGATCACGCTCGGTGCCGTTTTCCGACGGCGCCCGGGCCATGTCGATCACATCCTGCAGGGCAATCGGCAGGCCATGCAGCGGACCCAGCGGATGGCCCGCTGCCCGATGCCGATCTAGGGCCTCGGCCTGTTGGCGGATAAAATCGGGATCGAGCCAGGCCCAGGCGGCACTGGGCTCGGCCCGGTCGGTGATGCGCGCAAGATAGGCTTCCGCCACTTGACGTACGGACAGACTGCCACTGGCGATCCGATCCCGCAAAGCCGGGGCGTCCAGGGCACGGATGGCCTCGGCTTGGGCGGGATCGTTTTGTGCTGACATGGCAGACAGCCTTTTTTGAGGGAGATCAGCGGTCAAAGATCAGCTCCGGCAGATAGAAGACGATTTGCGGGAAGGTGTACATCAAGGTCATACATATGAAGACGCAGACCAGGAATGGCATACAGCCGGCAAAGATCTGGGTCAGCTTGACCTGGGGTGGCGCAATGCCCTTCAGGTAATAGGCCGACATGGCCATGGGGGGGGTCAGGAAACTGGTCTGCAGGTTCAAGGCCACCAGGATGCCGAAGAACAGCGGGTCGATGTTGAAGATCGCCAGCAGCGGCAGGAAGATCGGCACAAAGATGATGATGATTTCCGACCATTCCAGCGGCCAGCCGAGCAGGAAGATGATCAGCTGCGCCAGCAGCAGGAAGGTCAGCGGCGACATGTCCAAACCTTGGACAAAGTCGGAAATCACATGCTCGCCGCCCAAATAGGAGAATACCGAGGAGAAGGTGTAGGAGCCGACAAACAGCCAGCACACCATGGCCGCCGTGCGCGCGGTCAAATAGACCGACTCCCGCATCCGCTGCCATGTCATCGCCCGATAGGCAAAGGCCAGGGCAATCCCGCCCAAGGCCCCGATTGCTGCGGCCTCGGTCGGAGTTGCCAGACCAAACAGGATCGAGCCCAGCACCGACATGATCAGGAACGCCAAGGGCAGGAAGGACGTCGCGATCATCATCAGCAATTGGGAGGTCGGGATATCGGGGACCTCGTCCTCGGTCGGCTTCGGCGCGACTTTGGGCTGCAGGATCGACCGGCCGATGACATAGGCCAAATACAGGCCAACCAGGGTCAGACCAGGCAGCAGCGCCCCGGCATAGAGCCGCACAATCGAGACATTGGACGCGGCTGCATAGACGATCAACATGATCGAGGGCGGGATCAAGATCCCCAAGGTCCCCCCGGCGCAAATGATGCCCGAGGCGAAGGAATTGTCATAGCGCGCCTTGAGCATGGCTGGCAGGGCCAGCAGACCCATCAAGGTCACCACCGCACCGACAATCCCAGTCGCCGTGGCGAACAGGGCGCAGGTGATCAGGGCCGCAACCCCCATGGAGCCGGGAATGCGCTTCGAGGCAATGTTCAAGGTGGTGAACAGGCGATCGACAATATTTGACCGCTCCACCACATAGCCCATGAACAGGAACAAGGGGACAGCGGTCAGGACCTCGTTCGACATCACTGTATATGTCTGGTTTATGAAGAGGTCGAAGATCCTGTTGTTGAACATGCCCTCTATGTATGTCGTGACCTGTTCAAACAGGCTGGCGTCCTCGTCCAATCGATCATAGGAACGCCACATGCGCCGGACATCGAAATAGGCGTAATAGCCAAAGCCGATGCCCATGGCCATCAAGGTGAAGGCGATGGGGAAGCCCAAAAACACCATAAAAATGAACAGCCCCAACATCATCAGGGCGACTTGGGGATCGGTCATTGCTTGCTGTCCTTCTCGGCTTGGGCAGCTTGTTTCATCAGCAGGTCTTCCGTCTCCATGACGTCGGCCTCGGCTTCAAGCCATTCGCCGGTGCGCATGCAGATCAAGCAGCGACACACCTGGGCAAGTCCTTGGATCAGAAGAAGAATTCCGGCGGCAACAATGATGGTCTTAAATTGAAAAATCGGCACGCCCGCCGGGCTGTTGACCGACACTTCCATATATTGCCAGGACCGGGAGGCATATTTCCAACCGGCGAAAATCATCGCCAGAACCCCGGGGAAGAAGAACAGGATATAGAGCACCAGATCGACTTTGGCCTGGGTCCGGGGACGCCAGAGCCGATAGATGAAGTCGCCGCGCACATGGCCACCGCGCGACAGCGTATAGGCCCCGGCCATCATGAACAGCGAGCCGTAGAGGATGAAGGACACATCCAGAGCCCAGGCGGTCGGGCTGTTAAGCAAATAGCGGACAAAGACCTCATAGCCCGTGCCCATGGCCATCAGCAGGATCAGCCAGCCAAAGGCCTTGCCAAACCATGCCGACAGGGAATCCGCAAAGCGAATGAATTTGATCACAATCGTGCTCCCATCCGATTTGCCCCATATTTTCCGCGAAAAAAGTGTGAAACCTGCGCGGACCCAACCTCAAATAGACAAAAAAATTGGGACTATACGGGGAAAGAAAGTCCCGGCGGTGACCCACCGCCGGGACCTTCCTGACAAGACAGAGAAGGATTAGGAAGACAGTTTCAGACGGCCCGGGAAGTAGTGGTTATAGGCCAGGGCATAGTCTGGAGCGTTCATCAGCTCATAGAAGGTGACTTGCTCCACCCAGGCACGCTGGCTGTCCAGGGTCTTCTTCATGAAGGCGTCCTTTTCCAGTTCCGGAATCAGCTGATCCCAGGCCTGGATTTGGGCGTCGAGAATGTCCCTAGAGGTGCGGTGCACGGTCACACCGGCTTCTTCCTGCAGCCATTTCAGGTCCGCAGAATAGCGCCGCATGGCCTTGGCGGTGTTGGCGGTGGAGACCGCTTCCACACCATGGACCAGGATGGCGCGCAGATCCGGCTCCAGATCGTCCATGAAGGTTTTGCTGAACAGGAACTCGAAGCTTTCTGAGGCCTGGTGATAGGACGACAGATAGTAGTTCTTCGCCACATCATGGGCGCCGAAGTCCTTATCCGAAGACGGATTGTTGAACTCAAAGGCGTCAATCACGCCGCGCTCCATGGCCGGGACGATTTCGCCGCCCGGCAGCTGGGCCACCGACATGCCCAGGGATTGCAGCAGGTCGGCGGCCAGACCCACGGTGCGGTATTTGAAGCCATCCAGCTCAGCGGCCGTGTTGACTTCGGTCTTAAACCAGCCGAAGGGCTGGGCGAACATCGGGAAGCCCATATAGCCATAGACATCCAGGCCCATGACATCCTGGGTCAGCTCGCGATAGAGCTCCGCGCCGCCGCCTTCATAGAACCAGCTCAGCATGGTGGTGGCGGACCCGCCAAACACCGGGCCGGTGCCGAACAGGGACGCGGCCTTGTTCTTGCCATACCAATAGACCGGCACGGAATGGGCCGCATCGAGCAGGCCATCATTGACCGCATCAAGCACCTGGAAGGCAGCCACAACCGCACCAGCGGGCAGCAGATCAACCTTCAGACGGCCACCGGACATGGCTTCGACGCGATCGGCATAGTCTTTGGCGAATTCCTGCCAAATGTTCGAAGCCGACCAGGAGGTTTGCATCTTAAGGACCAAAGGCGCATTGGCCAGGACGGCCGGGGCCGCCAGGGTGCTGGCAGCCGCCGCACCGGTTCCGGCCAGAGCCGTGGTCTTCAAGAAGGACCGACGCCCTACTTTCTTGCTCTCAGACATTTTTTTCTCCCAGTTGATGAGCTTTTGTGCGCTTCGTGTTGCAGTGCCACACCGCGCAGTTGCCAATCTTTGTTACATTGTCTACTTCGGGGAGATAAGTGGGCGTGCCATTCCTCAAGTTTTAGGGTTGGCAGAACCGTTTTTTTCCATATTACGAAAAAACTACTCTTGCTGCAGCGCAGTATAGCTCTTCGACTGTCTTGTTTGGCTTGAAGTGCAGTGCAAACAACCCGCAGGCAGAGCAGGGTCTGTATAAGACAAGGTGCACTGTGCACTTGCACACTAGGCCGTAGACTCATAAACGGGACGTTTTTGGCTGCTAAATTGGCTAGATCCTATCAGGCAAGGGTCGAAGATCGGGCTGGTGGCCCGGTCAAGGTCCCTTAACGCCATAGGATGACGCCAATTTGCAGTCCTTTGGAGAGGGTAAAAACACCGGACGAATGCGTCGGAAAACCTTGAAAATGCACCACATTTCCTGCGTTTTTCCTCCTGTTCTTCCAGTGTTTTAACACCTCCCAAAATCCGTTCCGTTTATGAGTTTACGGCCTGACTTGTGCACAGCAAAAACCCCCGGCGCAGGGGCAACCGCGCCGGGGGTTCTTAAGGTATCAGGACGGAAGAGAGGGATTTAGCCCATGGCTTGGACGATCTCTTCGGTCATCTTTTTGGCATCGCCAAACAGCATCATGGTGTTGTCGCGGAAGAACAGCTCGTTATCCACGCCCGCATAACCGGAGGCCATGGAGCGTTTGACAAACAGCACCGTCCCGGCCTTTTCGACATCCAAGATCGGCATGCCATAGATCGGGCTTTGCGGATCGGTCTTGGCCGCCGGGTTGGTGACGTCGTTCGCCCCGATGACATAGGCCACATCGGCGGTCTGGAATTCATTGTTGATTTCTTCCAGTTCGAACACTTCGTCATAGGGCACATTGGCTTCCGCCAGCAGCACGTTCATATGTCCGGGCATCCGTCCGGCCACCGGGTGGATGGCGTAAGACACTTCTACCCCTTCGGCCTTCAGGGTGTCGGCCATTTCCCGCAGCGCATGCTGGGCCTGGGCCACCGCCATGCCATAGCCGGGCACGATGATGACCTTAGAGGCGTTCTTCATCAGGAAGGCCGCATCATCGGCACTGCCCGGACGGACATTGCGGTCCCCATCGGCACCCCCAGCGCCCCCGGCAGCGGCTTCGCCACCAAAGCCACCCAGGATGACGTTGAAGATCGAGCGGTTCATGCCCTTACACATGATGTAGGACAGGATCGCCCCGGAGGAGCCCACCAGCGCACCGGCAATGATCAAGAGCGGGTTGCCCAAGGTGAAGCCAATGCCCGCCGCTGCCCAACCGGAATAAGAGTTGAGCATGGAGATCACGACGGGCATGTCGGCCCCACCGATCGGCAGGATCAACAGGAAACCCAGCGCGAAGGCCAAAGCGGTCAGCAGGAAGTACATGGTCAGGCTCTCGGTCCCGGAGAACCAGGCGATCAGGACCACCAGAGCAATGCCAAGCACCGCGTTGAGCGCATGCTGCATCGGGAAAACCAGAGGCTTGCCCGAAATCAGACCCTGCAGCTTGCCAAAGGCAATCACGGAGCCGGAGAAGGTGATCGCCCCGACCGCAACGCCCAAGGACATTTCGATCAAGGAACCGCCATGGATATGGCCCGGGGTGCCGATGCCATAGGCTTCCGGGTTCAACAGGGCCGCCGTGGCCACCAACACAGCAGCCATACCCACCAGGGAGTGGAAGGCAGCAACCAGCTGCGGCAGGGCGGTCATCACCACCTTACGGGCGATCACGGTACCAATGGCACCCCCGATGACCAGGGCGATGATGATCCAGACATAAGAGGTGACCACGGGCGAGATCAGGGTGGTCAGGATGGCAATCGTCATCCCGATCATCCCCAACAGGTTCCCCCGTCGGGCGGTTTCAGGGTTGGACAGGCCCCGCAAGGCCATGATGAAACACACGGCAGCGATCAGATACGCCGCCATAGCAAATCCGTGAGACATGGATCGGCGCTCCTATTTCTGCTTCTTCTTGAACATGGCAAGCATGCGTTGGGTCACGATGAACCCGCCAAAGATGTTGATGGCAGCCAACAACACCGCGAAGAAGCCCAAGATCTTGGAAATACCCCCATCGCTGGGACCGGTGGCAATCAGAGCACCGACAATGATCACCGAGGAAATGGCATTGGTGACCCCCATCAGCGGCGAGTGCAGCGCCGGTGTCACGCTCCAGACCACATAGAAACCGACAAAACAGGCCATGACGAAGATGGTGAACAGCCACCAAAACTCACCGGGACCTTCTTGGGGCGTGGCGGCAACCGTGCCAGCCACCGCCGTGGCGGCCTCAGTGGCCAGACCCTGGGCCTGAGAGGCCAGGGTTTCCGCCTGTTCCGCCAGCGATTTGAGCTTATCGGAAATCGTCTCGGACATATCAGGCTCCCCCTTCGCTCAGGGCCGGATGCACAATCGCGCCATCGCGCGTCACACAAGTGCCGGACACGGTCTCATCATCCCAGGCCCAATCCACGGCCTTGGTCTCTTTGTTCACATGCGGCTGCATGAAGTTCAGCAGGTTCTTGGCAAACAGCGGGCTGGCATCCGCCGCCACCCGGGAGGGCACATTGCCATGCCCGACCAGCTTCACCCCATGTTTGACCACGACCTTATCCAGCTCAGAGAGCGGACAATTGCCGCCAGCCTCAACGGCCAGGTCAACCACCACGGAGCCCGGCTTCATCTGCTTGAGCATTTCTTCGGAAATCAGCTCCGGTGCCGGTTTGCCCGGGATCAGCGCGGTGGTGATGGCCACATCGGTCTTCACCAGCTCTTTCAGGACCGCTTCGGCCTGCTTTTTCTTAAAGTCGTCGCTCATCTCCTTGGCGTAGCCGCCAGAGGTTTCGGCGGCCTTCATGGCCTCCTCATCCACGGTGATGAACTTGCCGCCCAAGCTTTCGACCTGCTCCTTGGTCGCCGGGCGCACATCGGTGGCATACACCACCGCGCCCAAGCGCTTGGCCGTCGCAATGGCTTGCAGCCCGGCCACACCGGCCCCAAACACCAGCACCCGGGCCGGGGGGACAGTGCCCGCAGCGGTCATCATCAACGGATAGGCGCGGCCAAATTCATAGGCACCTTCGATCACCGCCCGATAACCGGCGAGATTGGATTGGCTGGACAGGATATCCATGGATTGGGCACGGCTGATCCGTGGCATCAGCTCCATGGCAAAGGCGGTCACCTTCGCCTCGGCCAGCTTGGCCACCAGATCCTTATTGGTCAAAGCCCCCAAATGGCAAAGCAGGGCTTGGCCTGGCTTCAGCAGGGCCACCTCATCGGTGCCGCCATCGGCCTCGGTCATGGGGCGCTGCACTTTCCAGACGATGTTGGCCTTGCCGATTGCGGTCTTGGCGGAGGCGGAGATGCTGGCCCCCGCCTCTTTAAACATGTCATCGGTGATGGAAGCCGCAGCACCGGCCCCCTTCTCCACGGTGACATCCATTCCCAATCCCACCAACTTCTTAACCACGTCGGGGGAAGCCGCAACGCGGTCCTCTCCCGGGCGTCGTTCCTTGAGTATGGCGATCTTCATCAAAAACCCTTTCGATCGTCAGATGGCTTTAGGCCCGCTTGATCCGATGTGGATCCAGAACAGGCCACCGACCCAGCCCCTCAATTCCAGAATATGTTCCCCGGAGCACGGCACTACCCCATGACCGCCCCAATGAACACCGGGTTTTTTGTCGAAGCGGAACATGGTCGTTGATGGCGAAAGGATCTTTCGTGAAACACGGTGTTTGCGCACATCTCGCCCATTACGCGGTGCAGGAAGTCCCGCTACACAATCAAAAGTCGGCCTTATTCCACAAATTTCAAGGGGTTATGTCATGCCCGATCCCTTTCCTCCGGGTTTTTTTATGTCTCGAGTCTCTCCCAGGGGTATCGACTCCGGCCTCACCGTCCCCGCCCTGGGGTGCCGCACTTCTGACAAGATTTTCCGCTTGTCTGCTTTTGGATCAAAGGACACATATAAATCAGTCTCCATCACAGCTTGTCATGACCCGAGGCAGGGATGCTCCATCGCCAAATCCACCCGAAAAAACCAACCATGCCACGCCTGACCCGCCATGGGTTACGCTGGCGGGCTGCCGGTTTGGGGCTGGTGATGGGCATGGTCGCCGGAACCGCCTTTGCCTCGGACAAACCGGAGGTCGGGCTGCATACCGGTCCCGGCCAGGGCTGGGTCGATGGCCTGTACGAGGTTTATTTGGGTGGCTTCCATGTCGCCGATTTCACCGGGAGCTGGTTTGAAGAACCCGACCCCGTTGATCCGGATAAGATCCGTTATGGTGGTGGGATCACCCTCGAAGCCCGAGGCATGATGGGCATGGTCAGCGGCTTGGCAGCCTATGTGGAGGGCTCTGGCTGGTGGACCAGCGATCAGGTGCTCGATGAAAAAGCCACCGCAGCCGATAAGGTGCTGCCTCGGCCCTGGTCCGAGGGCTTTGTGCGCCGGTTTGAGAACCGCAGCAAAACCGGCGAGGTGGTGATTTTCTACGACCGCTCCGAGGCGGTCCAGGAGGACCAGCCCGACAGCCTGCCGCTGGGCCTGCCCCGAGGCTTGCGAGATGGCAAGCTGGAAGACCGGGTCGCCGATGATTTGTTGGTGGGCAGCGTCGATCCGCTCTCCACCTTCGCCATGATTTGGCGCATCGCCCGGGAGGCCCCGCTCAACCGTGCCATCGCCATTCCGGTCTTTAATGGCAAGCTGCGCTTCGATCTGATCGCCACCCGCCATGGCGAACAAACCATCGAGGTCTGGGGCGAGGAACGACAAGCCATTTCGGTCTCGCTGCTGCCCATTCCCATTGAGGGTTTTTCGGAACGGCACCGCAAAAGCTGGGATGGCATCCTGGTCGATGTGTTCCTGAGCGCCGATGAAACCAGAACGCCGCTGAAAATGGTGATTGAGAACCAGAAGGGCGGCTTGGTAATCAACCGGGTCGGCGATTGCAGCGATGCCCCCCGCCCCTGCCCGATGCCGCAAGAGTCCTATGGCGAACGCTGGGCCGAGCGGGACGGCACCCGCTATGATCTGGCGTCAAACCCGGACGGAGAGGCTGAAGAAGCCCAGTCTGATTGATTAGGCAAAAGCCAGCCGCATATTGCCCCAATGCCGATCCGCAATTTTGATCGGACAGTCGACTTCTTTGAGCAAGACCCGCTGATTGCCCATATCCCGAACATAGGTCTGGATCAGCACCGGCTGCTGATTGGTTGCGGCGGCCAGACCGGCCCGATCATCAAAAATCCGGCGATTGCGGCTATGGGCTGCGTTCCAAACCGGGTCGTCGGCGCGCTGCGGCTCGGAATATTGCTTATTGTGGGTGGCGATATAGCCATTGCGGTCCGTGGCGCAAAGCAGACGGATCCTGCTGTCCCGGTTGACTGGCGGTTCCTGGATGGCGGGCAACAGCTTATCGGTCAAGGACGTGAAATTGGTCAGATATTGGTGCGGATTGGTGTCCGGAATGATCCGGTAATCGCTATCGAACATGTCCTCCACGGAAATCCTTCCGGTCCGGACCGCCTCATCAAGCTTCTCGCTGGCATCCGCAGCGGCCTTCTGACAGATCTCGGCATATTTATCGTTCTCGGCCTTGCTTTCGACCATCAGGCGCCGCAACTGGGCTTCGCCTTCCTTGCTCATATTCTTAAAGCGGCAGTGGATGCCCACCGAGGTGATGGCCATGACATAGGCCGTGACCTCGCTCGCCCCACCCAAATCCAACAGGCAGGTCCGGCTGCCATCTTCATCCTGCCGGGCAAAACGCTCCGGATTGTCCACCACCACCATGCAGCCGCGCAGATTGACGTCGCCGAGGAAGCCTTTCTCATGCTTGCCATCCAGGCGCATCTGGGTCGGCACCACGGTCGGCAGGCGCTCCTCTCCACGCCGATTGCCGGCAAAGGAGGCCCGGACAACGATGGTCAGCCGGCGGCTCATATCATCGACATTTTTCGCCACCACTTCTGCCATGTCGCCCAACAGACGGCTTTCGCTTTCCGCCTGGGCCGCCCGATCCGCCACCCGCTGGATGGTTTCATCGGTGGTCTGGGTCGCATCGGAGGCATCACCCGCAGAGCGACCGATCTCCGCCGTGGCAGCGTCCTGTTCTTCAATCGCGGCGGCAACCCCGCCAGCAATCTGATCGACATTTTCAATGGTGTCGGAAATCGCCCCAATGGATTTGGTCGCCAGGCTGGTGGCGGATTTGACCTCGCCAACCTGGGTGTTCACATCCGACAACGCGCTTTCCGTTTGACCGGCCAACCGTTTGACCTCATTGGCCACCACGGTGAAGCCGCGCCCCGCCTCACCCGCCCGGGCGGCCTCAATGGACGCATTCAAGGCCAACAGCTTGGTTTGCGCGGCGATGTCATTGATCAGACCGACAATGCCGCTGATATGCTCTGCCGCCTTGGCCAGGTTTTCCACCGAATCCTTGGCTTCCCGCCCTTGCAAGGCGGCATCGGAGGTGAGTTTTGCCGACACGCCGACCTGGCGGGCGATTTCCGCCCCAGAGGCGGTCAGTTCCTCCGTGGCCGCCGCCACGGAATGCACCGAGCTGGCGGAATGCTCGGAGGCCATGCGCACATTCTGCACCGCTTCCAGCAGATCATTGGCGCCATCTTTCATGGCGCTGGCCATGTCGCGCATCCGGGTGGCCTGGAAGGCAACTTCACGCACGGTGACCGAGATTTCCCGCTCCAGCATATCGACCACAGCCAAGGTCTGGGAGCGGACCTTTTCCACCTCGCCCTTGGTGTTATAGGCGCTGATGGCCAGGTCCATATCCAACAGCACAGCAGTCTGGACTGCGGAAACCAACTCAGCGCTCGCTTTATTGCGCCGATTGCCGAGCAGGACCTTCATCACTTCCTGCATGAAGAAGGCATAGCCGCCGATATACCAGGACGGATCGAGACCGATCAGCGCATGGGCATCGCCAATCCGTTTGGCGCGGTTGATGTAGTCTGCATCAAAGGTGCCGGAGAACAGCACCTGCCAATGGGCGCGTTGGGCTTTTTTCAGCTCCGGAATGCCAGGGCCTTTGGCCAGAATATCGGCCAAAGCGGGTTGAGCCCCGACATGGCTGTAGAACCCTTCGACAATGCGGTCCAAATGCGGCTCGACCATCCGCCAGGCTTCGCGCAAGCGGCTGCTGGTTTGACCGTCGATCCGCATAAAACGCAAGCGGGTTTCCCGCTCCTCGGCCACGCCGCCCCGTCCTACCTCAGCCATCAAGCCCCCTTTGGCCAGACCTCCCCTGTTGCTTTGTCCGGGGGGATAGCCTGTTTACCCTGCAATGCTGTTCCAGGCCCTGTATACCTGCCTGAAACCTGAAACCAAAGGAGAATACGCCACAGAACGCACCACTTGATTGGCACGCCTTTTGGGAACCCAAGTCTTTGAGGGTTTCAGGACTTCGGACGCTCTGACCGGCTATAATTGCTGAAGTGCCCTTCCTTTGCCGCCATGCGCCGAGCAACCCCTTTGACCGCATTGGCTTGGGAGGCCGCCACGGTGCGCGACAACAGCCGCTGGAGGTCCTGGCCGCCACATTCCGGACAGCTCGGTTGTTCGCCCTGGCCGACCAAAATTTCAAATTCAGCCGCACAGCCGGAACAGGCATAGGAATAGAGTGGCATGGATGTCTCCCCGACCCTGATGGCACCGAAATGGCTAAGCCGCAGAGTGGGAGGTCTTTATGTCTCTGTCAATCAAGGACAATTTTTCAGCCTGCAGGCGTATAACGCCACAGAAAATGATCCCTGGCGCGCCAGAAATTTCACCTTAAATAGACTATTTACAGAAAGTTCTACCTTTAATAATTTTAACCCCAATCCCTACTGTTTCTGTTCAAAAATGATCCGGGAACACCCAAGTGAGTCGGGTTTACCCTGCGGGATTTAAGGACCACTCCATCATGGCGGCCATTGGCAAACGCAAGCTGTCCTTCCACCTGTCCTACGTGATTGTCGGCATGGTGCTGCTGGTCGGCGGTACCATTGCAGCAGTCACCTATTTCCAGAATGTGCGCAGCCTGGAAAGCCAGACCATTGACTCTTTTAATCTGACTGCCGAAGCCGCCCTCGGAAAGGTAGAGTCCGCCTATCGCCCCGCAGAGGTCGCCGCCGAGGTGCTGAGCCGCCATGCGATCATGGAGAGCACCGAAAAGTCGGAGCGGATCAATTACCTTTTCGATCTGTCTCAAGAAATCGGTCGCGACGATGCCATCAAGTCGGTCTATGTCGGCTATCCGGATGGCGCGTTTTTCATGGTCCGCCGGATCACCGACGAAGCCCACGCCGCGACATTTGATGCCCCGCCCGAAACCCGCTGGATGATCCAAAGCATCGAACGGGCGTCCGGGGACCGCGAAACCGATGAGGGTGAGTACCTATTTTTCAATGGCCGATATCAATTGCTGAGCCGCATTGATAAGCCCGGATATGAAGAATATGACCCGCGCCGCCGCCCGTGGTTTTCTGCCGCCATTGAGCGCGAAGGGGTGATCCGCACCACGGCCTATGTGTTTTTCAGCACCGGAGAAGTCGGGGCAACCTTGGCCCGCCGGGGGGAATCCGGGGCTGTGGCCGGGGTGGATCTGTCCTTGGCCGCCCTGTCGAGCTGGCTTCAAGGCTTAAAGCCGACACCATCGTCGCAAACGGTTCTGTTCGGTCAGGATGGCAAGCTGACCGCCCATTCCGACCCGGCCAAGGCGGTGCTGCCCGCAGAAACCGCTGGTGGTCGACCGCGCTTGGCAACCCTGGAAGATCTTCAGGGCAGCGGTCTATTATCGATTTGGAAAACCGGTCAGAGCCAGGCTGAAAACAATGAAATGGTGATTGGCACCCTGACGGTTGGGGAACAAGCCAAGCAAAGCCTGCTGGCCCCGATCATCCTTGATGGGGCCCTGTCGCTCTATTTGGCCATCACGGTGCCGGAGAACGAGCTTTTTGCCACCGCCCGGGAAAACGCCCGGTTCACGGCCATGTTGATTGGGGCTCTGCTGCTGTTTGCGGTGCCTTTGACGATCTATGTCTCCCGCCAAGTTGCCCGCCCGCTGGTGCGGCTGTCGCAACGCTCCGAGGCCATCCGCCGGTTTGATTTCTCCGGCGATAAACTGGACCGGACCGGCATCATCGAGATCGACCAATTGGGCACGGTCCAATTCGCCATGCAGGAGACGATCCGGCGCTTTATGGACATCAGCTCCTTGATCACCGGGGAGAGCAATTTCGATCGCTTGACCAGCGAAATTCTCAATGAAACCAAGGAAATCGCCGCAGCCAAATATGGCGTGCTCTATCTGCTGAGTGCCGATGACACCAAGCTGGAAGCCGCAGCCTGCACCGGTGGCGGTGACCCAACGAAGGTTCCGGCGATCTCCTTGGACACTCCGGCTGGACCGCTCAAACATACTGTCGATAGCTTGCAGTCCGAAAGCGTGCTGTTGCGCCCGGAAGATTTGGGCCATTTCGCCGTCAATGCGGAAGAATCCGACAGTCCGGACTGGATGAAAAATCCCTATATGGTCTCCGTGGCCCTAACCGACCGCGATGGCCATCTGATTGGTGTTTTGGCCCTGCTGCGCTCCTTCAAAGGCGATGGTGGCTCACTGAAGTTTATTGAGGCGATCTCGGGCACCTCGGCGGTGGCCATTGAAACCCAACGCCTGATCCGAGACCAAAAACGGCTGTTCCAGTCCTTTATCGAGCTGATCGCGACCGCCGTTGACGCCAAGAGCCCCTATACCGGCGGCCATTGCGAGCGGGTGCCGGAGCTGACCAAAATGCTGGCCCAAGCGGCTTGCGATCAACAGACCGGCCCCTATGCAGGGTTTGATCTCGACGAGGAAGAGTGGGAAGCGGTGCATGTGGCGGCCTGGCTGCATGACTGCGGCAAGGTGACCACCCCGGAATTTGTGGTCGACAAAGCCACCAAGCTGGAAACCATTTATGACCGGATCCATGAAATCCGGATGCGCTTCGAGGTGTTGAAGCGCGATGCGGAAATCGCGGTTCTGAAGCAACAGGTTGACGGCCTCGTCTCTCCAGACCGGGCCAAAGTGCTGCTGTGGGAGCGACTGCAGGCCTTGGACGAGGATTTCGCCTTTGTTGCGTCTTGCAACACCGGCGGCGAGTTCATGAGCGAAGACAAACAGGACCGCTTGCGCGCCATTGCCGCCCGGACCTGGCGTCGGACTTTGGATGATCGCCTGGGCATCTCCCATGAGGAAGCCGAACGCAAGGCCCGCAATCCGGTCGAGCCGCTGCCGCAGACCGAATATCTGATCTCCGACAAGGACGAGCATCGGATCAGTCACCGCAATGCCTCGATGTTCGGCGCGGGCAATCCCTGGGGCTTCAAGATGGAGGTACCGGGCCTGCTCTATGACCGGGGTGAGTTGACCAATCTGTTGGTCACCCGAGGCACTCTGACCAATGAAGAGCGCTTTAAGATCAACGAGCACATCATCCAGACCATCATCATGCTCTCCAAGCTGCCCTTCCCGCGCCATTTGCGCCATGTGCCCGAGCTGGCCGGGGGGCACCATGAAAAGATGGACGGCACCGGCTATCCGAAACAATTGCATGGGTCGGAAATGAGCCCGGTGGCCCGGATGATGGCCATTGCCGATATCTTTGAGGCTCTGACCGCCGTCGACCGGCCCTATAAGAAGGGCAAGACCTTGTCGGAGGCCCTGAAGATCATGGGCTTCATGGTCAAGGACAACCATATCGACGTCGAGTTGTTCCGCCTGTTCCTGGTTTCCGGGGTGTGGCGGGAATATGCCGAGCTCTTCCTGCGCCCGGAACAAATCGACGATGTCGCCATTGATGACTTCCTGCCGCGCCAGGAAGCCGCTGAGTAAGAGGGACGCAAAAACGCGAAGGTGGAGCACGCGAGCCAATGCGTGTTATTTCACGACCTCCTTTGATTGACTTTCAAAAAACCCACCCGGACTCCAAAGGAGCCCTGGAAACATGGTATCATGAAGCCAAGAAGGCCGATTGGGACAGCCCCATAGCGATTAAGCTGAAATATCGTTCAGCTAGCTTTGTAGGCAACAATCGGGTGGTTTTTAACATCTGTGGCAACAAGTACCGCCTTGTTGTGAAATTAAATTACCATGCCAAAATCATATTTATTCGCTTCATAGGAACCCACCGAGACTATGACACCATCAATGTGGAGGAGGTCTGACATGAACATCGCGCCAATCACCTCTGCGCTAGATTATGAAAACGCACTCAAACGCATTGCCGACCTCATGGATGCCCCTTCCAACAGTGGGGAAGAAAAGGAATTAGACGTCCTTGCAACCTTGGTCGCCCAATATGAGCAAGACCGGTTTCCGATCGACTTACCCGATCCCATCGAGGCGATTCAGTTTCGCATGGAACAGCAAGGGTGGACCGTCAGCGACTTGCAAAAGACCCTTGGCAATCTGGCCAACGCGTCAGATATCCTGAATGGAACCTGTGAATTAACCCTTCCGGTCATCCGCATTTTGCATAAGGTCCTTGGTGTTCCTGCTGAAATTCTGATTTCAGACCCAAAGCAGCCTCCAGAAAAAGTTGCCTCCTGACAATTCGCAATGCCGTTCGTTTGCTGCAGTGCGACAATGCTTCCCCATTTGCAGGTCTAAGCGTTCAGACCGCGCCAAAAAAGGGGAGGACGATATGACCTTCGAAGAAATGTTCTTCTATGGCATTGGCGGCATTATTTTGATCGTGGCCGTGACCGTTGGCTTGGGCTGGTTCATCACCAGCAAAGCCTTGTCCAGCCTGCCCTCAGAGCCGGAAACCAAGCCCGACGCCAAATAGCGCTCGGCTCCATGGCCTGTCACGCCGGGGCCCGCCTCCCATATGTCCCAAAAGGGTCCCGCGTCTCCAAGGCGCCCGCAAACCGGTCTCCAGACCCCGTTTGCGGGCGCCTTTGTTGTCTACCCTCATACCAGAGCCCTTTTCGATCGAATAGGGCTCTGGCTCATGTGGCCGCGCTGTGAGCCAACCCGGTCAGGTAATTGTCGATCAAATCGTCGAGCAGCATTTGCAGAGAGTCCGCGCCGGTGACATCAAGCTTGCCGGTCAGCCCCAGCGCACAAATGCCATGGACACTGGCCCAGATGATCCGGGCGGTTTGCTCTGCCTTTAGCGGGCTGCCAGCAAAGGGGCCAAGGGGCTGTTCGACCACCGCAAACAGGCCGGTAATCTTTTGCGCATACCAGTCCGGCAAGGGCTGCTCTGGCGGCAAAACATGCTCGAACAGCGCACTCCAGCGGTGATGATGGGTTTGCGCAAAGTGCAGATACAGACTGGCAAGCTGCTTGATCATGGCCGGACCAGCCAGGGTTCGGTCCAAACGTTCGGCAATGAACTGGCCCAAATCATCCAGGGTCGCCGCATTGATGCAAAAGATCAGCTCATCATGGGTGCCAAACACATTGTAGATCGTGCCCACCGTATAGCCGATGTCCTTGGCCACCTTCCGGGCACTGAAACTGCCAAGTCCCTCCTCGGCAATAATTTTTTGACCAGCGGCGATGGCCATCGCCTTCTGCTCCTCCCGGGTATGGTCACTGCGTCGCGCCATGGCTCACTCCTAAATTTAACACTGTTCATTTAATTATTGAACACCGTCTAATTATGTGACACAACGACCTCACACGCAACCCCGTTTCGGAGGTCGAAAGATGGAAGGCATTTTCGGTATAGGGATAATCCTGGTGGGGCTGTTTTGCGCCTCGGTGATTTCCGGTCTAGTCGCCCCTTGGTATGCCCGAGCCCGCTTGGACAAAGCTGAAAATGAAACCCAGCGCCTTAAGCAAACCATCAGGTACATTGTCGGGGTTCTAGAGGATCAGAACATCCTCGCCCCAGGGACCCTAACCGCCCATCAGGGACCCCACGGATATGCCACCACACGACCCACACCGCCCCAAAGGGCTGAAACGGACCCTGTTGCCACCCCAAAGCAGCCGGAACCCGTCCAACCGGCTTCATCGCCTTGGGTAAGACACTCTGATCAGGTCGCTGCAAAACCTCCGCCTGATAAACCTGCGCAGCCAAGGGCTGCTGA
Source organism: Rhodospirillaceae bacterium (assembly GCA_049604415.1). Lineage (GTDB taxonomy): Bacteria > Pseudomonadota > Alphaproteobacteria > Rhodospirillales > Rhodospirillaceae > JBMYTN01. Next base: position 91,742 of record JBMYTN010000004.1, on the reverse strand, counting down.
ACCGGCACAAGTCCAAGCAGTTCAAAACCGCACAACACCATCGTCTTTTTTGATCTCACGAAATTCTGCGAATTTCTCCGATGGGGCGGGCCATGGGGCCCGGGGCCGCAGTCGCGGCCCTGCGTCGGGTCCGAACGCTTCTCAGTTGGACCCAGCCAAGCAGAAGCCGGCGTTCAATTTTGAACAGCAGTTTGGCACCAAATTGCCGGTTTGGTTTGGCGGCATCGCCTTGGCGCTGGCGGGGTTCTTCCTGGTCAAATATTCCATTGAGAACGGCCTGCTCAGCCCGGAAATGCGGCTGATCCTCAGCGGCTTGTTTGGTATCGGTTTGCTGGTTGGGGCGGATCGGGTCCGTCGGAAGCCGGACTTCGCCAATGGCACACGCATTGCCCAATCTCTGTCCGGGGCGGGCATTGCAATCCTGTATGGCGTGCTGTTTGCCGCAACCAGCCTTTATCAGATGATCCCAACGCTGCTCGGTTTTGCTGGGATGGGGCTAGTGACCCTGACCGCCGTGATCCTGTCACGCCGCCATGGCCCACCCATCGCTCTATTGGGGTTGATCGGCGGCTTTGTCACCCCAGCCCTTTTGCCGTCAACAGACCCGTCTGCAACCACCCTGTTCCTCTATCTGAGCATTGTTTTTGTCGGCTTGATGCTGTTCATCAAACAGCAAAACTGGTGGGCACTGTCCGTTCCCGCTGTGCTGGGTGCCTTCGCCTGGGTCGCCTTGTGGCTCAACAGCCATTTCGCAGCGTCTGATGTGCTTTGGCTGGGTATCTTCCTGGTTGTTATCACCGAAACCATAGCCTTCTGTGTCCGGACCAGCTTCGCAAATGCGACCAAGAGCCTGGATGACCTGCCCAAGCCCGCTGTCCTGCTGATTGTCGTCGGATTGAGTGGTGCCTTAATGCTTATGGCGGCGATCACGGCCAAGGCGAACTATGGCCTGCTCGGCTGGGCATTCTTTGGACTGTTGAGCGTCAGCGGGATCGGACTGGCCCATCGCGCCGAAAAACTCTACGGCTTCCTGCCCTGGCTGTCCTTGGCCCTGGCGGCAACCCTGTTGCTCAGTTGGGCCCCTGCAGACACCACCCTGTATGCTTTGATCGTGGCAGGGTCCGCCCTTCTATTCGTCGGCAGCGGCGCTGTCCTGATGGTCCGGAGCAGCACGCCAATGCTCTGGGCCGGACTGTCAAGTTGCGGCGGTTTCGGCTTTTTCCTGATCGCCTATGTCAAGCTGACGGATATGGGATCCGTTGAGCCCACAGCATGGGTTTGGGGCACCCTGTCCCTGGCGTTGACTGCTGTCGCCATTGGTGCCATCCACCTGCTGCGCACCCGCTTGCAATCCCTGCCTGAGAACGCGCGCATGCAATCCCTGTTCGCCGTGCTCGCCGTGGCGTCCCTGTCCAGCGGTCTGGCCATGGAACTGGACGGCGATGTCTTGGCCCTGGCCATCGCTGCGGAAATGCTCGTTCTCAGCGTCTTGCAACGCCGCCTGTCCATCCAGGCCCTGCGGCCAACGTGCCTGGCTTTGGCCGGTGTGTTCGCCGTGTTGATGATGCCGCACATCATGGAGGTGTTCATGGTGATGATGGCAAGCGGTGGAGCCGACATGACGACATCGGCTGGCGATATCCCGCTGGTCACCATGCCGCTGCTCTATCTTGGCCTGCCCGCGCTGTGCTTCTTTGGCACCAGCTTTGCCCTGCGCCAGAGCGAAGATGGCCTTGATGTGCGCTGTCTGGAATATGCCGCTGTCGGTTTGCTCGCCGCGATGGGCTATGCCGTCCTGCGTCATGCCTTCCACGACACCGCCGACATTCTTATCGCCCCTGCAAGCTTCACCGAACGGGGCGTTTTGACCAATCTTGCCTTTGCCTTCGGCGTGTTCTGCCTTGCGCTGGGCCGTCGAATTGGACGCCAAGCCCTGTTGGTCTGCGGCATGGCGTTCTCCGCCGTTGCCTTGGGGCGCATCGCCGGGTTGGATCTGTTTATCCATAACCCTTTGATCTTTGACCAAAAGATCGAAGGCTGGCCGGTGCTCAATAGCTTGGTTCTGACCTTTGGTCTGCCGGTTCTCTGGGCTGCCTTGACCCGCCATCAGCTGCTCCAGCTGGACCAAAGATACGGCCAATGGCAAGACCGATTGACCCAATGTTTGGGCTTGGTCACGGTGCCACTGCTGTTTGTCCTGACCACCATGCTGGTGCGCCAGCTGTTCCACGGCGCATATCTCAATGGCCCGACCATGACCGAGCTGGAGATCTACAGCTATTCTGTGGCCTGGTTGCTGCTGGGGCTTGGCATGTTGGTGTTTGGCGTCGCGCGGCAGGACAAACTGCTCCGTACCGCCTCCTTGGGTCTGTTGATCCTGACCGTCGGCAAGGTATTCCTCTATGACGCCGCAGCCTTGGAAGGGCTCTATCGGGTGTTTTCCTTCTTGGGTCTAGGCCTCTGTCTGCTGGGACTAAGTTGGTTTTATACCCGCTATGTTTTTGGCGAGCGCAAGCTCCGCTTGACCTCCAGATAGGTCGAGCACACCAAAACAGCCCCTCCGGCCCGAGCAACGGACTGGAGGGGCACTATTTGTTCTAAACCGGCAAGGGATCCACTTCCCAGATGTCCCGGGCATAGGTGTGGATCGACCGGTCAGAGGAGAACTTGCCGATCCGGGCCACATTTAACACCGCCTGCTCGGTCCAGGCGGCCTGATCCGCATAGAGCGCATCGACCCGATCCTGGGCCTCCATATAGGAGCGGAAATCAGCCATCAGCATATAGGGATCCCCGGCCCCGAGGATGCCATCGATCAGATCCTGGTAGCGCTCCGGGTCATCCATGTTGAAAAAGCCATCCCGGACCATACCGATCACAGCGGCCAATTCCTGATCCCCCGCCAGCCAAGCGTTCGGGTCATACCCACCCGATTTCAGGGAACTGACCTGCTCGGCGGTGTGGCCGAAGATGAAGATATTGTCCTCGCCGACCTCTTCGCGGATCTCAATATTCGCTCCATCCAAGGTGCCGATGGTCAAGGCGCCGTTCAAAGCGAATTTCATATTGCCGGTGCCTGAGGCCTCGGTACCCGCCGTAGAGATCTGTTCGGACAGGTCCGAGCCGGGGATCAGGATTTCCGCCGCCGAGACATTGTAATTCGGCACAAAGACAATTTTCAGCCGCCCGGCCACCAGCGGGTCATGGTTGACCGTCTCCGCCACTTCATTGATCAGGCGAATGATGGTTTTGGCGGTGTGATAGCCCGGGGCCGCCTTGCCGCCAAACACCACCACCCGGGACTGGATCTCCGCCGTGGGCTCACGCCGGATCCGATTGTAGCGGGCAATGGCCTGCAGCAGGTTCAACAGCTGGCGCTTATATTCATGGATCCGCTTGATCTGAACATCAAACAAAGCATCCGGCGAGACCACCACCCCAGCACGCTCCAGGATCAATTGCGCGGCCCGGGCCTTGTTGGCGGCCTTAACCGCTTGGAACCGTTTCTGGAAGTCAGGATCCTTGGCGCAGATTTCCAATCCGGACAGCACGCTCAGATCCGTGGTCCAGCCCTCGCCCACGGCCTCCGACACCAGCCCCGCCAGCGCGGGATTGGAGGCCAACAGCCAGCGGCGTTGGGTGATGCCATTGGTGACATTGACGAATTTGCCCGGGAAGAAACGGTCGAAATCCGGGAACACCCGCTCGCGCAACAGCCTGGTGTGCAGGGCTGCCACCCCATTGACCTTGCGCGAACCGATCACTGCCAAATGGGCCATGCGCACCCGGCGTGGGCCATCATCAATGATCGACATCCGCTGCACCGCACCGGCATCGCCGGGCCAGGTCCGCCGGACATCCTGCAGGAAATGGTGATTGATCCTGTAAATGATCTCCATATGCCGGGGCAGCCAATGCTCCAGCATGTCGATGGGCCAAGTTTCCAGGGCCTCTGGCAGCAAAGTGTGGTTGGTATAGGCAAAGGTGCCCCGGGTGATCTCCCAGGCCGTGGACCACTCCATGCCCTCCTTATCCATCAACAGCCGCATCAATTCCGGGATCGCCAAGGCCGGATGGGTGTCATTGAGCTGAATCGCCACCTTTTGCGGCAACAGCCGCAGATCCGCATGGATGCGCCGGAAGCGGGCCAAAATGTCTTCCAGAGAGGCGCAAACAAAGAAATATTCCTGCTTCAAGCGCAGCTCTTGCCCCATCAAGGTGGTGTCCATGGGGTAGAGCACTTTGGACAGGTTTTCCGAGACGGTTTTGTCCTTCACCGCCTCGATATAATTGCCCTCATTGAAATAGCGCAGGTCAAAGTCAGTGGTCGCCCGAGCGGACCAAAGCCGCAAATTACAGGTCGCTTTGCCGCCATAGCCGGTGACCTTCAGATCATAGGCCTGGGCCTGGACTTCCTCGGCATCAACCCAGGCGCTTTGCTCGCTGCCATTCTGGGCGCGCCAAGTCACCACCTTGCCGCCAAAGCGCACCCCATAGCTGACCGAGGGCCGGAGAAACTCCCAGGGCGACCCGTTTTGCAGCCAGCTTTCCGGATGCTCGACCTGGCGACCCTGTTCGATGGTTTGCGAAAACATGCCGAATTCATAGCGGATACCATAGCCATAGCCGGGATAACCATGGGTCGCCATGCTGTCGAGGAAACAGGCCGCCAACCGCCCCAGACCACCATTGCCCAGCGCCGCATCGGGTTCGACATTGATGATCGCCTCCACATCCAGGCCCAGGGCAGTCAAGGCTTCCTCGACGGTGTCGCGCACCCCCAGGTCGGTCAAATGCTTGGTCAAATGCCGCCCTGTGAGGAACTCCATCGACAGGTAATAAACCCGCTTGGCGTCTTCTTCGAACTGGGTCCGGGCGGTCTTCAGCCCCTGCTCTGATAGCCAGCCCCGCAGCACCATGGCCAGGGCCGTGAACCAATCCCCGGCCTGGGCCTTGCGCGGGTCAATGCCAACTTGGCGGACAAGGGTGGACAGCAAAGCGTGGCGGACGGACTCCGCATTGTCAAAATCAACCCCATCATCGGGCACAAGGGAATCAAACGGGACGGACTGGTCCATCGGGCAAGTCTCCGGACAGAACGGGCAACCAAGGTGGTCTAGACCCTAGACGGAAACCCGACTGTGGTGAACGGAAAAGATTGCTCTTATTGCGCCGCAGCAGACTGATCGGGTGCCAAATCCGGGGATGGCGCTGCGGCAATCAGGCGGCGATATTCCTGACGATAGCGCTCAGCGGAGCGCGACCAGCCAAAGTCCTCCGCCATGGCGCGGTTGCGGGCTGCGGCCAGGCTCTCCGGACGGCGAAACAAATCATGCATCCGCCCCACGGCCCAGGCCAGGGCATCGGGCAAGGCATGGTCAAACAACACCCCGGTGCCACCGCCGGGTGCATCCAGATCGGCAATGCTATCGGCCAAGCCACCGGTGCGCCGGGCAATGGGCAAAGCGCCATAGCGCATCGCATACATTTGGGTCAGGCCGCAGGGCTCAAAGCGCGAGGGCACCAAAATCGCATCACTCCCCGCAAACACCAGATGGGCCAATGTCTCGTCATAGCCCACATGCACCGCCATTTGCCCGGGGAACACACCGGACAAGCGGGCCAGTTCGGCCTCCATGCCCGGATCGCCGGAGCCGACCACCACCAACTGCCCGCCTTCGGCCAACAGGGATGGCAAAGCGGCGAGCACCAGATCGATGCCCTTTTGATCGGCCAAGCGGCTCACCACGCCGAAAATCACCCCATCCTGTTTGGCAGTCTCTGGCACCTTCAGGCCAAAGCGTTTGCGCAAAGCGGTGCGGCAGGCGGCCTTGCCGTCGGGGGCCTCAGCGAAAAACGCCGTTGGAATATGCGGATCGCGGGCCGGGTCCCATTCCTGCTGATCAATGCCGTTCAAAATCCCAACCACCGCATCGCCACGCTGATGCAGCAAGCCATCCAGGCCCTTGCCCCCTTCCGGCGTCATGATTTCCTGGGCATAGGTCGGGCTGACGGTGGACACGCTGTGGGAAAACAACAAACCGGCTTTCAGGAAGGACACCGTGCCGCCCTGGTCTTCCCGCCATCCGGCGAGGGATCCGCCGAACACATCTGCGGGCAACCCCATGGTCCCGTCACTGCCCGGGCCGAACCAGCCCTGATATTGCAGATTATGGATCGAGATCATCACCGGCGGGGCGGCAACGCCCCAGGCCCGCAAATAGGCCGCCACCGGCGCCGCCTGCCAATCATGGCTGTGGACCACCTCGGGCCGCCAGCCCATCAGCCCCCCGGCGGCCCCGATCATGGCCCCGACCTTGGACAGCAGGGCAAAGCGTTGCAGATTGTCCGGCCAGTCTTGGCCGTTGGGACCGATATAGGGTCCGCCTTCACGGTCATAGAGCGCCGGGCAGTCGAGCAAATAAAGCAACGGCCCGGATGCGGGATGGCTGGGCAGACGGGCTTCGAGCAGGCGCGCCGAGCCCGCGCCCACTGGGTCCCCCAGATCGACGATCCGACCGGTGGGGCGGGCTTGGCTGATCGCCCCGGGATAGGCTGGCAGCAGGACGCGGACATCTTCGCCCAGACCCGCCAAGGCCAGCGGCAAGGCCCCGCAGACATCGCCCAAGCCACCGGTCTTAACCAATGGAAACAGTTCCGAGGTCACGAACAGGATGCGCACATCCCTCTCCTTTTATCGGCTCCCCTTAACGCCAACAGGCTTTTGGCACTGACCGGTCCGAAGGTCAACGCCAGAGCCTGAGAAGAGCCTGAGACTCGCCCCAGCGAGTCCGCTTCAGCGATCCACCCTTTGCCTAGACGAACCCCAGGCTTGCCGAGCCCCCCGGCTTACTAAAACGCAAGGGGGAAGATCCGCTCCCCTACTGAAAGAGGTAAAAAACCTGCGCTCACAGACCCTTTATGGTCAGGGCCGCTCGGGCGGGTTAGGATCCCTAAAATAATTAGGGGCAGGGGCGGGCCTTGGATCAACAAACCGAATTCCAATTGGACATCAATCGGGCGCTGAAGGAGACCTTGGCCCTTGTGCTGGCGGGTGGGCGCGGCTCGCGGCTGATGGCCTTGACCAATCGGGAAAGCAAACCCGCCGTGCCCTTTGGCGGCAAATACCGCATCATCGATTTCCCCTTAAGCAATTGCATCAATTCCGGGATCCGCAAGATCTCGGTGCTGACCCAATATCGCGCCCATACCCTGATCCATCATATCCAGCGCGGCTGGAACTTCCTGCGGGGGGAAATCGGCGAATTTGTCGAGCTTTGGCCCGCCCAACAGCAAACCGCCAAAGAGCGCTGGTATATGGGAACCGCCGATGCGGTCCACCAAAATCTCGATCTGATCAAAGTGCATAATCCGCGCTATGTGCTGATCCTGGCGGGCGATCACATCTACAAACAAAACTACGCCAAGCTGCTGGCGCACCATATCGAAAGCGGGGCCGATGCCACGGTGGCCTGCGTCGATGTGCCGATCAACGAGGCCTCAGGCTTTGGCATTGTCGATGTGGACGAAAACGATCAGATCATCGGCTTCCTGGAAAAACCTACCGAGCCGCCACCCAGCCCCCGGGATCCCACAGTCGCCTTCGCCTCCATGGGCATCTACATTTTCAATGCCGATTTTTTGTATGAGGCGCTGGAGAAAGACGCCGAGGTCGAAGGCTCCGACCATGATTTCGGCAAAAACATCATTCCGTCCAATCTGGGCAAGGCCAAATTGGTCGCCCATCGCTTCGCCCGGTCCTGCATTTACTCCATGGATCGGCGCGAGCCCTATTGGCGCGATGTCGGCACGGTGGACGCCTATTGGGCGGCCAGCCTGGATCTGGTCAGTGTGACACCAGCCTTGGACCTCTATGATACCTCCTGGCCGATCTGGACCTATCAGATGCAGCGGCCTCCGGCCAAATTCGTCTGGGATGGCGATGACCGCCGGGGCTCGGCGGTGCAGAGTATTCTCTCGGCGGGCTGTGTGGTCTCCGGCGGCGGGGTGCGCCGCACGGTGATGTTCACCGACAGCCGGGTCAACAGCTTCTCCTATGTGGAGGACTCGGTATTGCTGCCCGGGGTCGATGTCGGCCGCCATGCCCGGCTCAAACGTTGTGTGGTCGGCTCGGGCACGCAAATCCCGGAAGGGCTCGTGGTGGGCGAGGACCCGGCGGAAGACGCCCGGCGCTATTATCGCTCCGAGGGCGGCATCACCCTGATCACCCGGGATATGATCTGAACTGATCTGATATGATCTGATCTGGCCCTGCCTTACTCTGTTAGCGCAGCGCCCAAATCCGCCAGGAAGGCCTCAATGCCCTCCGCTGTCGTGCTGTGGGAGCAGACCAGCCGGATCGCGCCGGGACCGTCGGGCTCCCAAGGGTAAAAATGATGCCCTGCGGCGCTGAGGGAGGCCGAGACCGCCTCGGGCAAGCGCAGAAACACCATATTGGCCTCCACCGGATGCAGGATCTCCACCGCCGGGTGGTTTCGGGCTTGCACCCCACGGGCCAACAGGGCGGCCATGGCGTTGGCTTTGCCGCCAGCCCGCCGCCCGGCATCTCCATCCAGCCAAGCCTGCATTTGCGCCGTGGCAAAGCGCATTTTGGAGAGCAAATGACCCGAGCGCTTACGCAAATAGGGCATGGCGGAGAACCCGGCCAAGGCGGTCTCCGGATTGAAGACCACAACCGCTTCGGCGCAGAGCGCACCGGATTTGGTCGCCCCTAGGCTCAGCGCATCGACCCCGGCTTTCCAGGTCAGTTCCGCAGGCGTGCAATCCAACGCCGCCAGAGCATGACCAAACCGCGCCCCGTCCAGATGCACACCCAAGCCCTTGCCATGGGCCAAGTCCGCCAAGGCAGCAATCTCCTCGATTTGATAGAGCGTGCCGGATTCGGTCACATTGGTCAGGCTGAGCGCGCTGGGCTGCACCGCATGGACCCGACCGAACGGGTAATGCTCCAGGGTCTCGGCGAAGGCAGCCCGATCGATCCGGCCATGCTCCCCAGGCAGCAGCAGCAATCTGGCTCCCCCTGAGAAAAACTCCGGCGCACCGCACTCATCGACCATGATATGGGCGTTCTGGTGACAATAGATCGCGCCATGGGGCGGCGACAGGCAGGACAGGATCATGCTGTTGGCCGCTGTGCCGGTCACCACGGGAAAGACCGCAACCGGACATTCAAACCAGTCGGTCAAGGTCTCGGTCAACCGAGCTGTCCAAGCATCATCCCCATAGGCCGTGGCGGTCCCAGACTCGGGGCCACAAGCCTGCGCAATGGCGCTGAGCACCTCGGGCAAAGCGGGGGCGGTGTTGTCGCTGCGCAGATCGGTCATCCCCAGGACCTCCTTGATGTCCAATTTTTATCGACGAATTGCGGTGGTCGGAGAATAACCACTTGCACTTATCGGGTATACCGCTTTACGGTTTGAAGTGCCTGATAGCTTTTCCCTTTAGACGGAAGTGCCCGCTTTGACGACTGCGTCCCCGGACAGTGTCCTTGTCAGCCCCGCCGCCTCCTCTGCCGCAGCCGGTCAGGCGCTTGAGGTCCGCGACATTCACAAAACCTTCGGCGATCTGGAGGTTTTGAAAGGGATCAGCCTCTCCGCCGCCGATGGTGATGTAATCTCGATCCTGGGCTCCTCCGGCTCGGGCAAGAGCACATTCTTGCGCTGCCTCAATCTGCTGGAGGCCCCGAACAAAGGGGAGATCCTGCTGCGCGGCGAGCCGCTGGGTCTCAAGACCGGCAAAGCGGGAACCCTGGAGGCCAGCGACCCAAGACAACTGGCCGCGTATCGCGCCCGGATCGGCTTTGTGTTTCAAAGCTTTAACCTCTGGCCGCATCTGACGATCTTAGAAAATGTTATGGAAGCTCCGGTGCATGTGAAGGGCCTGTCCAAAGCGGAATGCATGGAAAAGGGCCTGGAATTGCTGGCCAAGGTCGGCATTGCGCAAAAGCGCGACAGCTTCCCCGCCCATCTATCCGGCGGGCAACAACAGCGGGTCGCCATTGCCCGGGCCCTGGCCATGGATCCGGAAGTCATTCTGTTTGATGAACCCACCAGCGCCTTGGATCCGGAGCTGGTCGGTGAGGTTTTGCAGGTGATCAAATCCCTGGCTGAAGAAGGCCGGACCATGCTGATCGTCACCCATGAGATGGGCTTTGCGCGGGATGTGTCCTCGGAAGTGGTTTTTCTGCATCAGGGACTCATTGAGGAACAGGGTCCGCCCTCCCAAATCTTCACCCAACCCCGATCGGAACGGGTCCGCCGCTTCCTGACCGGGCATCTGAATTAAGCCACGGCCCCGGGCTCCGACTTGGTGCCAGATCCCTCTATGTCCAATCGTTAGAAGAAGGCAGTTCGCATCCCATGAAAACCTTCCTGAAATCCGTTGCCCTGGCGGCCTCCATGGTTCTGGGTGCCACCAGCATCGCCCAAGCCGACACCATCCGTGTGGCCACGGAAGGCGCCTTCCCTCCGTTCAACTTCATCGATGACAATGGCAATCCCGGCGGCTTCGATGTGGACATCGCCATGGCGCTCTGTGCCGAAATGAAGGCCGACTGCGAGCTGGTGACCCAAGATTGGGACGGCATCATCCCGGCCCTGCTGGCGAAAAAATATGACGTGATCATTGCTTCGATGTCGATCACCGAAGAGCGGAAAAAGTCGGTGCTGTTCTCCGACCCCTATTACAACAACCAGTTCCACTTTGTCGGTCCGAAGGACACCGAAATCGACACTTCTGCTGCCGGTCTGGACGGCAAAACCATTGGTGCCCAGCGCGCCACCGTGTCTGCGGGTTGGATCGAAGAAAATCTGGGCGATGCGGTCACCGTCAATCTGTATGACACCACCGAAGAAGCCTTCCTGGATCTGAACTCCGGTCGGGTGGATCTGGTGTTGAACGACACCCTGCCGACCCTGGATTGGCTGAAGAGCGATGCCGGCGCAGGCTTTGCTTTGGTGGGCGACAGCGTGATTGACGACGATGTGGTCGGCATGGCCTTCCGTCTGGAAGACACCGAGCTGGCGGGCAAATTCAACGCCGCCCTGAAAGCCATCGTTGCCAACGGCACCTATGGCGAGATCAACGAAAAATACTTCCCCGGCCTGAAACTGCTGGACTACTAATCACACGACAGGGCAAGGGCCGGTCTCCAACAGGAACCGGCCCTTTTCTTATCCGCTTTCCCCGGGAGCAGGCCCATTGGATATCCTCCAAGGATTTGGTGACCAATTGTTGATCGGAGCCTGGCTGACCGTGCGTCTGGCCCTGGCCAGTGTCGCCTTGGGGTTGGTGCTGGGCATGCTGTTGGCCCTGATGAAGCTGTCCACCATTGGGCCGGTGCGCTGGATCGCCAATGGCTATACGGATGTGTTTCGCGGCTTGCCGGAATTGCTGGTCGTTTTGATGATTTATTTTGGCGCCGAGGCTGCGGTCCGCGCGCTCTATAACGATGTTCTTGGCTTTGAGGGCTATATTGAAATTGGCCCCTTTGCCGGGGGAGTCCTGGCCCTGGGCCTGATCTTTGGCGCTTATTCTTCGGAAGTGTTTCGCGGGGCCGTGCAATCCATCCCCGTCGGTCAAAAGGAAGCCGCCACCGCACTGGGCATGGGGCGCTTTTTGGCGTTTCGACGCATCATCATGCCCCAGGTGTGGCGGGTTGCCATGCCCGGTTTGGGCAATCTCTATCTTGTGACCCTGAAGGACACCGCCCTGGTCTCGGTCATTGGACTGAATGAGCTGATGCGCATGGCCAATGTCGCCGGGCGTAACACCCGGGATTACTTTACCTTCCTGATGGCTGCGGCCGTGATCTACCTGACCCTGACCCTGATCAGCATGGCCGTCCTGGCCTGGCTGGAACGCCGGGCCAATCGCGGCAGTTCGTCCCAAGGCGGCGCGTCCGGTTCGAAGCCCAAGCCTCCCACCGCCGAAGCTGCGGAAGCTGCGGAAGGGGCCTCGTCATGAATTTTGAGCTGATTGTTTCCTTCATTCCGGATCTGCTGGAAGGGGCGGTTCTGACCATTCAACTGGTCGCGCTCTCTGTGGCCATTGGCTTTGTGCTCGCGATCCCCACCGCCCTGGCCCGGCTGTCCGAAAACCCGCTGCTGCGCGGTGTTTCCTTCCTTTACATTTTCTTTTTTCGTGGCACTCCGCTGCTGGTGCAAATCGCCCTGGTCTATTACGGCCTGGCCCAATTCGATGCGGTGCGGGAGAGCATTTTCTGGCCGATCCTGAAGCAACCCTTCTGGTGTGCCATCATTGCCTTTTCCCTGAACACTGGAGCCTATTCCGGCGAAATCCTGCGCGGGGCGATGAAGGCCATTCCCAAGGGCGAAATCGAGGCCGCCAAGGCCTATGGCATGCGCGGCACCCTGTTGGTGCGCCGCATCCTGCTGCCTAGGGCCTTCCAAATCGGCCTACCAGCCTATGGCAATGAAATCATTTTGATGGTGAAGGGCTCGGCCCTGGCCTCGACCATTACCTTGCTGGATATCACCGGTGTGGCCCGGACCCTGTTTTCCAAGCACTATACCCCCATCGAGGCCTTTGCCAGTGCCGGGGTGCTCTATTTGATTTTGGTCTGGGTACTGACCCGAGGCTTAAAGGCCCTGGAGCGGCGGTTGCTACGCCATCAGCAGCCTCGCGAGGCCACACAAGCTGCCGAGGCCCAAAAGGCCTGAGCGCCCGCCCTTGCATTCGGTTTATCGGTAGACCAGAAGCGTGTTTAAAGCAGACCGCTGCGCCGCGCCACAGCCAGGGCGTCGGTCCGGCTTTGGGCGTTCAGAACCTTGAACAACCGACCGATATGCATTTTCACGGTGGCTTCCGACAGGTTCATGGTCTGCGCGATCTGGCGGTTGGACAGACCCGCATTGATATGGGCCAGAACTTCCCGCTGTCGCGGCGTCAGCGGCAGATCCGTTGCCCGTCCGCTGGCGGCAGCCGGACGCGGGCTCGCCCCCGTATTGGGCTGGAAGCGGTACACATCCGGAGTCAGATAAAACCCACCGGCCAGGATCAGCCGCAAGGCGCTTTCCAGGACATCACCCTTCATGCTTTTGGGAATATAGCCTGACGCCCCAGCCTCCATGGCAGACCGCACAAGGTCCGCATCATCAGCACCGGACACCACGACCACAACAGGAACCGGATCCCGATCGCGCAGGCTGGACATCGCCTCCCGCCAGCCCATGCCGGGCATCAGCAGATCAAGCAGGATCTTATCCACCGGACCGTTCTCATTCGCCAATTGAATGGCTTCTTCAAAGGTTTCAGCCTCCAGGATTTCCGCCTCTGGATCGATGGTGGACAGCTGGAACCGGAGCCCGTTTCGGAACAATTCGTGATCGTCAACAATGAGAATGCGCATGTGATGTACTGTCGCTCAATTTTTGTAGTTAAGGCGCGAGAACAACCGGACAAAAAGCGTGGTAACAGGCTGAATACAGAGACCATTCAGGCATCTCTGCGGTCTCAAACAGGAGATTTCTCCAAATTTGAACAACTCAGCCGTTCACAACTTTCACGCCGAAGGGCTCACCCCCGATTGGGTTCGTCCCCTTCACCCCTCAGGTCGCTGCTGAAGGAGGAACCCTGACCCACAGTCTTCCTTTCGAAAAACCGACACGACATTACAACGAAACAGATTTTTCCAACAGTCTTAATTCCCGTGTTACAAAAAATCTCAGGCACAACGCGCGTCACGGTGACAACACACATTTTTCATTTCTTTTTAGTAACAATAAATCTAGTAGTCAGATTATAACTTTAAGGGTAGAGAATTCAATCCTTTTTACCGCATCAATGACCTATTAAATGAACTGCAACCCTGATAAGTACACTATCCTTTGGCATAGACTACTCCCTTGGCTCTAACCATTAAACAAAATGTGATTTTAAAACCTTACTTACGTATAAGTCCTGTCAAATTCGCTTGGCAAAGTGTGTACCACCCGGCTATAAACCTTATTACGCATACTGATCGGTAGACCCCATACGAATTTCGGTCGCGGTCGGTGCCTTATTGACCACACCGCGTCCAGGTGGTTCGAAAATGACCTATCAGTCTTCCAGCGCCCTCCCTGCTTCCGAGAGCAATGACTCCGGCTCTACAACCGCAGATCCGCTCGACGTGTATGTCGGCAACCGAATCCGGATCCGACGCACCCTGTTGGGCATGAGCCAAAACCAATTGGCCCAATCCCTTGGCATCAGCTTCCAGCAAGTGCAGAAATATGAGCGGGGAACCAACCGGATCAGCTCCAGTCGGCTGTTCGATATCGGTCTGAGACTCGGCGTTGATATTTCCTATTTCTTTGCCGACCTGCCCGACAGCATTCGGGCTGAGCGCCGCCCCATGGCCCATGTGGCCGAAAACAGCTCAGCGGAAACAACGCGGGGCCAAACCCCTGCGGATCCGTTCAACCGGACTGAGACTCTGGAATTGGTCCAGTGTTTTTGGCGGCTGCCCAATGACAAGGCCCGCCAAACCACCTTGGACATGCTCAAGGCCTATACTTCTTCTTAGGCCCCTGCGTCGTCGGCAAAAGATAGGCCGCTAGGCCGTTTCCTGAAGCTCAACGGCAGTCATGGCTTGGCCGAGAGCTTGACCAGCTTTCCAGGCATCCTCGACTCTTTCGCCGCTGGTCCAATCCCCGGCGATCCCCACACCAAGATCCGCATCCCACAGGCAGGGCTGCCGGGGCGACAAACCCTGGGCGGGTTTGATCACTTTTGCATAGCGCCAGCGATGGGCTTGCACCCGCATGATGGTGGGCAGGGTCTCAAGGCCACTGATATCGCGGAAGGCTTCAACCAATTGCTCGATCACCCATTGGGCAGGCTCTTCCAAATGCCGTTGCGACCAGTCCGGGCTCGCATGCAACGTCCAGCAGCCCCCGGCCACGGCTGGGTCTGAGAATCGTCCTGGACGGCTGTCGGACCGGGAAATCCAGGCCAGCGGCCCATCGGTGGCCGAGAGGAAGGCACTGTCAAAGCCAATCCCGCAAGGCTCGGCCAAACCCAGCATGACCGCCCAACAGGGGGCCATTTCCGCCGTCCGCGCGGTTTTCGCCAAAGCGGGTGCCGGTTGCTCCAACAGGGCGGCGGCCTGAGGAGCCGGGACCGTCACCGCCACCATGTCATAGGGGCCAAACAGGGTTTCTTCCCCATCGAGCACCCAGCCACGATCGGATATTGCACGGATTTCCGTGATTTTGGTGCGCAGACGCAAATCCAAGCCATTGGCCAAGGCCTTGGGCACCATGCTCATGGAGGGCGAGCCATACCAACGCTCCCCGCCCCGATGGGATTCTTCACCGACCACCGGCCGCGAGGCCCCGTCAGCCGACAGGCGGATCACCTCACCTTGGAACGGCCGGATTTGCTTGTTTTGAACCAAGGGCTTTAGGAGTTGGTCAAAGCCTTCATCCCGAATGGTCAAATATTGCGCGCCATGGTCAAACACCATGGGGTCAGAGGATTGCGGCGCTTCGAGGCGTCGGGATGACAGTCGACCGCCCGGACCCCGGCCCTTATCAAACACGGTGACCGTATAGCCCTTGTCCACACAGATCCGCGCACAGGCCAGCCCGGCAATGCCCGCCCCAATCACGGCGATGGATTTGCGGGCCTGACCAACGGGTCGTAGGCTGGAATCGAGCATATGGTGCCCCTGACATGGATCTTAATGCGCGCTTTTCGGGATTGATTTTCGCCCATATGGGTATAGATGGGCGCTCTTGGACCGAGAATAAAGCGGAACCTTTTCGACCAAGGCAGCCGTCACAATCGGCGGATTGTAAATAATCTCTATATTTCAACCCACTAACGAGCTGTGGACCGCCAGATCCCCGCTCTGATTTCCCTGTTTGAGCAAATCGCAGCACCGGATGGGGCCTACCGCACCCCAAAGCGCGCTCCTTAGTCCAAGGCAAAGGTTTGATGATATCGGGCCGCCAAGGCCGGGTCCTGGTCAGCTTTGCGCAGCAGGCAATTGCCCACCGCCAGAATATCCAGATCCGTGCCCATGAAGCAGCGAAACGCATCTGAGGGCGTGCAGACAATGGGCTCACCGCGCACATTGAACGAGGTGTTGACCAAGATCGGGCAGCCGGTGCGCTCCTGAAACCGGGTCAGCAAAGCATGGTAGCGGGGATTGGTATCGGCATCGACGGTCTGGATCCGAGCCGAGTAGTCCACATGGGTCACCGCCGGGATCTCGGAGCGGGTCTGGTTCAACCGGTCCAAACCAAACAAATCTTCGCCACCGTCGGTCTCAGCAACCCGTCGCTTGGACTGGACCCCGGCCACCAGCAGCATATAGGGGCTGTCATCCTCAAGCTCGAACCATTCCGCCACATCTTCTCGGCGGACCGAAGGGGCAAAAGGCCGAAAGCTCTCCCGGAACTTCACTTTCAGGTTCAGGGTTTTCTGCATCTCCGGGGAGCGTGGATCGCCCAGAATGGAGCGTCCTCCCAGGGCTCGGGGGCCAAATTCCATCCGACCCTGGAACCACCCAACCGCAGCGCCCTTTTCCAGCTCAGCGGCCACCTGATCGACCAAGGCGGCGTCGCTCAATTCCTCGAACACCGCACCATCGGCGTTCAGTTGATCAATGATCTCCGCTTGGCCAAATGACGGGCCCAAATAGGACCCGGCCATGTGATCCTTTTCCCCAGCCGCCAAGGCGCGGCGCGGGTGGTCCAAATGCCAATGGGTCGCCGCCAGGGCCGCCCCCAGCGCCCCGCCCGCATCGCCCGCAGCCGGTTGGATCCAGATCTTGTCAAACGGCCCTTCGCGCAACAACCGCCCATTGGCCACACAGTTCAGGGCAACGCCGCCCGCCAAACATAGATTGGGCAACCCGGTATGGGCATGGGCGCCCTTGGCCAGGGCCAGCACCACTTCCTCGGTGACCAGCTGGATCGAGGCGGCCAAATCCATATGGCGTTGCGTCAGCGGCGTCTCCGGATCCCGAGGCGGCCCGCCAAACAAGTCATCAAACCGCCGCGTGGTCATGCGCAGGCCACCACAATAATCGAAATAGGCCATATCCAGCCGGAAGGAGCCGTCGGGCTTCATATCGATCAAATGGTCGCGGATCTTGTCCGCATAGATCGGTCGACCATAGGGGGCGAGCCCCATGACCTTATATTCGCCGGAATTGACCTTAAAGCCGGTGTAATAGGTGAAGGCGGAATAGAGCAGACCCAGGGAATGGGGGAAGTGGATCTCGCGCAGCAGTTCCATGCTGTTGCCGCGCCCAACGCCCAAGGTCGTCGTGGCCCATTCGCCCACCCCATCCAAGGTCAAAATAGCGGCTTCGTCGAACGGCGAGGGATAGAAGGCACTGGCCGCGTGGCTTTGGTGATGCTCGCCAAACAGCAGACGGGTGCCGATGGTCGCTTTATCGGCTCCCAGATCGACCAGGGCATCGATCATCAGTTTTTTCTGAAACAGCTTTTCCTTCAGCCAGATCGGCAAGGCCTTGCCGAAGCTGCGAAAACCCCTGGGAGCCAGGGACAAATAGGTTTCCAGCAAACGCTCAAATTTCAGGAAGGGCTTGTCGTAAAAAGCGACATGGTCCACCGCATCAATGCTGACCCCGGCCTCCTGCAAGCAATATTTGATCGCCTGCTCTGGGAAGGCCGCATCATGACGGATCCGGGTGAATCGTTCTTCCTGGGCTGCGGCAACTATCTGGCCATCGCGCAGGATCACCGCAGCGCTGTCGTGATAAAGGGCAGATATTCCCAGCACCAACATCCGTGTCGGGTCCTAAAACACGGTGTAGATGAAGGGGGCGATGGCAGAGCCTTTGGTGACCACCATCAATCCGCCAAAAAACGACATCACCAGTATAATGGGCAGAAGCCAAAACTTCTTCCGCACCTTCATGAATTTCCAAAGTTCCTTTAGAAACTCCATTTCGTCCCCACTCGTTGGTTTGGATGACCACACGCAAAAGCGAATTCGGCGATCCACTTGTATGGTCGCATTTTCGAACCGCCGAACCGGATCCACTTCGGCTGAAAATGCGCCAGGTCAAAACTGATCCGTCATTCCCTCTCGGGCCGGGCCTGGGGGGTCGCGGTCGATCCAATAGCTTTCTGCAGCCGGATCCAAGCGCCGCTTCAACGCATCCCAGCCAAACAGCCGCATCGCCATCCCAATCGGCGCTATGACAACAAAAAACATCATCGCCATCACGATCGGATTGATCACTTTGTGCAGCAACAAGCCGAACTTGGTCCAAAGCCTGTTCAAAGGGGCCAATAGAGAGGCCCGCACCATAGCAACCAGCAAGAACAGACCGGACAGGGCCGCAAAAATGGACGCGCCGGTCCATTTTTCCACCCAGGCCAGAAACAGCGCCACCAGCGCAAAAAACACCGTAAACACAATGCCGAACATCCGGTCGGACGAGCCCACCACCTCATCGGGTCGCTCAAGCCGCTCGTGCAAATTGCCTTGGTCCACGATGCCCTCATGATGCGTGCTGCTTTGCAGCGGGAGATATAGCCCACTCAAGGCCGTCGGGACAATTGGTTCATGACATCTGTCCTTTCAGGACCGCACAGCCCCGGCCATAAGGCTCAGCCTTATTGCCCTATAACGTTTATTTGCTTGCAGTGACCGTCCGGCCCTTGGAAGGTGATCGCGCATCCAACAGCGGCCTAGGCCGTGGACTCATAAACGGGACGTTTTTGGCTGCTAAATTGGCTAAATCCCACCAGGCAAGGGGCGAAGAGCGGGCTGGTGGCCCGGTCAAGGTCCCTTAACGCCATGGGATGACGCCAATTTGCAGTCCTGCGGAGAGGGTGAAAACACCGGACGAATGCGTCGGAAAGCCTTAAAAATGAACCACATTTCCTGCGTTTTCCCTCCTGTTCTTCCAATGTTTTCACACCTCCCAAAATCCGTTCCGTTTATGTGTCCACGGCCTAGCCTGCAACGCGCCCTCTTTCGTGATTGGCTGATCCCATGAGCACACCCAGCACCCCAAACGCTGTCCCCTCCGGTCCGCAAAACGCCAATCATTGGCCGGTCTGGCTGTTGCCTGCGGTGTTGGTCACGGCGGGTGCGATCATTCTGGGCCTCAATCTGGGCGTCCGGCAGTCCATGGGCCTCTTCATCCCGGATATGGCGGCGGATCTGGGCTGGAGCACCGCCGTGTTTGGCTTGGCTTTCGCCATCCAAAACCTGCTCTGGGGCCTGGGCTCCCCAGTGGCGGGCATGATGGCTGATCGCTGGGGCACGGCGAAAACCCTGATGCTTGGCACAGCGCTTTATGGCGCTGGTCTGCTGTTGATGGCCGATGTCGCCTCCCCGCTGGGGCTGCATGCCACCGCAGGTGTTCTGATCGGCCTTGGCGTGGCCGGGACCACCTTCCCAGTGGTGCTGGGGGCCGTCGGGCGCATGGTCAGCCCAGAGCGGCGCTCCCTGGCCTTGGGCATTGTCAGCGCCGGAGGCTCCTTCGGCCAATTCGTCATGGCCCCGATCACCGAGTCCCTAAACAGCAGCCTCGGCTGGGCCGGGGCGTTGGTGGCTTTGGCGGCGATCTGCATGCTGATGATCCCCTGCGGTCTGATGCTGGCGGACCGGACGCGCAAAACCAGCGCTGAACCGGACCAAACCGCAAAAGCAGAGGCCCCGGCAGAACAGGAACAGACCCTGAAGGAGGCCTTTGCTCTGGCCTTCGCCAACCGGAATTACAATCTGGTCACCCTGGGCTTTTTTGTCTGTGGCTTCCACATCGCCTTCATCGCCGTGCATTTGCCGGTTTATGTGGCGACCTGTGGCCTGCCCTCTTCGGTCGCGGCAGCGACCTTGGCCGTGGTTGGCCTGTTCAATATTTTCGGCACCCTCTTGGCCGGTTGGGCAGGCGGGCGGTACCGCAAAGGCCCGGCCTTGAGCGTGATTTACGGCCTGCGGGCGATCGTGATCCTCGCCTTCATGATTGCCCCAAAAACCGAGGTCACCTTCCTGATCTTTGGCGCGGCGATTGGCATGCTGTGGCTGTCCACGGTGCCGTTGACCAGCGGCATTGTCGCCCAGGTCTTTGGCCCGCGCTATATGGCCTCGCTGTTTGGCATGTGCCTGCTGTCGCACCAAATCGGGGCCTTTATCGGCTCCTGGGCGGGCGGCATCGTGTTTGAAGAAACCGGGTCCTATGATGCGATCTGGATCGCCTCAATCATCCTGGGCATTGCGGCGGCCATCGTGAACCTGCCGGTCCGGGAAGACAAAGCGGTGCCAAAAACAGCGGCGGCGGCGGCCTGAGGCTTTACCCTACTCGGGCAGCGGCACATGGGGGGCCCGGTCCCGGGCAATCACGCCGGTCAGCCGGGGATCGGGCACCAGCTCCACCGCTTGGCCATAGAGCGTAAAGCCCATGGCCTGATAGAAGCCGAGCGCGCGGGGGTGGTCCAAGGTGCAGGTATGGACCCAAAACCGGGTCACGCCGGGGCGTTGCCAGCAGCGCGCAATGGCTGAGGCCATCAAAGCCCGGCCCAAGCCACCGCCCACGGCATGTGGGAACAGACCGAAATAGGCCAGTTCCACCGGGCCGCCCTGCTCTGCCGGACAATCCCGAAAATCCAGCTCAAAATATCCGACCGGGGCCATTTTTTCGGCCTGCGCCGAGCCCCGCTCAGAGGGATTGGACCCGCCCACAAGAGCCTCGCCGATCCCGTCGGGTTCGGATGTGCTCAAGACATGCACCTCAACCGCCGGGTCGGCCAGGATCGCTTCTAAGGCCTCCGGTGCCAAACGCTTGCGGTCCCCCCAAAGCCAATCATCACCCACCCCGTCATAAAGGGAGCGGTAAAACTGGGCATCCGGAGCATGGGCGGGGGTCAAGGTCACATCCGGAGGCAGAACCGGGGCCGTGAAGTCCGGGGGTGGTGCGGTCATTTCCAGATAGGACACCACTGTGCGCAAATGGCCCGGCGGTACCTCAGGACCTAAAAACCGGTCCGGCTCGCCTATCCATTGGCCGCGTGGGGCTTCGCCCTTGGGGTCCAGTGGCAGGATGTCGGCGGATCCGGACAGCGGAGGCTCAGCGCTCACGGAAGGCCTCATGGCGCATTTTCAGGATCGGTCGGATCAGGTAATCGAGCACGGTCCGGGTGCCGGTATGGATGTCCACGGTCGCCTCCATCCCCGGGGAGATGGCATATTCCCCTGAGACCTCGCCAAGATAGCTTTTCTCCGTCACCACCCGGACTTGGAAAAACGCCATGCCGCGCTCATCCACCGTGGTGTCCGGGGCGACATAGGCCACCGTGCCGTCCAACCCGCCATAGCGGGCGTAATCATAGGTGCTGATCTTTACCGTCGCATCCATGCCGCTGGTGACATAGCCCCGATCAATGGGGTTGAGCCGGGCTTCGACAATCATCGCCTCGTCCACCGGCACCACCTCCATGATCGGATCGCCGGGGATCACCACCGCGCCAATGGTGTTGTATTTTATGTTCTTCACCACCCCGGCCTCCGGAGAGCGGATGGTGGAGCGGACCTGCTGGCTGTTGGCCATCACCAGCATTTCTTCATGCCGGGCGATATCCAGATCCGTGGTGGTCAGCTGTTCCTGGGCCTTGCGCCGGAACGACACCCTGGTTTCCTGCTCCCGAGATCGGATCTCCTCCAGCGAGGCCTCAACACGGGCGATGGAGGGACCCAGGCTGTCAATCTCGCCCCGGAAGCTTTCGATCTGGGCCTGGATGTCCAAATGGGCCAGCTTGTGGGTCAGACCATCACGGAGCAGCCCTTCGGAGATGGTAAAGCGCTCTTCAGCGATATCCAGGCTGGTCCGAGACGCATCCAAACGGGCGCGCAGTTCCAGGATTTCCTGCTCTTTCTGCAAACGCTGATCGCGCAGCACCACCAAGGTGGTTTCCAACTCTTCAATCCGCGCCGCATGGGAGCGCTGCTCGTTCAGCGCCATGGTTGTGCGCCGCTCCGCCAATCCATCCGGAAACACGATCTCGGCGTCATCGACCTCGGCCACCAACCGGGCCCGAGTCAACCGCAAACCATCTAACGTGACTTCCAGCTCTTCGCGGTTGATCGCGGTGGTCGGCAGTTCCAGGCGCAGCAATTCCTGGCCTTGGGAGATCAAATCGCCTTCATCGACAAAAAGGTCGGTGACAATGCCGCCTTCCAAATGCTGGATCACTTTGACCCGACCCTGGGGCACCACCTCGCCCATGGCCACGGACACCTCATCCAGCTCGGCAAAGGCGGCCCAAGTCAGCGCCCCGGACAAGATCATAATCACCAGCCAGGCCACTGGACGCCAAGTCGGCAGGGGATGGCGGCCGAGCAATCCATCCAAGGTTTGCGGCGGCGGCGCGGTGGCCTCCGGGCGCGGTTCCTGGGTGACGGCCTCTGGCGTGCCAGTCTCCGGGGTTTCGGGCAGGCTGCCCTGGGGCACTGGTGTGATCCGGCCAATGGCCTCGCCGCCAATGGTCGAGCCACGAATGGAGCCGCCCGGATCGGCTTCGGACTGCGGGCTGTTTTCGGGGTCGGTTTGCGGTTTGCTTTGTTCGTTCATGACCCTGCCTTTTCGTCTTCCGAGGCGGCGGATTTGCCCTCCTTGGCCTCGGCACTGGGATCAACCTTTTCCACCGGCGTCACCTGGGGTCCCCAGGACATCACCCCGCCCATGCGGGCCGCGCCAGCATAAACCGCTGCGGGCATAAAGCCGCCGCCGGGGGCGCGGGTTTTCGGATCCGTCGGCTTGTCAAAATCGCTGGCCGGTTTGGCAGCCGGTTGCGGCGGCGGTGCTGACGGTTGCATCCCGGACTGTCCCATTCCGCCTGCCCCCGGCATAGGGGTCGGAGCCGATCCCGCAAAGGACTCCGGCGAAGAATTTGCCAGGAAGCTGCCCAAGGACGAATCCTGCGGCTGTCCCGAAGTCGTGTTCGGGGTCAGGGTTGCTTGGGGCGCCGGGCTTGGGGCTGGAGCCGGAACGGGCGCTGGCGTTGACGGTCTGGCCGGTTGCGGCGCTGCTCCGGCCCCACCAGCACGGGCGCGGCCCATCAATTGCGGCAGGATGGTTTTGGCCGGACCCGCCGCGACCACCTTGCCCCGGTCCATCAGGACAACGGTTTGGCATTGCTGCAACATGGTCGGGGAATGGGTGACGACGATGACGGTCCGGGTCTGGGCCAGCTCCGCCAAGCGCTGACAGAGCGACTCCTCAGCCGCACGGTCCAAACTGGCCGAGGGCTCGTCGAGCATCAGGATTGGCGGATCCCCGACCAGCGCCCGGGCCAAAGCGATGCGTTGGCGCATGCCGCCAGACATCCGTCCTCCGGCCTCGCCAACCTGGGTGCCATAGCCATCGGGCAGATCCACGATCAGCTCATGCACCCCGGCCCGTTTTGCAGCCTTCAGGACATCGCCATCGCTGGCATTGTCCGCGCCCATGATGATGTTGTCGCGAATGGTCCCGGCAAACAGGATGGTGTCCTGGGGCAAATGGCCAATCCAGCGCGCCATCTCCGGGCGACTGAACTGGGTGATGTCCGCGCCATCAATCAGCACCCGGCCACTATCGGGCGCATAAAGCCCTTGCAGGGTTTTCAGCAGGGTTGATTTGCCACTGCCATTGGTGCCCAGGATCGCGGTCATGCCGCCAGGCAAAAAGCCGCAAGTAACCCCTTTCAGGGCCGGTTTGCTGGCCCGGGGGTAGGAGACAACCACCTCTTCTGCCGCAACCTCGCCCCGGGGACGGGGATGGGCGGCCAGGGTTTCTTCCCGATCTTCCGGCAGGCTAAAGGCCTCGCCCAGACGCTTGACCGATTGGCCAAAGGCGGCATAGCTGCGCCAAGCTCCAACCAGTTGACCCAAGGGCGAGAGCAACCGTCCGGCCATCATATTGGCTGCAATCAGGCCGCCAATGGTCAGGTTCTGCTCCATGATCGCCAGCGCCCCAACCACGGTCATGCCCACCGAGGTGCCGATGGTCATCACCATGGCCAAGTTGGAAAACATGTCGGTGCGGCCACCGCGATGGATCGAGCGTTCCACCTGACCCGCCACCTTGCCTTCCCAATGGGGGCGGATGGCATCGCCTAAGGACAAGGCCTTCACCGTGGCCCGACCGCGCAGCACTTCGGCCAGCAGGCCATCGCGCCCGATGGTGCTTTCCTTTTCCGCATCCGCCGCACTTTGCACCGCGCGCCCGGACAGGATCGCCAGGGTCAAAAAGATCACCAACGCCACCACCAGCACCCAGGCCAAGGGCGGGGCCAGGATAAAGATCACCGCCATAAAAAGGATCGAGAACGGGACATCGACCACCAACACCGCACTGGGACCGGACAGGGTGTTGCGGACCACATCCACATCCCGGAACAGCAAATGCCAAAACTCCGCCGGCCGGCCCTCCAGGATTTTCAGCGGCAAGGCATTGACCTTGGCAAACAGGCTCCGGGCCACCTGGGCTTCCATGCGCAGGGCCACAGTTTGCATGATCCGGGAGCGGGCTTGGCGCAGGATGAAATCAAAGGTCAGCATGAAAGCCATGCCGATGGCCAAGCCGAGCAAGGTCGACATGCCCTTGTGGAACACCACCCGGTCATAGACCTGCATGACAAAGACCGGGGTCGCGAGCGCGGCCAAATTGACAAAAAAGGAAACGACCGCGACTTCGCGGAAGGACGGCATCACCGGCTTCAGGAAGGGTCGCAGCCATTTGGTGCTGCTCTTTTTCTGCTCCGGCTGATGGGCTGCCGTGTCCTCAGCCCCAGTGAGCAAGGTCCCGATGGCCTTGGCCCCAGCCTTGTCCTGCTGCGCCCCGCTTGGGGCCTCGGTCGATGTGGTTGCCGTCATGCTGATCCCGCAGCCTGTGCCCATCCCAATGGGCTTGATATGGGGCGTGGTGTTGGAGAGTACCGCCGGGTTATTCAACCATCCTAACGCTTTTTCTGATATAGTTTTGGCAGGGTTAAGATCAGAATGGATCCGTTCCCTTTCAACTCCAAGATCAGATCATTAAAGCCAGCCGACACAGCCAAATCATTAAGGATCTGCCCATGCCGTTTATGGCCTCCTGCCTCCGCTCTTTGCGTACAGTCTGCGTTGGACTCGGCGTCCTGATGCTTGCTGTGACCCTGCCCGTGGGTGCCAGCCAAGCCCAGGAGACCATCGTAGCACCGGACGCCAACCCCATGGACTATGTCGCCTATCGCAAGGCGGTCATGGCGGCGACCCAGGGGCATATGAACGCCATGGTGACCTATTTGAAATCCGGCATTCAGGTGGAAAACCAGATCGCCACCCATGCATCGGCGATTTCGGCTTTGGCGATTTCCTTTGTCCAGTCTTTCCCGGAAGGCACTGCCGAGATTGGCGAAACCCGGGCCTTGCCAAAGATTTGGGAAGAGATCGCGTTGTTTCAGGAGGCCAATGTGAAAGCGCAAACAGCAGCAGCCCGTCTGGCAGAGGCCGCCATCACTGGTGCTGACAAGACCGATCTCGCGGCTTTGTTGCAGACCCTAGGGGCTGCCT
Source organism: Rhodospirillaceae bacterium (assembly GCA_049604415.1). Classification (GTDB taxonomy): domain Bacteria; phylum Pseudomonadota; class Alphaproteobacteria; order Rhodospirillales; family Rhodospirillaceae; genus JBMYTN01. The sequence continues at coordinate 66,197 of JBMYTN010000004.1, read as the reverse complement.
GTCAGGACTGCCATGATGCGTATTATGCGGCACCCGCCTCAGAAGTTGTGCCGGAGGAGGCTCAATAAGGGCCAATTTGTAAAAACCAGTTGACAGTTAGGGTTAAGTTTCGACAAATCCATAAGTGATCCGGTCAAGAGCAAAGCTCACCCGCCCAAAGGAGCGGAACCGATATGGACGTTTTGTCAGGCATGCGCCTGTTTTCCCGCGTGGTGGATGCGGGCAGTTTTTCTGAGGCCGGACGGGCCATGGGACTGTCGCCATCCTCGATTTCCAGGCAGGTGGGGGCCTTGGAAGACGATCTGGGGGTTCGGTTGCTTAACAGAACCACCCGCCGCTTAAGCCTGACCGAAGCCGGGGCGTTGTTCCATGAGCGTGCAACCCGGATCCTGGCCGATGTGGAGGATGTCACCCAGGCGGTAACGTCTCTGGAAGCCAAACCGCGCGGCACCTTGCGGCTGAATGTGCCCTTGGGATTTGGCAATTACCATGTCGCTCCGGCCCTGCCGCTGTTCCTGTCCACCCATCCCGAAGTCACCGTTGATCTGACCCTGTCCGACCAGTTCATTGATTTGGTCGAAGAAGGGGTCGACATCGCCATTCGCATTGGGGCGATGCGGGATTCTTCGCTGGTCGCGCGGCGATTGGCGGACAATCGGCGCATGGTGTTTGCCAGCCCGGCCTATCTGGAGAACCACCCGACCCCGACCCATCCGGATGACCTGGCCGAGCATGACTGCTTGGCCTATCGCTATCGGCCCGGCCCACAAAGCTGGCTGTTCGAGAAGGAAGGGGACCGCCGCGAGGTCACGGTGACCGGTCCGATGCTGGCGAACAATTCCGAAAGCCTGCATTGGGGCGCGCTGGGCGGCATTGGACTGGTGATGCTGCCGGTGTGGATGGTTTATCGCGATCTGGCCGCCGGGCGTTTGGTCCCGCTGCTCCAGGATTGGAACATGACCCCGACCAGCTTGGAGTCCGGGATCTATGCGGTCTATCCGCAGAACCGGCATCTCTCGCCAAAGGTGCGGGCCTTTATTGATTTCCTGGTCGGCTATATCGGCAAACCGGCCTATTGGGACCAGGCACCCGCCCCGGACGCACCCATGCCGGTGATCGGCCCCGGCGCAGATCCGAAATAAGGGGTATTTCCCCCTTTATAAAAAACCCAGTTTCCGAAGCTCCTCGGCCATGGCTTCGGGCATGTCCGGGCTGGCTTCTCCGCCCGCAGCGATGTCCGGTGGAGCCTTTGCCGGGTCCAAATAGCGCCAGCCTTGGAACGGGCGGTGGGTCCAGCGTTCCGTTGGGTGGATTTCCGGATCCAAAATGATGGCGCAGGCCGAGGCCCCGGTTTCATCGGTCACCGGCACGAGATCCCAGATCCGTTGGCGACAGAGGATCCGGCCCTTGATCACCCAATAGATGCTGCCCTCGCCATCGAGGATCTCCTGGCCTCGGCGTGGCGTCATCCGGGTGACATGGCGGACATCACCAATCCGCAACCGCAGCCCCGCCTGCCAGCGCTGCATGCTTTCAATGGACTCCGAGCCCACCGAGAGCTTGACCAGATGCAGGCTCGGTCCAGTGCTGCTCTGCGGGTCTGCCGGGGCTAATGGGGGACTGTCTGTCTTCAATGGGCGAACAATTGCGACATGTCTTTGAAGGCTTTGAACTCCAGGGCATTGCCCGAGGGGTCTTTGAAGAACATGGTGGCTTGTTCGCCAATTTCGCCCTGAAAGCGGATATAGGGCGCGATCACAAAATCGGTTCCGGCGGCTTTGAGGCGCTCAGCCATGGTCTGCCAATCATCCCAATCCAGCACCACGCCAAAATGCGGCACCGGCACCTCATGGCCATCCACCGCATTGGTTGGATCGTCAACACTGGCGGCTTGCCGCGTCGGGTCGAGATGGATCACCAATTGATGGCCCATGAAATCAAAATCGACCCAATGCTCTGAACTGCGGCCTTCCGGACAGCCCATCACCTCGCCATAAAAGGCACGCGCGATCGGCAGATCATGGACGGGAATGGCAAGATGGAACGGGTTGGGCATAACCGGCCTCTTATCGAATTGGGGGTCTCTCTCGATCACTCTCGGATGTAAGCCCCTAAGCGGACGAACGCCAGTTCCAAAGCCGTCAAAATGAAAAAGGGAGCCGTCTCCCCCGATCCGACTCCCTTTCCCCAAGCGGCGGCGGCGTGCCTGCCGGACGCCCCCGCCGATGAGTTTTAGCGCACGGGCCTGCACAGAGATGCAGCCACGCCACCCTCAATTGAATTTATAACCCTCCGGCCCCGCAAGGGTCGGCAAGTCCGTTGCGGACGAGGCCAAGCCACGAAAGCGGCGCCCGGCGAGGGCTGAAAAATTTTTATCCAAACTTAAACAACACGCCATTGCCACCGGTCGGGTGATCCCAGGACAGGGCGTCGGTGCCTTGGCAAACAATCCGACAGGTGCCGCATTCCATGCAGCCATCGGTGACGATTTCCACCGTGCCGGTTTCGGTTTCCGAGTAGCAGCTCGCCGGGCACAGGGTGACCAGGGTTTTGAGTTCCTGGGCCGTGGCCTTTTCCGGATCGATGCGAATATGGGGGTTGCCCTCATCCACCCGATAGCGGTTTTGGTACAGCTTCTCTTCGATTTTGGAAGTTTTGCTCATCGCCAGGCCCTCGCCATCTTCACCGCATCTCCGACCAATCCGAAGACGCCTCGGGACTTGCGCACCATGCGCAGGATGTCTTTTTCCTTGGTCAGCTTGTCGCGACCATCCACCCGGAAATATTCTTCCGCCGCCCCGGCCAGCACTTGCGGCCAGGTGGTGTAGAACTGCTTGTTCCGCAGCAGGGTTTCCGGCATTTTTTTGTATTTTTTCAGATCCTTAAGAACAAAGCTGTTCTCCAGGTTCTTCCGATACAGCGCCAGATTGGCTTCGGTCATCGGCTTGCCTTCGGCCTTCAGCGCAATGATGGCTTCCGCCGCGATCTTCCCGGAGGTGATCGCCAAGTTGGAGCCTTCCCGGTGCACCGCATTGACCAAATGGGCCGCATCGCCACAGATCACCCAGCCATCGCCATGGATCTTCGGCACGCCCTCATAGCCCCCTTCGGGGATCAGGTGGGCGGCATATTCCTTGACCTCAGAACCCTTGATCAACGGGGCAATGGACGGGTGCGCCTTAAAGCGCTCCAGCACATCATGGGGACCCATGCCAGCGGCTTCAAAGTCGGAGATCAGACAGCCGACCCCAAGGGCAATGGAATCGCCATTGGTGTAGAGGAAGCCGGTGCCGAGCATGCCCGAGGTCACGGTACCCAGTGCCTCGATCACCACGCCTTCATCGCCGGTCAGCGAGAAGCGCTCTTCGATGACATCGCGGGGCAGGAAGTGCATTTCCTTGACCGCCAGGGCGGCGTGGTCCTTGCGGATTTCCTTGCGGATCCCGGCGCGTTGGGCGGTCAGGTTATTCACCCCGTCGCACATGATGACCACGTCGGCGAAGACCTCACCGTTTTCCCGGTCGACCTGGACGCCGATCACCCGCCCGGTGTCATCGCGCAGCAGCTGGGTGACAGTGGTTTCGCAGATCACCAAAGCGCCAGCGGCTTTGGCTTTGCCATTGAACCATTTGTCGAACTGCGCCCGGACGATGGTGTACCGGTTCGGGCGCTCTTCATTGAAGTTTTCAGAGCGGAAATGGGTGCCGACATAGGATTTTTCGTCGAGCATCCACATGCGCTGTTCAATGACATGGCGCTCCAGCGGAGCGTCATCCCGGAAATCCGGGATCACCTGTTCCACCGCATTGGCGTACAGGATCGCGCCTTGGACATTTTTGGAGCCGGGATATTCCCCGCGCTCGATTTGCAACACACTCAAACCGGCCTTGGCCAGGGTGTAGGCGGCTGAATTGCCCGCCATCCCCGCGCCAACCACGATTGCGTCGAAATGTTCGGCCATCTGGTGACCCTCCTTGTTGGGGATGAGGGGGTTAGCCCGCCATACGGTGGTGGGTCAGACGCTGCCGGAAGGCTTCCGTTAACAACGGCAGAACCTTGGTGGCGTCGGCGACAATGCCCAAATGGGCGAATTCAAAAATCGGAGCATCCGGATCGCTGTTGATCGCCAGGATCAGATCCGCGCCTTCCACACCAACCCGGTGCTGGATCGCCCCGGAGATCCCGGCGGCAATGTAAAGCTTCGGACGGATGGTCTTGCCGGTCTGGCCGATTTGACGGTCTGCCGTGGTCCAGCCCTTCTGGATCACCGGGCGGGAGGCGCCATATTCGGCCCCCAAGACAGTGGCCAAATCAACGACATGGCGGAAATTGGCCGGGCTGCCGAGGCCCATGCCGCCCGCAACCACCACATCGGCATAGGCCAGGTGGGAGTCTTTGCTGTCCGCATCGGGCAGGAAGTCCAGGATCTTGGTGATGATATCCTGTTCCGCCAGACCCAAGGGGTGCTCGATGATCGCGCCGGTGCGGCCCGGCTGACGCTCGGGCATGGCCATCACCCGGGGACGCACGGTCGCCATTTGCGGCCGGTAGTTCAGGGTGTAGATGGTGCACAGCAAGGTGCCGCCGAAGGTCGGGCGGGTGGCAGCCAAGCTGCGGTCATCAATGGCCAGCTCGGTGCTGTCGGCGGTCAGACCGGTTTTCAGGGTGGTGGCCACACTGCCGGCCAGATCGCGGCCCAGGGTGGTCGCGCCCATCAGCAGCACTTCCGGCTTATAGGTTTCGACCAGATCGGTCATGGCCCGGGTGAAGGGCTCGTTGCGATAGTCGGCCAGCAGCGCATCTTCGATCAAATAGACCGTGTCAGCGCCATATTCATGGGCTTCGGCGACGGCGGCGCGGGTTTCGGCCCCGGCGGGACCCATCACCACGGCGGCGAGGTCGACCTCCAGGGTGTCGGCCAGTTTACAGCCTTCGCCCATCAGTTCCCAAGACACCGGGTGGACTTTGCCCCGGTCGAGCTCAACGAACACCCAGACATGCTTATAGGATTTGAACTTTTCCGGCAGTTCCTTGGCCATATTGGCCCGGCCCCCGGCGGCGGCAGGTTTTTTCGGCGGTGCGCTCATGGTCGCAATCTCCTGATCGGATCGGGGGTTAGCGGGCGTCGGTCGTGGTGGCCATCAATTCCAGCTCCAGCTTCGGCTGGGCGGAGAAGATCGCGTCCACGGCGGCGGAGGACAGGGCGGCCAGATCGGCGTCGTCCTCGACGGTGATCATTTGCGCCTTTTCGGTGCGGGGCTTCGGCGCGAAGACCTTGCGCACCACGGTGGGCGAGCCACGCAGGCCACAAAGCTGGATATCTTCCACACCGGCGGCTTCGGCATTCCAGACCGTCACATCGGCCCGGGCAGCGCGCAGCATGTCGTCCATCGAGCCCCGACGCAGGCGGTTGGAACCGTCAAGCATGGTGATCAGGCAGGGCAAGCCGGTTTGCAGCACCTGGACACCGCCTTCGGCGCGGCGCTCAACCACGATGCTCCGGCCAGCCGGATCAACGGAGCGCACGGCACTGACATAGGTCAGCTGGTTCAGGTCCAGCCGCTTGGCGATGCCGGGGCCGACCTGGGCGGTGTCGCCATCGATGGTCTGTTTGCCGGTGAAGACAATGTCGACGGGATCCTGTTCACCGATCTTGCGGATCGCGGTGGCCAGGGCATAGGAGGTCGCCAGGGTGTCGGACCCGGCAAAGAAGCGGTCGGTGAGCAGCACGGCGCGATCCACGCCATAGCCCAGGGCCTTGCGCAGGGTGTCTTCGGCCATGGGCGGTCCCATGGTCAGCACGGTCACACTGCCGCCCACTTCATCGCGCAGGCGCATGGCTTCTTCCAGCGCGAACAGGTCATAGGGGTTGATGATGGTCGGAACCCCTTGCCGCATGATGGTGTTGGTCACCGGATGCACCCGGATCTGGGCGCTATCGGGCACCTGTTTGATGCAGACAACGATATGCATACTGATCTCTCCTTACGGCAGGCTCGGCAGGGCTGGGGTGGGAGGGGCCCCAGTCATGGAAACCGGACCAACCCTGGCTGGATCCGGTCTTTTCAATTTCCATGCCAAAATTAGGGATACTTTGAGAAAAGCTCGCACTTGCGAGAAATCCCTATTGGCACCAAAGCACTAGCGCTGTTCGCTTCTTGGGAGAGAGCAAAGCAATCCAACCCGTTGTCGGACAAAATCCGACAACCGACACCGACATTCTGTCGGATTCGCGCCACGACATTCTATCTGTCAGAACGCAGTGTCGCTTTCTGGGTGAGCCGCTTAGGCCACAAAAAAACCGGAAAGCGAAGCTCTCCGGTTTGCACTCTTAAAGCACGATGCCGTCCATCGTCGTCTGGTCCGAAGGATGCCCATGAGGGGCGCACCCCCTCGCGAGGTGGCATGGACCATGCTATTTTTTGTCAAACAGGAGATCGCCATGCCTCTCTTATCTATTGAGATCAGCGACCACGACCACCAAAGGCTTGAAGCTCGGGCTGCGGACCATGGGATGAGCTTGGAAGCCTATGTTCTGGATCGGACCCTTGGCGGTGAGGACTCAAGCCCTGAAGCGCCAAATCCGGAGTCTTTACAGGCCTTGATGGGGTTTCTCGAAACCCGTGCGGAGGAAGCGCGGGCCGGGAAAACGGTGCGGCTCGAACACGGTCAGTTGAGCCGCTTTGTTGCTCAATCAGCAGCATCCCAAAACAGCTGATCCAATCACCACATCAAAACAGTTTTGGGCAAAAAAGCATGACGCCCACTTCCGCGAGGAAGAAGGCGTCATACCTGTATTCGATTGAAACAGGCGACCTTAGAGGCGGCCGATTTCCTCCAGGCCGACAAAGCCTTGGCCTTTGGCGTCGTGGAACACCTTGAAGACCTTCTCGGTGACCGCATCGGAGCTGACAAAGTCCTGATAGGCCTTGGTCAGGCATTCCTTATAGGTCTCCAGGATCACAGTGTCTTCAGCGTCATCGGCCAGTTCGGCCTGGGCCAGATAGACCTGCAAGCGCTTCAGGATGTGCAGGCGGTTGACCCGGACCACCGCCGGATCATGGTCGATTTCCAGATATTCCAGGAAATCTTCGGCGCTGGACAGGGACTGAAGGGTGTCAAGAACGTCGCTCATGGGGGAGTCTCCTTTTCGCGGATGAAACCAATGGTCACGCAGGCAAGGACTCACCGACCCTGCGGTCGGCTTGCCCCATCGTTTCGGCATAAAACTGGCGCAACAGCGCAGCGTCAGGAGACCGTTTGGTCTCGATGACATGGCATTTGATCCGCGCCAAGATGGACCGGGCTTGGGCCTCATCCGGGTCCAGGCCCAACTCGGCGCAGGCATGGCGGACCCCGGCGAGACCGGAATGCTTGCCCACCACCAAGCTATGGGCGCGGCCCAGCTGCGCCGGGCTCAGGCTTTCGTAATTGCGCGGGTCGCGCAGCAGGCCATGGACGTGGATGCCGCTTTCATGGCTGAAGATCCCGGCCCCGACCACCGGCTGTGCGCTCGGCACCGCCCGGCCCGAGGCCTGGGCGACCAGATCGGAGATCCCGGCCAGCCGCAGCATGTCGATGCCGCTGTCAATCTGTTGCAAGCTCTGCAGCCCGACCACCATTTGCTCAAGCGCCGTGTTGCCAGCCCGCTCGCCCAAGCCATTGACGGTCACGCTAACATGATTGGCCCCGCCCTGAACGGCGGCCAGCCCATTGGCCGTGGCCAAGCCCAAATCATTATGGCCGTGGAATTCCAGATCCAAGGATGTCCAGGCCCGCAGCCGGGCCAAAGCGGTCCGGGTGGCAAAGGGATCGAGAATGCCAAGGGTGTCCGCATAGCGCAGCCGGGACGCGCCAGCCTGCTCGACGGCTTCGAGCACCCGAAGCAAAAAGTCCGGATCGGCGCGGGAGGCATCTTCGCAACCCACCGCGACATCAAAGCCCATATCCAGGGCCTTGCGGACCATGTTCGCGACCTGGGCTAAGACCCAGGCGCGGTCCTTGCCCAATTTGCCTGCGATCTGTTGATCGGAAACCGGCGTTGATAGATTGACCGCAGTGACGCCAACAAGGCGAGCGGCCTCAAGATCCGCATCGGCCATCCGGCACCATGCCAGGCCCCGGGCCTGGGTCAGGACGGAAAGCACGGCGCGCATGTCTTCGCGCTCATCGGCCCCCATGGCCGGGATGCCCAGTTCCAATTCCGGCACACCAGCCCCGTCCAAGGCCGCAGCGATGGTGCATTTTTCGGCTTGGGTGAAGCACACCCCGGCGGTTTGCTCGCCATCGCGCAGGGTGGTGTCGTTCAAGGACACCCGCCCACTGCGGCTGAGAGCATTGCCGCTGTGCAGCGCTTCGGAGGACAGATGGTTCATTGCCGGATCCTCCCGACCAAACCGCCCGAAACAGCCTTAGGCCGTCATGGACCAGCTGGGTGCGTCGGACGGGATCACCCGCACCGGAAAGCCCAGCCGCTCGATCAACTTCATCTGAATGCCCTGCAGGGTGATGTTGGACAGCTGACAGCCAACACAGGCACCCTTCAGATTGACAAAGATCTTGTTGCCTTCCAGGCGTTCCAGGGTGACGTCACCATTGTCTTTTTGCAGACGCGGGCGGATCTCTTCCAGGGCGGCCAGCACCTTTTCTTCAAAGATGTCGCCAGAAACAGGGAGTGTGGGGGCTACGGTGGTCACGGCGCGTTCCTTTCGGATCTGCGAAATGGGGGATGAAAATGTCTTGGCTGAGGCTCTAGCAAGCGGGCGCAGAGAACGACTTGCCGCAGGAGCATTTGTCGACCGCATTGGGGTTTTCGAACACGAAACCGGCCCCGGCGATTTTGTCGACAAAGTCAACGCGGACACCGCTGAGCAGCGGGGTGCTGGCCCCGTCGACAAAGACTTTGACGTCTTCGAATTCGAGCACTTCATCACCATCCTGGGCGGCGGCTTCCAGGCCCATGCGATAAACCACACCGGCGCATCCGCCTTCGGACACCATCAAGCGCAGCCCGGTGGCGCTGTCGGATTTAGAGACGACCTGGCGAACGGCGGCGACGGCGTTTTCGGTAAGTTCGATCATGGCTCTACCCCTTTTGTCGATCAGCTACGGGTCTGATCTCCGGGATAAAGCAAGGGCTGTGCCAAATTTATAAAGGATTGATTTCAATCAATTCTGTCACGGGGCTCTGTTGGCTTTCGGACCAAACCCGACAATGGTCCCGCCCCGACAGCGCCGGGAAAAGTCCCATTGTCACCTTTGCGACAATGGGACCAAACAAGGCCGTTCAACCGATCTTCAAGGCGCCAAGATGCGCCGGCGGTGTCAGGCCGGGCAGATTGCGCGGATCAGGCTCCGGTGCGCCAATATGGGTGGTCACCGGCAAGATCCCGGCCCAAATCGGCAGGGCATAGTCTTCCTCGTCATCAATCGGACCACCAGTCCGCATCTTGGCCGAGGCTTCCGCGATGGGCAGGGCATAGACCGCAGTGGCCTTGATTTCCAGCTCGGTGATCGGACGCAACATATCCCAACGGCCGGGCCACAGCCCTTCAAAGAAGCCACGCAACCGCGCCACCTTGGCGTCCGGATCGGTGATCCGCCGCGCCTTGCCGAAGATCATCACCGAACGGTAATTGGCCGAGTGATGCATGCCCGAGCGTGCCATGACAAACCCATCCAGGATGGTCACGGTCAAACAGACCTCCGGGTCTTCTCCCGCTTTGGACAAAGGCCCGCCATTGGAGCTGTGCCAATAAACATGGTCGCCTTCGCGCCAATGGAAGGTCGGGATCACCATGGGCGCGCCATCGCGGACCCAGCCGACATGGCATTGCGGCATGGCATCGAGAATGCCGTTGATGGTGTCACGGTCGAAATGGCCGCGCTTCGGGGCCCGACGCAGTCGGGTCCGGTCCGTGGACGGTAAGGGGGCGCTCTGCTGCTCTGACATGGTCCTTTTCCTTCAAGACGGGTGAAGACCGGACCATGCAAACATTTTGGCTTTAGGGAAATGGCCAATATTATAAAATTTAATCAGGCCAATTTTGCCAACCCTATCCCTCCCGGACCAATCCAATGACCGACAGCCCGCTGCTTTCCCTCAAGCTCGACAGCACCACCCCGGAGCCGCTGTTCGACCAGCTCTACAGCCAGATCCGGCAGCGCATTGCCGATGGCCGCTTTGGGCCGGGAACCCGCCTGACGCCTTCGCGGAAACTGGCCCAAGAGTTGGGGCTGTCACGCACCACCGTGACCACGGCCTATGACCAATTGGTCGCGGAGGGCTATGTGGAGGCCCGGCGTGGATCGGGCCTGTATGTGTTGACGGGCAGCGCAGTGGAACTGTCCCCTGCCCTGCCTCCAGCCCGGCGCGCGGTAGATCCTTCCATGGCTCCGCCCGATACGCCCAAAGCCCTGCATCCGGGCCTGCCGGATATGCGGTTGTTCCCTCATCAGGCTTGGGCCCGCTGTTTGGCCAGGGTGGCACGCCGGAGCCCAGAGGCCCTCACCATTGCCCAAGATCCCTTCGGCGACCCGGAGCTGCGGGCGGCCACTGCGCGCTATTTGGCCGATTGGCGCGGATTGGCAGCCAGCCCGGAGCAGATCCTGATCACGGCGGGTTCGGTGGAGGGACTGGAGCTCTGCCTGCGCGCGACCCTCGGCCCGGGAGAGGCGCTGGCCCTGGAGGATCCGGGCTTTCGTCCGCTGCTGCGCTTTGTCAGCAGTCTTGGTTTGCCCCACAAGTTGCTGCCGGTGGGTCCTGACGGTCCGTCCCTGCCACCCCCACACACCGACGCAGGCGATCCAATTCGCGTGACGGTCCTGACGCCGTCCTCGCAGTTTCCCTTGGGTGGTGTTCTGCCCTCTGCCCAAAGACTGGCCTTTTTACAATGGGCCGCCGCCAACCAGGGATGGATCATCGAGGATGATTATGACAGCGAGTTCCGCTATGCCGGGCGGCCGATCCCGGCCATGGCCAGCGTCGATGCGGCAGACCGCACGCTCTATGTCGGCAGCTTCACCAAAGTGTTTTCCACCAGCCTACGGCTCGGCTTTGTCGTCATCCCGCCCAAGCTGATTGGCCACTTCCGAACCGTGCTGCGCCAACATGGCTCCAGGGCGTCTCTCGTGCCGCAGCGGCCCTTGGCAGTGTTCATGCAAGACGGCCTGTTCTATCGCCATATCCGCAAGGTGCGCCGGATCTATGGCGAACGTCGACGGCATTTGCTCGGGCTGATCCAGCGCCATTTGAGTGACCTTGTAGATGTCACGGACCATGGCGCGGGCATGCATCTGGTCCTGCACCTGCCCGAAGGCCGCGAAGATAGCGCTTTGGCGGCACAGCTTCACCAAGCCGGTGTCGCCTGTCAGCCCTTATCCCCCCATTATGGTGGTGCCGTCAAACGCTCTGGACTCCTGGTTGGCTTTTGTGGCTTTACCCCAGAGGAGATGGATCCCGCCATAGCGGTCCTGGCGCGGGTTGTTAGCGATGTTTAAGAGCCTTCAATGACCGCGCGGACCACGCTTTGGGTCACCCGGCCCTTGCCGGTGGTGAGAGCCCGAGCATCGGCCTGCTCGACCAGGCTTTGTGCGGAGGCGAAGCTGCGGGTCATATGGGTGACCGCATAGGACAGGCTGCGCGGGGCGATTTCAATGCCCCGATCGCCAAACAGCTTCATCAGCACGGCGGCGAGCAACAGGTCGTCGGGCTCGGCGAGATGCTCCGCAGGCACTTGGGTCAGCCGCGAGTCGAGATCGCGCAGGGACACGGTCCAGGATAATGGCGGTGCCACCGAGGTCAGCAGCAAAAACCCTTTCGCCTCCGCTGCCGCATTGAGCAAATGGAACAAGGCCCGTTCCGGCACCGCCACCGGATCAATATCCTCCACCACCAAAGCCGGGCTGTCCTGAAACAGGGCTAGGGGGTCGAAGGCCTCCGCAGAGCTCTGTTGAGCGAACAAGGCTTCAAGGGCGGTTGCGCTGAGCAGCATGGCCCCGGTCCGGGTGGTAAAGACGGCCGCAAGGTGGCTTTTGCCCGAACCGGGCGGACCGGACAGTGCCGCCGAAGGCCCGGGCCAATCGGGCCAGCGGTCAATCATCCCCACGGCGGCCCGGTTGCTGGGGGCGACCAGGAAGTCGGCCCGGTCCGTGGCGGGCCGGAACGGCAGGTCCAAGGGCAGTTGAACCGGTTCAGGAGGCTCGGGCTCCCTCACTCCGGATCCGCCTTCGGCAGGGACGGGACTGCGGTTGGGGTTGGGGTTGGAGTTTGGGCCGGGGCTGAGACTGGGGCCGGAGCTGGAGGAGGCTCTGGATCCGCCTCTTCATCTGGTGCGCGGCCATGATAGAGCGGTCCATCCAGATAATTGCGCAGGCCGAAGCGGGCCAGCACGCCAATGATCGCCGCCACCGGCACCGCCAAGAGAATACCGAGGAAGCCAAACAGGCTGCCCCCGGCCATCAAGGCGAAGATCACCCAAACCGCGTGCAAACCGATCCGATCCCCGACCAGTTTCGGGGTCAGGTAATTGCCTTCAATCACTTGTCCGGCGACAAATATCCCGGCAATGGCGGCAATGCTCTGCCAGTCATCATATTGGGCGATGGCGAGACCCATGGAGGCAACAAAGCCGACAATGGTGCCGACATAGGGGATGAAGGACAGCAACCCGGCCATCAGGCCGACCACAAGGCCAAGCTCCAGCCCAGCAATGCCCAGCCCGACCGCGTAGAACGTGCCCAGCGCCAGGCAAACCGAGGCCTGCCCCCGGACAAAACCGGCAATGGTGATGTCGATTTCCCGAGCCAGACGCCGGATCACCGGGGCTTCACGGCGGGGCAGCCAGCTGTTGATGGTCGCGACCATCTTGTCCCAATCCCGGAGCAGATAGAAGGTGATCACCGGGGTGATGAACAGGATCGAGAACACATTGACCAGAGCCGCGCCGCTGGTCAGCACCCCGCGCAGGAACGACACCAGCCATTTGGCCACTTCTCCGGCATAGCTTTCCATGGCCGTGGTCACTTTGGCCATGCGCTCCGGACCCAAGGTGTCCGAGGCATGCTGCAAAACCGATTTCACTGTGGCCACAAGACCCTGGATCAGGCTGGGCAGGCGGTCCAGAAAACTGAAAATCTGGCTTTGCAGCACCGGCACCAGCAGGATCAGCGCCAAGGCCATCACCGCAATGAAGCCCAAGGTGATCACAATGGTTGCCATGATCCGCGACAGACCGAGGCGCTCCAAACGGTCGGCGACGGGATCGAGGAAATAGGCGACGGCGGCCCCAGCAACAAAAGGCAGCAAGACCGGGCTTAGGACATAGAGGATCAGCAGAAAGGCCAAGCTGCCAATGACCCAAACCCGAACCTGCGTCTCTCGGGTCATTGGACCGGACCCCCAAGGGTTCCAGGTCCATTGCTGGGCGGGATGGTGCCGCCGGTGCCAAAGCGGGTTACGCCGGGCTCAGGCTGAACCGCCCCGCCGGAAGACCAGCCCGGAGCGACTTGGCCCGGGGACAAGGGGGCCGGGGCCGGTGTCGGCTGGCCGGTGGAGACCGACCCGCCCAAGCTGGGCACCACACCGCCGGGCAGACCGCCCATGGCCGACAGGGTCCAGACCGCGCCGAACTGATTGACCGCAATGCCCTGGCCGACCAGAGCCTGGGCCAGGGTGTTGAGATCGCCGCGATAGAGCAACTGGATCTGGGCCCGCCCTCGGGTGACGGCTTGGACATTGACCTGACTGATTTGCGGCACGGCACCCAGGCGGCGCTGCATGTCGACCCACTCCCCAAGGCCGGTGAAGGTCGCCAGCACGGTCATCTCCGAGGCCCCGACGGTGCCGCCCGAGGCCCGCACCCAGGCTTCCTCCAAGATGTTGCGGGCTTCGGCGACAGCCCGGGACATCAGTTCATTGGCATCCTCGCCAACTCGCACCGACACGGTGAAGCTGCCGAGGGCTTCAAAAGGCGGCTCGACGCCTCGAAAATTAATGTTCAGGGACCGGGAGGGATCGCCCACGGCCTGGATGGCCACCGCTCCGGTGGCCCCATAGCGCTGCGACAGGTTGGCCGCTACACTGGCCAAATCACCGGACAGCGCGGTGTTGGCATCCACCGAGGCCAAATCGGCCAAATCCCCCATGGGCACGACGACGGGCACCATGCCCTCATTGGCGTCGCTGACCCGCTGCCAACTGTCGCGCCAGGGGTTCGGGTCTTCCCAAAGCATCGCATCATCGGACGGGCCGAGGCGATAGACCGGCAGCACGGCGATGGGGGCGTTTCTCTGGCTAGAGGTCGCGGTCATGCCGACCGAGGACAGCAATTGCTGCACCCCGGCGGCGTCATAGCGGATGGTCATGCGGGCGATATAGGCCGTCGAGGTGGTTTTTTCGTCGGCCACCGAATAATCCAGCGCCAAACGGTCGGCATCGGCGGGGGACGGATCGGGTGGGGTACCTTGGGCTCCACCGCCGGTCAGATTGGACAGAACCTGGCGCAAGCCTTCCAGGCGTCCCTGGGCCAAGGCGGCGGCGCGGGCGGCGGCAGGGCTTTCGGCCTGGGCCTCCACATCCACATCCCGGGCCACATAAACCTCTTGAGCCTTGCCGACCTCCGGCTTCACACAGAGCACCCCCAACAGACACAACCCTGGGGCAATGGCACGCATCAGCTTGGCGAAGGGTTTGCGCCCCCGGCCCAACGACCGGTCCGAAGTTTGCCGACGGGCCGTTGCATTGCCGTCCGGTTCCGGTATGGTCCGGTCTTCTAGGCCATCGGCGCGGGCCGGTTGATCCGCCACGCCGGAATCGGCTGCAGATCCGTTGTGCCAATACTCATCCTGCTGAACTTGCGAGGTCGCCATTTCCGCTTCCCGTTCCTCTGACCCGTCCGGTAGCCCCGGTCTCACATATAAAGACGCCGGTGTCGATATTGAGGCAGGCAATGCCCTGGTGCACAAAATCGCTCCGGCGGCGGCTGCCACCGCCCGTCCTGGCGCCGATGCCGCGCTGGGCGGCTTTGGCGCGGTGTTTGACCCCCGGGCAGCCGGGTTTCAAGACCCGCTGCTGGTGGCCGCCACCGATGGAGTCGGCACCAAACTGAAACTCGCCCTCGACACAGGACTGCATGATGGGGTCGGTATCGACCTTGTAGCGATGTGCGTCAATGATCTGGTGGTTCAAGGGGCCGAACCACTCTTCTTCCTCGACTATTACGCCACAGGCAAGCTTGAGACCGAGGTCGCGGCCACCGTTGTCGCCGGAATCGCCGAGGGTTGCCGGATTGCGGGCTGTGCCTTGACCGGCGGGGAGACCGCAGAAATGCCCGGCCTCTATGCCAAAGGCGACTATGATTTGGCCGGATTCGCCGTTGGCGCGGTAGAGCGCGGCCAGCTTTTGACCGGGGATGGGGTCGAAACCGGCGATATATTGCTTGGCCTGCCCTCCTCCGGCCCGCATTCCAATGGTTATTCCTTGATCCGGCGCATTGTCGAACGCACTGGTCTGGCCTTGGACAGCGCCGCGCCCTTCGCCCCGGATCGCAGCCTGGGCGAGGCCCTGCTGACCCCAACCCGGATTTATGTTCGCGCCGCTTTGGCCCTGCACCGGGCCGGATTGGCCCGAGCCTTCGCCCATATCACCGGCGGCGGATTTTTAGAAAACATCCCCCGGGTGCTGCCCAAGGGTCTGGGCGTGACCCTGGATCCGACTGCCTGGAGCCTGCCCCCGGTATTCCGTTGGCTGATGGCCGAGGGCGGGGTCGCACCGCTGGAAATGGCCCGGACCTTCAATTGCGGCATCGGCATGGTCTGTGTGGTGCCAGCGGCCTCCGTGGCCGCCGCCGAAGAGATCCTGCGCGGCCAGGGCGAACAACCGGTGCGCCTGGGCACGGTGTTGAGCCTGGATAGCCCGGACGCCGAGCCGGTCAGCCTGCCGGGTCTGGAAGAGGCCTGGCGCCCATGACCCCGGCTGATCCCGTCCCCAAGCGCCTAAAAATCGCGGTTCTGATCTCCGGTCGGGGCTCGAACATGGAAGCCCTGATCGCGGCCTGCGCCGATCCGGCCTTTCCGGCTGAGATTGCTTTGGTGTTGTCAAACCGGGCCGATGCCGCTGGCCTCGACAAAGCCGCCAAGGCCGGGATCGCCACGGCGGTCATCGACCATAAGGCGTTCAAAGGCCGGGCGGCCTTTGAAGACGTGCTCCATGCCCGATTGGTCGCCGCTGGGGTGGAATTGATCTGTTTGGCAGGATTTATGCGCCTGCTGACCGCCGGATTTGTTGAGCGCTGGCGGGATCGGATGATCAATATTCACCCGTCGATCCTGCCTGCCTTTAAGGGGCTGGATACCCATGCCCGGGTGCTGGCTTTGGGCGGTCGGCTCCATGGCTGCACCGTGCATTTTGTCCGCCCGGAGATGGATGCGGGGCCGATCATCATGCAGGCTGCGGTGCCGGTCCTGCCCGAGGACAGCGAAGAAGCCCTGGCCGCCCGGGTCTTGACCCAGGAGCATGTGATCTATCCGCAAGCTCTGCGATTGGTCGCCGAGGGTCGGGCCGTGGTTGAAGGCGACCGGGTGATGCTGAGAAATTCCGCGACGCCGGAAACAGCCGAGACGGCCCTGATCAGCCCGGTGCCTTAAAACTTAGGACGCCGCAGAGCAGGTTTGCCAATCCGCAGAGAAAAAGCCCACAGCGCGATGCGCCGTGGGCCGCTTTGGTTTTGGATTATCCGATTGTGGGCTGGCCCAAGACCAGATCAATCAGTAGGTCCACGGATGATTATAGTCACCGGGTTGTCTGGACCGGCAGCGGGCCACGATCCTCGTCCCGCTGCTGCCATCGCTAAAGGTCACTTGCAGTTGGTCGCCACTCCTGCCCGCAATGACACCGGCAAAATAATTTCCACCGGGCTGGCGGTTGCAGGCGACCCGATTGCCCCGACCCCAGCTGAGGGGAGAGATCCCATTCCCATCCACGGTCGCGCGATCCCCATCATCGAAGGCGATGACATAGAGATGATCACCGGTTTCCGTGATCGTTCCCGGATACCAGAGACCATCTGCGGGCCATTGGGCGAGGACCCGCGCGCCAAGCAATTGTGCACTGGAGTCTGCGAGCTGAACCAAGGGGCTCCGCTCAGAGGCTCCGACGTTCCCCGGGACAGTGAGGAGCATGGCCCCGACCATCATAGTCATGGCTGTAAGGGTACCTCGCATGGGATGGTGTCTCCTTAAAAGAACGGAAGCCGCGTTCGCTGACCTTGCCCAGACAACGCTTCGTTTCAGCCCAAGACATGGGTACGAGGGCACAAAATGGAACCAAACATTCCATTCCCACCTGTTGGACCGGCGTATTCTGGGAATAGGGGCTAAGCCGTGAACTCAAAAACGGAGCCTTAAGCCCCGCCCATCCGAGGCTTCAACAGCATCGGGCCATAGAGCAGCAAAAAGCCCAGATGGCCGAGCATCCACAGCCCGGCAGCGCCATGCAGCCCGGCAATCCCGGTTTCCGGCCAGATCGCTGCCACCACCCGCAGGGCCGCTGCGGCGATCACCAGCCCATAAATCAGCGCCGTGCCCCAGCCCACCGAAAGATCCCGGCCCGTATGGCCCCGGGTGGCCCGGGTCATGATGCCGATGATCATGGTGCCAAACGCCCCAACCCCCAGCGCATGCACCGCTGCGGCCATGGGCAAAAGCTCGGCAGCCCCCGCAGCCAGCAGCAACAGGCCCAGCCCCAGCCAGAGATAGCCCGCATGCAACACCCAAAGCAGCGGATCGCCCAAACAGGTCAAGGGCTGCCATCGGGCCAGACGGGCAAGATTGGCCAGCCCTGCCAGACCAGCCAAGACGGCGAGGATCGGGCCATCCGGTAGAAGGACCCAAGCCAGCATGGCGGCAACCAACAGGCCAAGGGCGGCCTTGTCCACCCCACCGAAAGGCGCTGGCAGAGCGGTCTTGCCCAGCTTAGAGAGGGCGTTGCGGGTGAAATTGGGCACCACCCGCCCGCCAATCACCCCGACCAATAGGGCAAAAACCGCCAGGCCGAGCGTAACCGCAGTTTCAGCGGTTTCCGCCACCCCAAGCGGCTCCAGATGATGCAGCAAGGCAGCAATCCCCAGCAGGGCAATCAGCACCACCACGACGAAATTGCGCTTATTGCCCGAGGCCAAAACCGCCCGAGCGGTCCACAAAGCCAGGGCACCATAAAACGCCACATCAGCCAGAGCGGCCATCAGCGGACCATTCAGCCCCGAGGCAAACACCGCAGCCCGGGCCACGATCCATAGCGCCAGCAAGCCGATCAGCGGCGCGCCTTTGACCGCAGCGGACCCGGTCCAGCTTGGCACCGCTGTCAGCAGGAACCCAGCGGCAGCAGCCCCGGCATAACCAAACAGCATTTCATGGGTGTGCCATGCCACCGGATCAAAGGCGGTGGGGATTTCCATCACCCCCATCCAGGCGGGCAGCCAGAGGAACATCGCCACCACGGCCCACAGGGCCGAGGCGAGGAAAAATGGCCGCAAGCCAAGGGAGAACAAGGCGGAGGGCGCAGAGGGGCTTTCGGTCATGACAATCCTTCTTTTGACGCCGCCCTATGACGCAAGCTTTTGACACCAGCTTATGATGCCGCCTTGTGGCGCCACCTTATGGCGCCACCTTATCACGCCACTTGGGGGGCCCGACCGCCCTTACCCCAGCATCTGCTTGGGATAAATGCCAACCACCGGGCCATGCAGGCTGATCAGCACCGCATAGAGCACTGCGGCAGCGACATAGACCTTCCAGCCGGGAAAGCGCCGGAACAGGGGCGCCTCCTTCATCTCTGCCTCCAGAGCGGCATAGGCTTCCGGGCCGCCGAGGCGGGCTTCGGCTTTGCGGCGGGCGATCTTTGGCCCAAACAGCGACAGCAGCAGCATAGGAGCAAACAGCAAGATCCCGGCCAGATCGCCATTGGCGAGCAAATGACCCCCAGCCCACAAAACCATGCCAAAGAAGAGCGGATGGCGCACCGGGGCGACCATGCCCGGGCGCGCCGGATCAAAGCCGCTTTGCCGCACACCTAAGGAAAACGGGTTGGGTTCCACCAAGGCCGAGGCCCAAAGCACACAAGCGATGGGCATCAGGGTCAGCAGCAAATGCGCTGCCCCGGGAACCGGCGGCCAGACCTCCACATACGGCGCGCGCAGGGCCGCAGAGAACAGCCAGACCAAGAGCGCCAGGGAGACCAGGGAATAGAGAATAAGATAGGGGCGCTCACCGAGCGCCCCCACCAGCTTAGCCCTTAGCCCGAAGGCGCCTGCCACCCCATGGGAGCCCAGAAACACCACCAAAGCCAGGATCAGTTCGATAAAGCCAGCCACGACCGTCAATTCCTTTTGCGCCTGCACAGTTGGCTTAAAGGTAGGGACTGGAAAACCTGATGCACCGTGATGAACTGGTTTTTTTAAACCGTTCAAACGCCACGGAGGCTTTTCGCGCCATGGGGCGCGGCGGCCAGTCGGCCTTGCGAAAGCCCGGGAAACAAAGCTTCCCGGGCCTGCTCGGGTTGGTCTTTAGCCAACGATTTCCAGTTCGGAAAAGAAGTAGGAAATCTCTTGCTTGGCGGTTTCCGGAGCGTCGGAGCCATGCACGGAGTTGGCTTCGATGGACTCGGCGAAATCCTTGCGGATGGTGCCCGCATCGGCATTGGCCGGGTTGGTCGCGCCCATGATTTCCCGGTTGCGAGTGATGGCATTGTCGCCTTCCAGCACCTGGACCACCACCGGGCCAGAGATCATGAATTCAACCAAGCTGGAGAAGAAGGAGCGTTCCCGGTGGACCGCATAGAACCCTTCCGCCTGGGCTTGGGTCAGATGGACCCGCTTTTGCGCCACAATCCGCAGACCGGCTTCTTCAAAGCGCTGGTTGATCGCGCCAGTCAGATTGCGCCGGGTGGCATCGGGCTTAATGATCGAAAGGGTGCGTTCAGTCGCCATGGTCATGTCCTTGGGGTTCGTCGTCATCGTCGTTTGCGAGAAGGCCGGCCCGGCGGGGTCCTCGTTGGGAACGGGACAGTCTCCGGATCCGGAGGGGCCGCAACGGCGCGGGTCTTCTAACGCGGCCTGCTCGCGACCGCAACAGGGTTTTCTCAAACACCCTCCCCCCGCTATAGTCCGGCCATGCTCCATCTTCGCTCTCTCACCTACCGGATCGCGGGCCGGACCCTGATCGACGGCGCCGACGCCCATATCCCGGCGGGCAGCCGGGTCGGTCTGGTCGGGCGCAATGGCACCGGCAAAACCACCTTGTTCAAGCTGATCCTGGGCGATATTGCGCCCGATGGCGGCGAGGTCGTCCTGCGCCCCCGCGCCAAGGTCGGCACCGTTGCCCAGGAGGCTCCGGCGGGCGACATCCCGCTGCTGGACTGCGTTTTGGCCGCAGACCCGGAGCGCACCAGCCTGCTGGATGATTTGGCTGTGTTGGAAGCCGACCCCGACGCCCATGGGTCCGACGGGGCGATCCGCATGGCCGAAATCCATGAACGCTTGGAGGCCATTGGTGCCCATGCCGCCCCGGCCCGGGCGGCAACCATCCTGGCCGGGCTGGGTTTCGCCGCCGAGAGCCATGACCGTCCAGTCGGCGAATGGTCCGGCGGCTGGCGGATGCGGGTCGCTTTGGCTGCCGCCTTGTTCGCCCAACCGGACCTGCTGCTGCTCGATGAACCGACCAACCATTTGGATCTGGAAGCCACCTTGTGGCTGGAGTCCTTTTTGGCCAGCTACCCCGGCACCCTGTTGGTGATCAGCCATGACAGGACCTTGCTCGACAAGGCGGTGGACCGGATCGTCCATCTGGAGGGCCAACGCCTGACAGGCTATGCCGGGGGCTATTCCCGCTTTGAGCGCACCCGGCGCGAACAGATGGAAACCCAACGCCGGACCCAGGAAAAGCAACTGGCCGAACGCAAGCATATGCAGGCCTTTATTGACCGCTTCCGGGCCAAGGCAACCAAAGCCCGCCAAGCCCAAAGCCGTCTGAAACAGCTGGAAAAAATGGGACCGGTAGTCTCGGTGATCGAGGAAAAACGGATCCCGTTTGACTTTCCCGACCCAGACCCGCTGCCCCCGCCAATCCTGACCCTGGAGGGCGGCTTGGCCGGGTATGGCGACAAGACCGTGCTGTCCAGCCTGTCCCTGCGCTTGGATCAGGATGACCGGGTCGCCCTGCTCGGCCCCAATGGCAATGGCAAATCCACCTTGGCCAAGGTGCTATCCGGTTCTCTGGAGTTGATGGCGGGCAAACGCACCGCATCCCACAAGCTACGGCTCGGCTTTTTCGCCCAGCACCAAATGGATAGCCTGCGCTTGGGCGAAACCGCGCTTGGTCATGGCCGTCGCCTGATGGGCGATTTGCCCGAGGCCAAGATCCGCGCCCATCTCGGTCGCTTTGGCTTTGGAGAAGATCGAGTCCACACCAAGGTCGAGGCCCTGTCCGGCGGCGAAAAAGCCAGACTGGTGATCGCTTTGATCAGCCGGGAAGCCCCGCATTTGCTGATCTTGGACGAACCGACCAACCATTTGGACATCGACAGCCGGGAAAGCCTAGTCGAGGCCCTAACCCTGTTCTCCGGGGCCGTGGTGCTGATCTCCCACGATCCGCATTTGGTGTCCTTGGTCGCCGACCGGCTCTGGCTGGTCGATCGGGGCGGGGTCACACCCTATGACGGCGATATGGACGATTATCGCCGCTTCCTGCTTGACCGCGCCAAGGAGGCGCGCAAGGCCGACACCGCCCCCGCCAACAGCACAGCATCGAGCAGTGCCAGCGACATCGCAGGCTCCGCTGCGGACCGCAAAGACCGCAAACGGGCCGCCGCCGAGGCCCGGGCGCGTTTGAAACCCTTGCGCAATGCGGTGGAAAAGGCGGAAAAGACCCTGGACCGGCTGAGCGCCCAACACAGCGCGCTGCAGGAAAAGCTGGCCGATCCCGCGCTGTATGAGGGTCCGGCGGACAAACTCGCGGCGCTGAACAAAGAATCCGGCGAAGTCACCAAGGCCTTGGAAGAGGCG
>JBMYTN010000004.1:0-44132 GCA_049604415.1 Rhodospirillaceae bacterium | reverse complement strand
AAGCCCAAGAGGCCCTGGAGGCCGCCAGTGCCGAAGAACCGGCGCTGAGTTAAAAACAATCGTTAGGACGTCCCATGGACCTGCTCGCAAACCACACGGAACTCTTCATGCTGGCCGTGGCCCTGCTGGCCGCCGGGGTGGTCACGGGCATTCTGGCCGGTTTGTTCGGGGTTGGCGGCGGTGCGGTCATGGTGCCGGTGCTCTATGAGCTGTTCCGCCTGACCGGCATTTCCGAACCGATCCTGATGCCGCTTTGTGTCGGCACGTCTTTGGCAGTGATCATCCCGACCTCGATCCGCTCCTGGCGCGGCCATTCGGCCAAAGGGGCCGTGGATCAGGATATCCTGAAGGTCTGGGCGATCCCAATCTTGCTGGGGGTCATTGCCGGGGCGTTGATCGCCCGCCATGCGGATCCTTGGGTGTTCAAGGTGGTGTTTATCGCCGTGGCCGGGGTCAATGCGGTGAAAATGCTGTTTGGCAAGGACAGCTGGAAACTCTCAGAGACCCTGCCGGGCCGAGCGGTGATGCGGGCCTATGGCGGCTGCATTGGCATCTTATCGGCCCTGATGGGCATTGGCGGCGGGGCCTTGTCCAACCTGCTTCTGACGCTGCATGGGCGCAGCATTCACCAAGCGGTGGGCACCAGCTCCGGGGTTGGGGTGTTGATCTCCATCCCCGCCACCATCGGCTATGTCTATGCGGGCTGGCCCGCCATGCCGGATCTGCCGCCGTTTTCCGCAGGCTATGTCTCGCTGCCGGGCTTCCTCTTGCTGATCCCGACCACGGTGCTCTGCGCGCCTTTGGGGGTGAAAATCGCCCATGCCCTGCCCCGGCGTACCCTGGAAGTCGCCTTCGGCATTTTCCTGGCCGTGGTGGCACTGCGCTTTGTCTTTAGCTTGGTTATTTCCGGGTAAGATCAGCAGGTCGGGTAGGGTCAAACACCGAAAAGGAGTTTCAGCCCTTGGGTCAGAAGGATCAGCAAAAAGCTAATCCCCGCCGCAGTCATGGCACGCAAAAAGCGTCTTCGCTTCAGCGCCCGCAAAGCTGACAGGCGGCTGAGCTCATAGAGGATCTCGGCCCGCCAATCGACGCCCTCCAGCTTGGCCAAATCCGCCGCAATGTCGGTGTTGCCATCACCAGGAACATAAAAAAATCCATGGACCGCTGCGGTCTTTCCCGTGGCGAGCCCTGTCGCTTGGCTGGTGATTTCCGGGGCAGTGCGTCGGGTCGGATAGAGTACGGAGCCAAACAGCACCACCGGGCCGATCAGAAACACAAAGGTGCCGATCAGAAAACCCAGATCGTAGGTCCTGGTGACCTGCATCTGCTGCAAGATCGGTCCGATCATGGAGATGGAAAAAATGAATCCAACGCCCACAATCTGGGCCTTGGTGTCATAGGCGCGGATGGTTTGTTGGACTTCATTTAAGGCGGCGAGCAGACATTGGATATCTGCGGCCCGGTTGTCCGATCCGGTGCTCACGGTCAGGCCTGGAACCCGGCTTCAGCCAGCATGCGGTAAAAGTCCCGCAGCCTGCCTTCCTTCTCCCGAGGATCGGGGACATCGGAGGTAAAGGACTCAACAAAATTCGGCTGGCGCAAATGGTGCAGCACCCGGGCGCGGGCGATTTGCAGGGCCTTGCCTTCCATCACCGTGCCAGAGGCACAGAATTTCACCAAACGCATGGCGCGGGTGCGCAGGCTGTCAGCGGGATCGTCGAGTTTTTCAACCACCTTCTCATCGACCAGATAGCGCGCCACCAAATCATCCAAGCGGCCACAAACCCGGTTGCGCAGCACCTCGGGCAGGCGGCTGTCGCGGACTGCATCATGGACGCTGGTCATCAGCCGCAGCTTTTCCGGGGTCGGCATTTTCGGTTCGACAAAGAAGTGGATGTCACGGGCCTGTTTGACCGTATCGACCACTTCCTCGGCCACCACCGTCAAATGGCCAATGCCATCCGCCGCCCGGGACATGGCGGTCAAATAATGCAGCCGCCGGGTCATGTCCTTCAGCAGATGCGCCACCCCTTGGATCGACAGCTTCCAGCCGGTCATGCCGCCTTCATTCAAGCGCAAGCCATAGCGTCGGGTCAGGGCTCCGGCCACCGCCGGACCGCCGCTGACCCCATCGCGCCGGATCAGACGCAGGATCATGCCGCAAAAGGCCTCATGCTCCTTGCCCGGATCATTGCGCGACAGCGGCTGCTTGCCGCCCAGCTCCCGGCAGACCCGGTCCATCAGCACGGTTTTGCCCGAGGGCAACCGGCCTTCGGAGAACATTTTGCGCAGGACGGTGACAAATTCCGGCTCGTCATCCACCGCCGTGGTGTCGGTCTTGCCTTCCATCAGGTCGAGCAAGCCCAACAGGGCCGAGGAGAGGTTATGCCGGGTGCGAAGCAGATCCTGTACCACCGAAGGATTGGCCAGCACGTCGGCGATAAAACCGTCCAGGATGTTCAGATGCTCCTTGGACAGCTCCGAGGAGACACATTCCAACAGCACTTCCAGCTTGCCGAGGAAACTGCGTTCTTTGGTCAGCTCCCGGGCAATGACATGCTTGAGGAAGCCATCCTGCTCTTCCGGGACAAAGGCGACTTTCTGGGTGGCGCGCACCAGCTTGGCAAAGTCTTCCAAATTGACCTTGCGCAGCAGCTTTTCGCCCTCGGCCCGGCGAGAGCGCCGTCCGATCTCGTCCACCCAGCGATAGACTTCTTCCCGGTGCCGCTTCGGATCCAGCTCCTCGTCCATCTTGCTGTGCAAGGTGACGATGCGATCCACGGCTGAGGGCAACAAGCCGCCATCGGCATCCATGAACCGGGCCATCGGGTTGTAGCAAAACAACATTTCCGACGGGGTCAGGGACATTTGTTCGAGATATTTCTTCAGCAATTTGGCCAGGGTTAACCGGCTCTCCAGGCTGTAGACATCCTCGACCGTCTTACAGAAATTGGTTTCATCAATGGGGACAATGCGCACCGGGGCCTGGCGGATTTCCCGGTTCATTTGTTCAAAGACGACCCGCTCCCGATGGAGGCCGTCAGCGCCCATCCGGTCATATACAACCCGAACCCCCTCGCATTGGGGGTTTTTGATCAGGTTTTGTGCCACCTTGGTTGCGTCGGCTTCATGATCAAAGAGATCATGATTGATCCAACGCTTGTCCCGGTGGAGTTGGACTTCGTACTTCGCCACGCCAGACTTGCCCAATCAAACGTCCCCACCCTTCCGGGGGACCGACTGTTTGACCTATGGTATAGAGACCACGCGCGATAAGTCCAATATTTCTGTAAGTTTTAGGCGATTTACCGCTATTTACCGGCAGTTACCGGACCAAATTCAACGGATTTTGGAACTTGGTTTTACAGGGTCGCTTCAACCCTCTGTTTTTCCTGCCAGCCCCCGGCAGGAGTCTGTTGCCAGTAAACCAGGGTCGCACCGGCGGCTTTGACCTCGGTCCAGCGGCTGCGGGCACTCTGAATTGCCTGCTCATCGCGGCCATCAAACAAGATCAAAACCCGTCCGCAGCCCAGCGGTCCCGCCCCGTCGTCAGGGGTTGGGTCGGTGGGCCAGACGGACTCCGTGAGCACCAGCACGGAGGCCCCGTTTGGATTTTCTTCCTCTAGGGTCAACCAAAGTGGATGGGCCTCGGCTTTGCCATCCCGAACCGAGCCATGGGGCAACCAGCCATCGGCGGGCTCTTTCCACAAAGCGTCGTCCAACAGGGCGAGACGCTCCTGGCTGCCACAGCGGATCACGGCCCGAGCACCGGATTGCAGCACCTTGGCCATCAGGCGTGGTAAGGCCTGCTCCAAAGGCGAACGCTGCAAATGGTAAAAATCAAACCGAGGCGGCAAGGCCTGTGCTTTCTTTTAGGCGAGATCGGTTTCTGGGGGCGCTCCCAACCATAGAGAATCGCCCCCAGACCATAGCCCGAGAGTTTACTCCTCGGCCAGCGCGATGGCGACGAAGGTCCGGGTGCCTTCGGTTTCCACCAGCACCAAAACCGTCTTGCGGCCTGCATCCCGCGCATCTTCGGCCACTGAGGCCAAGTCACTGGGGCTGCTCATCGGGGTTTGGTTGGCCGAGACGATTACAGAGCCGGACTGCAAGCCCTTCTCTTCTGCACCAGAGCCTTGAACCACATCAAGCACCACCAGACCTTCGGCATCATCGGCCAGATCAAAGCGTTCGCGCAATTCGGAACTGATCGGGGCCACAGTGACGCCCAGAGACTCAACCAGGGTGCCATTGCGACTGTTTTCCGTCGGGCTGGGGGTGGATCCACTCCCATCAAGCAGGCCGGTTTCTTCGGCAACTTCAAGCTCGCCGACCTTGATGGTCAGGTTGACCTCTTCGCCATCGCGCCAGACGACAATATCGGTGTCCTTGTCTATGTCGGTTTCGGCCACAATCAGCGGCAGAGAGCGCATATCCGGCACCGCCTTGCCATCAAAGCGCAAGATCACATCCCCGGCCTTGATGCCTGCGGCTTCGGACGGACCGCCCGGGGTGACGACGGCCACCAGAGCGCCGCTGGCTTCGGACAGGCCGATGCCCTCGGCAATATCTTCGGTGACGGTTTGGATCCGCACCCCGATCCAGCCGCGCCGGGTGCGGCCAAATTCGGTCAGATCGGCAATCACCTGCTTGGCCAGGCTGGTCGGCACCGAGAAGCCAATGCCAATGGAGCCACCGGACGGGCTGTAAATGGCGGTGTTGATGCCGATCACCTCGCCTTGCATGTTGAACAGCGGTCCGCCGGAATTGCCTTTGTTGATCGAGGCATCGGTCTGGATGAAACTGTCATAGGGACCGGCATTGATGTCCCGGGTTTTGGCGGAAATGATCCCGGCGGTCACCGTGCCACCCAACCCAAACGGATTGCCGATGGCGACAACCCAGTCGCCGACCCGGGCGGATTCCGAATCCCCCATCACCACGGCGGGCAACGGCTCATCGGACTCGACCTGCAAAACCGCGATATCGGTTTTTTCATCCCGACCGACCAACTCCGCCTTCAGGGCGGTGTCGTCATGTAAGATCACCGTGATTTCATCAGCGCCTTCAATGACATGGTTGTTGGTAACGATCAGACCGGCTTCGGAAATGATAAAGCCGGAGCCCAAGGAGGTGGCGCGCGGCCCGGAGCGCGGGCGGCCCTCGCCCCCTCCACCGGGGCCATTGCGATCAAAAAAGTCGCGGAAAAACTCATCGAGCGGCGTGCCCGGCGGGATTTCCGGCATTTGCGGGCCGCGATCGGGCATGCGTTGGGTGGTGCTGATGTTGACCACGCTGGGGGACAGCTGTTCGACCAGATCGGCAAAGCTTTCCGGTGCGCCTTCTTCCGG
Organism: Rhodospirillaceae bacterium; assembly: GCA_049604415.1. Lineage (GTDB taxonomy): Bacteria > Pseudomonadota > Alphaproteobacteria > Rhodospirillales > Rhodospirillaceae > JBMYTN01. The sequence goes on along the minus strand of JBMYTN010000004.1, from coordinate 38,781 downwards.
GACGATGATGCGGTTTTCCGTCACCGGAACTTGCGCCTGTACTGGAGCGACCCCGTCCAAACCCAGCATGTCCCAGCGCAATGCACCCAAAGAGACTGCGGCAACGCCGATGATGGCCACGCTCGACACCACCAGCCTCATGCCGGACATCCGACGCCGCTTGGGGGGTTGGGGGGCTTCAACCCGCTGGGAAACCTCTTTCTGTTCTTCGGTAGACAACACCCTATCCACTCCCTTCACAAGGCGACCCGCTTAAAGCTCTAAAGGGACTATCCAGCCCATGGGTCGGCTGCAGTTCGCTCCACTATCGATTTGAACCAATCTTCTCAGCCGGTTGCGCCGCAAAGCGCCGCCGGTGGTCCAGCTGTTTTTGATGTACCTGCTGAAAACGGCAGGCTTGGGACCAATCGGCCCCAGAATTTGGCAGTTTGGAGGCAAAAACGGACGGATCAGTGATGACCCGTCCGTTTCCGATCCAGTGTTTAAGTCGGGACCGACCAGCGTTCTTGGCTGTGTCGCACCCGGCTGCTCATTATTGCGCCTGGAAGGTGGTGGCTTCCGGTCCACCGGCACTGGGTGCCGAGGGCAAGCCACCATCCATGGACTTGAAGAACTGGAAGAAGTCGGAGTCCGGGGAAAGCACCATGGTGGTGTCACCGCTGTTCATGGAGTTCCGATAGGCTTCCATGGACCGGTAGAAGGCGAAGAACTCCGGATCGGCACCAAAGGACTCGGCGTAAATCCGCACCGCTAGGGCATCACCTTCACCACGGATCTGCTGGGCTTCGTTTTCCGCTTCCGCCACCAGAACAGTGCGTTCCCGATCCGCCGCAGAGCGGATCCGTTGCGCTTCTTCCGCGCCGCGCGCCCGGAATTCTCTGGCTTCCCGTTCCCGTTCCGACGTGATCCGGTTGTAAATCGCCTGGCTGGTTTCCGCCGGGAGATCGGCCCGCCGGATCCGCACGTCGATCACGTCAATGCCAAGGTTTTCCGCTTCCAGATCCACACGCGCGCTGATCTGACGCATAATGTCGTCGCGATCTTCGGACAGCAGCTTGGCCAAGGTCACATTACCCAACACCCGTCGAAGGGCGGAGATAATGATGTCCGAGAGCCGGGAGCGGGCTTGGAACTCATTGTTCACAGCCTGGTAGAAGCGCAGCGGATCGTCAATCCGGAAGCGGGTGAAAGTGTCCACCACCAAACGCTTCTGATCGCCAAGGATCAACTGTTCCGCCGGGGGATCAGCCTGCAGAACCCGCTTGTCGTAAAAGATCACGTTCTGGATGAACGGCACTTTGATCTTTAGGCCAGGATCCTGCTCCATGCGGCGGTATTCACCGAATTGCAGCACCAAAGCCTGTTCGGTCTGCTGAACGATGAACAGCGCGTTATACATCACAAACCCGCCGACGATAACGATCAGGCCGAGGATCAGATGGAGTTTTCTCAAAACCATTAGTTGTTTCCTCCAGCGCTGGCGGAACCGGTGGAGCGTTTCTGGATTTCCGGCAGCGGCAGGTAAGGCACCACGCCAGTCCCACCAGAATCACCATTTTGGTCAACGATCACCTTGTTCACATTGCCCAAAACCTGTTCCAGGGTTTCCAGATAGATCCTGCGTTCCGTCACATCCGGCGCAACCTTATAGGCCTGATACACTGCGGTGAAGCGCGACGCATCACCCTCGGCCCGGTTCACGATCTCCTCGCGATAGGCCTGGGCTTCCTGACGTAGCCGTTCCGCCCGCCCGCGGGCTTCTGGGATCACCGAGTTGGCGTAAGCTTCCGCCTCGTTACGCAAGCGCTCCAAGTCAGCGCGCGCCCGCTGCACATCGTTAAACGCATCGACCACCTGGGCCGGCGGATCGACCTTCAGCAATTGAACACGGCGGATCGAGATACCAGCCTGATAGTCGCGCATCAGCTCTTGCAGCTTTTCCCGGGTCCGGCTTTCGATTTGTTCCCGACCTTCGGTCAAGGCTACCTGGATCGTGGTCTGGCCGATGACTTCGCGCATCGCGCTTTCAGCCGCCAAGATCACCGCACTTTCCGGGTCGCGCAGGTTGAACAGGAAGTTCGCCGGGTCTTCGATCACCCAAACCACCGAGAAGTCAATGTCGATGATGTTTTCATCGCCGGTGAGCATCAGGGATTCTTCTAACCGGTCGCCGGGGCGGTCATTGGCACTCCGGGCACCGTCATTGGAGCGGAAGCCAATTTCCACCCGGTTTTCCCGGGTCACCTTCGGGGTCTGCACGGTTTCAATCGGGTAAGGCAGGTGATAATGCAGCCCCGGATCGGTGGTGTAGACATAGGCCCCAAAGCGCTTCACGACGCCTTTTTCATCCGCAGCAACGCGGTAAAAGCCGGTGGCCATCCATACGCCCAAGGCAACGATGATCAGGATGATGATGCTTTTGGGCCCCATGCCGCCGGGCATCACCTTTTTGAAGCGGTCCTGGCTTTTGCGCAGCAGATCTTCCAGATCCGGGGGCGAGCCCATCGGACCATTGTTCCGACCGCCGCCGCCACGATTGCCGCCACCCCAGGGACTATTGCCCCAGGGCCCGCCGCCGCCGCCTCCGCCGCCGCTGCCTCCGCCCCAGGGGCCACCACCGCCCCCATTCTGGTTCCAAGCCATCGACACCAAGTCCTTTCGTTCCGTCACTTACTCATATCCTCCTATCCCGGCATCCCTTCGGATGGCGTGGGGGAGCAACATGCTCTACAAAGGCCTCTATCAGGGCCAACCCCAGCCTTGGGTTCCCTCCAAACGGGGGGAAAACGCAGCCGGAAGACGCGTTCACCGCAATGGTTTCCTCGCCAAAGTGAGGTGGGGTGTCTTCGCTTTGGCGACAAGACGAAACCGCATAGTTGAACAAATCTCCCTCTTTTGTGGGTCATTTTCTCGTCTTACGTTTGGCTCAGACCAATCGGATTGGCCCCTCCAGACCCGGATCTTCAAAAAAGGCGCTTCCCATGACCGATGTAACCCAGGACCACGTTCTCAAAGCCCTTGACGGGCTGCTCTACCCCCCGGCCAATAAGCCGGTCACAGAGTTGGGCTGGGTGGAATCGGTATCCCTGGACCCGGGCGAACAAGGCACCAAGGTCTCTCTCTGCCTTGCCGTGCCCCAAGAGCTGGGACCCAAGCTGGAACCGCTGCGCCGCAAGGCGGAAGAGTTGATCACGGAACTGCCCGGTGTGGAGCGCGCCACCGCGATCCTGACGGCGCAGGCCGCTCCGGGCCAAGCCGCCCCCAGTCCAACCGCAGCGCCCAGCGCCCAAAGCGCCGCCAAGGCACCGCAAGCGCCGCCCGGACCGGCAGGGGCTGCGGGCCAGGCAGGCGCGCAGGGCAGCATCACCTTGCCGGGGATTACCCATGTGGTTGCCGTCTCGTCCGGCAAGGGCGGCGTCGGCAAATCGACCACCACGGCCAATCTGGCCCTGGCCATGGCCGCCAAGGGCCTGAAGGTGGGGGTGTTTGACGCCGACATTTTCGGTCCATCCATGCCGCGCATGTTCGGGGTTCGGGGGGCTAAACCGCAAACCGACGGGGCCAAAGTGCTGCCGGTCCCGGCCCATGGCCTGTCGGTGATGTCCATTGGCTTTCTGGTTAAGGAAGACGATCCAGTGGTCTGGCGCGGCCCCATGGTGATGGGCGCGTTGGAACAATTGCTCCGGGACAGCAATTGGGGCGATCTGGATATTCTTCTGATCGACATGCCGCCGGGCACCGGCGACACCCAGCTGACCATCAGCCAGCGAGTCCGGCTGTCCGGTGCCATTATTGTGTCCACCCCCCAAGACATCGCCTTGCTGGATGCCCGCAAGGGTTTGAATATGTTTAAGAAGGTCAATGTGCCGATCCTCGGCGTGATCGAGAATATGAGCTATTATGTCTGTCCGTCCTGCGGCCATCGGGACGAGGTGTTCAGCCATGGTGGTGCCAAACAGACCGCCGATGAGTTGGGTGCGCCGTTCCTGGGTGAGTTGCCGCTGAACATCAAAATCCGCGAAACCGCCGATGCCGGAGCCCCGGTCACGGTCTCTGACCCGACCGGACCTTTTGCCGAGGCCTATGGGGCCATTGCTGACAAAATCTGGGGCGCCTTGACCGCCGAGGCAGGCGGCCCAACCGGACCGTCGATCCGGATCGAGTAAGGACCAATCCCATCGCTTCCAGCCGTTGCGAAGCACGTCCGTATCTGCCGTCTCGATTGCGTCGCGACGGCAGCAGGCTTATATTGGTTGGGCTGACTTCGGTCAGTGATGGCGCTGAACCCATCTCGGAATAAGCGTTGCGGACCCGGGGGCAGTACCCGGCGCCTCCACCAGACCTCCTGACCCTGGTTATGCGGATCGTTGGACCGGACCAGAGCAGGCCCTGGGGGCGAAACAGGATCGACGTGCGTGGTAAAGGATTTGGTTGTGCTCGGCATGGCTCCACCGTCATCGGGCCATTTGCAATAGTTGCCAACGACAACTTTGCGGAAGCACGTCTCGCCGCTTAATGCGGTGCGATCGCTTCACTCAAACTCCTACTCGGTCGCACGGGTAGGCGCGGTTCAGGGGGCACCGGGCAACAGAAGCCCCCTTCTCTCTTCCCCTGCTGTTGCAGGCAGCTTTCCCCCAAAACATGGTCGCTTTTAACGGTCTGCTTTCCGAGTAGGCCCAATCGTTTCAACCCAACCGGCTTAGCCCAGTTGCCTTATTGCCTTCCCCGGAGAAGGCTCTATGCTGTCTGGCGTGCGGGGAGAGCATCTGCCACCCGGGGCTGTTCAGGGGCCAAATCCCTTTGGTCGCTGCGGCAGTCAGGTCTGAAGGCGGCGATGCGATGGACACCGGCATAACGGAAGGACGGACTGCGTGACGGATCAGATTGATATCCTGTCTTATGGTGAAATGGTGGACGAAGCCCTACGGGGTGTCGTGCGGGAAGCGTTGCGTGTGACCCAAGACCAGGGCAACCTGCCCGGCGAGCATCATTTTTTCATCACCTTCCGGACCGATGACCCAGATGTGGTGCTGCCCAAGCGCTTGGCGGAGCAGCATCCGGACCAGATGACCATTGTCCTGCAACGGCAGTTTTGGGATCTGGAGGTGACCGAGGAAATGTTCTCCGTCACCCTGTCCTTCGGGGGCGTGCGCGAGCATCTGTCCATTCCCTATCAGGCGGTCACGGCATTCGCTGACCCCCATGCCAATTTCGGCCTCCAGTTCAACACTCTGGTCTCTGATAGCGTCTCCGACGAAGTCGATGATGGCGATCTGGAAGAGCTGCGTAGCGAACTGGACGCCGTGGAGGCCGAGGCCCGGTCCCGTGAAGAGGGGACACAGGACCAGGACACGGACTCCGGCCAGGACCAAGACGCAGAGACACCCGAACCAGAAAGTGACTCCAAAGTCGTTGCCCTGGACGCGTTCCGGAAGAAGACCTGACCTCCTAAGGGCGTAAGGCTGCCGTGTTTCGGGGCGACCCGAACAGCACGCGCTCAGCCGAACCCCAAAATCCCCAAGTCATAGGTGTGCCGGTGACCTCCCCCATCAGGGGAGGCCGGTTTTTGTGTTGGCATAGGGAGGGAGCGGCAGAGCAGACCGCTCCGAAACAAGAGAGGACGCGGATGCGATGATTGACGCCGCTTTTGCTGAAATGTTCCCTCTGGGGGAGGACAAAACCGAATATCGCAAAATCGAAGGTTCCGAGAGCATGGTCTCGACGGAAAGCTTCGGTGGCGAGGAGATCACGATGGTCAAGCCCGAAGCCCTGGCGACCATCACAGATGAGGCCTTCCGCGATATTTCCCATTTGCTGCGCCCGGGCCATTTGGCCCAGCTGCGCAAAATCCTGGACGATCCGGAAGCCTCGCCCAATGACCGCTTCGTCGCGCTGGAACTGCTGAAAAACGCCAATATCGCCGCCGGGGGCATCCTGCCGATGTGTCAGGACACCGGCACCGCGATCATCATGGGCAAGCGGGGCAACCGGGTCTTCACCGATGGGGCCGACGCCCAGGCTTTGTCCGAGGGCGTGGCCCGGGCCTATGGCCGCCTGAACCTGCGCTACTCGCAAATGGCGCCGCTGACCATGTTTGATGAGGTCAACACCGGCAACAATCTGCCAGCCCAGGTCGATCTCTATGCCAGCAAAGGCGATGCCTATAAGTTCATGTTCATGGCCAAGGGCGGCGGGTCGGCCAATAAGGTCTTCCTGTATCAGATGACCAAGGCCCTGCTGACTCCGGAAAAGCTGGCCGAGTTCTTCAATGAACAAATCCGTACCTTAGGCACGTCGGCCTGCCCGCCCTATCACTTGGCCATTGCCATTGGCGGCACCTCGGCGGAAATCTGCTTGAAGACCGTCAAGCTGGCCAGCGCGCGTTATTTGGACGGCCTGCCGACCGAAGGCACCAAATTCGGCCATGCCATCCGCGATGTGGAGATGGAGGCCCAGGTCCAGGAGCTGACCCAGAAAATGGGCATCGGGGCGCAATTTGGCGGCAAATATTTCTGCCATGACGTCCGGGTGATCCGCCTGCCGCGCCATGGGGCCTCTCTGCCGGTGGCCATTGGTGTCTCCTGCTCTGCCGACCGGCAGATGTGGGGCAAGATCACCAAGGATGGCATCTTCTTGGAAAAGCTGGAAACCGACCCGGCGAAATACATGCCCGAGGTCAAAACCGAGAAGCTGTCCGACGAGGTCGTGGCCATTGATCTGTCCAAGCCGATGGACGAGATCCGCAAAACCCTGTCGCAATATCCGATCAAAACTCGGGTGTCTCTGACCGGCCCGATGATCGTGGCCCGGGACATCGCCCATGCCAAGCTGAAGGAACGGTTGGACAAGGGCGAGCCCCTGCCCGACTACTTCAAAAACATGGCGGTCTATTATGCCGGTCCGGCCAAAACCCCGGATGGCTATGCCTCAGGCTCCTTCGGGCCGACCACGGCGGGGCGGATGGATGCCTATGTGGAGCAGTTCCAGGCCGCCGGTGGTTCCATGGTGATGATCGCCAAAGGCAACCGGTCCAAGGCCGTGACCGATGCCTGCAACAGCCATGGCGGCTTCTATCTCGGCTCCATTGGCGGGGCTGCGGCCCAACTGGCCTTGAACAGCATCAAAAAGGTCGAGGTGCTGGAATATCCGGAGCTGGGCATGGAAGCGATCTGGAAGATCGAAGTCGAAGACTTCCCGGCCTTTGTCATCGTGGATGACAAGGGCAATGACTTCTTCCGCCAGCTGTAACATCCACGATTTGGGCGCCAATCGGATCCGGGTTCCCGGGTTCGATTGGCCGCCTTCGGACTCCCATCTTTGACAGCCCCACCCTCCTCACCGCTCACACCCGATCAGGTTCTGCTCGACGGACCTAAGACGGCGGATCATCTGGTGATCCTGGCCCATGGGGCCGGTGCGCCCATGGACAGCGATTTCATGGCCGAGGCGGCACAAGCCCTCGGCGCGTCAGGGCATCGGGTGTTGCGTTTTGAATTCCCCTATATGGCCGCCCGGCGTGGTCCTGAGGGCCGCAAACGCCCCCCGGACCGGGCCCCGATCCTGCTGGCCCGCTGGCAAGCGGTGCTGGACGCTGCCGAAACCCTGTCCGGGGTGCGCCCAGAGGTCGCCAATCGCCCGGTGATCGGCGGCAAGTCCATGGGCGGACGCATTGCCGCCCTGATCGCCGAACAACAGCCGGACAGGCTTTCTGGTCTGATTTGCCTGGGGTTTCCCCTCCATGCGGTCGGCAAACCGAAAACCGACCGTGGGGCAACTCTGGAGGCCCTGAGCCTGCCGACCCTGATCTGCCAAGGCGAGCGGGACAGCATGGGAACCGCAAGCCTGTTGCAGAGTTTGGCTCTGCCAGCTGGTATGCAGCTTCACATCCTGCCCGATGGGGATCACTCCTTTAAGCCGCGCAAGGCGTCTGGCAGGACCGAAGCACAAAACCGGGCTGAGGCCTGGAGTGCCATCGCAGACTTTCTTCAGGGCCTGCCCAGACTGTGAAGCGGTCGATCACCATTGCCGGACATCGCACCAGCGTCTCCCTGGAAGACGCTTTCTGGGACGCCCTGCACGCCATCGCCCAGCATCAAAGGCGCCCACTGACCGATTTGGTCGCCGAGATCGACGCCGGGCGGGAGGGCAATTTGTCCTCTGCCCTGCGCCTCTATGTGCTGGCTTGGTATCAGGAGCGATCGACTCTGACCGCTCCGCCCTCCCGTTTAACGACCGAAGAGACCTCGTAACAATTGTTCGGCCTCTTGGGGCACCTCGATCTTCGGTGCGCTGTCGCCACCCGGGATCAAATTGGGCACCACCTGTTCAAGGACCTGGGGAATGTTCTCCTTGGCCAGATCTTCCGGCCGGGGCAAGGTGGCAATGGTGAATTGCGGATTGTCCAAGGATCCGGAGACCGAGAAGGGCAAGTCATCAGGCAGCTTGACCACATTGCCCAATACCCCGGCCAAAGCGGTTTTGGCCAGCTTGGCAGACCCGTTGGCATCCAAGGTCCAATCCACCAGACTGATCCGGCCCGACAGCGCCCCTTCATAGAATTGGGAAATGATCTGGAACGGATCGAAGGCGATCACGCCGTTTTGCACCGAGAAACTGCCGCTTAGATCCGCCACGCCCCGGCCCTGACCAAAGCTGGTGACCTGGTTGAGATTGGCCACCAATCCCAACACCCCAGCCAGCACATTGCCTTGTACAGCCCCATTGCCGACGGCCACATCAAAGCCATTGATCTGCAGGCCGCCATTGCCGTTCAGCGCCCGGACAATGTCCAACACCGACAGACCACCGCTGGACACCGCCAGATTGGCATTGCCATTGCCCAAGGCCTCTGCCGCCCCACCATAGGCGGAGAGGAAGTTGGAAATTTGCCAATTGTTCAAACCGACATTGAGGTTGTATTGCGGGGCACCGCCCCCGACCACCCGGGCTGTTCCCCCCAAAGCGCCGCCATAGAGCGCACCATTGAGCCGGGAGACATCCAGCACCGAGTCCTGCAAAGAGGCTTGAATGTCAGCCTGATCCAACGGCAGGCCTTGAACGATCAGACGCCCGGCCTTCAAGGAGATATTGGCATTGGCAGTGTCCAAAGCGGACAAATCGATCGGCGCCGTGGACCAGTCAAACACCGCCGGTTCGGCGGGGCGACGGTCGGCGTCTTGCAGCCGACCCTGGTCCAGTTGCGGCACCAATTCCATGGCTGCTCGCTGGAAGTAAGCCGGTGGGGCCGTGAGCAACTCCCAAGGCTTTAAGCTGGCTTTGCGGATCCGGGGGGTCTCTTCGGAGGGCAAAGAGGCGGCTTGGTCTGCGGGCAGCAAGGAATCCAGGTTCAAGGAGCCCGAGGTCAGATCCGCCGTAATATCCGGCTTCGGACCGCCGGTGCGCAGGGACAGGCTCCCCGCCGCATCATTGCTGCCAATGACCACCCGCATGTCAAAGACATCGATGGAGTTCGGGGCTCCAACAACCTGCCCATTGAATTGCAGCGCCCCCAATGCCCCGCCTCCCGGCGTATAATCCGGGCTGACATAACGGATCGCCCGCACCGCATCGGGGTGCGAGAGGTCAATGTTCAGATTATAGCCCAAGGCATCGCCCATCACGCCTTGAACAACGCCATTATGAGCGACCCGGCCCCCGGCAGCGTTGACGGTGCCATTGGTGTTCAAGGCGTCCAGAGAGCCGGACAAGGTCCCAACCAAATGCACCGCGCCCAAATCCGCCGGGCTGAGGGGCAAATCCAGCCCGAAATGATAGGCCGCCCGGTCCAGAGAGCCGGATTTGATGTCATAGGTGATCCCATGGAGCTGGGGCTCGCCGCCAAACCCGCCAATATCGGCGCTCAGCGCCGCAGCAATACCGAGCACATCGGAAAAACCGGTTTCGGTTAGGGTCAGCCGACCATTGACCAGTGAGCCTTTGGCCTTGGCATCTCGGATTTCCAAATTGTTGGCAACCAGGGTGCCCACCGAGAGATCAAAGGAGGCATCAAAGTCATTCAAGGCCTCTAACCCGGCCAAAAGGGGTCCGGGCGGCGCGCCCGCCGCCGGAGCCGCCTCAGCCGGCGCAGCCCCTTCGGTGGCCTGGGCGATTTGCTGGCCAAATTGCCCGCCTCCACCGGGTGCCGGTTGACCCTGGGACGCTGCGCCATCAGATGGCGGCAGATAAGCATCCGCATTCAAGGTATCGACAATCAGTGTCAGACCGACTCCCAACCGCGCCCCCGGCTGCAGGGGTGGCCGCAAGGTCGCAGCCGCCCGGGCTTTGGTCGTATCCAGGGTCAGGTCCACATTGCTGATCTGGATCTGCGTTGGATCGCCTTGGATCTGCCCCGACAAAGAGAGTATGCGCAACCGATCTGCAGGCACTTGGGACAGATCGACCCCCGCCCAAGACAGCAGGCCCCGCAAATTGCCCGATTGCGCCGACAGAGACAGATCCGCCGTGGGCACACCATTTTGCGGCAGGATGAAGCCATAAATCGAAAAATCTGACACGCCGGGCAGCTGTGCCGACATTTGATTGATGGTCACCTCGCCATTGGCCAAGGCCGCCGATAGCATCACATCACGCAAGGGCTCCCCATTCCACAACACCTGGGCAACCGACAGATCCACGGACGCAATGACATCCGTCGGCAAGGGTGGGATGGCAAAGGCTTGAGGGTCCACCGGCGGCGGCGTTTGCGCCTGCGCGTCGCGGACCCCCAAGGCGTTGAGCCAAGAGGCAAATTGATGGCTTTGATCACCCGGTGCTGGCAGAGCCTGGGCGGTGGTCCAGGCCGCACCATCGACTTCCCCCAGGCTCAAGGCCAGCTTCACATCGGGGATGTCCGACAAGGTCAGGGCCAGCTCACCGCCGACGGTGGTCCCCCCAACCGCACCGTCCAGATCCCACCAGCGCACAGCGGTCTCGCTGACCTCAAACTGGCCGGACAACGACCCGGCCTCAGACAACGGGGCCGGCAGGCTTTCCGGCGCATCGCCAAGGGCGGCCATCACCTGGCCAATGGTCGCCGCCGGGCTGGCGGAGTCCAAGGACAAGGTTCCCCGTGCGGTCAATCCAGCCGTGAAGTCGGACAGCAGGCCTTTGAAAACAATCTGCGAATCGCCTTCCGGAACCGAAAGACCAAGGCTCACCTGCGAGGCTTTGCCCGGCTCCAAAAGGCCAAGCGCCCCTTCTAGGACGAATTCGACAAGCCGGGCTTCCATGCGCCCACTGACCCGGAACGGGCCATAAAGACTGTCCGCCGACACATTGAGGGAAATGTTCTCCAGGGTCTCCGTCGTGCCGCTTTGTCCATCCAGATAAACCACGCGGCCTTCCTGAATGGTGATGGCCCCAATGCGAATATCCAGCGGGGCATCGCCCTCGGAACTGGAGCTGGGGCTGGGAGCTGGAGTGTTGGTCGGTTGCGGGGCTGGTGCTTGGGTGGTTTCCGCCTGTGCTTCCCCTGGGGCCGGTTGCGCCTCCGCTGGGGCCGGTTGGCCCTCAGCCGGGGGAATTTCTCCCGAAGCGCTGGGCGTATCGCCGCCTGCGGTGATGTCTTCGAGGGGCTCAGATCCCGCGAAAACCCAGTTTTCCCGACCATCGGGCAAGCGCTCCAGCAGAATATCGGGCTGCTGCAGGACAATGCTGTCAAAAACCAACTGACCGGACAGCAAGGGGGCGACTTGCAGATTGATCCGCATCGATCCCATGCGGATCATATCGGCCCGTGAACCGCCATCCAAATTGCCGAGACGGACTCGATCCACGGACAAGGCAGGTTGAGGGATCAAGGTCAGGGACAGATCGCCATCGATGGTGACGTCACGCCCGGTGGCTTGGGCCAATTCGCTGGTTATGCGCGCCTTATAGGCGTTCCAATCAATCAGCGAGGGCGCAATCAGGATCACCGGAATGGCAATCAGAACCAAGGCGACCAATCCAATCAGGACTTTCTTCAGCAAGATCTGTCTCCAACGCCAAATCCGGGTTTCTGACCTGACAAAATGGGGACTTTTGTGCCCTGCGAAAACCCCTTGAGCGCTGCATTGCTGGGGTTTGTCGCTCTGATTTGCCGATGGTTTCTCTCTGTCGGGAACTGCAGGAGGGCGGCAAGACTGTTCTTTATGTGGGGTCCGGGATATTTCTAATCGTTCTCTCCGGGCATTTCCGGCCAGAGTTGCTCTTCCATGATCTGATCAAAAGACCAAGGGCAATGGCTTGGAAAGGTCGTCTTGGGGAGATTGGTTTCAGCCATGGTCATGGGCACCGCATCTGCATAAGCATCGGCCAAGGCCTCATCCAGCTTGGCTTTCAAGCTTGGATTATCCCGAAGGTGGCGCTGCAGGGCTAGGCGTTGGACAATGATCGTGCCTTCCCAACTCGCGCCGCGACGATCAGGTTGATACTGCCACTTCAGCAGATGCATCAGCAAAATCCCCAAACGGCTAATCAGTTCCCGCTTTTCGCTGCGCCCCATGCTTTCAATTTCCTCGGCGATGTTCTCCAGATCCGCTGCGGATGCATGGCCATTGCGCAAGAGGGCCGCCTGCTCATAGGCCCAGGCGTGGAAATCTTGTTCATAGAGATCTGATTTCGGCATGACGATCACTTCAGGGAATGTTGGTCCATCCCTATGGTGGCCAAAGGAACCGGTTCTGCCAAGGCCCAAACCATTTCAAGCGACCGATGTGACTGTCCAAGGCGCGCCATCCCACACACCATCTTCGGGAGGCGTGAACAACATCGGCACCCCATTTGGCACCTTTTCCCGTATCGGCGGAATCGACAACAAGCTGAGCAGTAAGCGATAGACCCCTGAATGGGCGACGATCAAAACCGGCGCTGTGCTTGGGATCTCTTGCAGCGCCCCATCAATGGCCAGCAAGGCCGACCAAACCCGCTGCCGGAACAGGCGATGGGGCTCTCCACCCTCGGGCGGTTCCAGCAAAGACTGTCGAGCGGCCCAAGGTTGACCTTCCAGAGGTCCCCAATGCTGTTCGCGCAGACCATCAAGCACCCGAATGTCCTGGCCGAGCCGATCAGCGCTGGGCACGGCGGTATCAAACGCCCGCCTTTGCGGCGACGCGAACACAGCAGAAATATCCCGACCGGCCATGATATCCGCCGCAGCATAGGCTTGCGCGCGACCTTTCGCAGTCAAGTCAACATCCACGGATCCGCTGATCACCTGTAGGGCGTTGGCGGTGCTTTCCCCATGACGGATAAAGAAAAAACCGCGCTCCAAAACCTTTGGTAAGGCCTGGCTGGGCTCCAGTTCAGAGAGGGGGACCGAGCTGGTCTGATCCATTGGCATTCAAGACCTACACAAAAAAAGAAAGGGCGGCCGAAGCCGCCCTTTCCGCCTGTAATTCGGAAGGGTCCGAATTAGAAGGACAGAGCAATACCAGCCACGGCACCGGTGCCGGACCGGTCGATGGAGGTAACAGCAGTGTCAGCATCGACAGTGCTGTGGAAGATGTCACCGACCAGGGTGATGCCCGGGCCGAGGTCATATTCCGCACCAAACACGATACCGTGAATGACATCGTTTTGACCGTCACGGGCGGTACCACGGGTGGTGGCGTTACCGTAGCGAATGCCAACGCCGTACGGGCCGACTTCGTAGGTGGCGCCAACATTCCAGGTGATGCCGTCAGTGGCGTTGGATTGGTTGGTACCATTGTACTGAGTAAAGGCACCGCCCAGGGCGAAGCCAGCGTAGGACAGCTCGGTACCGGCGCGCCACGCGATGTATTCGTTACCGAAGGCAGTGTCCATCCGGTACAGACCAGCAGCGTTGGCAGCAATGCCAACACCGGAGAATTCACCGTCGTAGTTCAAGGAGAACTGGAATTCGTTGTTCTCAGCACCGGTGGTCAGCAGAACACCAGGGTCGTTGATGTTGGCTTCGGCAACGTCCGGGATGTAAGAACCACCGAGTTGCAGACCCATGAAGGTCGGGGTGAAGTAAGACACGGAGGCCTGGTCACTGGTGTTGGTGACGTCCAAACCGTTCGGATCGGTACCATTAACAGTGGTGCCAACCCAACCGGTGACGTCGGCCAGGGAGACTTCACCAACGCCCGGGGCTTCAACCGCAGAGCTGTCGAAGACGCCTTCCTTAATGCCAGCGCGGATGCGACCGAAGGAACCGGACAGATCAACATACTGCTCGTCGGGGGCACCGGTGCCAAGAGTGGCTTCCATTTGGATGACGGCACGGACGGTGATGCCGTTGTCCAGGGTGGTGGAGCCGGTGAAGTACAGCTCGGTGTCGGAGGCGATACCGAAACTGTCGGAGATGCCACCACCGGTTTCGTGGAAGCCAACACCACCGAAGTACTGCTCTTGCTTACCACCGATGGACAGGGAGATCGGCTCGGCGGCCACGGCTTGACCGGCGAACAGGCCGGCGGCAACCAGGGCGGAGGTGCCGAAGAGAACCTTTTTCATGTGCGTTTTCCTCTGAAATCTAAAGCGAAGACGGACAGCCGCCCCTCGCCGTTCCAAGACCAGGGGAATAAGCCACCAAACATCTTTGGGGTCAATGCGCGGTAAACGTGGACCCCGCCCTTTCCACGGCACTGTTGCACCAACAGCACACATTCTTGATGAGGTCTTAAAATTCGAGGCTTTAAGCGGAGTCGCAGGCTCCAAGAGCTTAACACAGGGTAACCAATGCTGTGGCCTTATCATAGGAAGTCCACAGTTTCGCCGCACTTCAAAAGCCTCCCCATGGGCTTGGGACAGGGCCGCCCAAAAAAGACATTGAGCACCACAGGAGAGATTTCTCCCGTTGTTAACCCCTTGGAAAGTTACTGTTAAATGGTTTGAAACCGCCTGTGGCGTTTAGTGGGGCCATCTTAAAGAACACCGCAACGGGAGTCCGTCCGTGAGCCGCACCGTCACCACGCCCCCCTCGTCTACCACCCCTGTGTCAAATACGCACACCGACCGCCAAGGGTCGATCCGCGCCGATGTCTTGGGGGCCAGAGACCCCCGTCAACGGATGGAAACCCGCTTGCGAACCGGACTTTATCGCGGGGTCCGTCTCGGGGATGGTTCCGGCAGCGATCGCCTGGCCAAGGTCCGCTTAAGCGAATGGATGACCATTGTTGGTGATATTCCCGATGCGGACATTCTGTGCGAATTGCCGGTGGTGCTGCATGCTTTGGCCCGCGACAAAGAATTGAATGCGCTGATGGTCCGAGACGGCCTTTTGCCCGAGGTTGGCTCGGTCGCCCTGCATTTTCAGGCCATCGGTGCCCGCATTGCATCGCGCAAACGGGCTGCCGTGCGCGATCCACAAGACCAATTGGTGGTGGCAACCCTGCCAGCCCGGGCAGAACGAGATCGATCTGATGTGGCGCGGCTGCGGGTTGAGATCCTAAAACTCGCCGATGCGGCTATGGCGGTGGAAAAAGAGCGCGAGCGTCTGGCGACCCGGCTCAAGGCCTTGGAAGACCGCCATGACCAATTGCGCGGTGCGGTCCGCAAAGGCGTGCGCATGGCGATCAACCGCAAAGGCTCCGCCTTGGAAGCCCTGGCCTCCATCGCCGTCTCCGCCGGGATGACCGATGCGGCGGCCACCCTACGCGCCCTTCCGCCAGCGGCGAACACGGCTGCGGCGAACACCGATAAAGAATCCGTGGACAAAGCCACCAAAAAAGCCAAACCCAAGTCAGAGGCCGCAAAGGCATCCCGATCCTTAGAGAGCAAAGTTGTCCCACATCCGGCCATCGCGGCCCTGCGCGCGGCCTCAAGCAACCGTCGGAAAGATTTGGAGGAAACCGCCACCACCGTCCCGGCGAAACGCCGCAGCCGGTTGCGGCTGGGCTTGAGCAAGCCGGGCTTAGGCCTGTTGGGCGACCGTCAGACCACTACGACTCCTCAAGGTAGCGCCAACGGTCTCACCCCAGAAACCTCCCCACCGACCCAAAACTAGCCCCCAGGGTCAAAGGCGGAAAATTTTCCCTGGGTTCATCAGATTATGCGGATCCAGGGCGGTTTTGATCGCCCGCATCAGGGGCAGGCAATCGCCATGTTCCTTTTCCAGGGAAGCCATTTTCCCCAACCCGACGCCATGCTCGCCGGTGCAGGTGCCATCCATGGCCAGCGCCCGGTCGACAATCGCGGCATTCAGGGCCAAGGCTTCGGCCTGCTCTGCCGGGTTTTCCGGATCGGTTAAAAAAGCGACATGGAAATTGCCGTCCCCCACATGCCCGACCATGGTAGTGGTCAGAGCTGAACGGGCCAAATCCTCCGCCGTCTCGCCAATGCAATCTGCCAGGCGGGAGATTGGCACGCACACATCAGAGGTAAACGCCTTACAGCCCGGCTTCAGGGCCATGGCCGCATAATAGGCATTGTGCCGCGCAGCCCAGAGCCGGTCTCTCTCGGCCTGGTCCATGGTCCAGGTGAAATCCGCCCCGCCATTGTCGCGGGCAAACTCCATCACCAATTCCGCCTGCTCAGCCACCGCATTGGCGGTGCCGTGGAATTCAAAAAACAAAGTCGGGGCCACTGGCTGTGACAAGCCGGAATAGCGATTGACGGCGTCCATTTGATTGGCGTCCAAAAACTCGATCCGGGCCACCGGGATGCCACATTGAATGGTGGCGATCACCGTATCCACCGCTGCCCGCACATCTGGGAAAGAACATACTGCCGCCGAGATTTGCTCCGGAATGCCATGCAGACGCAGGGTCAGCTCGGTGATCAGGCCCAAAGTGCCTTCAGAGCCGACAAATAAATGGGCCAGATCATATCCCGCTGCCGATTTCTTCGCCCGGCTGCCCACGGACATGACCTCGCCGGTCGCCGTGACCACCTTTAGGCCCAACACCGCTTCGCGCATGGTGCCATAGCGCACCGCATTGGTCCCCGAGGCCCGGGTGGCCGCCATGCCCCCCAGCGAGGCATCCGCCCCTGGGTCAATGGGAAAGAACAATCCGGTATCGCGCAGATGGCTGTTCAGGGTCTTGCGGGTGACCCCGGCCTGGACTGTGGCATCCATATCTTCGGGCCGAACAGCCACGATTTGGTCCATGCCGCTCAGGTCAATACAAATGCCGCCTTCGACCGCTGCCACATGGCCCTCGATTGAGGTGCCGGTGCCAAAGGGCACTATGGGCACCCCATGTCGGGCACAGATCTGGACGATGGCCGCCACTTCCTCTGTGGACTGGGCGAAGGCCACCCCATCAGGCGGTTGGGGTGTGTGATAGGATTCGCCATGGCCATGGGCTTCCAGCACGGCGGGCACTCTGGAAAAGCGGGACCCCAACAGATTGGAAAGCGCCTCCATAGCCGCATCCCGGTCCCCGCGCCGGTTTGGGTTCTGCTCCGTGCTCCCGTCCATGGCTTCTTTTTTCCTGTTCAGGCCGACATGCCGCGCAAATCGACAATGGCCGGGTCGTGACCACAATCGGCAATAAAGCGCAGCAGATCCCCGGAGGCCAGGGAGACCGTCGCTGTGTTGACCAAGGGATGATAGGTCACAATCGGCTGTTCCATCATCCAGGCATCAAGCACCACGCGGACAGTGTGGTCGGGGTCATTAATCAGGGCAAAGGGGGTCACCGAGCCGGGCTCCACCCCCAAATATTCCATCAGACGATCCGCAGAGCCGAATGACAACCGCTTCGAGCCGATCAAATCAGGCAAGGCTTTCATATCAATGGCGCGGTCAAAGGGACAGACCACAAGCCAGGGCTTTTTCTTGGCATCGCGCAAAAACAGGTTCTTGCAATGGACCCCGGGGATGGTGCCATGGGTGGCAGCGGCTTCTTCGACCGTGAACACCGGAGGATGGGAAAAAACCTCATGGGAGATATCCAAGGCCGTGAGCTTGGCGAGCAAATCCTCTTGGGAGGCTCTGGGCCGGGCGGTGCTGTCGGTCATACCGGGTCTGTCTCCATCACTTGTCTAAAGGCCAACAATATGGCCCTGAACCCTGGAGGTAAACTAGGCCGTAAACTCAAAAACGGAACGGATTTTGGGAGGCGTGAAAACACGGGAAGAACAAGAGGGAAACTGCAGGAAATGTGGTGCATTTTCAAGGTTTTCCGACGCATTCGTCCGGTGTTTTCACCCTCTCCAAAGGACTGCAAATTGGCGTCATCCTATGGCGTTAAGGGACCTCGACCGGGCCACCAGCCCGATCTTCGACCCTTGCCTGATAGGATCTGGAGCATT
Organism: Rhodospirillaceae bacterium; assembly: GCA_049604415.1. GTDB lineage: Bacteria > Pseudomonadota > Alphaproteobacteria > Rhodospirillales > Rhodospirillaceae > JBMYTN01. The sequence goes on along the minus strand of JBMYTN010000004.1, from coordinate 20,577 downwards.
TTCAGCCGAAGTGGGTCCGGTTCGGCGGTTCGAAAATGCGACAAACAACCAGATTAAGCCAATTTAGCAGCCAAAAACGTCCCGTTTATGAGTCTACGGCCTAGGTGATGCCACAGATAGAGCAGGCAATGCGCTGTTGGATTTGCTACAGTCTGCGCCGCTGGATCTAAAGCGCGCACTGATCGGCGTTGCCGCTAGGGTCCAAACCTCCATGCTCCGCATCCCCCAGAGGCCCCATGTCAGAGTCCCGCCGCCCCCAAGCCGCCACCACTGAATGGGACATGGTTTCACGCTTGTTGTCCCGCGTGCGCATGCCGACCCTTTGGTATGCCGATCTGTCTCTGGCCATGCCAATCGGCCAGGCCACTTTACCCGTCGAGGTCGCGGGCAGCCATCAAACCGAAGCCATGACCATGGCCTTGGATCTGCCCTTGGATCCGTCTTTGGTGCAAGCTCTAGAAGATCGCTCTTGGACCGGCAGCTCGTTGGAAGTCGATTTGGCCGACCGGGATCCGGCCCGCGCCCTTGATCCCAGCCTAAAAGAGCTTGGCGCACCCCGCTCCTTCGGCTTGCTGCGTCTGGACTGCCATGGCGAGGACTATGCTTTGCTGGCTGGCATGATGGCCCATGATCCGGGCATGGTGCTGTGCGGCTTTAATGCCTCGATCCCGTTTGACATTGATTTTGTCCAGAACCAAGGGGCGGGGATTGGCTGTTCCCTCAAAAGCTTGGTCGCGCTGACCGGACTGAAGGGCTACATGCTGATCGATGCGATTCCTGGACGGGCCTGCTTTATGCGCAAAGGTTTGGCGGATATGGCCGGGCTCGACAACAAGCCCCTGCAACGGATCCGCGATGATCATGATCTGGAGCGTCTCGCCCTGGATTTGAACGGCAATCCGATCCGCTTGGCCACTGGGCGCTTGGTTGGGTAAGCAAAGCGGGCTCTTGCTCCTACATCGGCACATCCGCAGGCGGCATCACCGAGCGTTCCATTTGGTCGGCCAATTCCGCCTCGGCACGGGCATCTTCCTGGGCCGCGATCTCCCGCCGGGCGGCTTCTTGCTGGCGCCGCCACATGGCCGCATAGGCCCCATCCGCAGACATCAACGCCGCATGGGTGCCACGTTCAAAAATCCGGCCTTCTTCGAGGACCAGGATCTCGTCGGCATCGACCACGGTGGACAGCCGGTGGGCAATGACCAGAGTGGTCCGGCCCTTGGACACCTGACGCAAGGCGCTTTGGATTTCCTGTTCCGTATGGCTGTCGAGCTGACTGGTGGCTTCGTCAAACATTAGGATCGCCGGATCCTTCAGAATGGTCCGGGCGATGGCCACCCGCTGTTTTTCCCCACCGGATAGCTTCAAGCCACGCTCACCAACCCGGGTTTCCCAGGTTTCCGGCAAAGCACCAATGAAGCGGTCAATCTGGGCCATGCGGGCGGCCTGCTCCAGAGCCTCCTGATCGGCCTCTGGATTGCCATAGCCAATATTGTAGCCAATGGTGTCGTTAAACAGCACCGTATCCTGAGGAACGATACCGATGGCGGCGCGCAGGCTGTCCTGGCTCACATCCCGGACATCCTGGCCATCGATGGTGACCCGCCCGGCGGTGACATCATAAAATCGGAACAACAGCCGAGAGATGGTGCTTTTGCCCGCCCCGGACGGCCCAACCAAGGCGACGGTCTTGCCAGCGGGCACGGTGAAGGAAATTCCCTTCAGGATCGGGCGGTCCGGGTTGTAGGAAAACTCCACCTCTTCGAAGCGGATTTCCCCGCCTGACACCGCCAGAGCCGGGCTCTCAGGCGGATCCACCACTTCCGGCGGGGTGTCGAGCAGGCCGAACATGATCTCCATATCGGTGATCGCCTGTTTGATCTCGCGATAGACCATGCCCAAGAAATTCAGCGGGATGTAGAGATTGAGCAGATAGGCGTTGACCAGCACAAAATCGCCGGCGGTCATGCGGCCATCGACAATGCCCTGGGCAGCCATGATCATCAGGATCACCAAGCCAATGCCAATGATCGCGCCCTGGCCAATATTCAGCACCGAGAGCGAGCTGTGGGAATAGACCGCAGCGTCCTCATAGGCCGCCAGAGCCCGGTCAAAACGCCGCGCTTCGTGGGACTCATTGCCGAAATATTTGACCGTTTCATAATTCAGCAGGCTGTCTACCGCCTTGGTGTTGGCCTCCGCATCATGGGTGTTCATGGTCCGGCGGAAACCCAGACGCCATTCGGTGATCATCAGGGTCCAGACCACATAGGCCGCCAAGGTGGCGACCAGCACCGCCGGGAAGGTCCAATCATAGAAGGTCCACAACACCACGCAGACCATCAGCAATTCGATCAGGGCCGGGCCAGAGCGGAAGGCAAACATCCGCAAAATGACCTCGATGCCCCGGGTGCCGCGTTCGATCACCCGGGACAGACCACCGGTCTGGCGGTCCAGATGGAAGCGCAGGGACAGGGCATGGAGGTGGCGGAAGGTTTGCAGGCCGACCTTATGCATCGCCCGCTCCACCAGCCGGGCAAACACCAAATCGCGCAATTCGTTGAGGGCCTGGTGACCCAGCCGGGCCAAGCCATAAGCGACGATCAGCCCAATGGGCACCGCCACCAAAGCCAGCTCCGTGCCGCTTAAGCCGGTGGCCGCTTGCGCTGCGTCGGCGGCCCCGGCTTGGGGCGCGGAGTCCCCCTCCAGGGTCAGGGCGTCGACCGCTTGCTTGAAAAAGATCGGCACATAGACATTGACCACCTTGGCCAACACCAAAAGACTTAAGGCCACAACCATCCGAAAGCGGAGGGCCGGTTCATTGGCGGGCCAGAGATAGGGCAACAGCCGCCAGACAATGGACCAACTGCGGCCCGATTCCGGCTCAGCCTGCGGGGGCTCGGAAGGAAATTTGCGCATGGCGGTAAGGTTGTGACCTGAATGGGCTTTATCAACCTTTATTTTGTATCTCGGGCCGGTAGCCCTCCTCCATCAACACTTGACGCACTTTGGGCCGGGTCAGCATTTTTTGGTAATGGGCCTGCAAAGGCGGCGGCAACCGCAGCGGCTCCGCCAAACGGTCGGCCCAGAAGCAGACATAGAACAGCGCCGCATCGGCGATGGAAAACCGCTCGAACAGATAACCGCTTTCAGACCCCGCCAGCCGCTTGGCCAGGATCGAGAAGCCCTGGGCAACAATCTGGCGGCCTTGAGCCACAACACGCGGCCGATCTTCCTCGCGGAACATGGTCCGTTCCGGCACAAACACCCGAGTGAAACCCTGCAAATGGATGGTGCCGACCACATGGCTGAGCACTTCGAGCACCTCTGCTTGGGCCTCAGCCCCGTCGGGCAGCAATCCGGCCTTGGGATAGGCCAAAGCCAACCACCAAGCAATGGCCTGAAATTCGGCCAAGGCCACCCCGTCAGGACGGACCAGCACCGGGATCGAGCCTTTGGGGTTGATGGCCAGGAACTCGGATTTTTTGCTGTCCCCCGCCAGCAAATCAACGATGTGGGCGCTGAACAGCAGGTCCAGCTCTTCGAGAAGGATATGGATCCCGGTCGAGCAGGAGCCGGGGGTCATATAAAATTGCAAAATTGGCGCTGGCATCACGACCACCCCTGAAGACTGAAGAGAGTGCGATAGGACAAAAAATCGCATGACGTCATCTGTCGGATTCCCGACACTAGTATTTTGGCTAGCAAGGGGTGGGCCATCTGCCCTCCGAAAACCGGGTGCCCGATGACTGCAGAAACGATGTCCACTACCATCCGCCCCTGGACCGAGACCGACCGGCAGGCGGTGATTGATCTGATCTTGCCAATCCAACAGCAGGAATTCGGCATCGATATTTCCCTGCAGGATCAACCCGATCTGATCGATGTGCCCGGCACCTATCACTGCGGGGCGGGTCAATTCTGGGTCGCTGTGGATGCGGACAGCCAAGAGATCATCGGTAGCATTGCGCTGATCGAAGGCACCCCCTTGCCCGATGGCAAGCGGATGGGGATTTTACGGAAAATGTTTGTCCGCCAGGACCATCGGGGCCGATCAGACAAAGCCCAAACCAGCCTCGCCGACCGCTTGATGGCGACCTTGTTGGCCCATGGCAAGGCCCAGGGCTTGGATCTGGTGGTGCTGGGCACCACCGGGGTGATGCGGGCCGCCCAGCAGTTTTACCGACGCCAGGGCTTTGATGCCCTGAGCGCTGATGACCTGCCGGAAAACTTCCCCCGCATGTCCTGCGACAGCATGTTTTTTCAAAAGACCTTTTAAGGCCCGTCACGATAAGGCCCGTCATTCTGCCAAGTCACATTGGCCTTCATACACATCCTGCTGCCCGGCATTGGCCCCTTTCCAATCCGCCACAATGCGCGCGGTGCGCAAGTAGCGATCAAACACCAAGGAGACCATCACCTCCGGGTCGTCGAGCACTGCCGAATACTCCCGGTCGGTGACCATCAAGCCATCGATGCTGACGGTGTGAGTCGAGCCCGGCACAGTGAAGCTGGCCAGCCCTCTGATCCGGCTCATGGTTTCGGTGACCCAATCGGGGGGGATGCTGAACCCGACCTCAAAGCTCTGGCCAACCCGGTCGGCGGGCATGGTCGCGGTGCAGAGATAATCCTCGGACTGAATGGACCGGTTGATCCATAGAATGGGGATCATCAGGATCAGAATAATCACCAACACACCGCGCATTCCGGAGCTCCACCCTATTCACAACCAGCGCAGAGATTGACCTGTCCGTGGCACCTTTCAATGCTGGTGGAGAATAAGAAAAAGGCGATGGATCACTCCATCGCCTTTTTTTTATGCGTTCAAACGCTTGCTGAGAGTGCGGTCAGCGCCCCTATTCGGCGGCTTGCGGCAGCGGCTTGGACCACGCGTAGTCGGTGATTTCCTTGTTCAGCGGGGTCTCGGCGAAATGGTTGGTGTAGTTGCTCATCACCTTCAGGGACAGGCCGAGAATGACTTCCAGGACATGCTTGGTTTCATAACCAGCGGCCAGGAAGGCCTTGGTGTCGGCATCATCCACCCAACCCCGGGCGGCGATCACGGCGCGGGTGAAGGTCCGCAGAGCTTCCAGCTTCGGCTCAGGCAGCGGGGTATCGTCGCGCAGGGCATCAACAACCTCTTGGCTGACGCCCTGGGCCAGGGACATCCGGGAGTGGGCGGCCATGCAATAGGTGCACTCATGTTCGAAATTGGCGGTGATCAGCACCACTTGGCGCTCTGTGACAGAGAAGGAGGTCTTGTCGAACAACGCGGCAATGGTTTGATAGCCTTCCAGCAGCTGCGGGGCATCGGCCATGGCAGCCCACAGATTGGGGATGAAGCCCATGGTTTTCTGGGCTTTGTCCAACCGAGCAGCGGCAGCGGCGGGGGCGGTTTCGGGGGTGTGAAAAACAAACTGGGTCATGGGTCAAGTCTCCGGGTTGGGATCTGTGAAGCGCCGTGAAGCAACGGCCTGACCCAAAGATTGCGTTTCAAATGCAAATTTACCATGTCATAATTTGAAATCTTGTTTTCATATATGAAACTCTAGAAGGCCTTGAAACATGGACTGGGATGACCTGCGCCATTTCCTCGCTGTGGCCCGCACCGGCAATCTGAGCGATGCCGCCAGCCAGATCCAGTCCAGCCCGGCGACCCTGTCCCGGCGCATCAGCGCCCTGGAAACTGCCTTGCAAACCACCCTGTTCCAGCGCCTGCCCAGGGGCTATCAACTGACCGATACCGGACAGGCCATGCTGGATCGCTTGGAAGAGGTTGATGGTGCCTTGACCCGGCTGCAGGCGGATTTGTTGGGCGAGGACCAGCAGCTGAGCGGTCCTGTCCGCGTTGCCGCATCCTACACCATTGGCGTCCATCTGATCGTGCCTGCCTTGCCGTTGCTGCAAGCCAAACATCCTGGGATCACCCTGGAGCTGATCAGCGGCGTACAAAACCTGAACCTGACACGGCGCGAGGCCGATCTGGCCCTGCGCCTAACCCCGCCCAGCCAAGGCCGCCTGGTGGTGCGCAAATTGGGTGTGGTGGCCCATGGCATTTACGGCCATCGCGATTATGTCGCCCGGCATTGCCCATCCCATCATTTGGACGAGATCCGTCAGTGCAACTTTGTGCTTTGGGATGAGGCCCAGCGCGACATTCCCATGGCCAATTGGTTCCACAAGCTGGTGAAAAACCCCAAAGCGGTGCTGATGGCCAATGATCTGTCGACCCATATGGCGGCCCTGCGCGCCGGATTGGGCCTGGCGGTGCTGCCCGCCATCTGTGCCGCCCGGGACCCAGCCTTAACGCCAGTGCTCAAGCCCCAGGACGGCCTGCGCCGGGATCTCTATGTGGTCGTGCATGAGGAACTACGCCATTCCGCCCGGATCCGCGCTGTGATCGATTTTTTGAGCGAGGCGGTCAAACAGGCCGCTCCCCTGCTGTCGGGCAAAGAAAAGGCCCCGCCTGACGGCGGAGCCTAAAGGCGGGAAGCGAGGCTCACCCCGCTTCCGACCAAATACTGTTTGGGTTCTAATTCAAATCGCTCGGGGCCTTGGCCTTAATGGCGTCCCATTTGGAATCGGCGCGCGGGATGACCTGGGCCTTTTCCGCCAAATAACGGTTATGCGGACCCTCAGCGACATTCAGATAGAGCTTGCCATCGGCAATGTCCCACAGCTTCGGATCGCCATCGAATTTGCGGCCAAAGGAGGTGCCAATGGCGCAGTAGCCGCCATAGGCCGGGGCGTATTTGTCCGGATCGGCGGAAAACTTGGCCAGATGCTCCGCATTGGCAAAGCGATAGGTCGCCCCATTATGGGTCGCGGTGATCGCCGGGTCGCCTTCAGTCGGCGCACCCAAAGTGAAATAGGCCACCGGGTCATAGCCACGCAGAGCCAGACCATCGGCATCCACGTTGACCTCGGATGCAACATTTTGTTGGAAGGCCATGGCCGGTTGGACGCCATCAACCGCCATCACCAGTCCACCGCCAAGCAGGGCGGCGGCAAAGACGGACAAGCGGGCCTTGGACAGCAAAGTTTTGCTCAGAGACATCGGGGGAAGAGCGGACATGGGTGGGAACCTCTTGGGCTGGGAAGAGAAGGCGTATCGGCAGCCGGTCCCATATGGACTGTGGCGCCGTCTCCCCCCGGACCTAATCCGAGCCTGCTCTCCAAACAATGGCCACTCACGCGCCCGTGACAGGACCACCACGAGCCTCACGCAACGGTGAACGGATTTTGTTACCGATGTCCTGAAGGCGGGGCGGCACTGGTTATGTGCGTTCCCAGCGCGCCGCAGCTTCCGGGGTGTCCACATCTCTGAGGATGCCTTGCCCGATGCCGCCCTCCAGATCATCCATGGCGACCTCAACCACCCGGCTGGGATCCCGGGCGATCACCGCCTTGGCCCCGATATCGCCTTCGATTTCCATCAATTCCGGGATCAGAGCCGCGTCAATCAGCACCGGATTGCCGCGCTTACCGGTGAAAGTCGGGATGCAGATCGACCGACCCTCGACAGGGTCAAAGGCGGAGACAAGCCGGGCGATGACCTTTGGCGACACATCGGGCATGTCGCCCAAAGCCACCAACACCGCCCCGGTGGCTTCGGGCAGGGCTGCCAAACCGCGCTTTAGAGAACTCGACAGCCCGGCGGTTGGGTCCGGGTTTTGGACCAGGGTAAAGCCTTGCTCGGCCAAGGCTGCCCCCACGGCCTCGCCTTTCGGACCGGTCACGGCGATCAAGGAGCCCAACACGGCCTCCTGTTTGGCACTGACCAATGCCCTGGCCGCATGGGCCACCAAAGGCTTGCCGTCGCGCTGCAGGGTCAGCTTGTCCCGCGCCCCCATGCGCCGGGACAGCCCGGCAGCCAACAGGATGGCGGCCACCTGCGGCGCTTCGGGATGCTCGAGGGCCTGTTTGCCCCCAGCCCGGGGTTGCATCCGGGCCCCGGTTTCCTTCAGCAGCCCGCCGACCCCCATGGCCCGAAGTTCCGCAGCCCCCATGGGTAGATCGGCACAGAGCCGGGCAATGACCCAGTCCAGGCCATTCAGGGCCGGAGACCGAGCACAGCCGGGCAGGCCCAAAACCGGGCGGCCATCATCGGCACGGCCAAACAGGATCAGATTGCCCGGATCCACCGGCATGCCGAATTGCACCACCCGACCGCCTTCCTGTTCGATGGCGGCGGGAATGACATCGCCACGATCCACAATCGCCGACGCCCCGGTCACGGCAATCAAATCCAGGCTCTCGCCATCGGGCTGTGGGGCCAAGCCCTCCCGCAAAGCTGTGGCCAGTTCGTTTGCGTCATGGCCGACCCGGCGCTCAAAGGTGATGCTCGCCCCATATTGACCGACCCGGGCCTCGGTGATGGTCCGGGTTTTATCAAGCATGGCAGAGGCGGTTTGCGGCAATTCGGTTTGGATCAGCCCGACCCGTTTGACCGTGAAGGGCGCAACAGCCATCTCCGCATGCTGTTCCGTGATCAGCTTGACCACATGGTCGACCAGGTCCGCAGGCAGACCAAAGGGGATCACCTTAATCGTGGCCAGCATCCGGCGCGGCAGCACGCTGGCATAGGGCTCCAGGGTGGCCACGGTCATGCCCTCGTCCAAGGCATTGACGATGTTCAGGCTGTCGCGGTCGAGCACCAAGATCCCGGCCTGTTCGGCAAACAGATTGGCCCGCCCAGTAAAGGGCTCGGCGGCGCGGATCCCCGGCCCCGCCAAGGCCGCTGCGATCCGGGCGGCGGCTTCATCCTCGTGGATGTCCGTTGCCTCCAGCCGGGCGCAAATCACTGAGGCAATTCCAGCGCCCTGGATCCCGGCGATCAGGCTTGGGGTCAGGCGCGTGCCCTTGGGAATCTTACGACCTTTCCCCCCCTTGTTGGGGTCCTCCGGCGGTAGGGTTAAGGAATGGGCCAGGATGACCGGACCGGCGCTGGCATCGCTGAGGATGTCGGCAATGGCCTCGGTGGCAAAGGATCCAAATTTCATCTGACTGCTCCTTAGGCCCCGGGCGTGGCGGCAGCCGCCTGGGCCGCTTCGGCGGCCTTGCGCGAGGCCTTGGAGCCGCGCAGCGCCAAGGTGACCTCGGCCAGGATCGACACGGCAATTTCCGCTGGCGAGGACGCCCCAATATCCAGACCAATGGGGGCAGCGATGCGCCCGACCTGCTCTTCGATCAGACCGGCATTGACCAGGCGTGTACCCCGGGCGGCATGGGTCTTCCGGCTGCCCAAGGCCCCGACATAATAGGCCGGGCTGGATAGGGCATGAATCAGGGCCGGGTCATCCAGTTTCGGATCATGGGTCAGAGTGACCACCGAGGTCCGACTGTCGGGCTTCAGAGCCTCCATCGCCTCGTCGGGCCAATCCTGGTTCAGCTCAATATTTGGAAAGCGCTCCGGCGTGCTCCAGGCCCCCCGGGGATCGATGACAATGACCTGATGCCCGGCAATAGCAGCCATGGGGGCCAGGGCTTGGGAGATATGGACCGCCCCAACAATCAACATCCGCAAAGGCGGATTGAAGGGCTGGACCAAGCAGCGCCGCCCCTCCGGAGTTTCCACCGTGCTGGCCCGGTCCGATTGCAGGGCCGAGCGCGCGGCAGCCTCCAGGGTCGCATCCCAGGGCAAGCCGCCTTCTGCGGGACCGTCTGGTCGCATCAAACGCTGTGCCCCGTCGCTGGTATCGGTGACCAGCACCACCGGCTGCGCCTCGGCTCGGGCCGCGTTTAGGGCCTGCAACAGCGCTTGGTCCATGTGCTTATTCCTCCAGAGGGGCCCAACAGTCGTTTGGCTTAGCTGTGCTGTTGGTCTTCCGCATCGACCCGCTCCAGCAAACGACGCCAGCGCGCGGGGTCCCCCGATGGATCTAGGCCCGGCGCGGTGTTTGACAAGGCCCGTGCCAGATCGGACAGGCTGGCCAGATTGTGGACCGGGCGGAAGGAGTCCACATGGCGGATCAGACTGCGGGCCCCCCGGGCCTTGGGCAGATAGCCATCCCAGCGCAACAGCGGATTGAGCCAGATCAGGCGACGACAGGATTTGGACAGCCGTTCCACCTCCCGATCCAGAACCGAAGTGTCCTCCCGGTCCAGACCATCGGTGATCAGCAACACCATGGCCCCTTGGCCCAGCACCCGTCGGGACCAGACCCGGTTGAACTCCGCCAAAGCCGGGCCGATGCGGGTGCCGCCGGACCAATCGGCCACGGCCTCCGAAATCGCTTCAGCCGCCTTATCCGGATCGCGATGGCGCAAATGCCGGGTGACATTGGTCAGCCGGGTGCCGAACAAAAAGCCATGGACCCGGTCGCGGTCATTGGCCAGGGCGACCAGGAAATGCAGGAAGATCCGGGCATAGCGCTCCATGGAGCCGGAAATGTCACAGAGCACCACCACCGGAGGGCGGCGGGTTTTGCGCGACCGCCGACAGAGGTCAACCCAGGCCCCGCCCCGCCGTCCGGCCAGACGCAAGGTCGCCCGGGGGTCTGGCCGCGACCCGGCGGCATCGGGTCGCCAGCGTCGGGTTCGGACTTGCTCTAAGGGCAAGACCAGCCGGGCCATGGCCTGCTTGGCCTCGGCAAATTCTGCGGCGGTCATTTTCTCAAAGTCTTTGCCCGCCAAAACCTCCTGGGCGGAGAAGGTCAGGGTGGCGTCGACCTCGATTTCCTGGCCGGGCAGGTCCTCTTGCTCGGGAGTATCGGCCCCCTCTTCGTCCTCCGGCGGCTCCTGATCGCCGCGCAAAGCATCGGCGACACGCGGCGACAGCTCGGCATTTTGCTCATGCTCGGCGGTGCCAATGGTCGGCAGCAGCATGGCATAGAGCCGTTCCAGGAAATCCGGCTTGCGCCAGAACATGTGGAAGGCCTGGTCAAAGATCTCGCGCTGGTCCCGGCGGTGGACAAAAACCGCATGCAGGGTCCAATAAAAATCGGTGCGGTTGCGCACCCCGACGGCGCGGACAGCCTCGACGGCTTCCAGGGTCCGCCCTGGCCCGACCGGCAATCCAGCCCGGCGAAGCACTCGGGTGAAATGCAGGATGTTTTCCGCCAGCAGGCCGCCCTCGGCAAAGGGCTTGTCCGGCTGCGGCGGGTCCGGGGCCAGGCTTGGCGTCTCCTCCACGGGTGTCGCCGCCTATGCCTTGGTGACCGGCACCGGTTCAAAGCCGATATTGGCCTTGGGCGGTCCATCGCCCGCATCGGCCTTGGCCAGATCCGTTTTGACCTCATCAAGCAGGCGCGCGGCCTCGGAGCCTTGGATCCGGGCAATGTCGTCCTGGTATTTCAGCAAGGTGCCGAGCGTGTCATTGACCACCTCCGGATCCAAGCTCATCCGGTCCAGGCGGGTGAGCGCCATGGCCCAATCAATGGTTTCGGCCACGCCGGGATTTTTGAACAGATCCAGGGTGCGGATCTTTTGCACAAAGGCGACCACCTGGGCGGCGATATCGTCCGGGGCTTCCGGGGCTTTGCGGGCCAGGATCGCCTTTTCCCGCTCGGCGCTGGGATAATCGACCCAGTGATAAAAGCAGCGGCGCTTGATGGCGTCGTGGATTTCCCGGGTCCGGTTTGACGTGATAATCACCAGCGGCGGTTCCGGCGCAGTGATGGTGCCGATTTCCGGCACGGTGACTTGGTAATCGGACAGCACTTCAAGCAAGAAGGCCTCAAAGGGCTCGTCGGTGCGATCCAGCTCATCGATCAGCAGCACCGGTGCCTTGCCCAACAATCCGGGTTCCAGGGCGCGCAGGATCGGGCGTTTGATCAAAAACCGTTCAGAAAACAGATCCGCTTCCAGGGCGGCGCGGCGTTGGTCGGCCTCTGAGGGCATATCCCCGGCCATCTCGGCACCGGGCACCGGATCCACCGCGCCCCTTTGCGTCGAGCGCAGATCGACCAGATCCTTTTGCCGCCCGGCCTCCGGATCGCTGTCCAGGGCCTCGGCCATGCGGATCTCCAGCATTTGCCGGGCGAAATTCCATTCATAAACCGCTGAGGACACATCCAGGCCCTCATAGCATTGCAGCCGGATCAGATCCCGATCCAGGGTCTGGGCCAGCACTTTGGCGATTTCGGTTTTGCCGACCCCGGCCTCGCCCTCCAGGAACAAGGGCCGCCGCAGGCAGAGCGCCAAATAGAGCGCAGTGCCCAGCGCCCGGTTGGCCACATAGCCGCCGCTGTCGAGCAGATCCAAGGTGGCATCTACGGAGGTTGGCAGGTCGGAGGATGGGGGGGCTGACATGATCGGGCACTCACTGCTCAAAGAGGCATAACGGGACGACGAAAAAGGGGCGGTCCCAATGAACAGGAACCGCCCCTTTCCTCAAAGGTAAATCAGCATCGAGACCTTAGGCGGTCGCAGCGGCCACGGCGCGCTTGGCCATCACCTTGATGATATTGGCCCGGTAGGCCGCATCGCCATGCAGGTCATCGTTCAGGCCATCGGCCGAAACCGCAACCCCGGCCACCGCATCGGCGGTGAAGCTGGCGGACAGAGCGGCTTCGAGGGCTTCGCTGCGGAACACCCCAGCCTGACCGGCCCCGGTGACCGCAACGCGGACCCCGGAGGCGGTGTTGGCCACGAACACGCCGCACAGGGCATAGCGCGAGGCCGGTTGGTCAAACTTGGCATAGCCTGCTTTGGCGGTCTTGGGGAAGGAGATCGCGGTGATGATCTCGCCCTCTTCCAAGGCGGTTTCGAACAGGTCGACGAAGAAATCATCCGCCGCGATGGAGCGCTTATTGGTGATCACCGTCGCCCCCAGAGCCAGAACGGCGCTGGGATAGTCGGCAGCGGGGTCATTATTGGCCACAGAGCCGCCAATGGTGCCCCGGTTGCGCACGGCAATGTCACCAATGCCCCCGGCCAGGCTGGCCAGAGCCGGGATCGCCGCAGCGACCTCGGCGGAGGCCGCCACAGCGGCATGGGTGGTCATGGCCCCGATCACCACTGCGTCGCCTTCGACCTTGATGCCGACCAGATCGGCGCAATCGCGCAAATCCACCACTTTGGTCGGCTGGGCCAAACGCTGCTTCAGGGTCGGGATCAGGGTCATGCCTCCGGCAATGACCACGGCCTCGTCATCCTCAGCCAGCTGGGCCGCAGCGGCATCCACCCCGGCGGGGCGTTGATATTCAAAGGAATACATCTGTCGTATCTCCTGGGAATGTGTGTCCCGTTTGAGGTGTCGTTACTCGGCGGCTTGGGCCGGAGCGGCATCTTGGATGGCGTTCCAAACCTTGGACGGGGTGGCCGGCATGGAAATGTCAGTCACGCCCAGATCTTCCAGCGCATCAAGCACCGCATTGATCACGGAGGGCGGCGAGCCAATCGCCCCGACCTCGCCGCAGCCCTTCACACCCAAGGAGTTGTGGGTGCACAGGGTCGGAGAGGTGTCGACCTGGAAGCTCGGCACGTCATCGGCGCGTGGCATGGTGTAATCCATGTAGGAGCCGGTGACGAGCTGGCCGTTTTCGTCATAGACCGCGCCTTCCAGCAGGGCCTGGCCAATGCCTTGGGCCAGACCGCCATGGATCTGACCGGCGACAATCATCGGATTGACCACACGACCGACATCATCCACGGCGGTCATCTTGACCACTTCGACCACACCGGTTTCCGGATCGATCTCGACTTCGCAGATATGGCAGCCACCCGGATAGGTGAAGTTGGTCGGATCGTAGAAGGCTTGCTCTTCCAGACCCGGCTCCAGCTCATCATGCGGATAGTTATGCGGCACATAGGCAGCCAGGGAGACTTCCGCGAAGGCCATGGATTTGTCGGTCCCGGCCACCGAGAAGGTGCCGTCCTTGAATTCCACGTCTTCCACCGAGGCTTCCATGATGTGGGCCGCGATTTTTTTGGCCTTATCGACGATCTTGTTCATCGCCTTCATCATTGCCTCGCCACCGACGGCCAGGGAGCGTGAGCCATAGGTGCCCATGCCGAACGGCACTTTGCCGGTGTCGCCATGGCTGATGTCGACCTGTTCGATCGGCACACCCAAGGTTTCGCAGACCAGCTGCGCCAGGGTGGTTTCATGGCCTTGACCATGGCTGTGGGTGCCGGTGAACACGGTCACGGAGCCCGTGGGATGGACCCGGATGTTTGCGCTTTCAAACAGACCGGCGCGGGCCCCCAAGGATCCGACCACGGCGGAGGGCGCAATGCCGCAGGCTTCCACATAGGTGGAATAGCCTAGGCCACGATATTTGCCGCGCCCGCGGGCTTCGGCCTTGCGGGCATCAAAACCAGCCACATCGGCCAGTTCTTGAGCCCGGGTCAGGCAGGCCAAGAAGTCGCCGCTGTCATATTGCAGAGCCACCGGGGTTTGATAAGGGAAGGCGTCCGCCGGGATGAAGTTGCGCTTGCGCAGCTCGACCCGATCAATGCCCATTTCCTTGGCCGCCTTATCGACAATCCGCTCCAGCAGATAGGTCGATTCCGGCCGGCCCGCGCCGCGATAGGCGTCGACCAGCGCGGTGTTGGTGAACATGGCGCGCATGCGGCAATGGATGATCGGGGTCTTATAGACACCGGCCAACAAGGTCGCGTGCAGATAGGTCGGCACACAAGGCGCAAACAGGGACAGATAGGCCCCCATGTTGGCGAAGGTGTCCACATCCAAGGCCAAGAAGTTGCCCTCTGCGTCCATCGCCAGGCGGGCGGTGGTCACATGGTCGCGGCCATGGGCGTCACCCATGAAGGACTCAGAGCGCTCCGCAGCCCATTTGATCGGGCGCAACACCTTGCGCGCGGCCCAGGTCACCACGGCCTCTTCGGCATAGTGGTAGATCTTGGAGCCGAAGCCACCGCCCACATCCGGGGCGACAACGCGCAGTTTGTGTTCGGGCAGGGCCAGCACAAAGGCACCCATGATCAAGCGGATCACATGGGGGTTCTGGCTGGAGGTGTAGAGGGTGTATTCGCCGGTCGCCCGATCATAATCACCTATGTAAGCACGGGGCTCCATGGCGTTGGGGATCAGGCGGTTGTTGACCAGCTGCAGCTCGGTGACGTGATGCGCCCCGGCCATGATCTTGTCGACCTCGGCCTTATCGCCCAGGGACCAGTCATAGCAGGTGTTCTTGGCGGCTTCGTCATGGACCAGGGTCGGGTTAGTCTCGGCGCTGCCCAGATCGACCACGGCGGGAAGCTCTTCCAGATCGACCTCGATCAGCTCGGCGGCGTCCTTGGCCTGGGACAGGCTTTCGGCAATCACACAGGCGATGTGGTCACCGACATAGCGCACCTTGCCCACGGCCAGCGGCATATGCGGTGGCTCGACCATCGGGGTGCCGTCGGAATTGTGGATCTGCCAGCCCGCCGGGATGCCGCCGACGCCGTCATCGGCCATGTCGGAGCCGACAAAGACGGCGACCACGCCCGGGGCCGCTTTGGCTGCGGAGGTGTCGATGCTCTTGATCACCGCATGGGCGACGGCGGAGCGCAAAAAATAGGCGTGGGTCTGGCCGGGACGGTTGAGGTCGTCGGTGTAGGAGCCTTGACCGGTCAAAAACCGTTGGTCTTCCTTGCGTTTGACTGAAGCGCCAATGCCGCTTTCGGACATGGGGTTGTCTCCCTGATCTGTGCCGCCGCCCTGGGCTTGTTGGCTTGACCTGACCGGCGGGCCTTCGTTTGGAGAGGCGCGCAGGACGGACAGGGGGCGAACGGCGTATCGTCGATTTGCTTTTAGGAGCTCAAGGCCTGAGGCGGCCCCGAAACGAAGATGGGGGAAAGAAAGCCTTACTCGGCGGCTTCAGCCTGACCGGCACCACGCATGCGCGCGCAACCATCCAGCACCGCCTTGACGATGTTGTGATAGCCGGTGCAGCGGCAGATATTGCCTTCCAGGGCGTCGCGGACCTCTTGCTCGGAGGGGTCCGGATTGCGCTTGGCCAAATCCAGGGCGCTCATCACCATGCCCGGCGTGCAGAAGCCGCATTGCAGACCATGATTGTCGCGGAAGGCTTCCTGCATCGGGTGCATGACTTCGCCATCGGCAACGCCTTCAATGGTCGAGACGTCGCGGCCATCGGCCATAACGGCCAGCATGGTGCAGCTTTTGACCGACACGCCGTCCACATGGACAACGCAGGCCCCGCATTGGCTGGTGTCACAGCCCACATGGGTTCCGGTCAGCGCTAGATTTTCTCGGATAAAATCGACCAACAAGGTCCGGGCTTCAACGTCTCCCGAAACCTGCCGTCCGTTCACGGTCATGGACACGGTGGGCATGTTTGTCCTCCCTGGATATGACTTGCCGCCGGATTTTTTGCCCCATCCGGTCGGCACAGCACCTAGATGGCAACGCCCTCTCGTTTTTTCCATGACGTTACAGTTGAAGGAGTAACGCCAAGGCCTCCCCTAAGGACACGCGCCGATGGAGGGAGGATAACCGACTAGGGCGTAGGGGCTATCCTACTTTGGTCTCAACCAAACATTGGGCCGGGTCAAGGCCCGTTTCCAGCATCGGGAAATCCTCTGAATTCGTGCCCTTTATGCGCTTTTGTTTGGGCCAACGGCACAAGGCTCCCCATTTGGTAGGATGTCTCGCGATCCACAAAGCCGATACACTTAAAACCCAAACCTGTTCATCCCGGCCCGTCGACAAGGATAACAAACGATGTCTGCCGCCCCTCCGAGCTTAGACACCACCACCGATCCCCACCGCCAGGCCCAGCTTTGGCTGGAAGAGGGCCGCAAGGTCGCTCTAGCCACCGTGGTCGAGACCTGGGGCTCTTCGCCCCGGCCCGCCGGATCGGCGCTGGCCATTGATGGCGAGGGGGCCTTTGTCGGCTCGGTCTCCGGCGGCTGCATTGAAGGCGCGGTCATCCGGGAAGCCTTCGAGGTGATGGAAGACGGATCCCCGCGCTTGCTCGATTTTGCGGTTTCCTCGGAACAGGCCTGGGAGGTCGGCCTGTCCTGCGGCGGGCGAGTCCAGGTCTTGGTCGAGAAGGTCGGCGCGGCCCCGGATGCCAAGGACGCCTGAGCCATGTCCCCCGTCGGGTCTGATGACCTTTATAACGAAGCCATTCTCAGCGCCGCCCGGGCCGAGCCAGAGCCCAGCCTAGACGGCCCGCCGGATCTGTCTTTGCGGCGTGACAATCGGTTCTGCGGCGACCGGGTCAGTCTGGATATTGCCCTTGACCAAGACAGCGGTGCCATCACCGCCATTGCCCCCACGGTGAAGGGCTGTTTGTTGGTTCAAGCCTCGGCCCAGATGCTGGCGGAGGCTGCCAAGGGGCAGGATTGGGACAGCGTTTTGGCGGCAACCAAACAGCTGCGGGCCTTGCTGAAGGAAGACGGCGATGCGCCGGACAGCCCCTTTGGTGCTCTGGAAGCGTTTCGACCTGTCGCAGCCCACAAGAGCCGCCATGAATGCTGCCTGCTGCCCTTCGAGGCCATTGAAGCCCATTGCAAGGCCGCACAAAGCGCCAAAAAAGCGTAATCGGTTGCCCAATCCATAATGCTTGCGTTGCCCTAGTGCGCCGCTATGCTATGCGCCCCTTGATCCGGACCAAACCGGGGCCAGGGCATAGGGGCGGTATGGACCAAGTATTATGAGCATTTGGGGCAAAATCGTCGGCGGCGTGGGCGGGTTCATGATCGGTGGACCGCTGGGGGCCGTGCTTGGCGCCTCGGTCGGCCATGGCTATGACCGCATGCGCAGCGAAGGCAAATCGGTTTATGGCCCCGATGAGGGCGTGCGCTGGGGCAGCACCTTCCGCAAAGCCAATGACGCAGCCCGCCAATTGGCCTTCACCGTGGCCATTGTCACCCTGTCGGCGAAAATGGCCAAAGCCGATGGCGAAGTGTCCGCCATCGAGGTGGAAACCTTCAAACGCTGCTTTGCCATTCCGCCAGACGCCATGCCCACCGTGGAACGCCTGTTCGCCGCAGCGGCCCAGTCCCCGGATGGGTTTGAGATCTACGCCCGCCAAGTCGCCCGGATGTTTGCCGACAGCCCGCAGGTGCTGGAAGAGTTGCTGGGTGCCCTGGTGACCATCGCCCATGCGGATGGCCGCCTGCATCCGGCGGAGATCACCTATCTGCGCCGGGTGGCCGATATTTTCGGCCTGCCGCCCCGGGATTTTGACCGGGTCCGCGCCACCCATTCCAGCGGCGATATGGACCCCTATGAGGTTCTTGGGGTCACCCCGGATATGGATGACACCGCCATCAAAGCGGCCTATCGCAAGCTGGTGCGGGAAAACCATCCGGATCTTCTGGTCGCCCAGGGCATGCCGAAGGACTTTATCGAGCATGCCAACCGCAAGCTGGCGACCATCAATGCGGCATGGGAATCCCTGTCCCGGGCAAGGGGCATCAAGTGACCCCCATGGCGGGTTCACCCCCGCACCCCCTTAGGCCGAGACGATGACCCCGGCCGACGCCCTGGCGGTTGCGACCGTGGTCTTTCTATGGGGCTTTAACATTGTCGTGGCCAAGGTCGGAGTGGGCGAAATCAGCCCCTTCACCCTGACCTTCATCCGCTTTGCCCTGGTCGCCCTGTTGCTGGTGCCGTTCTTCCATCCGAAAAAGCGCCATCTGCCCTGGATCGCCGTGCTGGCCCTGACCTTTGGCGTGATGCATTTCGGCGCGTTGTTCCAGGCCATGACCGAGCTGGATGCGGGCACCACCGCGATCCTGTTGCAATTGGGCGTGCCCTTCACGGTGCTGTTTGCCGCCCTGTTGCTGAAAGAAACCGTCGGGCCAATCCGCTGGGTTGGCATTGGCATTGCCTTTAGCGGGTCCGCCGTGATTGCCGGAGAACCAAATCTGCCCGGTCTGTGGCCGGTCTTTCTGATGTTCATCTCCATGTCCGGATGGGCGTTGTCCAATCTGGTGGTCAAAAAACTGGTCGGCCTGCATCCCCTGGCCATGACCGGCTGGCTGTGCCTGTTCACCTTGCCAGTCCTGCTGCCCCTGGTGCTTTTTTTGGAGGCTGACCAACTCCACACCCTGCCCGACGTTTCTGCCATGGGTTGGGCGGCGTTGCTCTATATCGCCATCGCCGCGTCGATCATCGCCCATTCGCTCTGGTATGGTTTGTTGACCCGTCATCCGGTGACCCGGGTCAGCCCCTATGCCCTGCTGGCCCCGGTGGTGGGCGCGATCTCCGGCGTGCTGGTTTTGGGCGAAACCCTCTCAGCCCAAAAACTGATCGGGGGTCTGATCACCTTTATCGGGGTCTGCGTGGTGGAATGGGGGGCGCGACGGATGGCCAAGCAAAAACAAAACCAACCAAGCCAAGATCCGGAAGGAGAGCCCGCCCCATGATGGTCTCGCCCAATCACGACGCCCGCCCCTCTGGCCAAGCGATCACGACCCTGGTCCTACATTATACCGGTATGCAAAGCGGGGTTGCGGCGCTGGAACGGCTGTGCGACCCCAAGGCCGAGGTCAGTGCCCATTGGCTGGTGGAGGAAGATGGCCGCCGCCTGGCCTTAGTGCCTGAGGACCGTCGGGCCTGGCATGCGGGCCTGTCTTCTTGGCGCGGTCAAACAGGCTTGAATGCCTGTTCCATCGGGATTGAGATCGTCAATCCCGGCCATGAATTTGGCTATCATCCCTTCCCGGCGGCTCAGATGGAGGCCGTGGTCAGCCTGTGCCAGGAGATCCTGCGCCGCCATCCGGATATCCGCCCGGAGGGGGTGGTGGGCCATTCGGACATTGCCCCAACCCGGAAACAGGATCCCGGCGAGCTGTTTGACTGGCCGCTGCTGGCCGCCCATGGCGTTGGCCTGTTCCCGCATCCGCCGCACCCAGACCTCCCGCCAGTGCCAGACCCCGTCGAGGCGTTAGCGGCGATTGGATATGATGTCACCGAGCCGGATCCGGCCTGGAATGCGTTTTTGCGCCGGTTTTTCCCGGCCGCTTTTGGTGATGGACAACAAGAGCATCGGCTGGCCGACGCCCCACCCCCGACTTTAAGGCGACTGGCTGCGGTGCGCAGGCTGTATCCTTAAACTACCCACAATCATCCTTGCCTGAAAAGCCGGGGCTTCTTACTCTCCGGCCACTGCCAGAGGGCTGGATGGCCACTCCCAAGGCGCGCCGTCCGGTTTCCGGAGACACGCGCCACCCATGGGGGAGGAAAGTCCGGGCTCCACGGAAACACGGTGCCGGGTAACGCCCGGCGGGGGTAACCCCAGGGACAGTGCCACAGAAAGCAAACCGCCATGCCTTCGGGCGCGGTAAGGGTGAAAGGGTGCGGTAAGAGCGCACCGCGGCCCCGGCGACGGGGACGGCATGGTAAACCCCACCGGGAGCAAGACCGAATAGGGACGGCCAGTCCGGTCCGAGCAATCGGGCGCGGAAAGGCGGGTTTTCGCGCCGCCGTCCGGGTGTGTCGCGCGAGGTGTCCGGCAACGGGCATCCCAGATGAATGGCCATCCATCCCATATGCTTCGGTGTTTGGGGGGACAGAACCCGGCTTACAGGCCCTCTGGCAGTTTGGCGATCCGTATACCTAGGTCCTCTTGTTTGTTCAGCCCTCGCCGGGCGCGGGCGGAGCCCGCTTGGCCGCGCCCGCAATGGGCGCTGGAGCGGAGCGCGCCATAT